>JBIKLV010000089.1:0-15072 GCA_044359585.1 Sulfuritalea sp. | reverse complement strand
GTCACCGTGGCGCAGGCCGCGCTCAACGGCATCGCGGCGACCGAATCGCTGCTGGTCACGGTGACGGTGACCGGCCCCGGCGAGACGATACAGCTGCAGGGTTACCGCACCCGCCATTCGCCAAACCTGCTGCCATGACGACCGCCGCTCACCGATTCGAAGCTGGATTCACCCTGATCGAGGCGATCGTCGCCATCGTCATCACCGGCATCGTCGCCGGCATCGTCGCCGTGTTCATCGCCAAGCCGGTCGAGGGCTATGCCGATTCGGTGCGCCGCGCCGAACTCACCGACGTGGCCGACGTCGCGCTGCGGCGCATGACGCGCGACGTGCGTTTGGCCCTGCCCAACAGCCTGCGCACGGTGGCCAATGGCTTCGAGTTCGTCATGACCAGGGCGGGCGGCCGCTATCGCGCGGATGGCGACGGGTCGACCTGCGGCAACTTCCTTTTCACCACGGATGTCGACTGCACACCCGGGGTGGAAACCGCCTCGGAGCTCGATTTCGATGTGCTGGGGCCGATGCCGGCGATCACCGGCGGCGACCGCATCGTGGTCTATAACTTCGGCGCGGGCTATGCCCCGGCCGATGCCTATGCCGGCGGCAACATCGCCACGGTTTCCGGCGCGGTGGCGATCACCGTCAACCCGGTGCCGCTGGTTGCGAATCCGTTTCCTGCGCAGTTGCCGCCGCTGCCATCGCCTACCGCGCGTTTCCAGGTGGTCGGCGCCACCGACCTGGTAGTGCGCTACACCTGCACCGGTGGTGTCCTGACCCGTTTCGCCGGCTGCAGCCTTGCCACGCCCTCGGTCTGCGCGGGCACCGGCGCGGTACTCGCCGGCTCCGTCACGGCGGAGCCCAAGGCCACGTGCACCATCGATTATGCCTCCGCTGCGACCGGCCGCAACGGCCTGCTGCTGGTGCGGCTGACCCTGACCGATACGCCCAGCGGCGAAAGCGCGACCCTGGTGCAGCAGATTCACGTGGACAACGCGCCATGAGAACCCCGGCCTCGAAGATTCGCGGCTTCGCCATCGTCTCGGCGATTTTCATCCTCGTCGTGCTGGCGGCGCTGGGCGCCTTCATCCTGAGCATTTCCACCAGCCAGCAGATCGGCTCGGCGCTCGACGTGCAGGGCGCGCGCGCTTACCATGCGGCGCGGACGGGAATCGAGTGGGGCCTGTATCGCCAATTGCGCGACGGCTCCTGCGTGGCGACACCCACATCGTTCTCGCCGGCGGCGGCGACGCTCTCTGGATTCACCATCACCGTTACCTGCGTCGCAGTTCCCGACCCTGGCGCCCATGGCGGCCCGACCACCTACCGGCTGCAATCGACGGCCTGCACCGAGCCCAACGCCGCCGAGCCGAGATGCCCCAACATCACCAACCCCGGCAATCGCTACATCGAACGCCGGCTCGACGCTGTTTTCTGATGGCGGCCGCGCCAAATTTCTCCTTGGAGCCGCACGGCGGAATGGTGCAGACTATGCAAGGTGGTCCTTCCCGCCGTACCGCCAGCGCCGACTTTTGACCGATTGCCGATGATCAGGATGAACTCCGCCGCGACCCCCGTTACCTGCCATGCGCTCCTGCATCCTGTCCTGGATCGCCACGTCCGCCTGCTTCTGCTTATGCTGGGGGTATTCTTGTTTGTTGCAGGGAGCAGCGCCTTCGCCGCAGTGACCTTCCAGGTGGGCGGCAACGCGATCAGCGGTACTACGTCGGCCGGTCTCACCGTACCGTGGGCGACCCACGCCGAGGGCGACGTCGCCTTGCTTTTTGTCGAGAGCACCGGCGGCCAAGCAGTGACCTTGGGGATTGCCAACGGTTTCGTGCCGGTCACCAACAGCCCGCAGGCAACGGGGGCGGGTACCGCCGGAACACGGCTCACGGTGTTCTGGGCGCGCGCCACGTCGGCCGCCATGGCAGCGCCGGTGCTGGATACGCCGAGCGACCACGTTTATGCCCGCATGCTTACCTTTCGCGGCGTAATCAACAACGGCAATCCTATCGACGCCACGGCGGGCGGTGTCAAGGCCGCTGCCAGCACTTCGGTCACCGTTACCGGTGTCACCACAACGGTGCCCAACGCACTGGTGGTGCAGGCCGTGGCGCGCGACAACGACAATGCGGCGGCTGCCTTCAGCGCTGAGACCAACGTCAACCTGACTGGCATCACCGAGCGGCTGGATGCCGGTATCGCCAACGGCAACGGTGGCGGGCTCGGCATTTGGACCGGGGTCAAGGTGGCGGCGGGGCCGACCGGCAACACCACGGCCAATGTCACCAGTTCGATCAACGCCTTCCTAACCATCGCCCTCAAGCCGCAAGCTGGGCCGGCCTACCAGGCGGCCGGCACGGCGGTCAGCAATGCAACCAGCGTCAGTCCCGCGTGGCCGGCCCATGCCACCAACGATGTCGCGCTGCTGTTCGTCGAAAGCGGCGCCGGCGAAGTAGTTAACCTGAGCGTTCCTGCCGGTTTCGCCCCAGTGTTGAACAGCCCGCAGGCCGCCGGCTCGCCGCCCCCGGTAACGACGGGAACTCGGCTCACCGTGTTCTGGGCGCGCGCCACGTCGGCCGCGATGGCGGCGCCGACGGTGACCGTCCCGGCCATCGGCAACAGCCACATCTACGCCCGGATCATTACCTACCGTGGCGCAGCCACGGCAGGTGATCCATGGGATGTCACCGGCGGCGGCGTCAAGGCGGTGGCCAGCACCGCGGTGTCGGTGACTGGCATCACCACTACCGTGGCCGACACGCTCATCGTGCAGGCCGTTGCGCGCGATATCGACAGCACTGCGGCATTCTTCAGCGCCCAAGCCAACGCGGCGCTTACCGGTATTGCCGAGCGCAGCGATGCGGGCACGACGACCGGCCAGGGTGGCGGCTTTGCGGTGTGGGACGGCTACAAGGGCAGTGCCAGCGCTACCGGCAACACCACCGCCACTGTCACGAATTCGATCAATGCCTTCCTCAGCGTCGCGCTCAAGCCGCAGGCGGCGACCGTGCCGGTGTTCGGGGCACTGGGCGCGGCGGCCGTCACCGGCCTCAACTGGCCGGCGCACGCGGTGGATGACATCGCCCTGCTGTTTGTCGAGAGCACTGGCGGCCAGCCGGTTGCGCTTGCCGTCGCCAACGGTTTTGCCGCCGTGACAAACAGTCCGCAGGCCACCGGTGCCGGTGCTGCAGGAACCCGGCTCACGGCGTTTTGGGCCCGCGCGACGTCGACGTCAATGCCCGGCCCGGTGCTGTCGGGAACCACCGACCACATGTACGCGCGGATCTTTACCTATCGCGGCGCCGCCAATTCCGGCAATCCCTGGGACATCACCGGCGGCGGGGTCAAGGCGGCGGCCAGTACTTCGGTGTCCGTCACCGGCATCACCACCACGATCGCCGGCACCCGGGTGGTACAGGCGGTGACGCGAGACAACGATAGCTCGGCGGTGGCATTCAGCGGCCAGACCAATGCCAACCTGGCCGGCATCGTAGAGCGCCACGATAGTGGTTCCACCAGCGGCAACGGTGGTGGTTTCGGGGTCTGGGACGGGACCATGTCGCTTGCCGCGCCCACCGGCAACACCACCGCGACAGTCACCAGTTCGATCAATGCCTTCCTAAGCATTGCGTTGCGCCCCAGCAGCGGGTTGTCGCTACATCATGTGCGCCTCGACCACCCCGGAACGGCAGTGACCTGCCTCCCCGCATCGGTTACGGTTATCGCCTGCGCCACGGCGGACGCCGGATCGCCGGCAAGTTGTACTCCCTACACGACAGGGCTGACCGGTAACGTGGTGGCCAAGGACGTGGGCAATGTGGTGATCGCCACGGTGCCCTTCGTCATCGGTGCCGGCAGCAGCAGCGTCGCGGTCGGCGTTCCGGTTACAACGGCGCAGACAGCCACACTGGAAACCAGCGCTCTCTCGGTGCTGCCGACAACGCCCTGGACCTGCTTCAACATGGGTGCAAACAACGCGAGCTGCAGCCTGGTCTACGTCGATGCCGGTTTCATTTTTTCCAGCGCGGCCGATGGTGCGGTGGTAACCATACCGGCGCAGACGGCGGGCAACACGTCCGCCACCTATTACCTGCGCGCGGTAAGGACCAGCACCACGACCAAGGCCTGCGAGGCGGCATTGACCGCATCGGGCACGGTCAACTTCGGCTACACCTGCAACAACCCGGGCACCTGCAGCGCCGGCAACCGGCTCGACATCACGCCCTACAACCTCGGCGGCGTGGCGCAGCCGGCGATCTCGGTGGCGCCGGGTTCCAGTGCGGTAACACTGTTCTTCGACGCCAACGGCAATGCGAGGCACACCTTCAGCTATCGCGATGCCGGGCAGATCACCATCAATGCCAGCAAGGCGGCGGGCGGCCTGCTGCTGACGCCGCTGGCGGGCTCGACCAATGCCTTCGTCACGGCGCCGGCCAGTTTTCAGGTTGCCGTGCCCGCACCACCTTTCATCGCCGGCACACCGTTCGCCACCACGGTGACCGCGCGCACCAGCGGCGGCGCGACGACGCCCAACTTTGGCCAGGAATCAGTGCCGGCGGGCGCCACCCTGACCTCGTCCAATCCCGTGCCCGGCCTCGGCAACGCCACGGCGATCAGCAGCGCGGCCTCCGCCTTCGCCGCCGGCGTGTCGGTCACCAACCTGACCTGGAACGAAGTCGGCACCATCGATCTTGGCGCCAGCGCCAGCAACTACCTGGGGTCCGGGCTCAACGTCAGCGGTAGCCTGGCGGCGGTCGGTCCGTTCATTCCCGGCTATTTCGACACCATCGTCAGCCACGGCTGCGGCAGTTTCACCTATGGCGGGCTCGCAGCGCCCGTGCTGGCCGGCCAGCCATTCACGGTCGAGGTCAAGGCCAAGCGCACTGGCGGCGACGCCACCGACGCCACCAACACGGCGAACTACGCGGGCGCGACCTGGGCTCAGGATGTCACCCTGTCAGATGTCGCGGCCGGTCCCGGCACGTTGGCCAACAACACGCTGCTGGCCACCGATTTCGTGCTTGGCAAGCGCAGCCAGGCCGTGAATTACCGCTTCGCCAGCAAGACCACCGCGCCTTATCTGCTGGCGATCCGGGCCACCGCCGGCAGCATCAATTCGAGCACAGGCGCCGAGGGCAGCACGACGCTGCGCAGCGGACGCCTGCGCCTGCAGGGCGCCTATGGGTCGGACCTGTTGCCGCTGCGGGTGCCGCTGCTGGCGGAATACCATGACGGCAGCAGTTGGAAGCCCAACCTGGCGGATACCTGCACCGTGATACCGACCGCTGCTGTGGCGGTCGGCAATCGCAACCCGGCGGGACTCGGCTCCAGCGTAACGTCGGTGGCCTTGCGCGGTGGCGGGGTCTGGGATGTTCTCCTCGACAAGCCGACCCTGCCCGGCAGTGCCGATATCGCGCTCGACCTCGGCACCGGCACCGCGGCGGCCAATGTCTGCCTCGCGGCCTGGAGCAACGGTCCCAGCCCGGCGCCGGTCGCGGCTTCGCTGTCTTACCTGCTGGGCAACTGGTGCGGCGCCGGCTTCGACAAGGCTCCTCTGGCGCGGATCAAGTTCGGTTCGCCCAAGGCGCCCTACATTTACCTGCGCGAACGCTATTGAAACCGTCGCGGCACCGGCAAGAGTTATGTGTAGCGGTATCCCCTGGGACGGTGCCCCACAGGGACTTCCTTCGGTCGTTGGCGGCACGGCGGTTCCCGAAATAGCGCGACGAAGGGTCCAAATGCCTGCCCTTCCCCCTTGATATCAAGGCTTTCGCGATCGTCCATGGTCAGTATAGTCAGAAAAAAAAATGGGAACCCATGCGTCCAGTGAGAAACTTTTTCAAATCGAGTAGCGAGCCGGGCTGGCTGTCCGTGGTCCTGCGGCCGGAGCGCGTCGACCTGGTGCACCTGCACCGGGAGGCTGGCCGCCAGCCACGCGTGCTGCTGGCCGACTCCGTGGAAAAGGGCGCGGATACCGCGGCGACCTTGGGCGCCTTGAAGAAGTCGCTGAAGCTCGACCGTTATCGGTGTACCGCGCTGCTGGCGCACGGCAGCTACCAGCTGGTCCAGACCGACGCCGTTCCCGGTGCGGCGGACGAGGCGCGCGAAGTTCTGCGCTGGAAAGTCAAGGACCAGGTCGAGTTCCCGGTCGAGACGGCGGCGATCGACATGCTGCCGATTCCGACCGATCGCGGCACGCCGCAGGTATTCGCCGCGCTGTCGCCGGAGTCGACCGTGGCGCCGCTCGTGCAGGCCTTCCAGTCGGCGAAGGTGCCGCTGGCGGCGATCGACCTGCCGGAAATGTCACAGCGCAACCTGGCCGCGCTGTTCGAGCAGGACGGGCGCGGTCTCGCCACCCTGGTGTTCGACGACGATTCCGGGCTGCTGACCTTCACCCGTGGCGGCGAGTTGCTGGTGGTACGCCACGTGGACATCGCCGCGCGCCAGTTGCAGGTCGCCGACGAGGAGCGCCGCGCCAACCTGTTCGAACGCATCGCGCTCGACGTGCAGCGCTCGCTCGACAATTTCGATCGCGCCTTCAGCAGCGTGCCGCTGGCGCGGCTGCTGGTGGCGCCGATACCTGGCGTCGATGGCTTCCTCGACTACCTGCGCGCCAACGTCACCGTGACTGTCGCGCCGCTGGAACTTTCGGCGGTACTGGACATGGGCGCGGTGCCGGCCCTGCGCGATCCCTTGCGCCAGTTCCAGTGCCTGCGCGCGATCGGCGCCGCGCTGCGCGACGAGGTGGCGGCATGAGTGCCCAGATCAACCTCTACCATCCGCGCTTCCTCAAGCAGCGGGAACTGCTGACGCTGGGCAACGTACTGCTCGCCGCCGCCGTGCTCTATGGCGTAGTGGCGCTGGCCGGCGGCTGGGCCTGGCGCGATGCCGCCACCCGGGCGGAAGCCGCGGCTTCCGCGGAAACCCAGCTCAAGGTGGCGAAGGATGCCGTCGATCTGGCGACCAAGGCGGCCGGTCGCCAGGCCAATCCGCAACTGATTGCCGAAGTTGCCAGCGCCGAAGCCCAGCTGCGTCGTCGCGGCGAAATCGCCCAGCTGCTGGAGAGTGGCGCCGTCGGCAGCACCGGCGGTTTTGCCGAGCATCTGCGCGGCCTCGCCCGCCAGGTACCTGAGGGACTCTGGCTTACGGGCTTTGCCATCGGGCCCGGCGGCTGGGACATGGAAATTCGCGGCAGCATGCTTGACGCCGCGGCGTTGCCGGACTACATCCGGCGCTTGGGCGGCGAAAAGGCCTTTCAGGGCCGCAGCTTCGCGTCCCTGACCATGAACCGTGCCGAGCCGACGCCAGTCTTGCGGCCGGTCGGCCAGGCGACCGCCGTGTCGCCAGCGCCGACTCTTGCGCCGCGTCCCATCGATTTCGTGCTGATGCCGAAACTGGCCGAGGCGAAGGAGGCAAAGCCATGAGCGCGCTGGCCGCCAACTGGTCGCAGTGGTCGACGAAGTTCGCCGCGCTGAGCCGGCGCGAACGCGCCATCGTGGCCTTCGCCGTGGTATTCGGCGGTGCCTTCCTGCTTTACAGCTTTGCGGTCGAGCCCTTGCTGCTCAAGGCGCGCGGCGCCGGCAGGATCGAGGCGGCGGCGCGTGCCGACCTCGTGGTGCAACAGGCCCGGTTGGCCGTGCTGGCGGCGCAGAACGCCGACCCGGATGCCGGCAGCCGGCAGCGCCTGGCGCAGATCAAACAGGAACTGGCGACCGTGGGCGGACGCCTGGCGACGTTCGAGTCGGGAATGGTGCCACCGGCCCGCATGCAGGCCTTCCTCGAAGGCCTTCTGGCACGCCGGTCGATCGAACTGCTCGGTCTCAAGACCCTGCCGGTGACGCAGGTGGGTACCCCCGGAACGACCGAGCCGGCAGCCGGCAAGGGCAAGGCGGTCGCCGCGGATGCCACCCCGGTCGGTGGCGACGGCATTTACCAGCACGGCATGGAAATTCGCCTGGCGGGCAGTTACAACGACTTGCTGGGTTATCTTGCGGAGATTGAACGGATGCCGCAACAACTGATGTGGAACAGCGTCAGCTTCAGCGTGGAAAAGTACCCGCGCAATGTCATGGTGCTGCGTGTGTACACCCTGAGCCTTGACCGGAACTGGTTGGTCGTATGATGCGCCTCGTCTTGCATGGTTTCCTCCTTGCCGCACTGGCAGCGGTCGGTGGCGCCATTGCGCAGGTGCCGGACCCGACGCGCCCGGCGGCGGCCGTGATGGCGCCCGAGGCGGCCGGCAGTCTCGCCATGCCGGTCGAGAGCGGTGTGCAGACTGTGATCCTGCGGCCGGGTGGCAAGTCTGCGGCCGTGATCAACGGCAAGTATGTTTCGGTCGGCGACATGGTCGGCGACAAGCGGGTGCAGAAGATCAGCGAGAGTGAAGTGGTACTGAAGGGGCCGGGCGGACGCGAAATCATCAAGGTCATGCCGGCTATCGAAAAAGTGCCAGCAAGCAAGACGGTTGCCGCAAAGCGGCGCACGACGGGAACCACGCAATGACGACCACGAGAACAATCATCCATGTGTGCTGCGCGCTGCTCGTCGCCGCGGTCCTCGCCGGCTGCGCCGCGCCGCAACGCGGCAGCGATGTGCAGGGGCAGATCAACGATGTCCTGCTGAAATCGGCGACCGAACGCAAGGCGCCGCCGGCCGAGGTCGCCGACAAGTCACTGATGCCGCCTCTGGCGCCACCGGCGACTGCGGACGCCGCCGCGGTGGAGCCGCGCTTCGACCTCTCGGTGGTCAATGCCCCCGCCACGCAGGTTTTCATGGCACTGGTTTCAGGCACGCGCTACAGCATGCTGCTTCCGCCGGACGTCAGCGGCAGCCTTACGGTGAACCTGAAGGATGTCACGGTGATCGAGGCGCTAGAGACGATACGTGAGCTCTACGGTTACGAATACCGCCTGCAGGGCAAGCGCATCTTCATCGAACCGAATACCGTCAAGACCCGCGTCTTCCAGATTAACTACCTGTCCAGCCAGCGTCACGGCAGCAGCGTACTGCGCGTGTCCGGCAACGCGATGGCGACCACCGGCACCACGGGTGGCGGCGGCACCACTTCGACGCCGGCCGCGGGCCAGACCCTGCCGGCCGGAACCGGTACCGCGACGTCTGCCGCCGGTTCCGATACCAGTCGCGTCAGCATGACCTCGGTCAGCGATTTCTGGGGCGACCTGAGCCGCGCGCTGGCGACCATCGTCGGCACCGCCGAAGGGCGCAGCGTGGTGGTCAATCCCTCCTCGGGCGTGGTCCTGGTGCGCGCCCTGCCCAACGAACTGCGCAACGTCGAGAAGTACCTCAAGGCCACGCAACTGGTCGCCGAACGGCAGGTGATGCTGGAAGCCAAGATCATCGACGTCACCCTGTCCGAGGATTTCCAGTCCGGCGTCAACTGGGGTGCCTTCAAGAGCGGGCCGAACAGCCGCACAGGCATCGGCATCGCGCAGTCGGGCGCCACTGTCGGCGTCGGCGCCACGGCGCAAACCATAGGTACGGCGACGGCGCCGCTGCTGTCCGTGACGCCCGGCCAACTCGGTTCGATCGCCGCTTCGACGCTGGGCAAGGGTTTCATCGGCCTCGCCTTCCAGACCTCGAACTTCGCCGCGCTGCTCAACTTCCTCGAAAGCCAGGGTAGCGTCTCGGTGCTGTCGTCGCCACGCATCGCCACGCTGAACAACCAGAAGGCGGTGCTCAAGGTCGGCGACGACGGCATCTTCGTCACCAACCTCACGGTCAGCGCGGGCACCACCACCGCGGCCGGCACCACCGGCCCGGCCACCGTCACGCCGCAGTTCCAGTCGATGTTCTCCGGCATCTCGCTCGACGTGACGCCGCAGATCGACGAGGAAGGCAACATCATCCTGCACGTGCATCCGGCGGTGACGACCATCACCGAAAGCAACAAGGTGATCGACCTGGGCGGTGCTACCGGCATCATCAACCTGCCGCTCGCCGTGAGCCGCATCAACGAAACCGACAGCGTGGTTCGTGTCCAGGACGGCAACATCGTCGCCATCGGCGGCCTGATGCGCCAGGAGTCTTCTTCCGATCGTTCGCAACTGCCCGGCTCCAGCGGTTTCCTGGCCAACGCGCTGGGCCAGAGAGCATCGGCACTGCGCAAGCGCGAACTGGTGATACTGATCAAGCCGACGCTGATCGACAGCGACCGCGCCTGGGCGCAGGACATCAAGGATGTGCAGGAGCGCGTGAAAGGCTATCCGGGCGGCCTGCCCGCGCAGTAGGACGAGCCGCGCGCGAGCCACGCCGGCATACGCCAGATGTACCTCAAGCACTTCGGTCTCCACGAGATGCCGTTCGGCATCACGCCGGACACCAGCTTCATCTATTCGGCCGACGCCCACCAGGAAGCGCTCAACACCCTGCTGATCGGCCTCGACACGGGCGAGGGTTTCATCAAGATCACGGGCGAGGTCGGCACCGGCAAGACGCTGCTGTGCCGGCGCTTCCTGGCCACCCTGGGCGAAGACCATGTGGTCGCCTACCTGCCCAATCCGATGCTGGAGCCTCGCGTCCTGCTGATCGCGATTGCCGAGGAACTCGGGATCAAGTTGCCGGGGCTGGACCACGAGTTCCTCCTGATGAAGGAATTCAATCGTCATCTTCTGGAGATGGCGGCCAGGGGCAAGCACGTGGTGATCTGCATCGACGAGGCGCAGTCGATGCCGCTGGAAAGCCTGGAAGCCTTGCGCCTGCTGTCCAACCTCGAAACGGAGAAGCGAAAGCTGCTGCAGGTGGTGATGTTCGGCCAGCCCGAGCTGGACCAGAAGCTGGCCAATCCCGCCGTGCGCCAACTGCGCCAACGCATCGTGTTCCATTACCGGATGCCGGGCCTGCGCCAGCAGGAAGCCGGGCACTACCTTGCCCATCGCCTGCGCGTCGCCGGACATCGCGACGGCGACGTATTTCCGCCGGCCAGCGTGCGCCTGCTGTATCGGCTGTCGAGCGGCACGCCGCGGCTGGTCAACGTACTGGCGCACAAGTCGCTGCTGCTGGCCTACGGCGAGGGCAAGACGCGCGTCAGCCGCAGCCATGTCAAGCTGGCCGGCCGCGATACCGAAGGCCTGCCGGCCTTGTACTGGTGGCAGGGATGGTGAGCGCGCCCCGCCGCTGGGCCGCGCCCCGAAGGAAGTCCCCTTGGGGGACCCCAAGGGGGGCGCAGCCAATCAACGGAGCCGCGCAGCGGCGAACCGCCATCACCCCCTCGCTTGGCGAGGGGGGCGGAGGCGGGGTTTCGCGGAGCACTGCTCCGCGCCGCCGCAGCCGGCTGGCAATGCAGTGCCAGCCGTGGAACGGGGGGAGGGTAGTTCAATGAGCCTGGTCAACAAGATGCTGCGCGACCTTGATGCCCGCCGCGTCGGCGACGGCGAAAGGGCCGCCTTGCCCGCTGCGGTGACGCCGCTGGCAGCCCACCAGGAAACGCGACCGGTCCTGCCGCGCCTGCTGCTCGCGACTCTGGCCTTGGTCGTGCTCGGTGTCGCGGCGTGGTACGCCATGCATAATTCCGGTCCGCAGCCCTCCGCGGTGGCGCCGGTGTCGGTCGCGCCGCCACCGGTCGTCGTTCCGCCCCCGGTGGTTGCAGCGGCACCGAGTGCCGCGACGCCGACCGTGGTGGCGGAACCCTCAGTTGCCGCAGCCCTGCCCGCGCCGGAGCCCGTCGCGGCCCCTGCCGTGCCGGCTCCCGCCCCGGTGGTGGCCGTGCCCACGTTGCGGATGGCCGATGCATTGGTCGCACTTCCGGAGGTGAAGCCGGAGTCCGCGCGCAAGGAATCCGCGGGCACACCGAAGGCTGTGCCGCGAACGCCTCCGGCGGTCGCTACCGTGGCGTCAGCGCCGACTTCCCGGCCAGCCGAGCCGACGACCCGGCCTGCGCCCGGCGTCGCGGCCAAGGCGGCGCCGGTAGCGGCCGAGCCGCTCATCGAAAAGCAGTTGCGCCAGCCGAGCGCGGCCGAACGTGCCGAAGCCGGTTATCGACGCGGTCTCGCGGCTGCGCGCCAGGGGCTCGCGGATGAAGCCGTCGGTATCTATCGGGCGGCCCTGGCGGACCAGGCCGAGCATGCCGGCGCACGCCAGGCGCTGGCGGCATTGCTGATCGAAGCGCGGCGCTACGACGAAGCGGAGGATGTCCTGCGCAAGGGCACGGACATCGCAGCGGCACGCCTGCCGTCGGTGCTGGCGCTGGCCCGCCTGCAGGTCGAGCGCAACCAGGCCGCGGCTGCCCTGGAGACCCTGCAGAAGCATGCGACGGCGGGCGAGCGCAGCGCCGAGTACCAGGGTTTCGCCGGTGCGCTGATGAATCGCGCCGGACGTTCCGCCGAAGCCGTCGCCCACTACCAGGCCGCGACGCGGCTGGCTCCCGGCGAAGGTCGCTGGTGGGCGGGGCTGGGCATTGCGCTCGATGCCGCGGGCAAGGGCCCCGAGGCGCGCGATGCCTATCAGAAGGCGCGCAGCCTTCTCGGCCTGCCGGCCGATCTGGCGCAGCACGTGGAACAGCGTTTGCGCTAAGCGATCAGCGTGGCGGCCTGCCGTCGCTCAGAGCCTGTGAATCAATTGGCACGGGCCGCCCATTCGTCCCCGGATCGAGTCCGGGGCAGGCTATTCCGGCGAAAGCCGGAATCCAGTTAGTACCACTGACATCCATTAAAACACTCAGATAGACGGGCTGGATCCCGGCCTTCGCCGTGGTGACGAGTACCGAAATCGAGCGGCGATGAATTCTTCACAGCCGCTCAGTCGTTCTGCTGCTCTGCGGCGACAAGCTTGCTTTGCGCCCAGGTACGCAGGTGTCCCAGCGGTCCGGTTAGGTTGGCCCAGGCGTCCTGCATGGTGCGCCTGAGTTTTTCACGCTGGTTTTCGTCGGCGCGCGCAAAGTGCTGCAACTGTTCCTGGATCAGTTCCCGCGCGCGGTCCTCGGCGCGCATCTGTACCATTCGCAGCGCGTCGCGTGCCGTGTCATCGCTGGAAAGCGAGAAGGGCAGGGTGACCAGGGTGGCCAGGCGCGCCACTTCGCGCAGGGTGTCGGCGCGTTCGAGCAGGGAGACCTGGCCGTCGCAGCGTGTGGCGAAGCGACGCGCTTCCATGCGCAAGATGTTCCTGTCGACCGGATCGCGTAATGCCATGGGATGCCTCGCAACGGATGAGCGCCGATTGTAACGTCAGTACCGTCGTTCAGTCCTTCAGCGCCCGCGCCAGCACGCGGTTTTCCACCCTTGCCGCGCCGTGCGCCTTCAGCGTGCGTGCCAGTTCGTCGAGCGTGGCGCCGGTGGTCATGACGTCGTCAACCACCAGCACGTTCTTGCCGGCGAGGTCGATGTCGCATTCGAAGGCGTGGCGGATGTTATGCGCCCGTTCCTTCCAGGGCAGGCTGGCTTGCGGCGACGTGTCGCGGTGACGGCGTACATGGCGAATCTCCAGCGGGGCGGCGCAGGATCGCGCCAGCGGCCGGGCAAGTTCGAGCGCCTGGTTGAAGCCGCGCTCGGCCAGTCGCAGCGCCGCGAGCGGAACCGGCAGGATCAGGTCGGGTGCAGGCGAAGGCAGGGGCAAGCGGTCCAGTTCGCGGCCGAGGAAGTCGGCGCTGGCGAGACGGTGCGCGTACTTCAGTGACTGCACCAGGCGATCGAGCGGGAACTCGTAGCGGAAGACGGCGCGCGTGGCGTCGAAATGCGGCGGGTGTCGGAGGCAGGCACCGCAGGTTTGTGCGCCCGGCGTCGGCAGCGCGCAGACGGGACAGCATTCGGCCGACAGGCGTGGCAGGGTGTCGGCACACGCCGGGCAGAGCAGGCTGTCGCCGGCGGCGGCGCGGCACAGCAGGCAATCCTGCGGCAGGACGGCGGCGACGCCGTGGCGCAGGGCCTTGGCCAAATTGGCTGCAACACTGGCTGCAATTGACAAGCCGGGCTCCTTCCACCAAGATTCGCGCCTCCCCGCATTCTAGCGAGTCCCCTGCGATGACTGCCACCCGCACTGCCCAACCCGCTGCCCAACCCGCTGCCCAAGTCCATGCCGCGACGCCGGTTCCCGCCCTGCGCTGGAGCACCGATGCCCTGGTTGCCCTGTTCGAGCTGCCCTTCAATGACCTGCTGTTCCGCGCCCAGGAAGTGCACCGCGAGAACCACACCCCCAACGCGGTCCAGCTATCGACCCTGCTCTCGATCAAGACCGGCGGCTGCTCCGAGGACTGCGGCTATTGCTCGCAATCGGCGCACCACGGCGAGGCCGAGCGCGAGGCGCTGCTCGATGTCGAAGAAGTCGTGACCGCAGCCAAGGCGGCCAAGGACAAGGGCGCCACGCGCTTCTGCATGGGTGCCGCCTGGCGCGGGCCGAAGGACAAGGACCTCGACCGCGTGGCGACCATGATCGGTGCGGTCAAGGCGCTGGGCATGGAAACCTGCGTTACCTTGGGAATGCTCAAGGCTGGCCAGGCCGAGCGCCTCAAGGCGGCCGGGCTCGACTACTACAACCACAACCTGGATACCGCGCCCGAGTTCTACGGCAAGGTGATCAGCACCCACAGCCAGCAGGACCGTTTCGACACGCTGGGCCAGGTTCGCGAGGCGGGCATCAAGGTCTGCTGCGGCGGCATCGTCGGCATGGGCGAGACGCGCCGCGCGCGCGCATCGCTCCTGGCGGAACTGGCCAACCTGACGCCGCCGCCGGAATCGGTGCCGATCAACCAGCTGGTGCCGATGCCCGGCACGCCGCTGGAAAACGCGCCGCCGCTGGATCCCTTCGAATTCGTGCGCACCATCGCCGTGGCGCGCATCATCATGCCGACTTCATTGGTGCGGCTGTCGGCCGGTCGGCAGGAAATGAGCGACGAATTGCAGGCGCTGTGCTTCCTCGCCGGCGCCAATTCGATCTTCTACGGCGACAAGTTGCTGACCGCCGACAACCCGGAAGCGGGGCGCGACGAAGCGCTGTTCGCGCGCTTGGGGCTGCACGCCGCCTGATGTCGTGCGCCAGGACTTCGCCCTAGCGGCCAAGTCATACGATTCGGCCGCTGCGCTCGCCCGCGAAGTGGGCGCTCGCATGGCATCGCGCCTCGAT
>JBIKLV010000088.1:0-15238 GCA_044359585.1 Sulfuritalea sp. | reverse complement strand
GCCGTTCATCTGGACCAAGAGCGCTCGCGACATCCTGCAGAAGGTCATTCGCGCCAACAGCCGCTTAAGTTCTAAACAGAATGCAACACTACACTAGAAATTCACCGACGGACGAATCGAGGCCTGTTCGACGTAGCGCCATTTGCCGACGGTGCAGGCCATGACGGTGGCGGCGAGGCCGGATAGCGCGACCAGCAGCAGCGGGAACTGCCAGGCATGGTCGAAGGCACCGAACATGGACGCCTTGATGGCCTTGACCACCCAGGTCAGGGGCAGCCACGGGCTGATGTCCATGAATACGCCGCCGCTGAGCTCGACCGGGATGATGCCTCCGGAGGATGACAGTTGCACGGCAAGGAAGAGTATCGACAAGGCCTTGCCGGCATCCCCGAGGGCGCGGGTGAGCGCGAAAACGATGATCAGGAAGGTCAATGCCGACACCGCCAGCGTCAGGCTCAACGCCGCGATATCGACCACCTGCATCTGCAGCACCAGCAGTACCGACAGGATCACCAGCAGAACCTGCAGCAATACCACGAGGGACGGGACGGCGATCTTGCCCAGGAACTGGGCGAAGCGCGAAAACCCCTTCGCCTCACGCGGCACAACACGGACATTGATCAGGAAGGCGGCGATGCCCGCTCCCAGCCAGAGCGCGGCCGGAATGATGTTCGGCGCATAGGCGCTGCCATTGTTCTGCACCGCCGCAGCAATCTCGACTTCGGGACGCACCGAATTGGCCAGGCCCTCCGCGCTTCCCCCCATGCCATCCACCGAATCGGGAAGTTCGTCCGCCAGAACCGCAAGGCCAAGATCGAGGTGTTGCGCCCCGGCCTTCAGCTTGCGATTGCCTTCGGCCAGCGCTGCAGCGCCGCTTGCCAATTCCCCGGTGCCGGCGGCGAGGGCGTCGAGCTGGCCATCCTCCGGCAGGCTGGAAACCATCGTGCGCAAGGCGGCTCCCTGGCTTTGCATGCCGCCGGTCAGCGCGCCGACGCCTTCGCTAACCTGAACGGCACCATCGGCGAGCTTGCGCTGCGCGCCGATGGCCGCCTGCAGGCCGGAGTCGAGCTTGCCCATCCCCTCGGCAAGTTCTTCCGCACCGCCGAAGAACAATCCGCCGAGCAGAGTGCCAGACCGGGCCTCGTCGCGAAACGCCGTCACGCCCGCATTCAGGCGCTGGCTGCCCGCCTGCAGCTCCCCAAGGCCCTGGCTGAGTTCGCCGTGCCCCGCGACCAGGGATTCGGCGCCGGCCTTGAGCCGGTTGAGTTCCGCCGCCGGGGGCTGCCTGGAATCCAGGGTGCGCAGCGCCGTGCCGATCTCTTTGACCCCAGACGCCAGACCGTCGACGCCACTGTCGAGACGGCCGGCCCCGCCACGCAGTGCGTCCGCTCCGCTCGCCGCCTGCTCGATGCCGACGACAAGCTGGTGTGCCCCTTTGCTCAGCTGGTCGACCGCCTTGTTGAGCCGTTCCACGCTGCGCTGCGAGCCGACCGCGCTGGACAACACCAGGGCCCAGCGCCGCTCGTTGAGGCGTTCGTTGATCTCGTGCCCGAGGTCTTCCGCGAAACGCCGGGCGAGGCTCGCGCTCTGGTAACTGTTTCCTTCCGAGGTGTACACCGCCAGGCGCCCCGCGCCGCGGCCGGCCCCCGGAACCGCGTTGGAACTGAAATCGGCCGGAATGATCAGCGCGAACGCTACCTTGCCGTCGCGCACCAGGCGCCGCGCTTCCTGCTCATCCGGCTGGTCGATGTAGCCAAAGCCATGCGTCGACTTGAGCTTGGCCGTGACCTCCTGGCCCAGGTTGAAGACCTGGTCGCGGTAGTGCACGTCGCGATCCAGGTTGACCAGGGCGACAGGCAGCGCCCCGGTATGCGAGGCGGGATCCCAGACGCTTGCCAGGTAGATCAGGACATAGATCGCCGGGATCAGCGCGACGGCCAGCGCCGCGAGCAGCAGCCTCGGCTGGCGCAGGTAGAACTGCGTTTCCAGACGGGCGACGACGGCGACTTGGGAATGGAGGCTCATGGAGTGCGGCGCGGGGCGGTGGGCTCGACACGGGGACGGCACTCTACCGGCACCGCTGACCGGCAATACATCCGGCATGGCGCATTGTCGGTCAACTCGCCCGCCACCGCCACCGAACCGGTGGCGGTGGCGGTGGCGGTGGCGCCATGGTCCTACATGCTGCGCCTGTACTGCCCGCCAACCAGGTAAAGCGCGTTGGAGATCTGCCCCAGCGAACAGTGGCGCACCGCTTCCATCATCACGGCAAAGACGTTGTCGTTGTCGATCACGGCCTGGCGCAGCTTCGCCAGGCAGGCTTCGGCCTGGCCGGCGTTGCGCTGCTGGAAATCGGCAAGGCGCGTGAGCTGTGACTGCTTCTCGTCGTCGGTCGAGCGCGCCAGTTCAATCTCGCTGGCGACGCCCGAGCCCTTGGGATTGAGGAAGGTATTGACGCCGATGATGGGGTAGGAGCCGTCGTGCTTCTTGTGCTCGTAGTGCATCGACTCTTCCTGGATCTTGCCGCGCTGGTAGCCGGTTTCCATGGCGCCGAGCACGCCGCCGCGGCTGGCGATGGCCTCGAACTCCTTGAGCACGGCCTCTTCGACCAGGTCGGTCAGCTCTTCCATGACGAAGGCGCCCTGGTTGGGGTTCTCGTTTTTCGCCACACCCCATTCGCGGTTGATGACGAGCTGGATCGCCATGGCGCGGCGCACCGATTCCTCGGTCGGCGTCGTGATCGCCTCGTCGTAGGCGTTGGTGTGCAGGCTGTTGCAGTTGTCGTAGATGGCGATCAGCGCCTGCAGCGTGGTGCGGATGTCGTTGAAGTCCATCTCCTGCGCGTGCAGGCTGCGGCCGGACGTCTGGATGTGGTACTTCAGCTTTTGCGAACGCTCGTTGGCGCCGTACTTGTTCTTCATCGCCACGGCCCAGATGCGGCGCGCGACACGGCCGATCACGGAGTACTCCGGGTCCATGCCGTTGCTGAAGAAGAAGCTCAGGTTGGGCGCGAAGTCGTCGATGTGCATGCCGCGCGCGAGGTAGGTTTCGACGTAGGTGAAGCCGTTGGCCAGGGTGAAGGCGAGCTGGCTGATCGGGTTGGCCCCGGCCTCGGCGATGTGATAGCCGGAGATCGACACCGAGTAGAAATTGCGGATCTGGTTGTGCACGAAGAATTCGGCGATGTCGCCCATCATCTTCAACGCGAACTCGGTGCTGAAGATGCAGGTGTTCTGGCCCTGGTCTTCCTTGAGGATGTCGGCCTGCACCGTGCCGCGCACCGACGAGAGCGTCCATTCGCGGATCTTCTCGGCTTCGTCCTCGGTCGGCTGGCGATTGTTGTCGGTGACGAACTTGCCGATCTGCTGGTCGACGGCGGCGTTGAGGAACATGGCGAGCATCATCGGCGCCGGGCCGTTGATGGTCATCGACACCGAGGTCGCCGGGTCGCACAGGTCGAAGCCCGAGTACAGCACTTTCAGGTCGTCCAGCGTCGCGATCGAGACGCCGGAATTGCCGATCTTGCCGTAGATGTCCGGACGCGGGTCGGGGTCGCAGCCGTAGAGCGTAACCGAGTCGAAGGCGGTGGACAGGCGTTTGGCCGGCATGCCTTCGGAAACTTTCAGGAAGCGCTTGTTGGTGCGGAAGGCGTCGCCTTCGCCGGCGAACATGCGGGTCGGGTCCTCGTTCTCGCGCTTGAAGGCGAACACGCCGGCGGTGTAGGGGAAGGAGCCGGGCACGTTCTCGCGCATGAGGAACTTGAGCAGTTCGCCTTCGTCGTCGAAGCGCGGCAGCACCACCTTGCGGATCTTGGTGCCCGACATGGTCTCGAAAACCAGGCCGGTGCGGATTTCCTTGTCGCGGATCTTCACCACGTACTCGTCGCCGGCATAGGCCTTCTTCATGTCCGGCCACATCGCCAGCAGCTTGCGCGCATGCGGCGTGAGCTGGCCGTCCTTCCAGGTGATCAGCTCGTCGAAGTCGTTCGCATTCTTCTTGCAAGAGTCGAAGATGCCCTTGGCGGTCTTCAGCGACTGGCGCTCGCGGGCGATACCCGCCTGTTCCGCGACATGCCGGTGATAGCCGCGCAGCGCGTCGGCAATTTCCGCCAGGTAGCGAACGCGCTCCGCGGGAACGATGGCGCGGCCGGCCGAGGAGGCCTTCACGGCCACCGTCGGCAGGCGGCTCGCGGCGAACTTGAGGCCGCGCTCAGCGAGCCGTGGTGCCAGCGCCTGGTAGAGCGCGGTGACGCCGTCGTCGTTGAAGCGCGCCGCCATGGTGCCGAACACCGGCATGTCGTCCGGCTTCTCGCCGAAACGCTCGCGGTTGCGCTGGTACTGCTTGCGCACGTCGCGCAGCGCATCCTCGGCGCCCTTGCGGTCGAACTTGTTGATGGCGACGAAGTCGGCGAAGTCGAGCATGTCGATCTTCTCCAGCTGCGATGCGGCGCCGAATTCCGGCGTCATGACGTAGAGCGAGACGTCCACCAGCGGCACGATCGCCGCATCGCCCTGGCCGATGCCGGAAGTCTCGACCACGATCAGGTCGAAGCCGGCCACCTTGCAGGCGGCGATCACGTCGGGCAGCGCCTTGGAGATTTCCGAACCGGTGTCGCGGGTGGCCAGCGAGCGCATGTAGATGTTGGGATGCTGGATCGCGTTCATGCGGATGCGGTCGCCCAGCAGCGCGCCGCCGGTGCGCTTGCGCGAGGGATCGATCGAGATCACGGCGATCTTCTGGCTGTCGTCCTGGTCGAGGCGGAAGCGGCGGATCAGCTCGTCGGTCAGCGAGCTTTTCCCCGCGCCGCCGGTGCCGGTAATTCCAAGAGTCGGCGCCGCATTTTTACCCAAACCCACGGCAGCTTTCTCATGCAGCGCCTTCTTTGCCTTCTCCGGCCAGGCGCCATTTTCCAGCGCGGTGATGATCTGCGCCAGATTCCTCAAACGCTCGGCGCTATCCGCGACTTCCAGTGCCTTCAGCTCCTGCGGCGCGCGCTTGCTGAGGTCAAAATCGCAGCGCATCACCATGTCGTTGATCATGCCCTGCAGGCCCATCTTCTGGCCGTCCTCGACCGAATACAGGTGGGCAACGCCGTAGTCGTGCAGTTCCTTCATCTCGGCCGGCACGATGACGCCGCCGCCGCCGCCGAAGACCTTGATGTTTTCCCCGCCCCTGGCCTTGAGCAGGTCGATCATGTACTTGAAGAACTCGACGTGGCCGCCCTGGTAGGAGGACACCGCGATGCCTTGCGCATCCTCCTGCAGCGCCGCGTTGACGATCTCGTCCACCGAGCGGTTGTGGCCGAGGTGGATCACCTCGGCGCCGGTCGCCTGCAGGATGCGCCGCATGATGTTGATCGAGGCATCGTGGCCGTCGAACAGCGAGGTGGCGGTGACGAAGCGAACCTTGTGCTTGGGCTTGTAGGGCACCAGCTTGGCGGCGATGCTGAGGTCGGTCATGGCGGCGGCTCCGGGAGGGACGGCGGGATTTGCATGATAGGCAATCGACGGCCGCGCCGCCATGACACATTTCGACGAGAACTATGCATAATTTGCCATTATGACCATACCGACCACAGCCCCGCGACAATCCGCCGGAAGCCCATCGACGGTCGCGATCGGCTTCGTAACCGGCATTACGTCTGGCGTTGGGCGGGCCGGGCTGACTCCGGAAGTGCTCCTGGAACGTGCAGGAATTGCCACGCGACTTTTGCATGATCGCACTGCGCGCATCCCGGTCGCGCGTTATGCGGCGCTCTACCGCCTGATCAACGACAGCCTCGACGACGAGGGCTTTGCGCTGTTCTCGCGACCCCTGCGCCGCGGCAGCTTCGAATTCCTCTGCCGCGCCGTGCTGTCGGCGCCGACTCTTGAACTCGCCCTGGAGCGCATCGCGCGCTTCCTCCATGTCGTGCTCGACGACCTTTCCGTCGAAATCGAGAAGAGCGGGCGCGCGGCGGTCATCGTCATCAGCGAGGAGCAGGCACCTCCGGTCGGTGCCTCCGGCCGCGTCTTCGCCTACGAATGGCTGCTGCGCATGATCCATGGCCTGGCCGCGTGGCTGGTGGCGCATCCGCTGCCGCTTGACGAGGTCGCCTTCCCCTACCCGCCGCCGCTGCATGTCGCGGACTATGAACTGGTCTTCGCCCCGCGCCACACCTTCGACGCGCCGCGCCTCGAAGCGCGCTTTCCCGTCGAGTGGCTGGCGCTGCCGGTGCGCCGCGACGAGGCCGCGCTGACGCTCTTCCTCGCCGACGCGCCGGCCAGCATCACCACGCTCTACCGCCGCGACCGCGCACTGGCGCAGCGCGTACGCGAACACCTGCGCGCCGCCCTGCCCGAACACCTCGCGCTGCCGGCGCTGGCCAAACGCCTGTTCCTTTCGCCGCGCACCCTGCACCGGCGACTGGAGGACGAGGGCACCAGTTTTCGCGCCATCAAGGACGGCCTGAGGCGCGAGCTGGCCATCGAATGGCTGTCGAAGACTTCCCGGCCGCTCAACCGCATCGGCACCGATCTCGGCTTTGCCGACGCGGCCGCTTTCTATCGCGCCTTCGCCGCCTGGACCGGCAGCGGCCCGCGCGAATACCGACGGCGCTTTGCCAGGAACTAGCCGATTTGTCGTCGAAGCAGGATGTTAGGATGCGGCCTCCCGCTACGCCGCCGGCCACCGTGAATACGCCCCCCTCCAAGACCCTGCCAGCCAATTTCGAGATCGGCATCGCCGAACTCGATGCCCAGCACAAGCGCCTGCATGCCTTGCTCGAACGCCTGCGCGTCGCGGTGGGGAAAAACTACGGCTATGCGGCGAATGCCATCCTCGACGAGCTGGCGATCGAGACGCGCATCCATTTCGCGGTCGAGGAAAGCCTGATGCGCATGCTTTCCTTCCCGGCAGTCGAGACCCATGTCACCGAACACAAGGAACTCTCGCAACAACTGGAGAAGTTCCGCAAGCGCGCCCAGGACTTCGAGGTCGCCGACGAATTGGCCGCCTTCATCCAGGAATGGCTCAACGATCACGTCGACCGCTTCGATCGCGAGTTCGTCGACCACTTCCTGCGTGCCGGGGTAAATCCCACCGCCGCGTCCGAGCGGCCCTGAACGACAGTCCGCGATGCCGGTGACGAGCACCATGAAAGCCCACCGCATCGCCGTGATCCCCGGCGACGGCATCGGCCGCGAAGTGGTGCCCGAGGGCCTGCGCGTGCTGCAGGCGGCCGCCAGCCGCTTCGGGATTGCCCTGCAGTTCGACGAATTCGACTGGAGCTGCGACTACTACCTCAAGCACGGGCAGATGATGCCCGATGACTGGAAGCGGCAGATCGGCGGCCACGACGCCATCTTCTTCGGCGCCGCCGGCTGGCCGGACAAGGTGCCGGACCACATCTCGCTCTGGGGATCGCTGCTCAAGTTTCGCCGCGAGTTCGACCAGTACGTGAACCTGCGCCCGGTGCGCCTGATGCCCGGCGTGCCCTGCCCGCTGGCCAACCGCAAGGTGGGCGAGATCGATTTCTACGTGGTGCGCGAAAACACCGAGGGCGAGTATTCCAGCGTCGGCGGCCGCATGTTCGAGGGTACCGAGCGGGAAACCGTGATCCAGGAAAGCATTTTCACCCGCCGCGGCACCGACCGCATCATGAAGTTCGCTTTCGAGCTGGCGATGACCCGGCCGAAGAAGCACGTCACCTCGGCCACCAAGTCCAACGGCATCTCGATCTCCATGCCATGGTGGGACGAACGTTTCGCGGAGATGGCGAAGCGCTACCCGGCGATCCGCAGCGACAAGTACCACATCGACATCCTCACCGCGCATTTCGTACGCAACCCCGACTGGTTCGACGTGGTGGTGGCGTCCAACCTGTTCGGAGACATCCTCTCCGACCTCGGACCGGCCTGTACCGGCACCATCGGCATCGCGCCCTCGGCCAACCTGAATCCGGAGCGCTTGTTTCCGTCCCTGTTCGAGCCGGTGCATGGCTCGGCGCCGGACATTTACGGCCAGGGGATCGCCAATCCGATCGGCCAGATCTGGTGCGGCGCGATGATGCTGGAACACCTGGGCCACCCGGAGGCCGCCGCCGCGATCATGGCCGCCATCGAGGCCGTGACGGCGGAGGGCCCGCGCACGCCGGACATGGGCGGCAGTGCGACGACCGCGGAAGTCGGCAAGGCCATCGAGGCCATCGTCACCGTTCGCTAGTCCGGATCAGCCGCGCACCCAGGTTCCCAGGCGTATCGCCGCGCCTATCATCAGCGCATAGACCACGAATCCCGCGGCGATGACGACGAAGAAGCCGCTCGCCGGCAGTTGCCAGACATGCACCACCAGCCAGCCGCCGAGGGCCACCGTGACAAGGCGCGCGACGCTGCCCGCCAGCGGCCAGAACATGCGGCCCGCACCCTGCGAGGCGAAGAACAACGCCAGCCCGAGTCCGAACAGGCTGTAGCTCGCGCCAACGATTTGCAGGTAGCTCGAGCCAAAGGCCAGCACCGCCGGGTCCTGGCTGAAGTGGTTCATCCACAGGCCGGGCTCGATCGCCGCCACGAGGCCGATGACGCCGGTGATCACCGCCACCACGGCACCGCCCGTCCAGGTGGCGCGCAGGGCGCGCTCGGGCTGGCCGGCGCCCATGTTGGTGGCGACCAGCGTCGTCAGCGCCGTACCGAAGCCGAACACGATCGGAATCATGATGTATTCGAGGCGGGCCGCCACGCCATAGCCGGCCAGCGCCGCCGTGCCATAGCTGCCGATCAGCGCGGTGGCGGCGGCGATCGAGCTGTTGCTCAGCACCGGGCTCAGCGAGGCGGGCGCGCCCACGCGCAGGATGGCACGAAGGTACTCGCCACTCAGGCGCCAGCGCTGGCGGCCCAGTTGCACCGCGCTGCGGCCGTTGTTGAGGTGGACCAGCAGCACCACGATCGAAACCAGGCTGGTGGCCAGCGTGCTCAGCGCCGCGCCGGGCAGGCCGAAGCCGGCGAACGGACCCCAGCCGAACACCAGCAAGGGACAAAGCGCCAGATGAACCAGCGCGGTTGCCAGCATCAGGCCCGAGGGCAGCACCATGTTGCCCGCCCCGCGCACGATCGCCGCCAGGATGTTGCCCAGGCAGACCAGCAACGCTCCGGAAAAGAACACATTGGAATAGCTCAACGCCGCCTCCAGCGCACCGGCGCGGCCACCCATGGCGCGATAGATGCCGCTGCCGAAGCCAAGCAGCGCCAGCATGAAGGGCAGGGCCAGCAGCACCGCGATCAGCAAGGCATGCTGTGCCAGTCGATCCGCGTCTTCGGTTCGCCCGCCGCCCAGCGCGCGCGCCACACCCGCCGTCACCGCGCCGCCGATGCCGCCGGCGGCCATCTGCAGCAGCAGCATCGACAGCGGCAGCACCAGCGCCACCCCGGCCAGCGCGTCGGGCCCGATCTTTCCCAGTATGTAACCGTCGTAGCCGATGACGACGGTAGTGGCGAACAGGCCGATCACGTTCGGCGTCGCCAGCCGGAACAGCGTCGGCAGCAGCGGCGCGTACAGCAGGTCATGGGTGCGGCTTGCCGCCGCGGCTGTCGCCGTCATCTCAGCTCAGTTCGGTTCAGTTCACGCCGGCCAGACGACCTTGCGCTGAATCGTCACGCCATCCTCGGTACCGGGTGACTTGAGCCCGCCCTGCGGTGCCTGGATCACCAGGTAGTAGAGGTCTGCCTGTGAATTGTTGCGCCAGGTGCGCTCGCCGGCCGGCGCCACGCGCAGCACCGTGCCTTCGCGGATTTCGATGACTTCGCCATCGACCTGGAACTGGCCGCGCCCCTTGAGGAAGACATAGAGCTCCTCGTGCTCGCAATGCGAATGGTAGAAGGGCACTTTCATTCCCGCCGGCAGGCAGTTCACCGACACCTCCATGCCCGTCAGCCCCAGCAACGGATGCAGGAAGAACTTGCCGGGAATAGTGACGCCGGGCAGCGAGGCCACCTCGGCGGTGTAGCCCTTCCAGGCCTCGGCAGCGCCGAGGTCGGCGGCGGCGTAGTTCGCGCCTTGCAGCGCAACGGTCGGATTCATGGCATCTCCTCGGGGTGGATTCAAGCGGGCTCGCCGCCTGCGGCCTGCAAGGCAGCGGTGCACTCGTCGAGCAGTTGATGGAGCGCGGCAACGCGCTCGACGCCGAGCAGGGCATTCACCTGCTGCTGCGCCGACTTCCAGCGCCGCTGCGCCTCGGCCTGCTTCTCGCGTCCGGTGGCGGTGATGCCGACCGAACGGCTGCGCGCATCGGCGCCGGCTTCCTGCACCAGCCATCCCGCTGCCAGCAGCGGCTGCAGGTTGCGCGTCAGGGTCGACGCATCGAGCCCCATGTGCCGCGCAAGCTCCCCCGGGGCCAGCGGCCCCAGGCGCAGCACGTGGGTCAGCAGCGAATACTGCGTGGTCTTGAGCCCGACGCCAGCCAGTTCCGCGTCGTAGTGGCGCGACAACAGCCGCGACAACTGGCGCGTCTTGAAGTTGGTGCAGCCTTTCGGAGCGGCGATCGCGGGACTCATGCGATCATTGTACCTGCATTCATTGCAGTTACAAGTATTACGCCCCCCGATCGCCACCCGTTGACCGGCTCCGTGCTCGCAGGCACGAGCACGGCCGGGTGTTCAGCGCTATTTCTTGGCAGCGCGCGCCGGCAGGGTCTTCACGTAGGCCAGCACACTCCTGATTTCTTCGTCCGACAGGATGTACTTGAACTGGGGCATCACATACGAAGGTTCCGGAAAGCGATGCAGCCCCTCGCGAATGTTTTCAATCAGTTCCTTGTCGCGGCCGGCCAGGACTTGAGCGACAGTCATGTCGGGTAGGAGTGCGGCAGCGATTCATGTCGCGGGCGGGTGCCCCAGCCGCCACCCCTTCACCAAGGCATAGATCGCCGGGATCACCATCAGGGTCAGCACGGTCGAAGAGATCATGCCCCCCACCATCGGCGCGGCGATGCGGCTCATGACTTCGGATCCCGTGCTGCAAGGTTCAGCACCGGCAAACCACGGCCTGCCCACGAAGCCGATTGCCGGTCCAGGCCGCCACCTGCGTTGGCATGGGCGACACGACGCGCTCGGCAAGTAGCGCCACCAGTTCGTTGCGTTCGAGCGCCTCTTCGCTGGTCAGCCGTTTGGCTTGCGTACTACAGCTCACCACAGCCATGCAGCCCGAAGCGATGGCTGCTTCCCACGCGGGTTTCAGGCGAGCATCCCCCACGGGCCTCGGCAACACTGCCACCACCGGGCTGCGTGCTTCCAGCAGTAGATGCAGTACCGACTGCTCCAGCGGCGAATGAAAACCACCGACAATGGCCCGCCGTGCGCCTGCTTGTTCAAAGTCCCAGTCCATGGCGGCGCGAATGGCTGAGCCCGGACACTGGCGCGAGGCGAAGAATGCTGTCAGCGGCTGATCGAGGAGTTGCCTTGCCCCCAGGCCTGTCCAGTGGCGCTGTGCGCGTTCGAAAGCCAAAATCGGCTGCCCGGATAATGACATGGTGTCCAACCGCTTGTCTCGTCTAGGTTTTTTCTGTTGGCGCGTTTCATTATCCTGGCCACCGGATAATGAAACCGGCTGCTGCTCTGGTGCCAGGAGAAAATGAAGCAAAGCTTAATACGTTGATTTGTATCGACTGTTTTCAATCTTCCGTTTCATTATCCAAGCCCAAAGATAATGAATCGCCGCCTGCCTGCAGCCGATTCGGCAAGGTGTAGCGCGCCTGCTGGCGAGATGCCGCAGGCAGCGCCACCAGTACCCCTTGCGCCACCCATGCGCGCAGTTGCTTGGACGCGGCGAGCGTGTCCAGCCCGGCAATTTCCCGCAGTTGTGCGTTGGCGATCGGCCCGTTGCGTTCGATCCAGTGACTCACCTCGTTCCAGACCGTGGGGCGCACCAGGTTCAGCAAGGTCACGGTCACACGCTCCACGGCCGCATCCATATCCTGGCTGTATTGCGGCGGATAGAGCTTGGCCGCAAGCATCTCGGCGAACATCATCCGCACGCCCTCGCCGGCGTCGATGTTCGGCGCCACCGGGAACTCGCGCAGGTTCTGCGCCAACATCGGGTTGCGCGCCTTCGAGCCGGCGTGGCCGATGTTGGCCGGCGTGATGTTGCCGGGGAATACGCCGGGACTTTCCACCTCGATGCGGTCGTCGAAAATGCGGATAAAGATGTCGCGATTCAAGCGGTAGTCGCGGTGGATCACCGCATTGACGATGGCCTCTTTCACGACCCGCTCCGGGTATACATGGCGCGTCTTGAAGCCACTGCCAGAGAGCGTCAGCCCTTGCGCCAATTCGTCCAGCACAGTCTTCACGGCTGCGTCGATCTGGTCGACGAGGGGGCCGCGTATCGTCTTGGCCGCCTTGCGCAGGTTGGGTGTGGCGCCGGGCAGCGCCGCCTTGCCGTCATAGACCATGAGCCGGATGTCGGCGCGCGTGTCGTGCGCGGCCAGCAGGCTGCCGGGTTCGTCGGCGAACAGCAACACGGCCGCGCGCGTGGGCTGCAATTCGCTCCCTACCTTGAGGGCCAGGCCGATGCGCTGCAACTGCTCGGCGAACGTTCCCGACTTGAGCCCGCGAGCGCCGACAAAGCGGCGCCAAGCATCCGTCTCCAGCAACTCCAGCGCTACCGGCACCGGCTCGCTGACCGCGCTGCGCACACCGCGCCGGTAGTGCAGGTCGGCAATCTCGGCCGCAGTCATCTCGCGGTTGGAAGCCGACATGCGCGTCCAGGTGCCGTCATCTACGATGGAATGCACCTTGTCGCTCTTCTCCACGCGCAACAGCACCACGTGTCCAGCCTCACCCGTGTTCAGCGTGCAAGGCAGGCGCATCCAGTGCAGCCGCTCGACGGCCGGGTTCAACTGCGTAAGGGTCTTGCGCCGCAGTTCATCCACGGCTTCGGGGTTCTCCTGCACGCCATGCAGCCGCGCAACACCACTACTGCTGACCGGATCGCCGACACCTAGAACCAGCACACCGCCTTCGGTATTGGCAAAGGCGCAAATCGTCTCCAGCGCCTTGCCGACCATCTTGCCCGACACGCGCTTGAATTCGAGAGCTTGGCTCTCGGGTATTTTGAGCAGGGCAGCGATGCGGGAGGCGGCTTGGACGGGGCTGAGGTCAATCATCGTCGTCTTCGACTCGTTGGCCCAAACGGTACTTGATGTTGCAATTTATGACGCAGACCAACTTTCGTTGCGCGTAGGGCCGAAAGCAGGTCTTGATCTATGTTGTCGAAGATGCGCGCCATGGCTATCTGTTCTTCGCCCGACTCTTGATTGCCGTCGACCGTGGTCCTCCCTTATGACGGCAGATTCTAGCACCGGGCTTTTGGTGAAACGGCGCGCCTCGCCGGATCCTGCCTCCTTGGCCTTGCTGGCTTACTCGAATTTCAAACTTGGCCTGTCAGCCCTTTTTGCCCTCCAACCGCCACTCCTTCACCAGCGCATAGATCGCCGGGATCACCATCAGGGTCAGCACGGTCGAAGAGATCATGCCCCCCACCATGGGCGCGGCGATGCGGCTCATGACTTCCGAACCGGTGCCCGTGCTCCACATGATGGGCAGGAGGCCCGCCATGATCGCCACCACGGTCATCAGCTTGGGCCGCACCCGCTCCACCGCGCCTTCCATCACCGCGCCGTACAAGTCGGCGCTGGCGACACGGCGATTTTCGGCCTTGCACCGCGCCTGCGCCGCCTCCCAGGCGTGGTCGAGGTAGATCAGCATCACCACGCCGGTCTCGGTGGCGACGCCGGCCAGCGCAATGAAGCCGACAGCGACCGCCACCGAGAGGTTGTAGCCGAGCAGCCACATCAGCCAGACGCCGCCGACCAGGGCGAAGGGCACCGAGAGCATCACGATCAGGGTTTCGGTCATGCGCCGGAAGTTGAGGTAGAGCAGGAGGAAGATGATCAGCAGCGTCAGCGGCACGACGAGCTTGAGCTTCTCGATGGCACGCTCCATGTACTCGAACTGCCCGCTCCAGGTGATGTAGTAACCGGGCGGGAACTTGACCTTCTCGTTGACCGCCTGGCGCGCCGCAGCGACGTAGGAGCCGATGTCGCGCTCGCGGATGTCGACGTATATGTAGGCCGAGAGTAGCGCGTTCTCGGTGCGTATCGCCGGCGCGCCCTTGACGATGGAAATCTTCGCCACCTGCCCCAGCGGCACCATCGCGGGCGGCGCGTTCGCCTCCATGCCGGAACCATAGACCGGCACCAGCACCTCGCGCGCAATGGCCTGCGGGTCGGAGCGCAGCTCGCGCGGGTAGCGCACCATGACGCCGAAGCGCTCGCGCCCCTCGACCGTGGTGGTGACCATCTCGCCGCCGAGCGCCGTGCCGATGGTGTCCTGCAGCTCGCCTACCGACACACCGTAGCGAGCGAGGGCCGCGCGATCCGGTTCGATGTCGAGGTAGAAGCCGCCTGTGATGCGTTCGGCGTAGGCGCTGGTGGTGCCCGGCACCGCCTTGACCACTCCTTCGATCTCGCGCGCCAGGCGCTCCATCTCGGCCAGGTCCTTGCCGAAGACCTTGATCCCGATCGGCGTGCGGATGCCGGTCGACAGCATGTCGATGCGCGCCTTGATCGGCATGGTCCAGGAGTTGGCCACGCCGGGGAACTGCAGTGCCTTGTCGAGTTCGGCGATCAGCTTGTCGATATTCATGCCCGGCCGCCATTCCGACTCGGGCTTGAGATTGATCACGGTCTCGAACATCTCCGTCGGCGCCGGGTCGGTGGCGGTATTGGCACGGCCGGCCTTGCCGATCACGGAGGCCACCTCAGGGAAGCTCTTGATGATCTTGTCCTGCGTCTGCAGCAGTTCGGCGGCCTTGGTGATGGACATGCCCGGCAGAGAGGTCGGCATGTAGAACAGCGTGCCTTCGTTCAGCGTCGGCATGAACTCGCTGCCCAGGCGCGAAGCCGGATACACGGTGGCCGCCATGGCGATCAGGGCGAGGACGATGGTGCCGCCCTTGAAGCGCATCACGGCGGCGATGATCGGGCGGTAGAGCCAGATCAGCACGCGGTTCACCGGGTTCTTCGCCTCGGGAATGATCTTGCCGCGGATGAAGAACAGCATCAGCACCGGCACCAGGGTCACCGAGAGCATCGCCGCGCCGGCCATGGCGAAGGTCTTGGTATAGGCCAGCGGCGAGAACAGGCGGCCTTCCTGCGCTTCCAGCGTGAATACCGGCAGGAAGGAGACGGTGATGATCAGCAGCGAAA
>JBIKLV010000087.1:0-15269 GCA_044359585.1 Sulfuritalea sp. | reverse complement strand
TTTCGAGGATCATCACTTCGACTTCGTCGCCCAGCTGGACAACCTTGGTCGGGTGGATGTTCTTGTTGGTCCAGTCCATTTCGGAGACGTGCACCAGGCCTTCGATGCCCTGCTCGATCTCGACGAATGAACCGTAGTCGGTCAGGTTGGTGACCTTGCCGAACAGGCGCGTACCCTGCGGGTAACGGCGGGCGATTCCCACCCACGGATCTTCGCCCAGCTGCTTCATGCCGAGGCTGACGCGGTTCTTCTCCTGGTCGAACTTGAGCACCTTGGCAGTGACTTCGTCGCCGACGTTGAGCACTTCGCTGGGGTGACGCACGCGGCGCCAGGCCAGGTCGGTGATGTGCAGCAGGCCGTCGATGCCGCCGAGGTCGACGAATGCGCCGTAATCGGTGATGTTCTTGACGATGCCCTTGATGACGGTGCCTTCCTGCAGGTTTTCCAGCAGCTTCTGGCGCTCTTCGCCCATGCTGGCTTCGAGCACGGCACGACGGGACACGACCACGTTGTTGCGCTTGCGGTCGAGCTTGATGACCTTGAATTCGTATTCCTTGCCTTCGAAGGGCGTCGTGTCCTTGACCGGACGCGTATCGACCAGCGAGCCGGGCAGGAAGGCGCGGATGCCATTGACCATGACGGTCAGGCCGCCCTTGACCTTGCCGGTGACCAGTCCCTTGATCAGGGCGCCGTCGGTCATGGCCTTGTCGAGATCGTTCCAGGCGGCGATGCGCTTGGCTTTCTCGCGGCTCAAACGCGTGGCGCCGTAGCCGTCTTCGAGCATTTCGATCGCCACCAGGACGAAATCGCCCGGCTTGGCTTCGAGTTCGCCGCGTTCATTGTGGAATTCCTCGACGGGAATCATCGATTCGGACTTGAGTCCGGCATTCACGACCACGAAGTTCTGGTCGATGCGAACGATTTCGGCCGTGATGACTTCACCGGCACGCATTTCCTGGCGCTGGAGGCTTTCCTCGAACAGTGCGGCAAAACTCTCCATGGGCGAAGCTTCGGCAATAGCTGCAGTAGACATTGAGTGGGGGACCTTACTGATGTTTGTCACCGAGGTGACGGGTTGGTTGATGTTTGTCGCGACGACCGGGCGGCCGCCGCGACACCTTTGCTACGTTACTCGTACAGCATGTTTCACAAACCCTGCCGTTTGACCACTGTCATCACGGCAGCCACTGCGGCTTCGATGTCCATTTCGGTGGTATCCACCAGATCGGCATCGACGCATTGCTGGAGCGGGGCCACGCTACGCTGGGCGTCGCGTGCATCCCTTTCCCGCAAATCCTGCAAAAGGGCGTGCATGTTAGCAGGCATCCCCTTTGCGATCAACTGTTTATATCGCCTTTCCGCACGAATTTCGGCCGATGCCGTCAGAAAGGTCTTGGCGACGGCTGCCGGGAACACCACCGAACCCATGTCGCGACCATCGGCCACCAGTCCGGGGAAGCGCCGGTAGGCCCGCTGGCGGGCCAGCAGCGCGCTGCGCACGGCCGGCAGGGCGGCGATTTTCGAGGCGCCGACGGAGATTTCCTCGCTGCGGATGGCGTCGGTCACGTCGTCCCCGGCGAGCAGGATACGGCCGCCTTCGAAGGTGGCCGGAAGGCCGGTCGCGAGCGCCGCCACTCCGGCCTCGTCATCCAGTGCAAGGCCGGCCCGCAGCGCAGCCAGGGCGGACAGGCGATACAGCGAGCCGCTGTCGAGATAGTGGTAGCCCATCGCTGCCGCGACGCGCTCGGCCACGGTGCCCTTGCCGGAGGCGGATGGCCCATCGATGGCGATTACCGGTGCCGTGATTTCAGCGAAGGCGTCAAAATAACCGGGAAAAGTCTTGTTGACACATTGGGGATCGTTGATGGTGACGGTCACGCCGCCCAATGCCGCCAGCGAAAAGCACATCGCCATGCGGTGGTCGTCGTAGGTGTCGATCACCGCACCCGCAACAAAAGTCGGCGCTGGCGAGACGGCGAGGCAATCGGCGCCCTCCTCCACCGTTGCTCCGAGCTTGCGCAACTCGGTCGCCATCGCCGCGATGCGGTCGGTTTCCTTGACCCGCCAAGAGGCGATGTTGCGCAGGCGGCAGGGACCATCGGCGAACAGCGCCGCCACGGCCAGCGTCATCGCCGCGTCGGGAATGTGGTTGAGGTCAAGGTCGAAGGCCTTGAGCTTTCCACGTGGCGCGGTTGCTTCGATCCATGTGTCGCCCCAGGTGATCGTGGCACCCAGTTTCTCCAGTTCATCGGCGAAGCGCACGTCGCCTTGTATCGAGCCTTTGCCTATGCCTTCGACGCGAACCGGACCACCACCGATGGCGCCCGCCGCGAGGAAATACGATGCCGAGGACGCGTCGCCTTCCACATGCAGGATGCCCGGGCTACGATAGCTTTGCCCTTCCGCGATCGTAAAACGCTGCCAGGCCTCGCGCTCGACCTTGACGCCGAACCGCGCCATGAGGTTCAGGGTGATCTCGATGTAAGGCTTGGAGATCAGTTCGGTCGTCATCTCGATCACGGCTCGCTGCCCCGTCAAGGGCAGGGCCATCAGCAGTGCGGTGAGGAACTGCGAAGAAACATCGCCACGCAAGCGGATCGGCGCGCTCAGATTTACCGTCGCGGGATGGATGCTCAGCGGCGGAAAGCCGGTGTTGCCGGCATAGCGCAGGTCGGCGCCGATCTGCCGCAGTCCGTCGATCAGGTCGCCGATCGGCCGCTCGTGCATGCGCGGCACGCCGGACAGCCGATAGCTGCCGCCCGACAGCGCCAGCGCGGCCGTCAGCGGCCGGATCGCGGTGCCGGCATTGCCCATGAACAGGTCGGCATCCTTGACCGGAAACACGCCGCCGCTGCCTTCCACGCGCCAGGCGTTCTCGCCAAGCGCCGTGATGCCAACGCCGACTCTTCGCAGCGCTTCCAGCATTACCTGGGTGTCATCGGAATCCAGCAGGTCGCGAATTTCGGTCGTGCCCTGCGCCAGCGCCGCGAGCAGCAGCATCCGGTTGGAAATGCTCTTCGAGCCGGGCAGACGCACGGTGCCGGCGGCCGCGCGCAACGGGGGAAGTGTCAGGGCTTCCATCATTCGCCCGGCGGCAACAGGGAATCCAGCCAGGCGTCGCGCCGCTCGCGGGCGGTACTGAACATTGCCTCGAGGCCCTGCGCATCAGCCCCGGCGAGCATCACTCGGGTGCGCATCAGTTCGATCATGTAGGCGTCGAGTTCGGCCAGCAGCGCATGGCGGTTGGCGACGCAGATGTCGCGCCACATTTCCGGGTGGCTGCTGGCGATGCGGGTGAAATCGCGAAAGCCGCCGGCGGCGAAACCGAACAGCTGGTCCGAGTTCGGACGTTGCGCGAAATCGTGCACCAGCGCAAAGGCCAGCAAGTGCGGCAAATGGCTGACCGCCGCGAAAACACGATCATGCTCCTCAGCGGCGAGTTGCGACACGTTCGCGCCGCAAAGCTCCCAGACAGTACGCACCGCCTGCACATCGGCGGCAGAGTTCTCGGGCAGCGGCGTGAGCACCACGCGCTTGCCGACATAGAGATCGGACTGCGCCGCCGCGACGCCGCTTTTTTCCGCGCCGGCGATCGGATGGCCGGGAACGAATTGCCTGATCCGGTCGCCGAATGCAGCGCGAGCCGCGGCAACCACGTCGGACTTGGTGCTGCCGCCGTCGGTGACAATAGTGTGCGACTGCAGGTGCGGCGCCAGGGCACTCATCACCGCCGGCATCTGGCCGACCGGCATGCCGAGCAGCACCAGGTCGGCGCCATCCAGCGCGGTCGCCCAGTCGGTCGCGATAGCGTCGATCACGCCCAGCCGCAGCGCCTGCTCCAGCGGCGCGCGGGTACGCCCCATGCCCACCACCTGTAAATCCTGCCGTAGCGCCAGCGCCGACTTTTTAAGGGCAAGAGCGAAAGAACCGCCGATCAGCCCGACGCCACAGATGACGACCCGGCTTTGCACCATCAGAGGGATTTTTCCAATGCGTCGAGGAAGCGCGCGTTCTCGGCCTCGAGGCCGATGGTTACCCGCAGGTGGTTCGGCATGCCGTAACCGCCGATCGGGCGCACGATGACGCCCTGCTTGAGGAGCTTGCCATTGACGTTTGCCGTATCGGCCACTTCGAAGGTGACGAAATTTCCGTGCGACGGAATGTGGGCCAGCCCAAGGCGCTTGAGTCCGGTGAGGATCTGTTCCATGCCGTTGCGGTTCGACTCATAGCTGCGGGCGAGGAACTCGTGGTCGTCGAGCGCGGCAATGGCGCCGGCCAGGGCAAGGTTATTCACGTTGAAGGGTTGCCGCACCCGGTTCAGCAGGTCGATCATCTCGGGGCGGCCGATGCCGTAGCCGACGCGCAATCCCGCCAGGCCGTAGATCTTGGAGAAGGTGCGCACCACCAGCAGGTTGGGGAAATCCTTGATCCAGGCCACCGTGTCGGCACGATCGGCGGGTGCGAGGTACTCGGTATAGGCTTCGTCGAGCACCACGCAGATGTGCGAAGGAATCTTCTCGATGAAGGCGCGCACCTCGGCCTGCGGCAGAAAGTTGCCTGTCGGGTTGTTCGGGTTGGCGATCCAGACCACGTGGGTGTCGGGACGGATCGCGGCGAGCATGGCGGCCGGATCGTGACCGTAGTTCTTCGCCGCGGCGGCGATGCATTCGGCGCCGGCCGACATCGACGCCAGCGGATAGACGGCGAAGGCATGCTTCGAAAACACGGCGGAACGGCCCGGCGCGAGGAATACGCGGGCGGCCAGGTCGAGCACGTCGTTGGAGCCGTTGCCCAACACCACCTGTTCCTGCGCGACGCCATGGCGATCAGCAATCGCGGCGATCAGGTCGAACTGGTCGGGATAGCGTTCGATCCCGGCAAGAGCCGCTTCCACCGCCTGGCGCGCCTTCGGGCTCATGCCGAGCGGATTCTCGTTGGACGCCAGCTTGACGATCTTCTCCACCGGGATTCCCATCTGGCGAGCCAGTTCGGTGATCGGCTTGCCGGGTATGTAGGGAGAAATGGCGCGAACGTAGGACGGTGCCTGCTCAACAATGCTCATGCGTGTGCCTTTCTAATAGACCGCCTTGGGGTAGGAGCCCAGTAACTTGACGAAGCCGGCCCGACCACGCAGTTCCTCGAGAGCGCGGGCGACGGTGGGCTCGCTGCGATGACCTTCGATGTCGATGTAGAACACGTATTCCCAGCGGCTGCCGCCGAAGCCGCGCGCCGGGCGCGATTCGAGGCGGCTCATGGAGACGCCATTGTCGGCGAACGGCGCCAGAAGCTGATAGACCGCACCCGGCCGATTCTGTGCGGAGCACACCAGCGAGGTGCGGTCGGCGCCGGAGACGCCGGCGTCATGGTCGGCAATGATCACGAAACGCGTGGTGTTGTTCGGATCGTCCTCGATGCTCGCGGCGAGTATCTTCAATGCATACAGTTCGGCCGCGGCGTCGCCGGCGATGGCCGCCGCTCCGGCTTCCGCCGCGGCCAGGCGGGCCGCCTCGGCATTGCTCGCTACCGGCACGCGCGGCACCTGGGGCAGGTTGCGGTTGAGCCACTCGTGACACTGGGCCAGCGACTGGGCGTGCGAATAGACCCTCGTCACCTCGGCCAGACCGGCGCCCTGCCCGAGCAGGTTGTGGTGTATCGGCAGGTTGATTTCGCCGCAGATCTGCAGCGGCGAGGACAGCAGCAGGTCCAGCGAGCGGCCGATGGCGCCTTCGGTCGAATTTTCGATCGGCACCACGCCGTAATGCGCGTTGGCCGACTCGATCGCGCGAAACACGTCGTCGATCCCGGGACAGGGTTGCAGCGTCGGTGCGGCACCGAAATGCTTGCGCGCCGCCGATTCGGAATAGGTCCCGGCCGGCCCCAGGTAGGCGATGGTCAGTGGCTGCTCCAGCGCCAGGCAGGCGGACATGACTTCGCGCACGATGCGTTGGGCAGCGATCGCCGGCAGCGGCCCCGGATTACGTTCGGCAACCCGGCGCAGCACCTGAGCTTCGCGTTCCGGCCGGTAAATGTTGCCCTGCTTGATCTCGCCGATGCGATGGGCCAGCTTGGCGCGCTCGTTGATCAGGCGCAGCAGCTCACCATCGATCGCATCGATTCCGTCGCGCAGGCTCCCCAGCTCTTGCGAGTCATCCGCCACCCTCAGCTCTCCAGGGGCAGGTACCGAACCGCGAGCACGCCTTCGATGCCGGCAATGGCGTCGATTGCGCCCTGCTTGACCTGGCTATCGACGTCGAGCAGCGTGTAGGCCATCTCGCCGCGCGACTTGTTCACCATGTTGTGGATGTTCAGTCCGGCATTGGCCATTGCGGTGGATATCTGGCCGAGCATGTTGGGCACGTTGGAATTGGCGACGGCGAGCCGGAAATTCGACTCGCGCGGCATCGCGACGTTGGGGAAATTCACCGCGTTCTGGATGTTGCCGTGCTCCATGAACTCGCGCAACTGGTCCGCGACCATGATGGCGCAATTCTCTTCCGCCTCGCGGGTCGAGGCGCCGAGATGCGGCAGCGCAATGACCTTCGGGTGGTTGTTGACGTGGGGACTCGGGAAATCGCAGACGTAGCATCCGAGCTTCTTCGACTCCAGTGCGGCAAGCACCGCCGCCTCGTTAACCACACCTTCGCGCGAGAAATTCAGCAGCACCGCGTCATGTTTGGTATGCGCCAGCATTTCGGCGCCGATCATATTGCGCGTGGCATCGACCAGCGGCACGTGCATGGAAACAAAGTCGGCGTTCTTCAGCACCTCGGCCACGCTATTGGCCTTTTTCACCTGCGAAGGCAGGCTCCAGGCGGCGTCGACGGTGATCTCCGGATCGTAGCCCAGCACGTTCATGCCCAGCTTGATCGCCACGTCGGCCACCAGGCAGCCGATCTTGCCCAGCCCGATGACGCCCAGGGTATGGCCGGCAAGTTCGTAGCCGGCGAAATTCTTCTTGCCGTCCTCGACCTTCTTCTCCATGTCGGGATCTTTCGGCTCCAGCGCCGAAACGAAGGTCATGGCGCCGCCGATGTTGCGCGCCGCCAGCAGCATGCCGGCTACCACCAGTTCCTTGACCGCATTGGCGTTCGCGCCGGGCGCGTTGAACACCGGCACGCCGCGCGCCGACATGGCCTTGACGGGGATGTTGTTGGTGCCCGCGCCGGCACGGCCGATGGCCCGCACGGACGCAGGGATGTCCATCTTGTGCATGTCGGCGGAACGCACCATGATCGCGTCGGGACTGGCAATGTCCTTGCCGACCTGATAACGCTCGGCCGGCAGGCGCTTGAGGCCGTTCTGCGAAATCTGGTTGAGGATCAGGACGCTGATCGGCTTGGCCATGCTCATTTGGCAAACCTCGCCTCGAATTCCTTCATGTACTCGACCAGCGCGGCGACGCCGGCGACCGGCATGGCGTTGTAGATGGAAGCGCGCATGCCGCCGACCGAGCGATGGCCCTTGAGCTGGACCATGCCCTTGGCCTTGGCGCCCTTGAGGAATTCTTCGTCGAGCGCGGCATCCTTGAGGGTAAAGGGCACGTTCATGCGCGAACGGTCTTCCGTGCGCACCGGGTTGGCGTAGAAGCTCGACGCGTCGATGCAGTCATAGAGCATCTTCGCCTTGGCGATGTTCTGCTTCTCGATCGCCGCCAGGCCGCCCTGCTGCTTGAGCCACTGGAACACCAGGCCGGCGATGTAGATGCCGTAGGTCGGCGGCGTGTTGTACATCGAGTCGTTCTCGGCGTGCGTCTTGTAATCCATCATGGTCTGCGGCGCCGGCACGCCCTTGCCGATCAGGTCGTCGCGGATGATGACGATGGTCAGGCCGGCCGGGCCGATGTTCTTTTGCGCGCCGGCATAGATCAAACCGTATTTGCTGACGTCGATCGGCTTGGACAGGATGTTCGAGGACATGTCGCAGACCAACGGCACGCTGCCGGTTTCCGGCGTCCAGTGGAATTCGACGCCGCCGATGGTCTCGTTACCCGTGTAATGGACGAAGGCCGCATCCTTGTCCAGCTTCCAGTCCTTCTGTGCCGGTGCATAGGTAAAGCTGCCGTCCTCGCTGCTGGCGACGGTATTCACCTTGCCGAAAGCCTTGGCGGCCTTGATGGCCTTCTTGGCCCATTCGCCGGTATGGACGAAGTCCGCACTGGCCTTGCCGGCGAACAGGTTCATCGGAATCATTTCGAACTGCAGGGTGGCGCCACCTTGCAGGAACAGCACCTTGTAGTTGGCCGGGATGCCCATCAATTCACGCAGGTCGGCTTCGGCCTGGGCATGGATGGCCATGTATTCCTTGCCGCGATGGCTCATTTCCATCACGGACTGGCCGCTGCCGTGCCAGTCGAGCATTTCGTCGGCCGCCTGCTTGAGTACGGTCTCGGGCAATGCGGCGGGACCTGCGCTGAAATTGAATATGCGTGCCATAACCAGTCTCCGGAAGTGACTAAATCAAAGTGGAAAGATTCAGGAAAGCGACAGAATACAGGATACCGTATACATTAGTGTGCACGTTTTTGCATCCCGGGGCGACGATTGCTCGTCTAGTCGGCTGCGTCTTCGCCAGGCAGGTCCGACGTCGCGTCCTCGTCCTCGGTTTCGATGACCTTTTCGACGCTCGCCAGATGCGTGCCGTCGTCGAGGTTGATCAGGGTTACCCCCTGCGTCGACCGACTCATGACCCGGATGTCCGCAACACGGGTGCGAATCAGGACGCCGCCGGTGGATATCAGCATGATCTCCTCGCGCGTCTCGCCCAGCGCCGCAAGCACGGCGGCGACCACGCGACCGTTGCGCTCCGAAGTCTGGATTGCGATCATGCCCTTCGTGCCGCGCCCGTGGCGCGTGTACTCGGCGATCGGGGTGCGCTTGCCAAAGCCGTTCTCAGTCGCCGTCAGCACGGAATAGTCCTCGCTGTCGGCCACCAGCATGGAAATCACCTTCTGGTCATCTTCCAGCATCATGCCGCGCACGCCACGCGCCTCGCGGCCCATCGGCCGCACGTCGTCCTCGGCAAAGCGCACGGCCTTGCCGGCATCGGAAAACAGCATCACGTCGCACTGTCCATTGGTGATTGCGACGCCGATCAGGTGGTCCCCGTCGTCGAGACCGACGGCGATGATGCCCGCCTTGCGCGGGTTGGCGAAACTCGTAAGTGGCGTCTTTTTCACGGTGCCCATGGCAGTGGCCATGAACACGAAATGCTCCTCGTCGAATTCCTTGACCGGCAGGATGGCGGTGATCTTCTCGCGCTCCTCCAGCGGGAACAGGTTGACGATGGGTTTGCCGCGGGAGGTGCGCGTGCCCTCCGGCGTCTCATAGACCTTGAGCCAATAGACGCGGCCGCGATTCGAGAAGCAAAGAATGTAGTCGTGCGTGTTGGCCACGAAAAGCCGATCAACGAAGTCGTCGTCCTTGATCGCCGCCGCCTGCTTGCCGCGACCACCGCGCTTTTGCGAGCGGTAGTCGGCGAGCGGCTGGCGCTTGATGTAGCCGGTGTGCGACAGCGTGACCACCATGTCCTCGCGAACGATCAGGTCTTCGAGGTTGATGTCGGCGGTGCTGAGGATTATTTCCGAACGGCGCGCATCGCCGAATTGCGCCTTCACGGCCGCCAACTCTTCGCCGATGATGGTCGTGATGCGTTCGGGACGAGCCAGGATGTCGAGCAGGTCGGCGATCTGGTCCATCACCTCCTTGTACTCGTCCACGATCTTGTCCTGCTCCAGCCCGGTCAGGCGCTGCAGGCGCAGTTCGAGGATGGCCTGGGCCTGCGCATCGGACAGCAGGTATCCCTGCGCCGACAGGCCGAACTCCGCGCCAAGGCCATCCGGACGCGAGGACTCGGCCGACGCGCGGGCCAGCATGCCTTCCACCAGCGCCGAGCGCCAGGTGCGCGCCATCAGGCCGCGCTTGGCTTCCGCCGGGGTCTGCGCCGCCTTGATCAGGGCGATGATTTCATCGACGTTGGACAGGGCGACCGCCAGGCCTTCGAGGATGTGGCCCCGTTCGCGGGCCTTGCGCAGCTCAAACACCGTGCGCCGCGTGATGACCTCGCGCCGATGGGCGAGGAAACACTGCAGCATTTCCTTGAGGTTCAGCAGTCGCGGGCGGCCATCGACCAGCGCCACCATGTTCATGCCGAAGGTGTCCTGCAGCTGCGTCTGCTTGTAGAGGTGGTTCAGCACCACCTCGGGCACTTCGCCCTTCTTCAGCTCGATCACCAGGCGCATGCCCGATTTGTCGGACTCGTCCTGGATGTGGGCGATGCCCTCGATCTTCTTCTCGTGCACCAGCTCGGCGATCTTTTCCTGCAGGGTCTTCTTGTTGACCTGATACGGCAGTTCGTCGACCACGATGGCCTGGCGGCCATTGCGCGGCAGGTCCTCGATGTGGGTGCGGGCGCGCATGATGACTCGCCCGCGACCGGTGAGGTAACCGTCGCGCACGCCTGAAACGCCGTAGATCAGGCCCGCCGTGGGAAAGTCAGGGGCCGGAATGATGGCGATCAGTTCGTCGATCGTGGTATCCGGGTTGGCGAGCAGAACCTGGCAGGCATCGACCACCTCGTTGAGGTTGTGCGGCGGAATGTTGGTCGCCATGCCGACCGCGATGCCGGACGACCCGTTGATCAGCAGGTTCGGAATGCGCGCCGGGAGAATCAGCGGTTCCTGCTCCGAGCCGTCGTAGTTCGGGCCGAAATCGACGGTTTCCTTGTCGATATCGACCAGCAGTTCATGGCCGATGCGCGCCATGCGAACTTCCGTATAACGCATCGCGGCAGCATTGTCGCCATCGACCGAGCCGAAGTTGCCCTGCCCGTCGACCAGCATGTAGCGCAACGAGAAATCCTGCGCCATGCGCACGATCGTGTCGTAAACCGCGGTATCACCGTGCGGGTGGTACTTACCGATGACGTCGCCGACGATGCGCGCGGACTTCTTGTAGGCCCGGTTCCAGTCGTTGTTCAGTTCATGCATCGCAAACAGCACCCGGCGATGCACGGGTTTCAGACCATCCCGAACGTCCGGCAGGGCCCGGCCAACGATCACGCTCATGGCGTAATCGAGATAGGAGTGGCGCATCTCCTCTTCGAGGCTTATCGGCAGGGTTTCTTTGGCGAACGATGTCATTTAGGCTGGTCGCAGCCGACATGCGGCGGACGATGGCATAAAAGAGGAAGATTTTAGCATGCACAGCCCGCTGAACAGGTTGTTCCGAAGCGTCAAATCTGGTTGAATCGGCAGATGAATTCCCCTTCCGAGCGGCAAAACCTGCCCCAGGATGTCGATCTCCTGATTCGTCCAGCCTGGGTCATTCCCATCGAACCGGCCGGCATTACCCTTGAAGCTCATTCGCTGGCGGTCAAGGATGGCTTGATTGTCGCCCTGCTGCCCGATGCCGACGCCCGACAGCGCTTTCGTCCGCGCCAGGTGATCGACCTGCCAGGCCAGGTGCTTCTTCCCGGCTTGGTCAATCTGCACACCCATGCGGCGATGAACCTCATGCGCGGCTTCGCCGACGACCTGCCGTTGATGCGCTGGCTGTCAGAGAGAATCTGGCCGGCCGAGTCACGCCACGCCGACGCGGAATTCGTGCGCGCGGGCACGCTGTTGGCGTGCGCCGAGATGCTGCGCGGCGGCATCACCACTTTCAACGACATGTATTTCTTTCCCGAAGCCGCGGCGGCGGCGGCGGAGCGCATCGGAATGCGTGCCGTTCTGGGAATGATCGCGATCGAGTTCCCCACCCGTTACGCCGCGGATGCCGACGACTACTTGTCGAAGGGGTTGTCCGTGCGCGATCGATACAGTACGTCGCCGCTGCTGAATTTCAGCCTTGCGCCGCACGCGCCCTACACGGTGGCAGACAAGACCTTCGAAAAGATCGCGACTCTTGCCGCGCAGCTGGAAATCCCCATCCATCTCCATGTCCATGAAACCTGCCACGAGATCGAGGAAAGCATTCGCCTCCATGGGGTCAGGCCGATCGAACGTTTGCGTCGCCTGGGCATCCTTGGGCCGCAGCTGATCGCGGTGCACGCCGTGCACCTCGAACCCGGGGAAATCGAATTGTTGGCGCATGAGGGCTGCCATATCGCCCATTGCCCGACTTCGAACATGAAGCTCGGTAGCGGGATCCCGCCGATGGCGGCAGTGCAGGCGCGCAGGCTGAATTTCGGCCTCGGCACGGACGGTGCGGCATCCAACAACCGCCTCGACCTCTTTCAGGAAATGCGACACGCCGCCCTGCTGGCCAAGGGTGCCAGCCAGGACGCCGAGGCGCTCAATGCCCACGCCGTGCTATTTGCCGCGACGCTGGGCGGTGCCCGCGCGCTGGGCATGGACGCCACCATCGGATCACTTTTGCCGGGCAAGGCTGCCGACCTGTGCGCAATTCGCCTTGACGAGTGGCTGCTGCAACCCTGCTTCGATCCGGCCTCCCATCTGGTGTATGCAGCCGGACGCGAGCAGGTTACCCACACCTGGGTTGCCGGCGCGTTGGCAATGTGCAACGCGGTGCCATCACGAATCGACATGTCGGAATTGCTTGACGTCGCAGGTTTGTGGCATACTCGCCTGACGTCCTGACGCCGTGCTGCGATCAGCGATCAAAGATTGAAGCTTCCAATTCCGCAATAACACTGCACCCGTCACCATCAGCCCAACAAGGGGGAACAATGATCACTCGCGCCAAACATTCTCTGCTGCTCGCCACTCTGCTCGGACTTTCCGCTGCCGCCCTGGCCCAAACACCCGGAATCGACATGAAGGGCACCGTCGGTTACGCCATCGACCAACGCGGCTACGTAGCGAAGAGCGGCACTGGCCTGTGCTGGCGCACCGGCTACTGGACCCCGGCGATGGCGATCGAGGAATGCGACCCGGATCTGGTGAAGAAGGCCGCTCCGGCTGCCGCCGCTCCGGCTGCCGCCGCCCCCGCCGCCCCCGTCGCTGCCGCACCGAAGCCCGCGGCGCAAAAAGTGACCCTGGCTGCCGACGCGCTGTTCGACTTCAACAAGGCTGACCTGCGTTCGGAAGGCAAGGCCAAGCTGGACAAGCTCGCCGGCGACATCAAGGGCATCAAGCTCGAAGTCATCATCGCCGTCGGTCACGCTGACCGTTTTGGCACCGATGCCTACAACCAGAAGCTGTCCGAGAAGCGTGCCGAAGCCGTCAAGGCCTATCTGGTGAGCAAGGGCGTCGAGCCGAACCGCGTTTACACCGAAGGCAAGGGCGAGAAGCAGCCGATCACCAAGGCCGATCAGTGCAAGGGACCGAAGAGCAAGAAGGTCATCGACTGCCTGCAGCCTGATCGTCGCGTCGAGATCGAAGTCATCGGCACCAAGCAGTAATACCGAGCGACTCCCGAAAAAGCCCTGCCCTGCAGGGCTTTTTTATGTCCGCCCGGAGGGGCGGACGGTATCCAGAGGAATTTTGCCCCCAGCCATCCGAACATCCCATACCTGGAAATGAATTCAACCAGCAACGCCGATCAGCACGAAATCGACAAGTTCAGTCAAACCGCCCATCGTTGGTGGGATCCGAATTCGGAGTTCCGTCCCCTGCATGACATCAATCCCGCCCGAGTGGCGTGGATCGACGGCCACGCCGAGCTCAAGGGCAAGCGCGTGATCGATGTGGGGTGCGGTGGCGGACTGCTCAGCGAAGGCATGGCGGCACTGGGGGCACAGGTAACCGGGATCGACCTGTCCGAAAAGGCGCTCGGAATCGCCCGCCTGCACCTCTACGAAAGCGGGCATGCGATCGACTATCGGCTGATCGCCGCGGAAACCATGGCCGATGAGAACCCGGCCGGCTTCGATGTCGTCACCTGCCTTGAAATGCTGGAGCATGTGCCGGATCCGGCCAGCACCGTGGGGGCCTGCGCCCGCCTGGTGAAGCCCGGTGGGCAGGTATTTCTGTCCACACTCAACCGCAACGCCAAGGCATACCTGTTCGCCGTGATCGGCGCCGAGTACGTTTTCAACCTGATTCCGCGCGGAACCCACGATTACACCCGATTCCTCAAGCCGGGCGAACTGGCCCGCCTGTGCCGGGCTGCGGGACTGGAAGTGCTGGACATTACCGGCCTGCGCTACAACCCGTTCAGCCGCCAGGGCGTGATTGGCGGCGACACCGACATAAATTACCTGATACGGGCCAGACGCAGTGCATGACGCGGTGCTGTTCGACCTCGACGGGACGCTGGCCGATACCGCACCCGACCTCGGCGGGGCGCTCAACCAGTTGTTGCACGAGCAGGGACACCCGCCACTGCCGATGGAAATGCTGCGGCCACACGTGTCTTCCGGCGCGCGCGGGATGATCGGCGCCGGCTTGAGCATTGCCCCGACCGACCCGCGATATCCCGACCTGCAGCAGCGCTTTCTGGCGATCTACCAGGATGCGCTCTGTGTCGGCACCCGCCTGTTCGACGGCATGGCGGAGCATCTCGACGAACTCGACAGCCGTGGAATTCCCTGGGGAATCGTGACCAACAAGTCGCAGCGGTTCGCTATTCCGTTGGTCGAAGGCCTGGGCTTGCGCCAGCGCTGCATTTGCGTCGTCTGCGGCGACAGCGCCCGACGAGCAAAGCCGAGCGCCGACCCGATGCACCTGGCCAGCGCCGTGATGGGAATTTCAGCGTCCAGGTGCATCTACGTCGGTGACGACGAGCGCGATGTCGCCTCTGGACGCGCGGCGGGCATGACCACCGTGGTCGCTGCATGGGGCTATCTCGGCGACGGCATGCCGCCGGCCGGCTGGGGCGCCGATGCGATAGCCCAGGCGCCCCGCGATATTCTCGGCCTTGCCGCCGCAACGCGCTAGAATCCCGCTTGCAACACGCGTATCCGGCGCCATCTGATACGCAACATCCAGGGGGCGACATGGCTTCGACATGGGTGACAAAGCATGCAGGGCATACCGAGGATCCAGGTACCTCGTAAATCCATCTGGAAAGCACTAACTGCCAACGACGAGCGTTTCGCTCTAGCCGCTTAACAGCGGCTGGCTCCTGAACTGGTTTGCATCTGGACCAGGCAACGCAAGTTGCATCAGGATCATTAACAGATGCTAAGGCTGTGCAGAGTCGCGATGCACGGTTCGAAAATCCAGCGAATCGCTTGCAACCAGCCTGTCCGTCGGCGTGTTGCGGGTCAAATCAAATGACGCGGCTAAGTATGTAGAACTGTATGTGGCGCACTTATGGACGCGGGTTCAATTCCCGCCGCCTCCACCATTTAATCGGGACCGGATAAAC
>JBIKLV010000086.1:0-15417 GCA_044359585.1 Sulfuritalea sp. | reverse complement strand
GGAGACAACGTGCAGATGGTGGTGAGGCTGATTGCCCCGATCGCGATGGAAGAAGGCCTGCGTTTCGCCATTCGCGAAGGCGGTCGTACCGTCGGCGCCGGTGTCGTCGCCAAGGTCATCGAATAACAACGCGCGGCTTTCACAGGTGGGCGGCACATCGGCAACGAGGTGTCGCCCTGTAGTCTCTGCTGCAGGGGTGTAGCTCAATTGGCAGAGCGGCGGTCTCCAAAACCGCAGGTTGGGGGTTCGATTCCCTCCGCCCCTGCCACTGATTTGAAGCAATTGCGCAACAACTGAATACTTTATGGCCGATAAACTGAAGTTCCTGCTGGCGCTGTTGTTGTTGGCCGCCGGCGTGGCCGGGTTCTACCTCCTCCGCGACCAGCCGATGATTTTGCGCGTGCTGTCGGTGCTCGCCGGATTGGCTGCGGGAATCGCTGTCGCCTGGTTTACCGCACAGGGACAGCGCTTCTTCGAATTCAGCCAGGAGACCGTGGTTGAGACGAAGAAGGTGGTCTGGCCGTCGCGCAAGGAAACATTGCAGACCACGGGTATCGTGTTTGCGTTCGTGCTGACCATGGCCATCGTGCTCTGGATGACCGACAAGACCCTCGAATGGGTGCTGTACGACCTGGTTCTGGGCTGGAAAAAATCATGACAAAACGCTGGTACGTCGTTCACGCCTATTCCGGTTTCGAGAAATCGGTTCAGCGCGCGCTTATCGAGCGCATAGCCCGCGCATCGATGCAGGACAAGTTCGGTCAGGTGCTGGTTCCGGTCGAGGAAGTCATCGAGATGAAGAACGGCCAGAAGAGCATTTCCGAGCGGAAGTTCTTCCCCGGCTACGTTCTGGTCGAGATGGACATGGACGACGATTCCTGGCACCTCGTCAAGAGCACGCCGAAGGTCACGGGCTTCGTTGGCGGAACATCGACCAAACCGACCCCGATCTCCGAAAAGGAGGTCAACAAGATCATGCAGCAGGTGCAGGACGGCGTCGAAAAGCCGCGGCCCAAGGTGCTGTTCGAGGTTGGCGAGATGGTTCGCATCAAGGAAGGCCCGTTCACCGATTTCAACGGCAACGTCGAAGAAGTCAATTACGAAAAGAGCCGCCTGCGTGTCTCCGTGACCATCTTCGGTCGCGCTACGCCTGTGGAACTGGAATTTGCACAGGTCGAAAAGGCCTAGGGTTTCGAGGCCGCGCCGCCGCGGCTGGATCGGGTAGTTCGGCGGCAACGAGGAGCGCAAGTAGTTCGCCCGTTTGGGTGCATGAAAGCGCGTTACGACTCACTTTGATCAGGAGCCTTCATGGCAAAGAAGATAATCGGTTACATCAAGCTGCAGGTACCGGCAGGCAAGGCCAATCCCTCGCCCCCCATCGGTCCGGCACTAGGCCAGCGCGGCCTCAACATCATGGAATTCTGCAAGGCCTTCAACGCCCAGACCCAGGGTCTGGAGCCGGGCCTGCCGATTCCGGTGGTGATCACGGCGTTCGCCGACAAGAGCTTCACCTTCATCATGAAGACGCCGCCGGCGACCATTCTGATCAAGAAGGCGGCTGGCATCACCAAGGGTTCGCCCAAGCCCCATACCGACAAGGTTGGCAAGATCACTCGTGCCCAGGCCGAGGAAATCGCCAAGACCAAAATGAAGGATTTGACCGCTGCCGATCTCGACGCAGCAGTACGCACCATTGCGGGTTCGGCTCGCAGCATGGGCATCACCGTAGAGGGACTCTGATCATGGCGAAGAAATCCAAGCGCGTAGAAGCGGTCCTGGCCAAGGTCGACCGCGACAAGGCCTATCCGATCGGGGATGCGCTGAACCTGGTTAAGGAATGTGCGACCGCTAAGTTTGACGAGTCGATCGACGTTTCCGTCAATCTGGGCGTCGATGCCAAGAAGTCCGACCAACTGGTGCGTGGCTCCGTCGTATTGCCGGCCGGCACGGGCAAGACCGTTCGCGTCGCCGTGTTCGCGCAGGGCGCCAAGGCAGAGGATGCCAGGGCCGCCGGCGCCGACGTGGTCGGTTTCGACGACCTGGCTGCCGATGTCAAGGCCGGCAACATGAACTTCGACATCGTGATCGCCACGCCCGACGCCATGAAGGTGGTCGGAGCCCTCGGTCAGATTCTCGGCCCGCGCGGCCTGATGCCGAACCCGAAGGTGGGCACGGTCACCATGGACGTCACCACCGCAGTGAAGAACGCCAAGGCGGGCCAGGTGCAATACCGCACCGACAAGGCCGGCATCATCCATTGCACCATCGGACGTGCGTCGTTCAGCGTCGATTCGCTGAAGACGAACCTCTCGGCCCTGATCGAGGCGCTGCAGAAGGCCAAGCCGGCTGCTTCCAAAGGTGTGTATCTGAAGAAAGTGTCGCTGTCCAGCACCATGGGCGCCGGCGTCCGCGTCGACCAGGCCAGCCTGTCAGCGCAAGCATAGAACTTTGGGCTGCTGCGGCGTTCGCGCGGTATGGCGAACAGCGCGGCAGGTTATCAAAGACCGCAGGTGTCCGCGAGGACTTAATCGAGGCGACGGAACATCGTTGCAAAGCCGGCGTAGATGGCGTTACCCGATGACGGAATCCAGGTTCCTGAATGAAGGTCGCCGTATCACCAGCGCCGACTTCTCGGCGTTGGGGTTTAAAAGGAGTTGACCGTGAGTCTCAATCTTGACGACAAGAAGGCGGTAGTTGCCGAAGTGTCCGCGGAAATCGCGAATGCCCAGTCGATCATCGCTGCAGAGTACCGTGGTCTCGGAGTGGTTGATCTCACCGCACTGCGCGCTACCGCGCGCAAGTCCGGTGTGTACCTGCGTGTTGTAAAAAATACCCTTGTGCGTCGTGCCGTAGCTGGCACCCCGTTCGAAGGCTTGTCCGCCAAGCTGGCCGGTCCCCTGATTTATGGCATTTCCAGGGATCCGGTGGCTGCTGCCAAGCTGCTCAACGACTTCGCCAAGGGTAACGACAAGCTCACCATCAAGGTCGGCGCAATGCCCAACTACGTCCTCGACGTGGCTGGTGTCAAGGCGCTGGCGACGATGCCGAGCCGTGAGGAGTTGTTGTCCAAGCTCCTCGGCACCATGCAGGCACCGATCACCCAGTTCGTCCGCACCTTGAACGAGATCCCGACGAAGTTTGTCCGGGGCCTCGCCGCCGTGCGCGACGCCAAAGAGACTGCGTAATCGTTTTTTATTGAAGCAATCATTCATTCAGGAGTTGTAATCATGGCTGTAAGCAAAGCTGAAATACTTGATGCCATCGCTGGCATGACCGTTCTGGACCTGTCCGAACTGATCAAGGAAATGGAAGAGAAGTTCGGCGTTTCCGCCGCCGCTGCGGCTGTTGCCGTCGCCGCTCCCGCTGCCGGTGCCGCCGCCGTTGTGGAGGAGCAGACCGAATTCACCGTCATGCTGCTTGCCGCGGGTGAGAAGAAGGTCGAGGCGATCAAGGTCGTTCGTGCTGCCACGGGCCTCGGCCTCAAGGAAGCCAAGGATCTGGTTGATGGCGCACCGAAGGCTGTAAAGGAAGGCATCAGCAAGGCCGACGCAGAAGCGCTCAAGAAGCAGCTTGAAGACGCGGGCGCCAAAGTCGAAGTCAAGTAATCTCGTTTTGATCGCGGGTTGGCGGCAGGTCCGCCAACCCGCTTTTGTGCTTGCGGGAACACGTAACGAAGCAGTATCTCCAGCAATTGACGTGGAAGTCAGACGAGAGCGCTGAACTAGTTTGCTTCAGCCCTGTCTTTTGACCTTGACGTCTGAATCCTGAACGGAGCCACCATGGCCTATTCCTACACCGAAAAAAAGCGCATTCGCAAAAGCTTTGCCAAGCGGGCCAACGTCCTTGACGTTCCCTTCCTGCTGGCCACGCAGATTGAATCCTATACGCGCTTTCTGCAAGCGGATGTGCCGCCGGCACAGCGCCGCAACGAAGGGCTGCAGGCGGCGTTCACGTCGATCTTCCCGATCGTTGCTCATTCGGGGAATGCCCGCCTTCACTTCGTCGAGTTCATGCTCGGCGAGCCGACCTTCGATGTCAAGGAATGCCAGCAGCGCGGACTGACTTTTGCCAGTCCGCTGCGCGCCAAGGTCCGCCTCGAACTTCTGGACCGCGACACCAAGGCGGTCAAGGAAGTCAAGGAAGACCAGCCGCTCTACATGGGCGAAATTCCGCTGATGACCACCACGGGTTCGTTCGTCATCAATGGCACGGAGCGCGTCATCGTTTCCCAGTTGCACCGTTCGCCAGGTGTGTTCTTCGAGCACGACAAGGGCAAGACGCACAGCTCCGGCAAGCTGCTGTTCTCCGCGCGGATCATTCCCTACCGCGGCTCCTGGCTGGATTTCGAGTTCGATCCGAAAGACATCCTCTACTTCCGCATCGACCGCCGCCGCAAGATGCCGGTGACGATCCTGCTCAAGTCGATCGGCATGACGCACGAGCAGATTCTTGCCACATTCTTCGAATTCGATACCTTCCATTTCGCAAAGAAGGGTGTCTCCTTCGAGGTTGTCCCGGAACGCCTGCGGGGCGAAGTCGCCAAGCTCGACATTCTGGACAAGGCCGGAAAACTGATTGTCGCCAAGGACAAGCGGATCACGGTCAAGCATATACGCGAGATGGCCGAGGCCGGCATCAAGCGCATTCTGGTTTCAGACGATTTCATGATGGGCCGGATCGTTGCCCACAATATCGTGAATCCGGAAACGGGCGAGATTCTGGCAAACGCCAATGACGAGATCACCGAGGACCTGCTCGCGAAGCTTTCCGCCGGTGGCATCGAGCAGATGCAGACCCTGTATATAAATGACCTGGATCGCGGCGCCTATATATCCTCGACCCTGCGCATCGACGAGACGGCCGACCAGTGGGCTTCCCGCGTTGCGATTTATCGCATGATGCGTCCCGGCGAGCCTCCCACCGAGGATGCCGTCGAAAACCTCTTCCACGGCCTGTTCTATTCCGAGGAGCGCTACGACCTTTCCGCCGTGGGCCGCATGAAATTCAATCGTCGCGTTGGTCGCGACGAAATTCAGGGCGCGGGAACGCTGTCGAACGACGACATCGTCGATGTAGTCCGCATCCTGGTTGAACTGCGAAATGGTCGTGGTGAAGTCGATGACATCGATCACCTCGGCAATCGCCGCGTACGTTCGGTCGGCGAACTTGCCGAGAACCAGTTCCGTGCCGGTCTGGTGCGCGTCGAGCGCGCCGTCAAGGAGCGCCTGAATCAGGCCGAAAGCGACAACCTGATGCCGCACGACCTGATCAACGCCAAGCCGATCTCTGCGGCGATCAAGGAGTTCTTCGGCTCCAGCCAGCTTTCGCAGTTCATGGACCAGACCAATCCGCTGTCGGAGATCACGCACAAGCGTCGCGTTTCGGCGCTGGGTCCGGGCGGGTTGACCCGCGAACGCGCCGGATTCGAAGTTCGCGACGTACATCCGACGCACTACGGCCGCGTTTGTCCGATCGAAACTCCGGAAGGCCCGAACATCGGTCTGATTAATTCCTTGGCGCTGTACGCCCGCACCAACGAATATGGATTCATGGAGACGCCCTACCGCAAGGTGAATGGCAGCCACGTCACGGACGAGATCGAGTACCTCTCCGCGATCGAGGAAGGCAAGTACGTTATCGCACAGGCCAATGCCCAACTGGACAAGAAGGGCAAACTTACCGACGCGCTGGTGTCCTGTCGCTTCAAGGGCGAATTCGAGCTGAAGGAACCGCCGGAGGTCCAGTACATGGACGTGGCTCCGAGCCAGATCGTTTCGGTTGCGGCATCCCTGATCCCGTTCCTTGAGCACGACGACGCCAACCGCGCATTGATGGGCGCCAACATGCAACGTCAGGCCGTACCCTGCCTGCGTCCCGAGAAGGCCCTGGTCGGCACCGGCATCGAGCGCACTGTCGCCGTCGACTCCGGTACTGCAGTGCAGGCGCTGCGTGGCGGCGTCGTGGATTACATCGATGCCAACCGCATCGTGGTCCGTGTCAATGATGCCGAGACGGTACCCGGCGAGGTCGGTGTAGATATCTACAACCTGATCAAGTACACGCGTTCCAACCAGAATACCAACATCAACCAGCGCCCCATCGTCAAGGTCGGGGACCTGATTGCCAAGGGTGACGTGGTTGCCGACGGCGCATCCACCGACCTGGGCGAGTTGGCGTTGGGGCAGAACATGCTGGTGGCCTTCATGCCCTGGAACGGCTACAACTTCGAGGATTCGATCCTGATCTCGGAGCGCGTCGTTGCCGATGACCGGTTTACCTCGGTGCATATCGAAGAACTGACCGTCGTCGCGCGTGATACCAAGCTCGGTGCCGAAGAAATAACCCGCGACATCGCTACCCTGGGCGAGTCCCAATTGGGACGTCTCGACGAATCCGGCATCGTTTACATTGGTGCCGAGGTCGAAGCCGGTGATGTGCTGGTAGGCAAAGTCACCCCCAAGGGCGAAACCCAGCTGACGCCCGAAGAAAAGCTGCTTCGCGCCATCTTCGGCGAGAAGGCATCGGACGTGAAGGACACGTCGTTGCGCGTTCCCTCGGGCATGATCGGGACCGTGATCGACGTTCAGGTATTTACCCGCGAGGGCATCGAGCGCGACAAGCGCGCCCAGTCGATCATCGACGACATGCTCAAGGGCTACAAGCAGGATCTGGCCGACCAGATGCGTATCGTCGAACGGGACACCTTCTCCCGTATCGAGAAGCTGCTGACCAATCGCGTCGCGGCCAAGGGCCCGAAGAAGCTCGTCAAGGGCACCAAGATCACCAAGGCCTATCTCGAGTCCGTCGAGCACTATCACTGGTTCGACATCTCGCTGGTCGACGAAGATGCACAGCAACAACTCGAGAACCTGCGCGACAGCCTGGAGCAGACCCGCAAGGATTTCGATGTCGCTTTCGAAGCCAAGCGCAAGAAGCTGACGCAGGGCGACGAACTGCCGCCGGGCGTGCAGAAGATGGTGAAGGTGTATCTGGCCGTCAAGCGTCGCCTGCAACCGGGCGACAAGATGGCTGGTCGGCACGGCAACAAGGGTGTGGTATCCAAGATCGTTCCGATCGAGGACATGCCGCATATGGCGGATGGCACGCCGATGGACATCGTGCTCAACCCGCTGGGCGTTCCGTCGCGGATGAACATCGGCCAGATTCTGGAAACCCACCTCGGCTGGGCTGCCAAGGGATTGGGCCACAGGATCGGCGAGATGCTGCGCAAGCAGGTCGCCGCGGCAGAAATCCGCAAGTTCATGAACAAGATCTACAACTCGTCCGGGCGCAGCGAGGACATCGACGGCCTGACCGAAAAGGAAGTTGTCGAGTTGGCCGAGAACCTCCAGAGCGGCGTACCGTTTGCGACACCGGTTTTCGACGGCGCACACGAGTCCGAAATCAAGGCCATGCTGGAGCTTGCCGGCCTGCCGAGCAACGGACAGGTAGAGCTGTTCGACGGGCGTACCGGCGAGTCTTTCGAGCGCCAGGTGACCGTCGGCTACATGCATGTGCTGAAACTCCACCACCTGGTCGATGACAAGATGCATGCGCGTTCCACTGGTCCGTACAGCCTGGTTACCCAGCAGCCGTTGGGCGGCAAGGCGCAGTTCGGCGGCCAGCGCTTCGGCGAAATGGAAGTTTGGGCGCTCGAAGCCTACGGCGCTGCCTATGTCCTGCAGGAAATGCTTACGGTCAAGTCGGACGACGTCAATGGCCGGACCAAAGTGTACGAAAACATCGTCAAGGGCGAGCACAAGATCGACGCCGGCATGCCGGAATCTTTCAACGTGCTGGTCAAGGAAATCCGTTCGCTGGCGATCGACATCGATCTCGAGCGTTACTGAGCCGCCAAAGCCCCTAGGAGAAATTACACATGAAAAGCCTGTTTGCAGACCTGTTCAAGCAGAACCTGGCGGCCGAAGAGGAGTTCGACGCGATCACGATCGGTCTGGCCTCCCCGGACAAGATCCGTTCCTGGTCGTATGGTGAAGTCAAGAAGCCGGAAACCATCAACTACCGTACCTTCAAGCCGGAGCGCGACGGCCTGTTCTGCGCCAAGATCTTCGGGCCGGTCAAGGACTACGAGTGCCTCTGCGGCAAGTACAAGCGCCTCAAGCATCGCGGCGTCATCTGCGAAAAGTGCGGTGTCGAAGTTACCCAGTCGAAGGTGCGCCGCGAGCGCATGGGCCACATCGAGCTCGCCTCGCCGACCGCGCACATCTGGTTCCTCAAGAGCCTGCCCAGCCGCCTCGGCATGGTGCTCGACATGACCCTGCGCGACATCGAGCGCGTGCTCTACTTCGAAGCCTTTGTCGTCGTAGATCCTGGCATGACCCCGCTCAACCGCGCGCAACTACTGACCGAGGACGACTACCTCGCCAAGGTCGAAGAATATGGCGACGACTTTACGGCGGTGATGGGCGCCGAGGGCGTGCGCGAACTGCTGCGCACCCTTGACCTCAACCGTCAGGTCGAGACCCTGCGCCAGGAACTGGAAACCACCGGTTCCGAAGCCAAGAGCAAGAAGATTTCGAAGCGCCTCAAGGTGCTCGAAGGCTTCCAGCAGTCCGGCATCAAGCCGGAGTGGATGATTCTCGAAGTATTGCCGGTGCTGCCGCCGGATTTGCGCCCCTTGGTGCCGCTGGATGGCGGACGCTTTGCGACCTCTGACCTCAACGACCTATATCGCCGGGTCATCAACCGCAACAACCGCCTCAAGCGCCTGCTCGAACTGAAGGCGCCGGACATCATCGTGCGCAACGAAAAGCGCATGCTGCAGGAGGCCGTCGATTCGCTGCTCGATAACGGTCGCCGCGGCAAGGCCATGACGGGCGCCAACAAGCGTCCGTTGAAGTCCCTGGCCGACATGATCAAGGGCAAGGGCGGCCGCTTCCGCCAGAACCTGCTGGGCAAACGCGTCGATTATTCGGGTCGTTCTGTCATCGTCGTCGGCCCGCAGCTCAAGCTGCACCAGTGCGGCCTGCCGAAGAAGATGGCGCTCGAATTGTTCAAGCCCTTCATCTTCGAGCGCCTCGAAAAGATGGGCATCGCCAGCACGATCAAGGCGGCCAAGAAGGAAGTCGAAGCCGAAACCCCGGTGGTCTGGGACATTCTCGAAGAAGTCATCCGCGAACATCCGGTGATGCTGAACCGTGCCCCGACCCTGCACCGCCTCGGTATCCAGGCCTTCGAGCCGACGCTGATCGAGGGCAAGGCGATCCAACTGCATCCGCTGGTCTGCGTGGCCTTCAACGCCGACTTTGACGGCGACCAGATGGCCGTGCACATTCCGCTGTCGCTGGAAGCGCAGATGGAAGCCCGCACGCTGATGCTGGCGTCGAACAACGTGCTATCGCCCGCGAACGGTCAGCCGATCATCGTGCCTTCACAGGACGTCGTGCTGGGCCTGTATTACGCCACGCGCGAGAATGTGTCGGCACGCGGCAATGGCATGATCTTCACCGACATCGCCGAGATCACCCGCGCGATCGACTCGCGCCAGATCGACCTGCACGCCCGAATTTCTGTTCGCATCCGCGAGTTCGAGTTGGACGCGGACAAGCAGTGGCAGCCCAAGATCACACGCTATTCGACGACCGCTGGACGTGCCCTGCTGTCCGAAATTCTCCCGCGTGGACTCCCGTTCAAGGTGATTGACAAGCCGTTAAAGAAAAAGGAAATCTCCAAGCTGATCGACGAGAGTTTCCGCCGCTGTGGCCTCAAGGAAACCGTGGTGTTCGCCGATCAACTGATGCAGGCAGGTTTCCGTCTGGCGACCCGTGCCGGCATTTCGATCTGCGTCGACGACATGCTGGTGCCGACGCAGAAGCACAGCCTGATTGCGGCTGCTGAGGCCGAGGTGAAGGAAATCGAGAAGCAATACACCTCGGGTCTCGTAACGGTTGGCGAACGCTACAACAAGGTGGTCGACATCTGGGGTCGGGCCGGTGATCAGGTGGCGAAGGCCATGATGGACCAGCTCGCGCACCAGACCGTTATCGGGGCTGATGGCAAGACGGTGAGTCAGGAATCCTTTAATTCCATTTACATGATGGCTGACTCGGGTGCTCGCGGTTCTGCCGCCCAGATTCGCCAGTTGGCCGGCATGCGTGGCCTGATGGCGAAGCCGGATGGCTCGATCATCGAGACTCCCATCACCTCGAACTTCCGCGAGGGTCTTAATGTATTGCAATACTTCATTTCGACTCACGGCGCACGCAAGGGTCTGGCTGATACGGCGCTGAAAACTGCCAATTCGGGTTACCTAACACGGCGACTGGTGGACGTGACCCAGGATCTGGTTGTCATCGAAGATGACTGCGGAACGCAAAACGGATTCGCAATGAAAGCGCTGGTCGAGGGCGGTGAAGTTATCGAGCCGCTGCGCGAGCGCATTCTCGGCCGTGTAGTGACCAACGATGTTATTCATCCGGAAACGCAGGATGTATTGTTTGCGGCCGGTTCCCTGCTCAATGAAGATGCCGTCGATGCCATCGAGGCACTGGATATTGACGAGGTGCGTGTGCGCAGCCCGCTGTCCTGCGAAACTCGCTACGGCCTTTGCGCAAAATGCTATGGCCGCGACTTGGGCCGGGGTTCGTTGGTCAATGCCGGCGAGGCGGTCGGTGTGATTGCCGCGCAGTCGATTGGCGAGCCCGGAACCCAGTTGACGATGCGCACGTTCCACGTTGGTGGTGCCGCATCGCGCTCTGCGGCGCAGAGCAGCATCGAGGCCAAGAGCACAGGTGTCACCCGTTTCACTGCCACGATGCGTTACGTAACCAATCCCAAGGGCGAAAAGATCGTCATTTCGCGTTCTGGCGAAGTAATGATCACGGACGACAATGGCCGTGAGCGCGAGCGTCACAAGGTTCCTTACGGAGCTACCTTGCTGGCTGACGATGGCAACTCCGTCAAGGCTGGAACGCAACTTGCCACTTGGGACCCGCACACGCGCCCGATCGTTACCGAGTATGCCGGTACCGTCAAATTCGAGAACGTCGAAAAGAACGCAACTGTTGCCGAGCAGATGGACGAGGTGACCGGCCTATCGACGTTGGTGGTAATCGATTCGAAGCGCGGCTCCAAGGCTTCGAAAGGAGTGCGACCGCAAGTCAAGCTGATCGACGAAACCGGGCAGGAAGTAAAGATTCACGGAACCGATCATGTGGTAACCATAACCTTCCAGGTAGGCTCACTGATTACCGTGAAAGATGGCCAAGCTGTCGCGGTCGGCGACATTCTGGCCCGCATTCCGCAGGAATCCTCCAAGACGCGCGACATCACCGGCGGTTTGCCGCGAGTTGCCGAGCTTTTCGAGGCCCGCGTACCGAAGGACGCCGGCGTCCTTGCGGAGGTCACCGGCACCGTATCGTTCGGCAAGGACACCAAGGGCAAACAACGCCTGGTTATTACCGAGCCGGACGGCACGGCTCACGAGTATCTGATCACCAAGGACAAGCATGTAATGGCGCATGACGGCCAAGTGGTGAACAAGGGTGAGGTCATCGTTGATGGCCCCGCGGATCCGCATGACATTCTGCGTCTCAAGGGGGTCGAGGAGCTGGCGCGGTACATCATTGACGAAGTTCAGGATGTCTATCGCTTGCAGGGCGTCAAGATCAACGACAAGCACATCGAAGTGATCGTACGGCAGATGCTGCGCCGTGTCGTAATCACGAACCCGGGCGATTCCAGTTTCATCAAGGAAGAGCAGGTCGAGCGCGCAGCCGTCCTAGACGAGAACGACAGGTTGATCGCTGCAGGCAAGACCCCAACGATGTACGACTTCATGCTGCACGGCATCACCAAAGCCAGTTTGTCAACGGACTCCTTTATTTCGGCGGCGTCTTTCCAGGAAACGACCCGCGTTTTGACAGAGGCGGCGATCATGGGCAAGCGGGACGAGTTGCGCGGACTCAAGGAGAACGTCATCGTTGGCCGCCTGATTCCCGCGGGCACGGGCATGGCCTACCACCGCACCCGTCGCAAGCAGTCCGCCGGCGGCGCGGAGGCACAAAGCCTGTTCGATCTGCCGGTGGCCGTGGAAGATACTCCGGTAGCCGCGGAGGACGCTCAAGCGGGTTGACGCTAGTCGGCGACCATTCTATAATCCGGCCTCTTTGCCCTTGGCAGGGGCCGATTTTTCGCAATTTCCAGTGCGTTTCGCGCAGCATTCAGGACATATACATGCCTACCATTAATCAACTCGTGCGCAAGGGCCGTCAGGCGCCACAGTCGAAAAGCAAGGTGCCAGCTCTTGGCAACAGCCCGGCTCGACGCGGTGTCTGCACTCGCGTTTACACCACCACGCCGAAGAAGCCGAACTCGGCTCTGCGGAAAGTCGCCAAGGTGCGGCTGACCAACGGCTTCGAGGTCATCTCCTACATTGGCGGCGAAGGCCACAATCTGCAGGAGCACTCGGTGGTCCTCATTCGCGGCGGTCGGGTCAAGGACTTGCCCGGCGTTCGCTACCACATCGTGCGCGGCAGCCTAGACACCCAGGGTGTCAAGGACCGCAAGCAAAGCCGTTCCAAGTACGGCGCCAAGCGGCCCAAGGCCGCCTGATCCGGGACTTAAGGAGATACCATGCCCCGTCGTCGTGAAGTTCCCAAACGTGACATCCTGCCCGATCCCAAGTTCGGCAGCGTTGATCTTTCCAAGTTCGTCAATGTGCTGATGGCCAGCGGCAAGAAGTCGGTTGCCGAGCGGATCATTTACGGCGCCTTCTCGCAAATTCAAACGAAGAGCGGCAAGGACCCGTTGGAGGTGTTCACTCTGGCGGTGAATAACGTCAAGCCCCTGGTCGAAGTCAAGAGCCGTCGCGTCGGTGGTGCCAACTATCAGGTGCCGGTTGAGGTGCGCCCATCCCGTCGCATGGCCTTGTCGATGCGCTGGCTTCGTGAAGCGGCGCGCAAGCGCAGCGAGAAGTCGATGGGGCAGCGTCTGGCTGCCGAACTGCTCGAGGCTTCCGAGGGGCGCGGTGCGGCGATGAAGAAGCGTGAAGAAGTTCACCGCATGGCCGAAGCCAACAAGGCGTTTTCGCATTTCCGTTTCTAAGCAGTGTCGCGCCTTGCCGGGTGTCCGGCGAGGCTTTCGTTTTTGTCTGCCGCCCTGTCGCTTCGTTATACAACGAGGCCTCATGGCGGTTTGGTTTAGATAAGGCAGGTAAATCAAGTGGCCCGCAAGACTCCTATCGAGCGCTATCGCAACATCGGCATTTCGGCACACATCGATGCCGGCAAGACCACCACCACCGAGCGGATTTTGTTCTACACGGGGGTCAATCACAAGATTGGCGAGGTTCATGACGGCGCGGCCACCATGGACTGGATGGAGCAGGAGCAGGAACGTGGCATCACCATTACCTCGGCTGCCACTACCTGTTTCTGGAAGGGCATGGGCGCGAACTTCCCCGAGCATCGCGTCAATATCATCGACACCCCGGGGCACGTCGACTTCACGATCGAGGTGGAGCGCTCCATGCGGGTGCTGGATGGCGCCTGCATGGTCTATTGTGCAGTGGGTGGCGTACAGCCCCAGTCCGAGACCGTTTGGCGCCAGGCCAACCGTTACGGTGTGCCACGACTGGCCTTTGTGAACAAGATGGACCGTCAGGGCGCCGACTTCTTCAAGGTCCATGACCAGATGCGCATGCGCCTCAAGGCCAATCCCATACCGTTGCAGATTCCGATCGGAGCCGAGGAGAAGTTCGAGGGCGTGGTTGATCTGGTCAAGATGAAGGCCATTTTCTGGGATGAGGCAAGTCAGGGGATCAAGTTTGACTACCGGGACATTCCTGCAGACCTGAAAGCTACGGCCGACGAGTGGCGCGAAAAGATGGTCGAGGCCGCTGCCGAAGCCTCCGAGGATCTGATGAACAAGTACCTCGAGAGCGGCGAACTGACCGAAGAGGAAATCAAACTGGGTTTGCGCACCCGCACCCTGGCTGCTGAAATCGTACCCATGTTGTGCGGCTCTGCTTTCAAGAACAAAGGCGTGCAGGCGATGCTGGATGCCGTCATTGAATACCTGCCGGCACCGACAGATATCCCGCCGGTCGATGGCATCCTCGAGAACGAGACGCCGGGCGAGCGCAAGCCGAACGATACCGACCCGTTTGCCGCTCTGGCGTTCAAGATCATGACCGACCCCTATGTCGGCCAATTGACCTTCTTCCGCGTCTATTCCGGCACGGTCAAGACCGGCGACACCATCTACAACCCGATCAAGGGCCGCAAGGAGCGCCTCGGACGGATTCTGCAGATGCACGCCAACCAGCGTGAGGAAATCAAGGAAGTGTTCGCCGGCGACATCGCCGCTGCGGTGGGTCTGAAGGAGGCGACCACGGGCGAGACCCTGTGCGACCCCGCCCATGTCATCACGCTCGAGCGCATGGTGTTCCCCGAGCCTGTGATCCACGTCGCCGTCGAGCCCAAGACCAAGGCCGACCAGGAGAAGATGGGCATCGCCCTGAATCGCCTGGCGCAGGAAGACCCGTCCTTCCGCGTTCGCACGGACGAGGAATCCGGTCAGACCATCATTTCCGGCATGGGCGAACTGCACCTGGAAATTCTTGTCGATCGCATGCGTCGCGAGTTCGGCGTCGAAGCCAACGTCGGTGCGCCGCAGGTGGCCTATCGCGAAGCCGTTCGCAAGTCGGTGGAGCAGGAAGGCAAGTTCGTCAAGCAGTCCGGTGGCCGCGGCCAGTATGGCCACGTCTGGATCAAGCTGGAGCCGAACGAGGCCGGCAAGGGATTCGAGTTTGTCGACATGATCAAGGGCGGCTCTGTGCCCCGCGAATTCATTCCCGCAGTGGAAAAGGGTCTCCGGGACACGCTTCCGAATGGCGTGCTCGCAGGCTTCCCGGTGGTCGATGTCAAGGTCACCCTGTTCGATGGCTCCTACCACGACGTAGACTCCAACGAAAACGCCTTCAAGATGGCCGCATCGATGGCATTCAAGGACGCCATGCGCAAAGCCAGCCCCGTGCTGTTGGAGCCGATGATGGCTGTCGAGGTGGAGACGCCCGAGGACTACATGGGTAACGTCATGGGCGACTTGTCTGGCCGTCGTGGCATCGTCCATGGCATGGAAGACCAGGTCGGAGGCATCAAGCTGATCAAGGCCGAGGTCCCTCTTGCGGAAATGTTCGGTTACTCCACTCAGTTGCGCTCCTTGTCGCAAGGCCGCGCCACCTATTCCATGGAATTCAAGCACTACACCGAGGCGCCGAAGAATGTCGCCGAAGCAGTCATCAACAAGAAGTGATCGACTAACAATCGTTCTTTAAGGAAAGCAGAAATGGCAAAAGGCAAATTTGAGCGTACGAAGCCGCACGTGAACGTGGGGACGATTGGTCACGTTGACCATGGCAAGACGACATTGACGGCGGCGATCACGACGGTGCTG
>JBIKLV010000023.1:0-49876 GCA_044359585.1 Sulfuritalea sp. | reverse complement strand
GGTCAACGTGCATGGCGGCGCCTGCGCCCTGGGTCACCCGATCGGCGCCTCCGGCGCTCGCGTCATTGTGACCCTGATCGGCGCACTGAAGCAGCAAGGCAAGAAGCGCGGCGTCGCCAGCCTCTGCATCGGCGGCGGCGAGGCGACCGCCGTCGGCATCGAACTCATCTAACCGCCATGACCCTGCAGACCCTCACCTACAGCACCGAGGGGCGCATTGCGCGTATCACGCTCAACCGGCCCGAGCGGCTCAATGCCATCGTCCCGGCGATGCCGCGCGAGATTCGCATCGCCGTCGATCGCGCCAATGCCGATGACGAAATCCACGTCATCATCCTGCAGGGCGCCGGGCGTGCCTTCTGTTCCGGCTACGACCTGAAGGATTTTGCCGAGGCCGACGTCGATACACCCTGCACCCAATCCATGCCCTGGGATCCGATGGTCGATTACCGTGCCATGAAGGGTTTCACTGACGACTTCTTCAGCCTCTGGCGCAGCCACAAGCCGACCATCTGCAAGGTGCAGGGCTTCGCCGTCGCCGGCGGCAGCGACATCGCGCTGTGCTGCGACCTGGTGGTGATGGCCGAGGATGCGAAGATCGGCTACATGCCGGCGCGCGTCTGGGGTTGCCCGACCACGGCGATGTGGGTTTATCGCCTCGGCGCCGAGAAGGCCAAGCGCATGCTCTTGACCGGCGACACCATCGACGGCAGGACGGCGAAGGAGTGGGGCCTGGTGATTGACGCCGTGCCGGAAGCCGAACTGGAAGACACGGTGCTGAAACTGGCCAATCGCATGGCCGGCGTGCCGAAGAACCAGCTCATGATGCAGAAGCTGATGATCAACCAGGCCTACGACAACATGGGCCTGGCCAACACCCAGATGATCGCCACGCTGTTCGACGGCATCACGCGCCACTCGCCCGAGGGTCAGTGGTTCAAGCACTACGCCGAGGAGAAGGGCTACAAGGAGGCCGTGCGCCTGCGCGATTCCGGCGAGCCGATTCCCGGCAGCAAGTCATACAAGGATTACTGAGATGGTACTGAGCCCGGAACAGGAACAGATCCGCGACATGCTGCGCGATTTCGCGCGCGAGCAACTGGCGCCCAAGTCCGCCGAATGGGACCGCACTTGCCACTTCCCGCGCGAGGAGTTGCGCGCGCTGGGCGAACTTGGCGTATGCGGCATGGTGGTGCCCGAGCAGTGGGGTGGCGCCGGCCTGGATTACGTCTCGCTGGCGCTGGCGCTGGAGGAGATCGCCGCCGGCGACGGCGCCGTGTCGACCATCGTCAGCGTGCAGAACTCGGTAGTCTGCGGCCCGATCAACGCCTTCGGCAATGATGCGCAGAAAGAGAAATTCCTGCGGAAGCTGGCGACCGGCGAATGGCTGGGCTGCTTCTGCCTGACCGAGCCGCATGTCGGCTCCGACGCCGCCGCGATCCGCACCAAAGCCGTGAAGGATGGCGACCACTGGGTGCTCAACGGCGTCAAGCAGTTCATCACCACCGGCAAGAACGCGAATGTCGCGGTCGTGTTCGCCGTCACCGATCCGGGCGCAGGCAAGAAGGGCATTTCGGCGTTCATCGTGCCGGCCGACACGCCGGGTTACATCGTCGCCCGCGTCGAGGAAAAGCTCGGCCAGCACGCCTCCGACACCGCGCAGATCCTGTTCGAGAACTGCCGCATTCCCGCCGGCAACCTGCTCGGCAGCGAAGGGCAGGGCTATCGCATCGCCCTGTCGAACCTCGAAGGCGGCCGCATCGGCATCTCGGCGCAGGCGGTGGGCATGGCGCGCGCGGCCTTCGAAGCGGCGCTGCATTACGCGCACGAACGCGAGAGCTTCGGCAAGCCGATCTTCGAACACCAGGCCGTGAATTTCCGCCTGGCCGACATGGCGACGCAGATCGAGGTCGCGCGGCAGATGGTGCACCACGCCGCGAGCTTGCGCGACGCCGGCCGCCCCTGTCTCAAGGAAGCCTCGATGGCCAAGCTTTTCGCTTCGGAAATGGCGGAGAAGGTTTGCTCCGATGCCATCCAGATTCATGGCGGCTACGGCTACGTAAGCGACTTCCCGGTCGAGCGCATCTACCGCGACGTGCGCGTCTGCCAGATCTACGAGGGCGCGTCCGACATACAGCGCTTGGTCATCGGCAGGTCGCTGGGCGATGCATCATGATCAGCATCATTTGGTGCTATATTTGATGCATACAAAACGCCCTGGAGAATCCGATGAGAACCACCGTCACCTTGGATGAAGATCTTCTGGCCGATGTCGAACAGTTGAGTGGCATTCGCGACCGCTCCCAGTTGCTGCGCGAAGCCTTGCTGGAAATGCGCCATCGCCTCGCCTCACAGCGGCTTGCATTGCTCGTCGGTACGGAGCCTGATGCTGCCGCATCGCCACGTCGCCGACCGCCTCATTTCGTATCGGAACCAGCGGCAACACCCTATCGGGCCAGGAAGCGCGCCAAGGCAAACCCATGAGAATCCTTGCCGATACTTCGGTCTGGGTGGATTTTCTGCGCCACAAGAATGCGCCCATCCTCGAGCCCCTGAACCTGGGCGACGTCGTGATGCACGACTACGTGATCGGGGAAATCGTGCTGGGTGGAATCAGCCGGACCAAGCTCGCCATTTTCGAACAGTTGCGTCGTTGCCACTGCGCCAGCCACGAAGAGGTAATGCATCTGATCGCCGAGCGCAATCTGGCCGGCCGCGGCCTCGGCTACGTCGACAGCCATCTGCTTGCTTCCGCGCTGATCGACCGCCTGCAGTTGTGGACACTGGATAAGGCGCTGCAACAGGTGGCGAACGAGTTCGGTTGCGGGCTGGCGGTGCATTGATCCATCGACAAAACGGGAAAAGCGCATGGCCGAGTACACTCTTCACTGCTTCGCCCAATCCGGCAACGCCTACAAGGCGGCACTGATGCTGGCGGTGTCCGGCGCCGACTGGGAGCCGCGCTTCGTGGATTTCTTCAAGGGCGCGACCAGGACGCCGGAATACCGCGCGCTGAACGTGATGGGCGAAGTGCCGCTGCTGGAGCACCGCGGCAAGGTGTATTCGCAATCCGGCGTGATCCTCGATTACCTCGCCGAGACACTTGGCAGGTTCGGCCCGCAGGACAACGAGGAGCGGCGCGTGATCCTGCGCTGGACGCTGTTCGACAACCACAAGTTCACCAGCTATACGGCGACCCTGCGCTACCTGCGCAATTTCGTGCCGGCCACCGACCCGGCCATGCTCGCCATGTTCCGCGCGCGTGCCGAAGCTGGCTGGAAAGTGCTCGACGCCCACCTTGCCGGCCGCGATTGGGTGGTCGGCCGCCGTGCCACCATCGCCGACTTTTCATTGGCCGGCTATGTGTACTGGCCCGAGGAGATCGGCGTGGACTGGAACCACTACCCGAACCTGCGCGACTGGGCGGCGCGCATCGCGGCGCTGCAGGGATGGCGGCATCCCTACCAACTGATGCCCGGCCATCCTCTCGAGGGATGGGGGAATGGAGCAAAGCCATGAAAGACCCGATCACCTTCTGGTTCGATTTCTCCTCGCCCTATTCCTACCTCGCCAGCGAACGCATCGACGAACTCGCGGCGAAGCACGGACGCAAGGTGAAATGGCGGCCGATGATGCTGGGCGCGGCCTTCAAGGCCTCGGGCATGCCGCTATTGGTCACCATTCCGCTCAAGGGCGACTACAGCAAGCGCGATTTCGACCGCTCGGCGCGCTTCCTCGGCATTCCCTACACGTTCCCGCCGAAGTTCCCGATCGCGACGCTGGCCGCGGCGCGCGGCTACTACTGGCTACACGGGCAGGATTGCGCCAAGGCGCGCGAGTTCGCCCATGCGGTATTCCGCGCCTACTGGGTCGACAGCCGCGACATCAGCGAAACGCCAGTGGTGCTGGAGATTGTCGACCAGCTCGGCATCGACCGCGATGCCTTCGCCGCGGCCATCGCCACGCCGGAGATCAAGGATCGCGTCAAGCAGGAAACCGATGCGGCGATTGCCCAGGGCATGTTCGGCGCACCGTACTTCATGGTGGACGGCGAACCCTTCTGGGGCGCCGACCGCTTGCCGCAAATCGACAAGTGGCTGGAGACTGGCGGCTTCTGACGCCGCACCGGGAGGATTTCGTCATGCTCGAACTCAGGCCGAACTGCGAACACTGCAACAAGCCGCTGCCGCCGGCGGCGCTGGACGCGCGCATCTGTTCCTACGAATGCACCTTCTGCACCGAATGCGTGGACACGATCCTCGGCAACGTCTGTCCCAACTGCGGCGGTGGCTTCGCGCCGCGCCCGGTGAGGCCGGCGCACAACTGGAAGAACGACAATTTTCTGGGCAAGGACCCGGCGAGCACGGTGGTCAAACACCGGCCGGTGGATCCTCAGGCGCATGCGCGCTTCGTTGAGTCGATCAGGGGGATTGCGCCGGAAGCACGATAGGTTCGAAGACAGGGAGGGGCCCGCAAGCCCCTCGCAACGGCGGTGCGCCCACGCATCGCGAAGGTTGAAAACGGAGGATTCCGAGTGAGTGTCATCAAATCGAAGCTCAATACGCGCAGCGAGGAGTACAAGGCCAATGCCGCGGCGATGAGTGCGCTGGTCGACGACCTGCGCGACAAGACTGTTGCCGTTTCGGGCGGCGGCTCGCCGGAGACGGCGGCCAAGCACAAGGCGCGCGGCAAGCTGCTGCCCAGGGAAAGGATCAACGCACTGGTAGACCCGGGCGCGCCCTTCCTCGAGTTCTCCGCGCTGGCCGCTTACGGTATGTACAGCGGCGATGTCGCTTCGGCCGGCGTCGTCACCGGCATCGGCCGGGTCCAGGGCGTCGAATGCATGATCGTCGCCAACGACGCGACGGTGAAGGGCGGCTCCTATTTCCCGCTCACGGTGAAGAAACATTTGCGCGCGCAGGAAATCGCGCTGCAGAACCGCCTGCCCTGCATCTACCTGGTAGATTCGGGCGGCGCCAACCTGCCGACACAGGACGAGGTCTTTCCCGACCGTGATCATTTCGGCCGCATCTTCTTCAACCAGGCCAACATGTCGGCGCTGGGCATCCCGCAGATCGGCATCGTCATGGGCTCCTGCACCGCCGGCGGCGCCTATATGCCGGCCATGTCCGACGAATCGGTCATCGTCAAGAACCAGGGCACCATCTTCCTCGGCGGCCCGCCGCTGGTGAAGGCCGCCACCGGCGAAGTGGTCAGTGCCGAAGACCTCGGCGGCGGCGACGTGCATACGCGCATCTCCGGCGTTTGCGACCACCTCGCCGAGAACGACCACCACGCGCTGTCCATCGCGCGGCGCATCGTCGGCAACCTCAACTGGCAAAAGCCGGTGTCGCTCGACCTCGCGACGCCGGAAGAGCCGCTCTACGATCCGAGCGAACTCTGGGGCGTGATCCCCTTCGATACCAAGAAGCCCTACGACGTGCGCGAAGTCATCGCGCGCATTGTCGATGGTTCGCGCTTCGACGAATTCAAGTCGCGCTACGGCACCACGCTGGTCACCGGCTTCGCCCGCCTGCACGGCTATCCGCTGGGCATCGTCGCCAACAACGGCATCCTGTTCGGCGAATCGGCGCAGAAGGGCGCGCACTTCATCGAACTGTGCTCGCAGCGCGGCATTCCGCTCCTGTTCCTGCAGAACATCACCGGCTTCATGGTCGGCCGCAAGTACGAGAACGGCGGCATCGCCAAGGATGGCGCGAAGATGGTCACCGCCGTGGCGACGACCCAGGTGCCTAAATTCACCATGATCATCGGCGGCAGTTTCGGCGCAGGCAACTACGGCATGTGCGGCCGTGCCTACAGCCCGCGCATGCTCTGGATGTGGCCCAACGCGCGCATCAGCGTGATGGGCGGCGAGCAGGCCGCCTCGGTGCTGTCCACCATCAAGCGCGACGGCATGGAACTGGCCGGCAAGGAATGGAGCAAGGAAGACGAAGAGTCCTTCCGCGCGCCGATCCGCGCCCAGTACGAAACCCAGGGCCACCCCTACTACGCCACGGCGCGCATCTGGGACGACGGCATCCTCGACCCGGCGCAGACGCGGCGCACGCTCGGCCTCGGCATCTCGGCCTCATTGAACGCACCGATCCTGCCGACCAAGTTCGGCGTGTTCCGCATGTAAGGTGAATCCATGTACAACAACATCGTTACCGAAATCGACCTCGGCGTCGGCATCATCACCCTCAACCGGCCCGAAAGGCACAACGCCTTCGACGACGGCCTGATCGCGGAGCTTTCCGACGCCATCGACCGCATGGCGGCCGATCCCGTGGTGCGCGTGCTGGTGATCTCCAGCACGGGAAAAAGCTTCTGCGCCGGCGCCGACCTCAACTGGATGAAGCGCGCCGCCGGCTATGGCAGCGAGGAGAACCTTCGCGATTCGCGCGCGCTGGCCGACATGCTGCGGCGCCTGGCGCAGTGTCCGAAGCCGACCATCGCCCGCATCCAGGGGCCGGCCTACGGCGGCGGCGTCGGCCTGGTGGCCTGCTGCGACATCGCCATCGCCACCTTCGACGTGCAGTTCTCGCTGACCGAGGTCAAGCTCGGCATCATCCCCGCCGTGATCAGCCCGCACGTGATCGCCGCCATCGGCGAGCGTTACGCGCGGCGCTACATGCTCACCGCGGAGCGCTTCTCCGCCGCCGAGGCCTACCGCATCGGCCTGCTGCACGAGATGGTGGCCGACGACGAATCGCTCGACGAGGCGCTGGGCGAGATCATCGACGCCCTGCTGAAGAACGGGCCGCGCGCGATCGCCGAATGCAAGCAGCTGATTTCCGCCGTGGCCTGGAAGCCGCTGACCGACGATGTCGTCGAGGACACCGCGCAGCGCATCACGCGCCTGCGTGCCAGCGAGGAAGGCCGCGAAGGCATGACGGCTTTCCTTGAAAAGCGCAAACCCAACTGGATTCAAAGCGCGTGAACTCAGCCAAGCAAACCGAGCATCTATACAATCAGACGAAATAAACGCTGATTAGTATAAATATGTACCCACGCCAACTCTCCCTCGCCTTGTCGCGCCTGGCTACGCAGTTTCCGGTCGTGTTGATCACCGGGCCGCGCCAGTCCGGCAAAACCACGCTGGCCAGGGCACAGTTTCCAGACAAGCCCTACGTCAGCCTCGAAGACCCGGTCGAAAGGGCCTTTGCGGAGGAAGATCCGCGCGGTTTCCTGGCACGCTTCCCGGCGGGCGCCGTGTTTGACGAAGCCCAGCGCTGGCCCGACCTGTTCTCGCATTTGCAGGGAATGGTTGATCAGGATCGGACGCCGGGACGCTTTGTTCTCACCGGATCGCAACAGTTCGGCCTGCTCGCCGGGATTACCCAGTCACTCGCGGGAAGGGTGGGGGTCACCCATCTGCTGCCCCTCGCGCTTGGTGAACTGCCGGCCGCGACCCTGCGCAAACCCAATCCGGACGGACTGATGCAGCGTGGCGGCTACCCGGCGCTTCATGCCCAGGACATGAACCCCACGGACTGGTTCGCCAGCTACGTCGCGACGTATATCGAGCGCGACGTCAGGCAAGTCTTGCGCATCCGCGACCTGTCGAGCTTTCAGCGTTTTCTGCGTCTGTGCGCCGGCCGCGCGGGGCAACTGCTCAATCTCAACGCGCTCGGCGAAGAAGCCGGCATTGCGCACAGCACCGCGCGAGCCTGGCTTTCGCTGCTTGAAGCCAGCTACCTCGTCTTCCAGCTTCCGCCCTACCACCGCAACTTTGGCAAGCGGCTGGTCAAGACCCCCAAACTGTATTTCACCGATACCGGCCTCGCCGCATGGCTGCTCGGCTTGCGCGCAGCCGAGCAGCTCGCGCTGCATCCGATGCGCGGCGCCCTGTTCGAGAACTTCATCGTCGGCGAATTTCTCAAGGCGCGCTACAACGCCGGCCAGCCGGCCGACCTGTATTTCTGGCGCGACAACAACGGCCTCGAAGCCGATCTGTTGTTCGAGGATGGTGATCGCCTGCAAACCGTCGAAATCAAATCCGGTGCCACGGTTACCGCCGACACGATACGTGCCGGGCAAAAGAGCAATCGATTCGCCACGGAGGAAAGCCGGGAACCCTGGCTGATCCATGCCGGGGTGGATACCTACAGCCGCAGCGGCGTACGCGTCATCGGTTGGCGCGACCTGCCGGGGGTGCTGGCAGCCTTTAACTCCAGCGCAGGCGCCGTCCCGCCAGCGCCGACTTTTCAATAGGAATCCGCACCTCATGTTCACCAAAATACTGATTGCCAACCGCGGGGAGATCGCTTGCCGCGTCATCAAGACCGCGCGGCGCATGGGCATCCGCACTGTCGCCGTGTATTCCGAGGCCGATGCCGGCGCGCGCCATGTGCGCCTGGCCGACGAGGCCGTCTGCATCGGCGCGCCGCCGCCGCGCGAGTCCTACCTGGTGATCGACAAGATCATCGGCGCGGCGCTCGCCACTGGCGCCCAGGCCATCCATCCGGGTTACGGCTTCCTTTCCGAGAACGAGGACTTCGCCGAGGCCTGCGCGAAGAATGGCGTGGTCTTCATCGGCCCGCCGGTATCGGCGATCCGCGCCATGGGCCTCAAGTCGGAAAGCAAGAAGCTGATGGATAAAGCCGGCGTGCCGCTCACGCCCGGCTACCACGGCGACGACCAGGACGCGGGCTTCCTGAGGCAGCAGGCCGACGCCATCGGCTACCCGGTGCTGATCAAGGCCTCGGCCGGCGGCGGCGGCAAGGGCATGCGCGCGGTTTGGAAGGGCGAGGAGTTCGCCGAAGCCCTGGCCTCCTGCCAGCGCGAGGCGAAGTCATCCTTCGGCGACCAGCACGTGCTGATCGAGAAGTACCTGCAACGCCCGCGCCACATCGAGATCCAGGTCTTCGGCGACAGCCACGGCAACTGCGTCTACCTGTTCGAGCGCGACTGTTCGGTACAGCGCCGCCACCAGAAGGTGGTCGAGGAGGCTCCGGCTCCCGGCATGACGGCCGAACGCCGCGCCGCGATGGGCAAGGCCGCGGTGGATGCGGCCAAGGCGGTCGGCTACGTCGGCGCCGGCACGGTCGAGTTCATCGTGAACCAGGACGGCACCTTCTACTTCATGGAAATGAACACGCGGCTGCAGGTCGAGCATCCCGTGACCGAAATGATCACCGGCCTCGACCTGGTCGAATGGCAACTGAAAGTCGGCGCCGGCGAGACGCTGCCGCTGCGCCAGGAGCAACTCGCGATTCGTGGCCACGCGCTGGAAGCGCGCATCTATGCCGAGGACCCGGACAAGGGCTTCCTGCCGTCCATCGGCCGCCTGATCCACCTCGCGCCGCCGCTCGAAGGACTCAACGTGCGCGTCGATACCGGCGTCGAGCAGGGCGACGAGATCTCGCCGCACTACGACCCGATGATCGCCAAGCTGATCGTCTGGGACGAGACCCGCGAGCGGGCGCTCTCGCGCATGCTGCAGGCATTGGCCGACTACCGCGTGGTCGGCGTCTCCAACAACATCGGCTTCCTGTCGCGGCTGGTGGCCTGCCCGGCCTTCGCCCAGGCCGACCTCGACACCGGGCTGATCGAGCGTGAGCGCGCCTTCCTGTTTCCCGAGGGTGCCGAGCCGCCGGCCGAAGCCTGGCTGGTCGCGGCGCTGGCCGAACTGATCCACGACCAGGCCTACGCGACGGCGGAGGCCGTCGCCAGCCGCGATCCGCATTCGCCCTGGCACGCGCGCGACGGCTGGCGCATGAACGGAAGCGCGCGGCGCGAGATACGCCTGCGCGCCGGTGAGGTGGAGAAGGCGGTCCATGCCGGCTACGCCGGCGACGACATCCGCCTCGAGTTCGAAGGCCAGACCGTGACCGCTGCCGGGCGCTTCATCGCCGGCAGCGAACTGCGCGTCGACCTCGGCGGCCGCCGCATCAACGTCACCGTGGTCTCGGCCAACGAAAAGCGCCACGTCTTCATCGACGGCGTCTGCCACGTCTTCTCCGCCATCGATCCGCTGTTCCACGCCGGCAGCGGCGGCGGCGCCGAGGGCGGGCTGACGGCGCCGATGCCGGGCAAGGTCATCGCGCTGATTGCCCCTGTCGGCAGCAAGGTCGAGCAGGGCGCGCCGCTCTTGATCCTCGAAGCCATGAAGATGGAGCACACCATCGCCGCACCCGCCGCTGGCACGGTCAAGGCCTTCCTGTTCAATGTCGGAGAACAGGTCAGTGACGGCGCCGAGCTAGTAGAATTCGAGGTCGAAAAAAAATAGTCTTCAAGCACACATGACCCTCCCCAGCAAAGTACGCATCGTCGAAGTCGGCCCGCGCGACGGCCTGCAGAACGAGAAGAAGCCCGTCTCCACCGCGATCAAGGTCGAACTGATCCGCCGCCTCGGCGCCGCGGGCTTGCGCAGCATCGAGGCCACTTCCTTCGTCTCGCCCAAGTGGGTGCCGCAGATGGCCGACAACGCGGAAGTGTTCGCCGCGATCGAGAAGCTGCCCGACGTCGCCTACCCGGTGCTGACGCCGAACTTGAAGGGCTTCGAAGCCGCGCTGGCCGCTGGCGCCAGGGAAGTCGCGGTGTTCGGCGCCGCCTCCGAATCCTTTTCGCAGAAGAACATCAACTGCTCGATCGCCGAATCGCTCGATCGCTTCCGTCCCATTGTCGAGGCCGCCAAGGCCGCCGACGTCAAGGTGCGCGGCTACGTTTCCTGCGTTCTTGGCTGCCCCTACGAAGGCGAGATCCTGCCGTTGGCGGTGGCCGACGTGGCCAAGGCGCTGATCGAAATGGGCTGCTACGAAGTGAGCCTCGGCGACACCATCGGCGCCGGCACGCCGGAACGCACCAAGGACATGATCGAGGCGGTGGCGCGGCGCATCCCGCTGAAGAAGATCGCCGGCCATTTCCACGATACCTATGGCATGGCGACGGCCAACATCTACGCTTCGCTGCAAATGGGCATCGGCATCTTCGACAGTTCGATCGCCGGCCTCGGCGGCTGTCCGTACGCCGCCGGCGCCTCGGGCAACGTCGCCACCGAGGACGTGGTCTGGCTGCTGCAGGGGCTGGGCATCGATACCGGCATCGACCTCGACGCGCTGGTCGACACCGGCGCCTGGATCTCCAAGCAGTTGAAGCGCGAAACGGCTTCCCGCGTGGCGCGCGCCATCGTCGCCCGGCGCGCCCAGGCCGTGGCCGCGGCCGAGTGAAGCGCCACATCGTCGGCAGTGTGGCCAAGGCCGCAGTCGAGTCGCCCTGCATCAATATTTGCAAGATGGAAGCCGGCTTGTGCATCGGCTGCTTGCGCAGCCTCGACGAGATCGCGCGCTGGGCCAACGTCGGCGACGACGGCAAGCGCCTGATCCTGGACGCCGTGGCACGGCGCAGAGGCAGCGCCGGCGGCACCGCGACCGATGCAGCTGCCTGACTCGATCCAGGTCATCGAGCGCGGCTGGCTCTCATCGAACAACATCCTGCTCTACGCCGGTGAATCGGCCACGCTGGTCGATGCCGGCTACGTCGGCCACGCGCCGCAAACCGTCGAACTCGTAAAGTCGGCGCTGGCGGCACGGCGCCCGACGAGCCGGCTCGACCTGCTGGTGAATACCCATTCCCATTCCGACCACATCGGCGGCAACGCCTCGCTGCAGGCCGCGCTGGGCTGCCGCATCGCGATCCCCGCCGGCATCGAGCGCATGGTCGCCGAGTGGGACACCGACGCCCTGCTGCTCGACGCCGCCCGCCAGCGAGGCGACCGCTTCGCGCATGACGCGGTGATCGAGGCCGACAGTGAATTCGAAATGGGCGGCCTCGCCTGGAAGGCTCTGGCAGCGCCCGGCCACGACATGGAGGCGCTGATCTACTACTGCGCCGAAAAGCGCCTCCTGATTTCCGGCGATGCGTTGTGGCAGGACGGCTTCGGCATCATCTTCGGCGAAGTGATGGGCAGGAAGGACGCCCTGCCGGCGACGCGCAGCACCCTCGAAATGATCGGCCGGCTCGATGTCGACATCGTCATCCCCGGCCACGGCGCGCCCTTCGACGATTTCGACGGCGCCATGGCGCGCGCCCTGCGCCGCCTCGAATCCTTCGAGGCGGATGCAACCCGTGTCGGCCGCAATGCCGTGCGCGCCTGTTTCACCTTCAACCTGCTCGACCTGCAACGCCTGCGCGAGGACGAACTCGCCGCCTACCTCGTCAGCGTGCCCTTCTTTCACAACGTCAACCAGCGCATGCTGGGATTCTCCGACGACGACTTCGCCTCATGGCTGCTCGGCGAATTGCTGCGCTCGCGCTCGATCGAACTCAAGGACGGCTGGATACTGCCCACCATGGCGCCGTAGCGCCGGCGCCGACTTTTGGTGGCCCGTCATTTCGGCGGCTCTGCATGCCTTGGATTCCGCGGTGCGGGGTGGCAAAGTCGGAATTCAGAAACACGTTTGTGCGTACTGCCGTATCGTCAGCGCCGACTCCTCACGCTCCGTCATTCCGGCGAACGCCGGAATCCAGCTTCGATGTGACATGCCGGGTCTCGCCCCGGCGCGGTCGTGGAAGCGAAGTGAGAAAGTCGGCGTTGGCGATACGGTGACGAAACAGACCCGTTGCTGGATTCCCGCGTTCGCGGGAATGACGGAGCGCGAGAAGTTGGCGCTGATGCGACGGCGTTGTCCGGGTTGGTGGCTGCGGATGCACAGTCAAATTGCGGCCAGCTTGAGTCGCAGTCGCTTCGCGTTCTTCGCCATGACCTCATCGAGCGTCGCTACGCCCCTGGCTTTGGCTGCCAGTGCGGCGGCAAGGTGCAGCGCATCCCCGGCGCGCAGGCCCGACGCAACATCAAGCGACAGAATGGCCGCGCTATGAAAGGTGGCGGGTTCGACCGGCAGCAGATACAGGTCGCCGGCGCACATTCGTTCGAACTGCCGCCATGCCGTTTGCGCATCGGCTTCGGCGATCTGGCCGGTGCGTTGCTTGATGGCCAGCGCGCTGGCGAATTCCGACACGCACCAGGCGGCGGAAACCAGCTCATCGGCACAGGCGGCGTACCAGCGCGAAACATCGGCGCTTTTCGGTTCGCGCGTGTACAAAGCGACCAGCACGCTGGTGTCGACATACACCATCAGTATCGCCCGCCACGCCGCAATTCGTCGATCACCGGGGGCCCCATCGGGGTGGCATCGCGCGTCCTCGCCAGTTCCTGCGCAAAGGCCTTCCGGTTCCAGCGCGCGGGGCGAATGGCGATACCGCCGTCGATGGTCAGGCTCGCTTCCATGCTGTCGCCTTCCTTGAGGCCGGCGCGCCGGGCATAGTCGGCGGGAATTCGCAGGGCAAGGCTGTTGCCCCAGCGTGCGATATTGAGGTTCATGGAGGCACCTGTATGGATATACAAAAACGTATATCCATTGTAGGCGCAAATCGGCGGCGCGCAAGCCGCATCGCGCCCCCAATTGCGCGGAAGATCAGGCCCGCTTCTTCGTCGCCGCCTTGGCGCGCACCTTCCTCGCCGCTTCCAGTTCGTCGAACAGCGCAGCGAACTCCAGCGTTACTTTGTGGCCAGCGACGATAAGGGGTCAGCTTGAATTGATCTCGGCACGGACTCCCTCGCGTGATGGCTTGCCATCCCCTCGAAGCCGCCGAGCGCTACTTTGTCTGCATTACTGCGCGAACAGGAAAGTAGCTCGCCTGCCGGGGCGAAACCCGGGGAGGCGGTGCAAGCAAAGCCAGGAACTCACAAGTCGCCGCCGTAGCGTCGGCGCCGACTTTTGCCTGTCCTTGAATCCCGCTAGTGAACTTCGGTGACTGCGAATTCGGCGGATTGCGCCGAGGCTTGACGGCGTGCCAATGAAAATCGCTTTCAGGCTAGACTCTCGGCATGGATTACAGCTTGAGCAAGCACGCGGAGGACGTCATTCGGGAGCGGGAAATTCGCTCCGAATGGATCGCCGAAACCATGGCCCGGCCGGAAGCCACGCATCCCGACCCGGACGATCCTGAATTGCTGCATGTCTTGCGGCCGATAGCCGATTTCGGCTATCGTGTGCTGCGCGTAATCTTCAATCGGACCAAGACCCCGCCCCATGTCGTTACGGTCTTCTTTGACCGCAGCATGAAAGGCAAACTATGAGAATCGAGTATGACCCGGAAGTCGATGCGCTTTATGTGCGATTGACCGAAAGCAAAATCATCGAGTCCGAGCAGGTGCAGCCGGGCATCATCCTGGACTTTGACGCGGCCGGAAAGGTTGTCGGGGTCGAGGTGCTCAACGCGAGCAAGCGCGAAACTCCGACCGCACCGCTGAAAGCCGCAGCCTGACGGCCCCTTTCCTATAGTCGACGAATGCCCGCAATCGCGGGCATTTTCTTTGGTGCATCAGGACTTGGCAGGGCCTGCGCAGAGGTGACCTACCGGCCATGGTGCTGCGTCGCCCGCGCAGCGGAATCCAGGGCAGGCAGAGTCGCCGGAATGCCGGGCCATCAAAAGTCGGCGCTGGCGCTACGGCGTTCTCAGGCCCGCTTCTTCGTCGCCGCCTTGGCGCGCACCTTCCTCGCCGCTTCGAGTTCGTCGAACAGCGCAGCGAACTCCAGCGTTACCTTGTGGCTGCGGTCGAGGTGGATCATGGGCTTTGCCTGCTGGTGCGATTCCTTGATCTTCACCGATGACGAAAGGAAGGATGCCAGCACCGGCAGGCCTTCTTCGCGCAATTCGTTGATGATCTGCTGCGGCAGGCTGGCGCGGGCCTGGAACTGGTTGATGACAATGCCCTCGACCTCGAGTCCGGCATTGTGGTCGGCGCGGATCTCATTGACGTTGTCCATCAGCGTGTAGAGCGCGCGGCGGGCGAATTCGTCGCAGTCGAAGGGGATCAGGCAGGCGTCGGCGGCGATCAGCGCCGAGCGGGTGTAGAAGTGCAGCGCCGGCGGCGTGTCGATGAAGATTTCGTCATAGCCTTCGAGGGCGTCGAGCGCTTCGCGCAGCTTGTAGATCTTGTAGCGCGACTCGAGCTTGGCCTGCAGTTCTTCCAGTGCCGGGCCGGAAGGCAGGATGGAAAGGTTCTCGAAGGGCGTCGCGGTGATGAAGTCCTCGGTCGGCAGCGGTCGCAGCTTGAAGCTCAGCATCTGGTCGAAGAACTGGTTGGCGGTGAGTTCCAGGTTGTTCGCCGCGTCGCCGAGCAGGTACTGCGTGGAATTGGCCTGGGGATCGAGGTCGATGACCAGGGTGCGGGCGCCCCGTGCGGCGGCGATCGCGGCCAGGTTGCAGGTGATGGTGCTCTTGCCGACACCGCCTTTTTGGTTGAATACGACGCGCTTCATGCTGCCTCCGTAGGGCCGCCCCAAGGGGCAGCAAGTGAGAAACCGGATGCCGCGCTTTCGCGGCAGAACCGTGGTCACCCCTTCCCTGGGGGAGGGGGTTGGGGGAAGGGGCGAGAGATGCCTCCTTCAATGGAATGCGGCGGATTCTACCGGCCCCGATGGCGTCGTGGATTTCCGTAATGGTGCTGTCAGGCTGGGGAGCCTATGATTCGCCGCTTAACCAGAAAACTGAAGGAGGCCCGCCATGTCCAAGGAAGAAGAGAACCTCTCCGCCGCCGCTCTCGAATACCACGAGTGGCCCACCCCGGGAAAGATCGCCGTGGTGCCGACCAAGGGCCTCACCAACCAGCGCGACCTGGCGCTGGCCTACTCGCCGGGCGTGGCCGCCGCCTGCAACGCCATCGTCGCCGATCCGGCAATGGCCAGCCGCCTGACCTCGCGCGCCAACCTGGTGGGCGTGGTCACCAACGGCACCGCCGTGCTGGGCCTGGGCAACATCGGCCCGCTGGCGGGCAAGCCGGTGATGGAAGGCAAGGGTGTGCTGTTCAAGAAGTTCGCCGGCATCGATGTGTTCGACATCGAACTGGCCGAGAACGACGCCGACAAGCTGATCGACATGATCGCCGCCATGGAGCCGACTTTCGGCGGCATCAACCTCGAAGACATCAAGGCGCCGGAGTGCTTCTACATCGAAGCCAAGCTGCGCGAGCGCATGAAGATTCCGGTCTTCCACGACGACCAGCACGGTACTGCCATCGTCGTTGGCGCCGCGATCCTCAACGGCCTCACCCTGGTCGGCAAGAAGGTCGAGGAGGTCAAGGTGGTCACCTCTGGCGCCGGCGCCGCTGCGCTGGCCTGCCTCGACCTGCTGGTGAATCTCGGCGTCAGGGTGGAGAACATCTGGGTCACCGACATCGAGGGCGTGGTGTATGTCGGCCGCGAAAAGCTGATGGACCCGATCAAGGATCGCTACGCCAAGAAGACCGATGCCCGTGCGCTGACCGACATCATGCAGGACGCCGACGTGTTCCTCGGCCTCTCGGCGGGCGGCGTGGTCAAGCCGGCGATGGTGGCGAAGATGGCGAAGAACCCGCTGATCCTGGCGCTGGCCAACCCGACGCCGGAGATCACTCCCGAGGAAGTGAAATCCGTGCGCGATGACGCGATCATCGCCACGGGACGTTCGGACTATCCGAACCAGGTCAACAACGTGCTCTGCTTCCCCTTCATCTTCCGTGGCGCGCTGGATGCGGGCGCCACGACCATTACCGAGCAGATGAAACTGGCCGCCGTGCGCGCGATTGCCGAACTGGCGCAGGCCGAGGCCTCCGACGTGGTGGCCCAGGCCTACGGCGGCGAGAGCCTGGCCTTCGGCCGCGAGTACCTGATCCCGCGCCCCTTCGACCCGCGCCTGATCGTCAAGATCGCGCCGGCCGTGGCGAAAGCCGCCGAGGAGTCGGGCGTGGCGACGCGACCGATCAAGGACTTCGACGCCTATCGCGACAAGCTCAACAGTTTCGTCTACCACTCGGGCTTCGTCATGAAGCCGGTGTTCGCCGCGGCGAAGAAGGCGCCGCGCCGGGTCATCTACTGCGAAGGCGAAGACGAGCGCGTGCTGCGCGCGGTGCAGGCGGTGCTCGACGAGGGCCTGGCGCAACCGGTGCTGATCGGCCGCCCCGAAGTCATCGGCATGCGCATCGAGAAGGCCGGCCTGCGCCTGCAGGCGGGGCGCGATTTCGAGGTGGTGAATCCGGAGTCCGATCCGCGCTACAAGGAACTCTGGTCCGATTACCACGCCATCATGGGCCGCCAGGGCGTGACGCCGGGCATCGCCAAGCAGGCGCTGCGCTCGGACGCGACACTGATCGGCGCCATGCTGCTCCGGCGCGGCTATGTCGATGCCATGCTTTGCGGCGTGGTCGGGCGCCATGCCCAGCACCTCAAGCACGTCGCCGACGTGATCGGCCTGGAAGCCGACGCCCACTGCTTCGCGGCGATGAACATGCTGCTGCTGGCCAAGCACACGCTGTTCCTGTGCGATACCTATGTCAATGAAGATCCTTCCGCCGAGCAGATCGCCGAAATCGCCCTGATGGCGGCCAAGGAAGTGCGCCGTTTCGGCGTCGAGCCCCGGGTGGCGCTGCTGTCGCATTCCAACTTCGGCAGCGTGCGCTCCGCTTCCGCGCTGAAGATGGCGGCGGCGCGGGCCATCATCGAGGCGCGCGCGCCGGGCCTCGAAGTCGATGGCGAAATGCACGGCGACGCCGCCCTGTCCCAGGAAATCCGCGAAAAGCTCTACCCCGACTCGCGGCTCACGGGCGAGGCCAATCTGCTGATCATGCCTAACGTCGATGCCGCCAACATTTCCTTCAACCTGATCAAGGCCACTTCCGGCGACGGCATCACGGTCGGTCCGGTGCTGCTCGGCGCGGCCAAGCCGGTGCACATCCTGACCGCCACCGCGACGGTGCGCCGCCTGGTGAACATGACAGCATTGGCCGTGGTCGACGCCAACCACCTGCGGGAGAAGTCGGGCGGCTGATTCGCCGTAGCGCCAGCGCCGTCCGCAGGGGATACCGCCCCGGCTCTGCCGGGGGCATAACTTTTGGTGCCGCCCGGTTCAGCCGGACCACCAGCGCGACGGCTGGAGGCGGCGGCCGTGCCCGAGCCGCGCATCCAGCCATAGCGCCAGGCGCCGCCAGCGGCTGCCGGCAAGCCGGCGCCACAGCCGCGCCGGCCAGCGGGTGAAATCGCGGTTGTAGGGGCAGACGCGAACGCAGATCGCGCAGTCGGTGTTCTGCTGCGCCCAGTAGCCGAAGCACTTTTCCGCGTCCACCGTCCACTTGATGACGCCGCGCAGGTAGGAAGGCCCGGGCGGCGGCGGGCCGGGCGGGCCTTTGGGCACCGCCTTGACCGGGCAGCCGTCGGAACAGGCGCGGCAGATGTCGCAGAATTCGCGCACACCGAAGCCGCGCGGTGCGTCCTGTGCCAGCGGCAGGTCGGTGAAGATCTTCCCCAGGCGCACGCACGGCCCGAACTCCGGCGTGATCAAGAGGCCGAGCCGGCCGTACTCGCCGAGGCCGGCCTTGATCGCCAGCGGCACCGCCAGGGCCGAGTCGTTGGCGCTGGCGATGGCTTCGTAACCCAGGTTGCGCAGGTACTGCGTCACCGCCAGCAGCGTCATGGTGTCGTGCGAATAGCCCCAGCCGGTGGCCGCACCTGAAAGCGCCGAGGGCACGGTAGATAGCAGTTCGCGGTCCATCGGCATGACGATCACGATCACGTTATGAAGTTCCGGCGGGATATCCACCGGCCTCTCGATGCCGCTCATGTCGCTCATCTTGGCCGTGTACATCCAGCGTTCGTCGCGCGCCGCGATGCCGACGGCGCCGGCGCCGAAAGCCCGCGCCACACGTTTCACCTCGGCTGCCGCCGCCTCTGGCGTAGCGAAGGCGACGCGCGCCGAGGCCGGCGGCAACTGCTGCGTGTAGGGATCGGAAAATCCCTCGCGCCTGTCGTCGTCGCGGCGCGCCTCGGTGAACAAGTCGCTGACATGCCAGGCCGCATTGCGCAGCGCATAGTCGCGCTGGGTGAAGCCGTCGGCCTTGCGCCATTGCGAGAGCGGCTGGCGGTAGGTGGCGTAAAAGCGGTCGGTCTTCTCGTTGCGCACCGCAGGATCCCAAAAGGAACGGCGGTAGATGTCGTTGCGCTGCGCGAAGGCCTCGAAATCCGGCCCGATCTCAAAGGCCGCAGCGCGGTCGGTGGCAGTATCGGTTGTCATGGCTCGGCATCGGTCCGGGGTCGTGCCGGGCGGACCCGGCTTGCTGCCGCTTGGCGCACAGGTGCAGGCGAACAGTTCGGCGCCAGTATCCCCGAGCCGGGCAGCCGAGGTCAATGCGCCGTGGCAGTTGAATTTTCGGCGCGGGCAGGGTAGCTTGCGTCCCTTCAGCCACGCCACCCCAAGGAGACAGCATGAGCCACGCCATCCGATTCCACACTCCCGGCGGTCCCGAAGTCCTGCGCTGGGAGGAAGTCGGCGTTGGCGACACGGCGCCCAACGAGGCGCGGGTGCGCCACCACGCCGTTGGCCTCAACTACATCGACATCTACCACCGCACCGGCGCCTATCCGCTGCCGATGCCCGCGGGCATCGGCCTCGAAGCGGCCGGCGTGGTCGAGGCGGTGGGTAGCGCGGTCACCGATCTCAAGCTGGGTGACCGCGTCGCCTATGCCGGCGGCCCGGTCGGCGCCTATGCGGAGGTGCGCAACATTCCCGCCGACCGCCTGGTCAAGCTGCCCGACGCGATCGACTTCAAGACCGGCGCGGCGATGATGCTGCAGGGCATGACCGCGCAATACCTCTTGCGCCGCACCTGCCCGGTGCAGGCCGGCGACACCATCCTGATCCATGCCGCTGCCGGCGGCGTCGGCCTCATCGTCTGCCAGTGGGCGCGGGCCCTGGGCGTCACGGTGATCGGCACCGTCAGTTCCGACGAGAAGGCGGCGCTGGCAAAGGCCCACGGCTGCGACCACACCATCATCTACACGCGCGAGAACTTTACCGAGCGCGTCAAGGAGATCACCGGGGGCAAGGGCGTGCGCGTGGTGTATGACTCGATCGGCAAGGACACCTTCATGGGCTCGCTGGAATGCCTGCGGCCGCTGGGCATGATGGTGCTGTTCGGCGCCGCCTCCGGCCCCGTGCCGCTTTTCGACCTGGGCTTGCTGGCCAAGATGGGGTCGCTGTTCATCACGCGGCCGACGCTGTTTACCTACATCGCGCAGCGCAGCGACCTGCTGGCGATCTCCGGCGACCTGTTCGACGTCGTTGCCTCCGGCAAGGTGAAGATCGAGGTCAACCAGACCTACGCGCTGAAGGATGCGGCGCAGGCACAGACCGACCTCGTCGCGCGCAAGACCACCGGTTCGACTGTGCTGCTGCCATAGTGCTGAGCGATCGAATCATGACAAATCGAGCGGGGCAATTCGCGCGAAGCGAGCCAATCAGTAACCCCCCGCGAGGGGGGAAGGGGGGCGGGCAACCAATTGGCTTTTCGCGTGTTCCATCTTCCGCGGATGGAACTCGGGGCCGTCAGCGGTAAATGGAATCCTTCCTGATCGCCAATCCCAAGGGCGGGGTCGGCAAATCCACGCTGGCGACCAACCTCGCCGGCTATTTCGCGCGCCAGGGCAAGCGCGTGATGCTGGGCGACATCGACCGCCAGCAGTCCTCGCGCGAATGGCTCAAGCTGCGCGCACCCTCGCTGCCGCATATCGCTACCTGGGAGGTCGAACCGGACCAGCCGGCACGGCCGCCGAAGGAAACCACCCACGTCGTGCTCGACACCCCGGCCGGGCTGCACGGCAAGAAGCTGGGCAGCGTGCTGAAGCTGGTGCGGCGCGTGATCGTGCCGCTACAGCCCTCGATCTTCGACATCCTGGCGACGCGCAGCTTCCTCGATCGCCTGTTCGAGGAAAAGGAAATCCGCAGGCACGAGGCCTATGTCGCCATCGTCGCCATGCGCGTCGACGCGCGCACCCGCGCCGCGGCGGAACTCGAACGTTTTCTGGAAGACACCGGCCTGCCGGTGGTGGCGCACCTGCGCGATACGCAGGTATATGTGCAGGCCGCCGCCCACGGCATGAGCCTCTTCGACCTGCCGCCAAGCCGCGCCGAAAAGGAAGTCGAGCAATGGCAGCCGCTGCTCGACTGGGTGCGGCGACCGGTCTGATCCTAGAAGAGTTCGATCTCCGACTGCGCCGGCTTGCTTGAGAACTGCCCTGCGGCGAACAGTTCGGCGTAGCTCGCCACCTGGTTGCGGCCGTGTTCCTTGGCCCAGTAGAGCGCGTTGTCGGCGTTGTCGAGGATCACCGAGGGTTGGTCGCCCAGGGCGATGGCGGCATAGCCGATGCTGACCGTGACGCGCCCGACCTGCGGAAAGTCTCGCGCCTCGATGCCAGCCCGGAAACGATCGAAAATCCGCCGCGCATCCCCGCCGGTGTTGGGCTTCAGCAATACGATGAACTCCTCGCCGCCGAAGCGGAACAGCTTGTCGTGGGTGCGAAACGAGTTGGTCATCATGGTCGCCACCAGCAACAGCACCTCGTCGCCGATCAGGTGGCCGAAGTTGTCGTTCACCCGCTTGAAGTGGTCGATGTCGATCACCGCCAGCCAGTGGTCGAGACCCTTCGGGTTTGGCTGGCGCCGGCTCGGAAGGCGCAGCGATTCAAGCCTGGCGTCGTCGTTGCCGGAAAGGCTGGAAAGGATGCGCAGCAGGTAGTCGTCGAAGGTCTTGCGGTTGAGCAGGCCGGTCAGCGTGTCGACCTCGCTGTAGTCGAGCAGCGCCAGCATGTTCATGAAAATCGCCTGGAGGCGCTCGGCAATCTCGATCTGCGCCTCGTCGATCGCGCATCCCTCGATGTCGACGAAGCCGAAGCAGGCGCCGTTGGCCTTCAGCAGGGGGAACAGGTCCTTGCCTGCGTCGGCCAGGTGGCTTCCGCGATCGAGGCAGGCCTGCAGCCGCGGCAGGCGCCCGACCGATATCATGTCGGCGGGTACCGAAACCCCGTCGTCGCGTATCCGAGTGCCCTCGGCGTCCACTACGACGGCGGGCCAGACGAAGGATTCCTGGGGTGTCTGCGACAGCTTGAGGATGCTGACGCGGGCGGCGCCGAGCAGGTCGCGCAGGGCGGAGGCCAGGGCGGCTTCAAGCAAGGGCCGTTCGCGCTCCTGCGTCAGGCTTTGCAGTTGGGACAGCAGTCGGGTTGTGTCGTACAGGGACATGAAATGCCAACGGGAAAGTTCTTGCCAATTGTATATCCATACAGCCGAATTTCGCCAGGCGAAATCCGGCTGCCGGCCCGGGACGGGGGAGTAAAATCATTGCTCCATGCCCGCCTCATCTCCCTTGCCAGGCTTCGTCCATCTCCGGCTCCACAGCGAATACTCGATCACCGATGGCGTCACGCGCATCGATGACGTGATCGCGCAGGCAGCGGCCGACGGCCAGCCGGCGCTGGCGATCAGCGACCTGGCCAACCTGTTCGGCATGGTCAAGTTCTATACGGCGGCGCGCGACAAGGGCATCAAGCCGATCATCGGTTGCGACGTCTGGATCGGCGACGAGGACGGCGGTGACCGCAACGATGTCCCGACGCGCCTGCTGCTGCTTACCAAGAATCGCGCCGGCTACCTGCGCCTGTGCGAACTGCTGTCCGCAGCCTACCTTGCGCCGCGCCGACATGGCCGCGCCGGGATCACCCGCACGCAGTTGGGGGCGGGCGACAACAGCGGACTGATCGCGCTGTCGGGCGGGCCGCTGGGCGACATCGGGCAGATGCTGGCGGCGGGCAAGCTCGACCAGGCTGATGTGCGCGCCCAGGCCTGGGCACAGCTGTTTCCCGGCAATTACTACGTCGAAGTGCAGCGCCCCGGCGGTCGCGACGGCCCTGCGGTCGACGAAGTGCTGGTCGCGGCCAGCGCGGATCTCGCGGCGCGCCTTGGCCTGCCGCTGGTGGCGACGCATCCGGTGCAGTTCATCCAACTTGACGACCACAAGGCCCACGAGGCGCGCGTCTGCATCGCCGAGGGCTACGTGCTGGGCGACAAGCGGCGCCCGCAGCGCTTCAGTCCGGAGCAGTATTTCAAGACTCGGGCGGAAATGACCGAGCTGTTCGCCGACCTGCCCGAGGCCCTGCAGAACTCGGTGGAAATCGCCCGTCGCTGCAGCCTCACGGTGGAACTGGGCAAGAGCCGCCTGCCGGATTTCCCGACGCCGGGTGGCGAGCCGCTGGAAGCCTTTCTCGGCAGCGAATCGCATGCCGGACTTGGGCGTCGCCTGGAACTGCTCTACCCCGATGCCGTGGAACGTGAACGGCAGCGGCCGACCTATGTCGAGCGGCTCGATTTCGAGATCGCGACCATCATCAGCATGGGCTTTCCCGGCTACTTCCTGATCGTTGCCGACTTCATCAACTGGGCCAAGCACAACGGCGTGCCGGTGGGCCCCGGGCGCGGATCCGGCGCCGGTTCGCTGGTGGCCTACAGCCTCGGCATCACCGACCTCGACCCGTTGCGCTACGACCTGCTGTTCGAGCGCTTCCTGAACCCGGAACGCGTGTCGATGCCCGACTTCGACATCGACTTTTGCCAGGAAGGCCGCGACCGCGTCATTGACTACGTCAAGAAGAAGTACGGCGCGCATGCCGTGTCGCAGATCGCCACCTTCGGCACCATGGCGGCCAAGGCGGTGATCCGCGACGTCGGGCGCGTGCTCGACCTCGGCTTCAATTTTGTCGACCAGTTCGCCAAGCTGATCCCCAACGAACTGGGCATCACGCTCAAGGATGCGCTGGAAAAGGAGCCGCTGATCCGGCAGCGGGTGGATGCCGAAGAAGAAGTCGCGGAACTGTGGGCGCTGGCGCTGAAGCTGGAAGGCCTCACGCGCAACGTCGGCATGCACGCGGGCGGCGTGCTGATCGCGCCGGGCAAGCTGACCGACTTCTGCCCCCTGTATGCGGCGGCCGGCGCCGAGTCGGTGGTGTCGCAGTTCGACAAGGACGACGTCGAAAAGGCGGGTCTCGTAAAGTTCGACTTCCTCGGCCTGCGCACGCTGACGATACTGGACGAGGCGGTGCGCCTGGCGAAGGAAGTCGAGGGCGTCGACATCGACCTCGCCACCCTGCCGCTCGACGACCGCGCGACCTATGACGCGGTGTTCAAGAGCGCCAACACCACGGCGGTGTTCCAGTTCGAATCGGGCGGCATGAAGGACACCCTGGTGCAGGCGCGGCCGGATCGCCTGGAAGACCTGATTGCGCTCAATGCCCTGTACCGGCCGGGCCCGATGGACTTCATCCCCACTTTCATCGCCCGCAAGCACGGCCGCGAGCGCGTGGTCTATCCGCATCCCTGCCTGGAACCGGTGCTGGCCAACACCTACGGCATCATGGTGTACCAGGAGCAGGTGATGCAGACCGCGCAGGTGGCGGCCCGCTATTCGCTGGGCGGCGCCGACCTGCTGCGCCGTGCGATGGGCAAGAAGAAGCCCGAGGAAATGGCCAAGCAGCGCGAAATCTTCGTCAAGGGCGCGGCGGAAAATTCGATCGGCGCGGAAACCGCCAACGAAATCTTCGACACCATGGAGAAGTTCGCCGGCTACGGCTTCAACAAGTCGCACGCCGCCGCCTATTCGCTGGTCGCCTACCAGACCGGTTGGCTCAAGCAGCACCACCCGGCGGCCTTCGCCGCGGCGACGCTGTCCTCGGAAATGGCCAACACCGACAAGGTGCAGTTCTTCCATCAGGACGCCATCGACAACGGGCTCGCGTTCCTGCCACCCGACGTCAACCAGAGCGGCATCCGCTTTCGTCCGGTGGACGGCAAGACCATCCGCTACGGCCTCGGTGCGATCAAGGGCACCGGCGAGGCGGCGCTCTCGGTGATCCTCAGGGCGCGCGACGGGGGTGACAAACCCGGCGGACCATTCAAGGACCTGTTCGACTTCTGCCGCCGCATCGACAAGCGCGTGGTGAACCGCCGCGTGATCGAGGCGCTGATCCGCGCCGGCGCCTTCGACGTCATAGACGACCATCGCGCCAAACTGCTGGCCTCGGCCGGCGTCGCCCTCGAAGCCGCCGAGCAGGCCGAGCGCAATGTCATGCAGGGCGGCTTGTTCGACACGGGCAGCGGCGCGCAGGAAGATACCGCGCACTATGTCGACGTTCCGCGCTGGAGCGAGCGCGAACAGTTGATGAACGAAAAGCCGGCGCTGGGCTTTTTCTTCTCCGGTCACCCCTACCATGCCTATGCCGAGGAGCTTTCCTCCTTCGTCAAGCGCCGCCTCGGGCAGCTCGAACCGCAGCGCGAGCCGGTGCTGCTGGCCGGCGTGGTGATGTCCACCCGCACCCAGATGACCCGTCGCGGCAAGATGGGCGTGGTCCAGCTCGACGACGGCACCACGCAGCTCGAAGTGACGGTGTTCAACGAACTGTGGGAAGCCGAGCGGTCCAAGATCAGGGAAGACGAACTGCTGCTGGTCGAAGGCAAGGTGCAGAAGGACGATTTCAGCGGCGGCCTGCGCATCACCGCCGACAAGCTGCATACCCTGGCCGAGGCGCGCGGCCGCTATGCGCGCGGCCTGCGCCTGACGATGAACGGCGGTTCCGACGCCAAACGCCTGCAGGCCCTGCTGGCGCCCTTCCGCAACGGGCCTTGTCCGGTGCGGCTTTCCTACAGCAACGGCGCTGCCATGGCCGAACTCCCGTTGCCGGACGGCTGGCGGGTCCGGCTCGACGATGCCTTGCTGGCGGGGCTGGCCGACTGGCTCAAGGCCGAGAATGTAAAGGTCATCTACCAATGATTACCCTGATCGACGACACCATGCTCGACGCGCTCTGCGCCGAAGCCGCGGCCAGCCCGCGCCGGCGCAAGAACCGCAACTTCCACCCGACGGATGCCCATCCCGGCCACCGCCTGCTTAACGCCATGCAGCAGGATTCCTACATCCCGCCGCACCGCCACCTCGACCCGAACAAGGACGAGACCTTCGTCGTGCTGCGCGGCCTGGTCGGCGTGGTGATCCTCGACGACGACGGCAAGGTGCTGCAGGCAGTGAAAGTCGGCGCCGGTGGCACGGCGGTCGGCGTGGACATTTCCCATGGGGCCTGGCATACGGCAGTGGCCCTGGCGGACGACACGGTGTTCCTCGAAGCCAAGGCCGGTCCCTACCTGCCACCCGCACCCGAGGAAAAGGCGTCGTGGGCGCCGGCGGAAAATTCGGCTGGGGCGGCGGCCTACCTGGCGGGAATGAAAGCGCTGTTCGGCTGATCCGCGCCAGGCACGGGTATTACTGCCTGTTGCTCCGACCGCCGCGCAGCGTCAGCGCTACCGAATTCCACGCGGGCGGCCGCACTCCTGTTGGAGTTAAAGAAAATCTCAAGCCTGAGACATAACCATATGATTTTGTATGGTATTACGTAAGGATGACGTAAAGCCTTTGGAGTATGATCGTTGCTCGCTTTCACCCCTGCAATGGCTCGAATTTCAGCCTGCCGGGGCCTTTCGTAATGCTAGCCACCTGCTCCTGACAAATGAATGACGATCCATCCAGTCCGCCGGTGACATCGCCGCCTCCGACATACTTCGTCGGAATCGGCGCATCCGCGGGCGGCCTCGAGGCACTCGAGACCTTCTTTTCGAGCATGCCCACCGATACCGGACTGGCGCTGATCGTCATCCAGCACCTGTCGCCCGACTACAAGAGCCTGATGGTCGAGCTGCTGTCCAAGCGCACGGCAATGCCGGTGCGGCGTGCCGAAGAGGGCATGCTGGTGGAACCCAATACGGTGTATCTGATCCCGCCGAAGAAGGTTCTCAAGATCTTTCACCAGAAGTTGCTGCTGACCGACATCGACCCCGGCAAGGGCATCAACCTGCCGATCGACATCTTCCTGCGCTCGCTCGCCGAGGATCAGGGCGAGAAGGCCGTCGGCATCATCCTGTCCGGCACCGGCAGCGATGGCGTGCGTGGCTGCCGAGCGATCAAGGAAGCCGGCGGCATGGTCATGGCGCAGAGTCCCGAATCCGCCAAGTTCGACGGCATGCCGCGCGCCGCGATCGATACCGGCCTGGTCGACGTGGTTTTGCCTCCGGAGGAAATGCCTTCGCGGCTGGTCGGTTTCCTGCGGCGCCCGTTCACCACTCCCGCCGATCGATCAAGCCTGCTGCTGCCCGACGAGGACGGCCTGACCCGAATTTTCTCGCTGCTGCGGGAGCAGTCCAAGCTCGATTTCACCTTCTACAAGCCGAGCACCGTGCTGCGCAGGATCGAGCGCCGCGTATCGGTATGCCAGTGCGCCGACCTGCGCGAGTACGTGCGCCTGATGGAATCGAAGCCCAGCGAGGTCACCACCCTGTACCGGGAACTGCTGATCGGCGTGACCAGCTTCTTTCGCGACCGCGAGGTGTTCGACCTGCTGGCCGGCAACTATCTGACAGAACTGCTGCGCAACGCCGAGCCCCAGGACGAGATCCGCTTCTGGGTCGCGGCGTGTTCCAGCGGCGAGGAAGCCTACACCCTGGCCATCCTGGCGCTGGAGTGCATGGAACAGCTGCAGCGCAACGTCAACATCAAGATTTTCGCGACCGACGTCGATCGCGATGCCGTGCTCCGCGCCGGCAACGGCGTCTATTCGGAAAGCATCGCCGCCGACCTGCCGCCGGGCATCCTCGGCAAATATTTCACCCATCGCAACAATCAGTACCACGTCCAGCGCAAGGTGCGGGAGATGGTGGTATTTGCGCCGCATAACCTGATCAAGGACCCGCCGTTCACCAACATCGACGTGATGAGCTGTCGCAACATGCTGATCTACCTGCAGCCCGTGCTGCAGCAGAAGGTGTTCGAGTTCTTCAATTTTTCGCTGAAGCCCAAGGGCCTGCTGTTGCTCGGCACCAGCGAGACCCCAGGCGACATGTCGGACTACTTCGAGCCCTTGCACAACAAGTTCAAGATCTACCGTTCGCGCGGCCGCAAGCATCCCTCCATCGAGCATCGCCCGCTGTTTTCGCCGATGGTGGACATGGGGCGCAGCCAGCCCATTTCGCGCTTCGTGCGTAGTGCGCACGTCGCGTCGATGCGCGACGAGGAACGCATGCTCGAACGCCTGCTGGACACCATGGCCGAGGAGTTCGTGCCGATGGTCGCCGTGGTGAACGAAAGCATGGAGCTGATGCACCTGGCGGGCGACAGCGCTGGGCTCTTGCGCCTGCCGACCGGAAAGCAGGTCAACGATGTCACGCGCATGGCCGAAAGGGAGCTCGCCATTCCACTGGCGACCGGCCTGCAGAAGGTGTTCAGCGGCCAGCGCGAGCTGAAGTACACCAACATCCGGCTGCAGCAGAAGAATGGTGCGCGCAATGTGCAGATGCATATTCGCGCCCTCGCCGGCAAGCGCGGGCAGGAACTCCTCGCGGGCGTCTTCATCCGCGACATGCCGTCGACCAAGCCCGAGGCCCCGTCCGAGCATCCGGTCTATGACATCAGCCAGGAAGCCGAGCAGCGCATCCGCGACCTCGAGCAGGAACTGCAGTTCACCAAGGAAAACCTCCAGGCCACCATTGAAGAGCTGGAGACGTCCAACGAGGAACTGCAGGCGACCAACGAAGAGCTTCTGGCCAGCAATGAAGAGCTGCAGAGCACCAACGAGGAGCTGCAGTCGGTCAATGAAGAACTGCATACCGTCAATGCGGAGTACCAGACCAAGATCCTCGAACTCACGGAGATGACCAACGATCTCGAGAACCTGATGGCCGCGACCGGGGTGGCCACGCTGTTCCTCGACGAGAACCTGAGTATCCGGAAATACACGCCGGAGCTGGTCCGCATCTTCCGCATCATCGGCACCGACATCGGGCGTCCGTTCGTGCACCTGACGCACACGCTGGTGGATGCCGATCCCCTTGCGCTCGTCTCGGAAGTGGCGCGGAGCGAAACCGGCGTCACCCGGCAGGTGCAGACGAACGAAGGCGGCGGTTACCTGATGCAGGTCCTGCCCTATCAGGTGGGTGGCGGCAAGCCGTCCGGCATACTCCTGACCTTCATCGACATTGGCCTGCTCAAAACGACCGAGCTCGAACTGCGCGAAGCCAGCGCCATATTGAGCCGGACGCAGGAGCTTGCCGGCATCGGCAGTTGGCGCTTCGACCTGCTGACGCAAACCCTGAAATGGTCAAAGGCGACCTGCGACATCTTCGGCGTCAGCGAAGACAGTTTTCCTGCGACCTATGAAGGCTTCCTCGCGCTGGTGCATCCCGAGGATCGCGATCACGTTGCAGCCGAGTACCAGGAGGCGGTCAGCGGCGGCAAACATTACGACGTGGTGCATCGGATCGTCCGCTCCGACGGCGCGATACGCGTCGTGCATCAGGTTTCGAACGAGGTGTTGGACGATGCCGGGCGCCCCGTGGCCTCGGTCGGCATTGTTCACGACATCACCGATACGCCGGGCCTGCTGTGCAAGAGCTGCCCCAGGGCGAGAGATGCGGTCGCGATCGTGGAACCCGGCTGCAATGCCCCCGCACGTCCGCGCACCAAGAAGCCGCGCGTCGACTAGACCACGATCGCCGAAGCGTAAAGTGGATTCCCTCGAGAAACTGAAGAAGCGGGCCGGGCAGCTGCTGCCGGAAGCCCCGGAACCCGGCGCACCGCTGTCTGCGGAGGAGGCGGCACGCCTGATTCAGGATCTGAGGGTGCACCAGGTCGAGCTCGAACTCCAGAATGAAGAACTGCGCCGCGCTGAAATCGAGCTGGTCACCTCGCGCGACCGCTATCGCCATTTGTTCGAGGATGCGCCGGTGGGTTACCTGGTGCTGGACGCCAACACCCTTATCGTCGAGGCCAATGAAACCTTCTGCCGCCTGGTCGGAAAAACGCGGGACGAGATATCCCGCCTGGGCATAGCGCACTTTCTGTCCCCGACCGATCGCCATGCCTTCCTTTCGCGCTTCCGGGCCTGGCTCGCTCAGCCACAGGGCAAGGCGCTCGATGTTTCGCTGCTGACCGGGGCAGGTGAATGGCGGCGGGTCCAGCTCGGCGGCGTGTCGTCGGGCAACGCGCAGGACGGGCAGGGCGAACATCTCCTGGTATCGCTGACCGACGTCAGTGAAAGCCATCGCCTGCATCAGGAAGTGGCCCACGCCAACCGCGAGCGCGAGGCACTGATCGAAACCATTCCGGTCGGAGTCTATAAGTACCGGATGCTGAAGGCTGGCGGGATCCGGTTCGACTATGTCAGCCAGCGCTGGTGCCAGCAACTGGGCGTGGACCGCGACGCCGTTCTCGCGAATTTTTCGGTTGCCGAGAGCCGCGTGCATCGCGCGGACCTGCCGTCCTTCATTGCCGCCAACCAGGACGCGGCAGCCCGGCTCGGACACTTCCAATGGGAAGGGCGCTTCATCGTTCGCGACGAAACCCGCTGGCTTCGGCTGAGTTCGATGCCGACCCGCCTGGACAACGGTGACATCTTGTGGAACGGGGTCCAGGAAGACATCACGGCCAGAAAACTCGCCGAAGCGGCCTTGCGCGAAAGCCAGGAGTCGTTTCTCAGCATTGTCGATACCACCCTCGATGGTTTCTGGTGCCTCGACAAGGATGGCCGGCTGACGGATGTCAACACGACGTATTGCCGCCTTTCCGGCTATTCGCGTGAGGAACTGCTCGGGATGCATGTTGCCGACCTGGAAGCGGTCGAGAACCACGCCGAAGCCGCACGTCACATGCACCGCATCGTCGAAACCGGCAGCGACCAGTTCGAGTCCGTGCATCTCCGCAAGGACGGGAGCTGCTGGCAGGTCGAGGTCAGCGCCACGTACCGGCCCTTGTCCGGCGGCCGGTTTTTCGCGTTCCTGCGTGACATTACCGAACGCAAGCAGGCCAATGCCGAATTGGCGCGGCATCGGGACACGCTGGAAGAACTGGTCTTGTCGCGTACCGCCGAACTGGCGCAGGCCAAGGATGCCGCCGAGGCCGCCAATCGTGCCAAAAGCATATTCCTCGCGAACATGAGCCACGAATTGCGAACACCGATGAACGGCATCATGGGCATGACCGAACTGGCGCTGCGTCGCACGATCGATCCCAAGGCGAGCGACTGGCTCAGCAAGAGCAAGGCGTCCGCCCAGCATCTGCTTGCCATCATCAACGACATCCTCGACATCTCCAAGATCGAGGCCGACCGCCTGATCCTGGAAATGAACGACTTTTCCCTGGCGGAAGTCATCGACACCGTCCTGCACATGCAGCAGAGCGCCGCCGCGGCCAAAGGGCTCGGCCTGCGCAGCGAGCTCGCCCCCGACTTGCCCGAAACGCTATGCGGTGACAGCGTGCGCCTGCGGCAGATACTGATCAATTTCATCACCAACGGCATCAAGTTTTCCGAACGGGGCGAGATCCACCTGCGTGCCCTGGTTGTTGAGGAAGACCATCACAGCATCCTGCTGCGCATCGAGGTCAGCGATCAGGGCATCGGCATTAGCCCCGAGCAGCAGGCGCGGCTGTTCCAGGCCTTCACGCAGGCCGACAGTTCGATGACGCGCAAGTACGGAGGCACCGGCCTTGGCCTGACCATCTCCAAGCGCATCGCGCTGCTGATGGGCGGTGATGTCGGGGTGAGCAGCACGCCGGGCCAGGGCAGCACCTTCTGGGCGACGGTCCGGCTCAGGCGGGGTGCGCAGGTATTGCGCGCCGATGCGCGGCAGGTGTCCGAACCTGCGCGGGAGGCGCTGGCAAGGCTGTTTCCTGAAGCCCGCGTGTTGTTGGCCGAAGATGAGCCCGTGAACCGCGAGGTGATGCTGTTCCTGCTCAAGGAGGCCGGCCTGGCGCCGGAAGTCGCCACCAACGGCCAGGAAGCCCTGGAAATGGTGCAGGGCGGCGGCTATGCCCTGGTCCTGATGGATTTGCAGATGCCGGTCCTGAACGGACTGGATGCCACCCGCGCCATTCGCCGGATACCCGGCGTGGCGGACATCCCGATCCTGGCGCTGACCGCCAACGCATTCGATGAAGATCGCGATGCCTGCCTGGCCGCCGGCATGAACGCCCACATCGGCAAGCCGGTCGAGCCGGATGTGCTTTGGGCGACGGTGCTGCGCTGGCTGCAGCAATCCTTGCCGCTCGCCTGAGATCGTGTGACGCCTGCAGGCGCGGGGTGCAGGCCCCGCGCTAACTGGCAGGCAGGTTCAGGAAACGATGTAAGCGCCTGCACCCGTCGACAGCAGCTTGCCGTCAGCGCTGCGGAATTCCATGCGGGTAGTGGCGACGCGCGATCCCAAGCGCAGGACCTCGGCATGCAACTCGAAATTCTCGCCGATGCCGGGGCGCAAATAATCGATGCGCAGGTCGATGGTGCCCAGCTTGCCGAAGCGGTGCAGGCGCTGGACCGAGGCTTCATCCATGTGGCGGGCGCCGAGCGCAGCCATCACCGCCAGGCCGCCCATGGCATCGAGGCTGGCGCTGATGACGCCGCCGTGGAGGCGGCTGGGGCTGCCGACCAGTTCGGGGCGCATGGCGATGGTGCCGGAGACGCGCTCCGGCGCGATTTTGGTGATCTTCAGGCCGAGCACCTGGTTGAAGGTGATCATTTCCTCGAAGATGTGCTTCAGCCCGGCAACGAAATCCGGTTCGAACTCCTTCGGGGGCTCGTCGGCACTGGCCTTCTTCATGGGTTGGGGGGCGGACCTAGGCCGGCGCGGACGGCAGGATCAGTTCCCGTGCCCTGGCCGCGACCGCGTCCGGAAAGGGCTGCGACTTGCGGCTTTCCGGATTGAGGCAGACCACGGTGAAGTCGCAGACCGAGCAGACGTCACCGGTTTCGGTGTTGAATAGCTCGTGGCGGAAGCGCAGCACCTTGTCGCGCATTTCCAGCACGCCGGTGCGCACCGCCACGGTGTCGCCGGGATAGAGTTCCTTGCGGTAGCTGATGTTCTGCTGGACTGCCGCAAGGTGCAGCGCGCCGCTGCGCAGCAAGGACGGCGTCATGCCGAGCATGGCGTAGAACTGCCAGCAGGCTTCCTCGAGGAATTCCATGTAGGCGCGCACGTTGATGTGGCCCATGTGGTCGCGCTGCCACTCGTGGACCGTGCCACGTGCCGTCTCGATCATGATCTTTCCGTCTGAAGCCGCAACGCGGGCCGGATGGCCGGCGTGTCGCTTGCAGATTTACTTCTGGGCGTCGGCCAGATCCTTGTCCGTTACCTTCCCGGACTGGTGCAGCCAGAGCAGGATGGCGAGGGGCTTGGGGATGTTGCGCCCGGACTCGTAGCGCGAACCACCGGACTGGGTCACGCCATAGCGCGTCCAGAAATCCTTCTGGTTCAGGTTGAGTTTCTTGCGGGCGGTGGCGATATCGGAAAAGTCGAGCTTTTTCTTGCGGGCCATGATGAACTCCTCGGCGGGTGGATTAATGAGGCCTCAAGCATACCGCTAATTATGCCGAATGGGGTAGGTCAATCACTTTTTTTCTGCATGCCGATATCCTGTAGTGCCTGTGCTGCGATCATGGTGATTGCATCGAGGCCGGCGGCCTTTGCCACGCCGAGGGCATTGCGATAGGCCGCCGACGCCTCCGCGACGGCCTGGCCGCGCTGGATGTCGCCGATCAGCAGCCAGTCGCGGGCGATCTTTTCCGGCAGCGCCAGGCGGCGGTCGATGTCGAGTGCGGTGCGGGCGGCGACCAGCCCGCCGGCCGCGTCGCCGCTGGCATGGCGCGACGCTGCAATCAGACGCCAGGCATTGCCTATTTCGGCGGCATCGTCCTTGCCCTGCAGCAGTTTCAGCGCGGCGTCGGCATGCGCCAGGGCGTCGGCCGCGCGCTTTTCCGCGAGGGCATGACGTGCCTGCAGCAGATGCAGGCTGGCCGCTCGCGGGCAGGCGCCCGTGCACAAGGCCGCTGCCGCCGCGAGGCTGTCGCGCGCGGCATCGCGGCGCCCCAGGCCGAGTTGCGCCTGCGCCTTGAGCATCCGGATGTCGAGCGCGACTCCGGGGTCCCCGCCCGATTCCGTGGCGTCCAGCAGCGCCAGCGCGATCTCGTCGCGGCCCAGCACGAGTTCGACGCGGGCCAGGTGCAGGCGGTTGCGCGCCACGCCGGTGGCGTCGTCGATGCTGGCATGGAGTTTCGCGGCCTCGGCGAAGCGGCGTGCCGCCACCACGTAGTCGCCGCGCTCATAGCGCTTGGCGCCATCGCTTTCGGCTTCCAGTGCGGCGCGCAGGCGTGGCGGGTCGACGGGCTTCGGCGTCGAGCCGCAGGCGCCGAGCAGCAGCGCCAGCAGGACCACCAGCTCAGCGCGCACGGCCGGCCTCCCCGCGCGGGTCGCTGTCGGCCTTCAGCCGCGCCGGTGCCGGCGCATCGATCATGCTGCTGATCGGCCAGGTCTGCTTGGCGCCGCCGACGATTTCGCGCACGTCGGCGGCGACCGCGCTGCCGTCGCGCAGGGCGGGCGGTACGCTGGCTTCGGCTTCCGCGCCAATCTTTTGGACATGGTCCAGCACCTGCTGGGTGCGGTCGAGCATGCCGGGAAGGCGCTTGTTCGCGGCTTCAAGCGTCTGGCCGAGATGGGTCAAGTCCTCCTCGGCCTTGCCCAGCACACGGATGGCGGTGCTGCCGATGCCATCGACCTGGCGGTTGCCGTTGGCCAGCAGCACGTTGAGCGCTTCGGAGCTGGCGCGAATCTGGGCCAGGGTGCCGGGCAGTCCCTTTTGCGGATCCGCCAGGGCGCCGGTGATGGCCTTGATGTCCTTTAGGATGGGCACGAACTCATCGCGCACCTGGTTGGCCAGGGCGCCGAGGCCGTCGGCGCGCGAAAAGGCGAGCCGTGCCTGCGCCGCCGCCAGCCGGGTCTTGTCCGGCCCCGGAACGATCTCCAGGGTCGGCGAGCCGACCAGGCCTTCCTTGCGCAGTTCGATGCGTGCGTCATGGGTGACGAAGCGCGCGTTTTCGGCATCGACTTCAAGGTTCACCGCCACCGATCCGTCATCGCGCAAATTGACCTCGGTTACCGACCCGACGCGAAAGCCGGCGATGCGAACCGCCTGGCCCTTGGCGATGTCCTGCGCGCTGTCGGCGACGAAGCTGAAGCTGACCGTCTGGCGCAGCAGACCCTGGCGGACGAAGATCGCCACGATCAGGGCGAGCGTGACGAGGAAGGCAATGAAAAGGAAACGCCGCGTCGCGCGTCGCACGGAGCGGGCGTCGGCATCATATTGGGTCAGCAGGGACATGGGGCCTCCGCGAGATGGGTCACGCTGCGGCACTCGGGCAGATCCGGCAGTTCGTGGCTGTCGAGATCGACAAAGAGTGCGGTGCGAAATGGGTGGCGGCGATGGTAAATGGCCTGGGTGGCGGTGAGCGCCACCGCCTCGCGTCGCGTCAGGCCGGCGAACAGCCGGTCGATGACCAGCAGTTCGGGTGGGCGCAGCAACCAGCGGGCGAGCCCGATTGTCCAGCGCTCGGTGCGTGCCAGTTTCATCGGCTGCTCGCTGCCCAGGGTGGCGATGCGCTGCGGCGTCAGGCCGCAGAGCCGCAAGGCAGTTTCCATTTCGTACTCGTCGTCGTCGGCATCGACGTCCTCCTGCCCGTAGCGCAGCGCGAGGGCCAGGCTCTCGGCCACCGTCATGGCGCCGGGCAGGCTGCCCGTGGCGGTCAGCACGCCGACGCCGGGGCAGGATTCGAGGCTCGCCACCGCGCGCCGCGCCTCGGCGATGTCGTCGACCACGAGGCGATGGCGACCGCCCTCGTCCAGCGCCAGATCCAGGCAGGGCAAATCACCGGCGCGCAGCACCAGGCGCCGGGCATCTATCGACGCGACCAGGGTGGAGTTCATTTCAGTGCCCAGACCAATGCTGCCGTCGCCACGTCGATGACGAAGACCGCGACCAGGCAGGCGCCGACGGACTTGATCGCCGCGTCCGAGATCGCCTGCGCCGACGCTTCGCCGCTGCTGCCCTGATGGCAGGCGATGATGCCGATCACGGCGCCGGTCAGCGCGCTCTTGGCCAGGCTCAGCGCGACCAGCCAGGGGTTGGCGAAGTCGAGAAAATGGTTCGCCGTTTCGAGCAGCGGGCGGCCATCGAGCAGCGAAGTTGCCAGCCAGCCGCTGGCGATGGCGCAGGCCTGGAACACCGCGGTGACGGCGGGCAGCGCGATCGCCAGGCCGAAGATGCGCGGCAGCAGGAGGAAATCCGCCGGCGGCACGCCCAGTCGGCGCAGCGCGGTGAACTCGTCGTGCAGGTTCATCACCGCCAGTTCGGACGAGATGCTCGCGCTGCTGCGCGCCACGACGACCAGGGCCGACAGCAGGGGGGCCAGTTCGAAGAACAGGCCGAGGAATATCAGGCGCTGGGTCAGGTCGTTGTCGACCCCGATCAGGGTGCCCAGCTGGGTGCTGACCGCCGCGCCGGTAATCAGCGCCAGGATCACGATGATCGGCATTGCAGCAATTCCGGCGGCATGGATCTGGCGTTGCAGCTGCGTGCGCAAAAGCGGTCGGCCCAGTTCACGATGGCGACTGCCGGCGAACCACAGCATTGCGAGGTAGGAACTCAGTCGTCCGCGCTCGACTGCCGAGGTCATGCCCCGCCTCCGTGCACGGCCAGCGGCGGCGGGGTCCAGCCCCAGACGGCCAGTCCGTCAGTGCCCGCCGTACCCAGTTCGACCAGTCCGCCGCCATAGCCGACGGCGGTCGCCACCGCTTGCGTGCACAGCACCGGATGGCCGAGGTCGCCGGTCATCGCCTGCAGCCGGCTGGCGATGCGGACGGAATCGCCGATCACGGAAAACTCGCGCCGCTGGGTCGATCCGACGTAGCCGGCAAGGACTTCGCCGCTGTGGATGCCGATGCCGATCCGCAGCGGTTCGAGGCCTTCCGCCGCCAGTTCGAGGTTCAGTCGATCGACCCGCAACAACAGGTCGCGCGCGGCCTCCAGTGCGTTGCGCTGCGGTGCATCCAGTGGTTGTGGCAGGCCGAAGGTTGCCGTCAGGCCATCGCCGACATACTTGTCCACCGCGCCGCCGCTGGCCTGGATCGACAGGCTGGCCGCGGCATGAAAACGGTTGAGCAGGCCGATCGTGGCTTGCGGCGTCGATTGCGCAGCACGCGCGGAAAAGCCGCGAATGCCGACGGCAAGCAGGGTGACCTGTTGGGTGCGGCCATTCTCCTCGACCTGGAGTTCGCCGCCGAGCAGGGCGCGCATGACTTGCGGACTGACATGCCCGGCGAACATGGTGCGCAGCATTTGCCGTTCGCGGAAATTGCGGATGAAATCCCAGGCCAGGCGTGCGCCGTAGGCCAGCAGCGTGACCATGACGATGTTCGCCACGCGCAGGTAGTCGCCTTGCCACAGGGCGTAGGTGGACAGGACGAACAGCGCTGTCAGCGCCGCGACCAGCGCCAGGCCCTTGATCCAGCCGGCGCGACCGAACCAGAACAGGGCGCCGAGGCCGGCCAGCAGCAGCGACAGGTTTTCCGGCGCGCGTTCGATCAGTCCGCGTGCCAGGAGCGAGCGCAGGGCCTGGATATGCACCACCGCGCCGGGCTCGGTGCGGCCGCCCGGATCCCAGCCGGCGAGGGCAACGGGAAGGCGATGTCGGGTTTCGGTCGGCAGCAGGCTGGCCACCACCACGGCACGGCCCTTGACCAGCGCGCGCAGCGGTTCGGTTTCGCCGCGGTGGATCCAGCCCAGCACGGTGAGCAAAGGCGTGTACTCGATGGTGCCGCCGACGCTGTAGTCGATCATGCCGCTGGGCGAGCCCTGGCGCCCCAGACGCTTGGCCATCGCCAGCGCCAGCGGATCGCGCTGGTCCTGCGACTGGCAGCGGCGCTGGTTGATGCGCCGCACGACGCCATCCGTATCCTCGCAGATTGCCAGCGAAGCGAGGTCCTTCTCGCCGATCGCCGCCAACAGTTCCGGCGAGATCGGCCGCAGGTGGCCGGCGATGCCGGGCGGTTGCCCGACCACCAGCGGTGCGGTGGTCTTCAGTCGGTATATGCCGGAAATCAGCGCGGCATCGATGTCCTTCACCAGGAAATCGTAGGAACGCACCGGCAGCGGAATCGCCAGGCCGACTACTGCAGGTTCGGCGGCGGACAGGCCGGCGAACAGGGTGCCCAGGTGGGTGTGCCAGAGTGCGGTGGGTTCGGGTATCGCGACGTAAGCCGCCTCGTCGACGCCGATGACGACCACATCCTGGGCCAGGGGTGTCGGTGACCGGGCGCGTAGCCAGGAGATCTGGGTGTCGTAGAGGGCCTGGTCGGCGAAGCGCAGCGCGCGCGTTGCCATCAGGCTCCAGCCGGCGGCGCACACCAGCAGGAAGCCGATCAGGATATCGCGGGGGATGCGGTACATGGTTTGATTATGGCATGGGCGAAAGTCGGTGCCGGCGACACGGCACTCGCCCCGGCCACGATTCCTCCGGATACCTTCCGCCCCTCCGGAGCGGACATTAAAAAAGCCGCTCCTTCAAGGGGAGCGGCTTGCTGTCGGGCGCAGTCGGGATCAGAGAACCGCGGCGTTCTCCGCGAGGTACTTGGCGACGCCGTCGGTCGAGGCGGTCATGCCTTTCTTGCCCTTCTGCCAGCCGGCGGGGCAGACCTCGCCGTGCTCTTCGGTGAATTGCAGGGCGTCGACCATGCGCAGCATTTCGTCGATGTCGCGGCCCAGCGGCAGGTTGTTCACCACCTGGTGCTGCACGATGCCGGCCTTGTCGATCAGGAAGGAGCCGCGGAAGGCCACGCCGCCGGCGGCCTCGACGTCGTAGGCCTGGCAGATGGCGTGGTTGATGTCGGCCACCAGCGGATAGCCGACCTGGCCGATGCCGCCGTTGTTGATCGGGGTGTTCTTCCAGGCCAGGTGGGTGAACTGCGAGTCGATCGAGCAGCCGATGACTTCGACGCCGCGCTTCTTGAACTCATCGAGGCGATGGTCGAAGGCGATCAGTTCGGACGGGCAGACGAAGGTGAAGTCGAGCGGGTAGAAGAACAGCACGACGTGCTTGCCCTTGAACGAGGACAGCTTGAGGTCCTTGATTTCATTGTTGCCATAGACGGCGGTTGCGGTGAAATCGGGGGCGGCTTTGCCTACGAGTACGGCCATGTGATGCTCCTTGCAGGGTGGGTTGGATTAACCCTGCAAGGATAATGGCAATACGCGGAATTTCAAGCGGTCGGCAACAAATCGAATCCGGAAAATTCCCCGCTGGCGCTTTCGACCATGACCTCATCGACTGCCGCCCCGGCCGGACCGATCCGGCTCCAGGCCAGCATCTCGGCGACCTGCGCGGCATCGCCGGCGATCATCGCCTCGACGCTGCCGTCGCGCCGGTTGCGCACCCAGCCGGTGACTCCCAGCAGGCGCGCCTGCGCTGCCATCGAGTAACGAAAACCCACGCCCTGCACCACGCCGCGAATGACCAGGCGGCGTACCTCCATTACTTCACGCGCATCCCGGGTTGCGCGCCGCTGTCGGGCGACAGCAGGTAGATGCCGGGCGACTTGCCGTCGGCATCGGATGCGGCCAGCACCATGCCTTCCGACATGCCGAACTTCATCTTGCGCGGCGCCAGGTTGGCGACCATCACCGTCAGCCGGCCGACCAGTTGCGCCGGATCGTAGGCCGACTTGATGCCGGCAAAAACATTGCGCGTTTCAGTGCCGAGATCGAGCGTGAGCTGGATCAGCTTGTCGGCGCCTTCGACATGTTTGGCATCGGCGATGCGCGCAATGCGCAGGTCGACCTTGGCGAAGTCGTCGATCGAGATGTGCTGGGCTTTCGGTTCGGCCTGGCCCTGAGTCTTGTCCTCGGTGGCCTGCTGGTGCTGCGCCTTGCGCTGCGGCGAGGGCTCAGGAGTCGGCGCTGGCGCTACGGCGGTAGTTGCCACCGTCGGCGCCAGCGATTCGCGGTTGGCCGCTACCAGGGCTTCCACCTGCTTGGGGTCGATGCGCTGCATCAGGTGCTCGTAGGGATTGATCAGGTGGGCCGGCGGCAGCAGGTGGCCGGCATCGGCCCAGTGCAACGGTGCCACGTTGAGGAATTCCTCAGCGCGCTGCGCCAGCTTGGGCAGCACCGGCTTGAGGTAGATGGTGAGCAGGCGGAAGGCATTGATCAGCAGCGAGCAGACCTCCTGCAACTTGGCGTCCTGCCCTTCCTGCTTGGCCAGTTGCCAGGGCTGATGCTTGTCCACGTACTGGTTGATCTGGTCGGCCAGCGCCATCACGCGGCGCAGGGCGCGCGCGAAATCACGCGCTTCGTACTGCGTAGCAATTTCTTCCCCGGCCTCGATCAGGCCGGGCAGTTCGGCACGGAATGTTTCGTTGAGGTGGCTGTGCAGCAGTTGTCCGCCGAAGCGCTTGGCGATGAAGCCGGCGGCACGACTGGCGATGTTGATGTACTTGCCGACGAGATCCGAGTTGACCCGGCTGACAAAGTCGTCGAGGTTGAGGTCGATGTCCTCCATGCTGCCGTTGAGCTTGGCGGCGAAGTAGTAGCGCAGCCATTCCGGATTGAGGCCCTGCGCGAGGTAGCTCTCGGCGGTGATGAAGGTGCCGCGCGACTTCGACATCTTGGCGCCATCGACCGTCAGGAAGCCGTGGGCGAAGACGCTGGTCGGAATGCGATAGCCGGCGTGTTCCAGTTCGGCCGGCCAGAACAGGGCGTGGAAGTAGAGGATGTCCTTGCCGATGAAGTGATAAAGCTCGGCTTTCGAGTCCTTGCCCCAGAAGGCGTCGAAGTCGAGGCCCTTCTTCTTGCAGAGATTCTTGAACGAGCCCATGTAGCCGATCGGCGCATCGAGCCAGACATAGAAGAATTTTCCCGGCGCGCCGGGAATCTCGAAACCGAAATAGGGCGCGTCGCGCGAAATGTCCCAGTCGGTGAGCTTGTTCTCGCCGGGTTCGCCGAGCCACTCCTGCAGCTTGTTGATCGCCTCGGGCTGGTTCGCGCAAACGGCGCGCGTGGCGCGGCGCAGGAATTCCTGGCAGCGTGGATCGGAGAGCTTGAAGAAGTAGTGGTCCGACGAGCGCAGTTCGGGCTTGGCGCCGGACACCGCGGAGTAGGGATTCTTCAGTTCGGTCGGCGCATAGGCGGCGCCGCAGGACTCGCAGGCATCACCGTACTGGTCCTTGGCGCCACACTTCGGGCACTCGCCCTTGATGAAGCGGTCGGGCAGGAACATGTTCTTGACCGGATCGTAGAACTGCTCGATGGAGCGCACCTCGATCAGCCCGGCGCCCTTGAGCTTGCCGTAGATGTCCTCGGAATAGAACCGCGTCTCGTCCGAATGCGTGGTGTGGTAGTTGTCGAAGGCGACGTGAAAGCCGGCGAAATCGCGCGAGTGCTCGGCGTGGACGCGGGAGATCAGCGCTTCGGGCGAGATGCCTTCCTTTTCGGCGCGCAGCATGATCGGCGTGCCGTGGGTGTCGTCGGCGCAAACGTACCAGCACTCGTGGCCGCGCATCTTCTGGAAGCGGGTCCAGATATCGGTCTGGATGTACTCGACGAGGTGGCCGAGGTGGATCGCGCCATTGGCATAGGGCAGGGCGCTGGTGACGAGGATCTTGCGGGTCATGGGGCGGTCTTTCCGGTTGCCGGCGGCGGGTGCGTGGCCCGCCGCAACTGAAGGGGTGCATTGTACTTGGGCCGGAAGGCAGGCGGCGCCGTGTCGCCGGCACCGACTTTTGGCGTAGTTCCCGCGAAAACGAAACTTCGGTGAAGGTCACGCTTCAGGTTATGCCGAAACCAAAGCGGGAGTGACGGAACAACGAGAGTCGGCGCGGACGCCGCAGCGATTCTTCATCGGCATCACCTTGCTTAATTCAGTGAAATAGCTAATATAGCCATTATGGCCAGTTCAAGGAGAAGCCAATGATTACCGTCACATCGGTCGAAGCGCAAAGCCGCTTTGGAGAATTGATCGACCGCTCGCAGCGCGAGCCGATCGAGGTCACGCGTCGCGGTCGGACCGTGGCTTATGTTGTTTCGGAACACGACATGCAGGCTCTGGCGGACGTGAAGAGGCGTCGGGAAGAGGCTGCTCGGTGGTATTCGCAATACCGGGCGCGGGTGATGCCGCAGCCGGGTGCCGCTGACTTGACCGACGCCGATGTGGATCGGCTGGTGCATGAGCTTCGATAGACGCATCGTGATCGATACCGGAGTGCTGGTCAGCGCCGCGATCCGTCCGCAATCGATCCCCGCCCTGGCGCTGGAAAAGGCGCTGTTGCATTTCGATGTGTGTGCCAGTGCGGAAACCCTGGCGGAATTGGAAACCGTGCTGTTGCGCCGGAAGTTCGACCGGTATGCGGCGAAGGCATTGCGCCAGGCCTTTTTTGACGGTTTTGGCGAAAGGGCGGTGCTGTTCGTGGTGACCAGGGAAGTTGTCGACTGCGTTGATCCGAAGGACAACAAGTTTCTGGCGCTGGCCGAGGTCGCGGAGGCAGAGTTGATCGTCGCCAGCGATCCGCACCTGGCCGACATGCATCCCTGGCGCGGAATTCCGATCATGCCGCCGGCGCCGTTTCTGGTCGGCATTCGGTAGTGCGTGTGCCGGCAAAGAAGTTACGCCTGAGAGTGCTATATAATCCCGACTAATTCACTCAAGTATGGCAGCCCGGTTACGGGACATAATCCGCGACCCAGGTTTCTATTTCCCACCATTCGTCACCCGCAAAGGCCTTTCATGTCCATCAACGAACAAAGCATCCAGGACGCACTCAAGGTAGTCGTCGATCCCAATACTGGCAAGGACCTGGTCACCAGTCGCAGCGTCAAGAACATCAAGGTCACGGGCAGCGACGTTTCGCTCGACGTGGAACTGGGCTACCCGGCGAAGAGCCAGATAGAGGGCATCCGCAGCGCGGTGATCGCCGCGCTGAAGCCGCTGCCCGGCATCGGCAACATCAGCGCCAACGTGTTCTCCAAGGTCGTGACCCACGCCGTGCAGAAGGGCGTCAAGCTGATCCCCGGCGTCAAGAACATCATCGCCGTGGCCAGCGGCAAGGGTGGCGTCGGCAAGTCGACCACCGCCGTCAACCTGGCGCTGGCGCTGTCGGCCGAGGGCGCCAATGTCGGCCTGCTCGACGCCGACATCTACGGGCCGTCGCTGCCGACCATGCTGGGCATTGCCACCGGCCGCCCGGAATCGGCCGACGGCAAGAGCCTGGAGCCGATGGATGCGCATGGCATCCAGGCGATGTCGATCGGCTTCCTGATCGATCCCGAGCAGCCCATGGTCTGGCGCGGCCCGATGGTGACCCAGGCCCTGACCCAGTTGCTGACCGAGACACGCTGGCGCGATGTGGATTACCTGATCATCGACATGCCGCCCGGCACCGGCGACATCCAACTGACACTGGCGCAGCAGGTGCCGGTGACCGGCGCGGTGATCGTCACCACGCCGCAGGACATCGCGCTGCTCGACGCGCGCAAGGGCCTCAAGATGTTCGAGAAGGTCGGCATCCCCATCCTCGGCATCATCGAGAACATGAGCATCCACATCTGCTCCAAGTGCGGCCATGCCGAACACATTTTCGGCTCCGGCGGCGGCGACCGCATGGCGAAGGACTACGAAGTGGAAATGCTCGGCGCGCTGCCGCTGGCGATGTCGATCCGCGAGCAGATGGACGGCGGCAAGCCGACCGTCGAGGCCGATCCGGACGGCCCGGCCACCGTGATCTACAAGACCATCGCGCGCCGCATCGCGGTGAAGATCGCCGAGAAGGCCAAGGACCACAGCAGCAAGTTCCCCAGCATCAAGGTGATGAACACTTGACGCTCATGGCTCCGAGCGCCAGCCGCGGAGCCTGAAACACGCGAAAGGCCAATTGGTCGCCCGCCCCCCTTCCCCCCTCGCGGGGGGTTACTAATCGGCGCGCTGCGCGCGTTTATGACGGGGTTTGGTACCGAGTATTTCGCGTCAGAGGTCTGACAAAGCCGCCAGCAGGCGGTCCATCTCCGGTTCGGTGAGCGTGCTGTTGATCGCCAGCCGCAAGCGGCTGCTGCCGGGGGCGACGGTCGGCGGGCGGATCGCCACGGCGAGGAAGCCTTCGGCATCGAGCCGCTCGGCGGCGGCCAGGGTGTCGTCCTCGGCGCCGATCACCGCCGGCACGATCTGGGTCGTGGAATCCAGCGTCGAAATGCCGAGCGCGGCGAGCGCGTCACGCAGGCGCTGCGCGTGGTCGGCCACCTGTGCGCGTTCCGCGTCCATTCCCGGTATCAGATCCAGCGCGGCATCCACCGCGCCGAGTACGGGCGGGGGCAGCGCCGTGGTGAAAATGAAGCCACTGCAACGATTGACCAGCCAGTCGATCAGCGCGCGCGATCCGGCAATGTAGGCGCCGAAAGCACCGAAGGCCTTGCCCAGCGTGCCCATCACCACATCGACGCCCGCTATCCCTGCCGCCAGCCCGCGCCCCTGCGGGCCGAGGATGCCGGTGGCGTGTGCTTCGTCGACATAGAGCAATGCTCCGTGGCGTTCGGCCAGGGCGGCCAGCGCGGAAAGGTCGGCGCGGTCGCCGTCCATGCTGAACACCGATTCGGTGACGATCAGCTTGCACCCGGCGTGCGCCCCCAAAAGGCTGTCGAGGTGGTCGAGGTCATTGTGGCGGAAGACCTGGACGGGACAGCGCGCGGCGCGCGCGCCGTGGATGATGCTGGCGTGGTTGAGTTCGTCGCTGAAGATTGCTGTATCTGCCGTATCGCCGGCGCCGACTCTTGCAAGAGCCGGAATCACCGTGGTATTGGCCTGGAAGCCGCTGGAAAACAATAGCGCCGCCTCGCGGCCCTTGAAGGCGGCGAGCTTTTGTTCCACCGCCAGCGTGATGTCGCGCGTGCCGGCGACCAGGCGCGAGGCCGGCGCGCCGGCACCGTGGCGCAAGGCCCACTCGGCGGCGCGGTCCTTGACCAAGGGATGCTGGGAGAGGCCCAGATAGTCGTTGGATGAAATGTCGGTCAGCGGCCGTCCGTTCGCGTCGCGCAGATGCCCGGAGCCGTAGCCGACCGCACGCAGGCGGCGGCGCCGCGAACCGGCATCGAGCGCGGCCAGCTCTTGCTGCAGCAGCGCGTCCATCGATTTCTTCACGGCAGCGCGGCGGCGCGCTCGGCCAGCACCCGGCGCACCGCGCCGGTCAGCAGGGACAGGTCGTCGGCTTCGATGACGAAGGGCGGCATCAGGTACACCACCTTGCCGAAGGGACGCACCCAGACTCCGAGTTCGGAAAACCGCCGGCGCAGGCCGTCGAGATCGATCCTTCCAGACAGCTCCACGGCGCCGATCGCGCCCTTGATGCGCACGTCGGCGACGCCACCGAGTTTGCGGCAGGGCGCCAGTTCGGTCTCCAGATGTGCCTCGATCGCGGCCACCTGCGCCAGGCGTGGCTCGCTGGCGAAGAGGTCGAGCGAGGCATTCGCGGCGGCGCAGGCCAGCGCATTGGCCATGTAGGTCGGGCCGTGCATCAGCGCCGCGCCCGGGTCGTCGGCGAGGAAGGCCTCGAACACGTGACGCCGCGCCACGGTGGCCGCCAGCGGCAGCGTGCCGCCGGTCAGTGCCTTCGACAGGCAGACGATGTCGGGCGTGACCGATGCTTCCTCGCAGGCGAACATGCGGCCCGTGCGGCCGAAGCCGGTCATGATCTCGTCGGCGATCAGCAGCACCCCGTGGCGGCGGCAGGCCTCACCGATGCAGGCGAGCGTCGCCGCATCGTGCATCTGCATGCCACCGGCGCCTTGCACCAGCGGTTCGACGATGACGGCGGCGATGCGTTCGGTATGGGTGTCGAGCAGCAGGTCGAAGGCGCGGCTCAGGTTCGCGTCGGTCGGCAGCTCGGCCATGATCTGATCCGGCATGCTGCCGGCGAAGAGCGCATGCATGCCTTCCTCGGGATCGCACAGCGCCATGGTGGCGAAGGTGTCGCCGTGGTAGCCGTGGCGGAAATACACGATGCGCTGCTTGTCTGCGCGGCCTTTGTTGCGCCAGTACTGGATCGCCATCTTGAGCGCGACTTCGACCGCCACCGAGCCCGACTCGGTGAAGAAAACGCGTTCGAGGTCGCCCGGCAACAGGGCCGCCAGTCGTGTCGCCAGCCGTGCCGCGGGCTCATGCACCAGCCCGGCGAACATCACGTGCGGCAGCGCGGCGAGCTGCGCCTCGACGGCGGCGCGGATGTGCGGGTGGTTGTAGCCGTGGCAGGCGGTCCACCAGGAGGAAATGCCATCGACCAGTTCGCGCCCGTCAGCCAGCTTCAGGCGAACACCTTGCGAGGCGACCACCGCCAGCGGCGTCGGCGCGGTCTTCATCTGCGTGTAGGGCAGCCACAGATGGGCCAGGCCCGGGGTCAGCCAGTCGGACATGTCGAGCGCGGTGGCGGGCCGGCTAGAATGCGCCGGCGGAGGAACGATGGGCGCAAATTTTATCACCGGCACCGGCACCGACATCGGCAAGACCTGGCTGGCCTGCGCCCTGCTGCGCCACTGGCGGGCGCAGGGTTTGTTGCCCGTGGCGTTCAAGCCATTGCTGTCCGGCTTCGATCCGACCTGTCCCGAGTCCAGCGACGCCGGGTCATTGCTGACCGCGCTGGGCCGCGAAGTGAGCACTACCGAACTTGATGCCATCGCGCCCTGGCGCTTCACCGCGCCCTTGTCGCCAGACATGGCGGCGGCGCAAGAAGGGCGTTCGATCGACTTTGGCGCCCTGGTCGCCTTCACACGCCGTAGCTGTCACCCCGGCGAAAGCCGGGGCAGCGCCGACTTGCGGCAGATCCTGATCGAAGGCGTCGGCGGCGTCATGGTGCCGCTCGACGACAGCCATACCGTGCGCGACTGGATTGTCGCCAGCGGCCTGCCCTGCGTGCTTGTTACCGGCTCCTACCTGGGCAGCCTGAGCCACGCCCTGACCGCGCTGGAAGCGCTCGCAAGAGTCGGCGCTGGCGTTACGGCGATCGCGGTCAATGAAACGCCGGAATCCACTGTTTCGCTCGACGCCACGCTGGAAAGCCTGTCGCGCCACGTGGCGGGAATTCCTGTGCTGGCGATAGCAAGAGGCAGTCCGGAAGCCGGCATCACCCGTCTGGCGGAACTGCTGTGCTAAACCCGCGCAAGCCGTATACTGCGACCCCTTTGAGCCACCTTCTCCCGGATGAACCATGAGCATCAAGTCTGACAAGTGGATCCGCCGCATGGCGGAGCAGCACAAGATGATCGAGCCCTTCGAGCCCGGCCAGGTCCGCGAGGCCAACGGCCAGAAGATCGTCTCCTACGGCACCTCGAGCTACGGCTACGACATCCGCTGCTCGCGCGAATTCAAGCTGTTCACCAACATCAACAGCACCATCGTCGACCCGAAGAACTTCGACCCGAATTCCTTCGTCGAGGTGAACGCCGACTTCTGCATCATCCCGCCCAATTCGTTTGCCCTGGCGCGCACCGTCGAGTACTTCCGCATCCCGCGCAATGTGCTCACCATCTGCCTCGGCAAGAGCACCTATGCGCGCTGCGGCATCATCGTCAACGTAACGCCCTTCGAGCCGGAATGGGAGGGTTTCGTGACGCTGGAATTTTCCAACACGACGCCGCTGCCGGCCAAGATCTACGCCGGCGAGGGCTGCGCCCAGGTGCTGTTCTTCGAATCCGACGAAGTCTGCGAGACTTCCTACAAGGACAGGGGCGGCAAGTACCAGGGGCAGACCGGCGTGACCGTGCCCAAGATGTAGAGCAAAGGATACGGTCATGCGCTTCCACTTCCCCATCATCTTCATCGACGAGGACTTCCGTTCCGAGAATGCCTCGGGCCTCGGCATCCGCGCGCTGGCCGACGCCATCGAAAAGGAAGGCATGGACGTGCTGGGCGTCACCAGTTACGGCGACCTTTCCTCCTTCGCCCAGCAGCAGAGCCGCGCCTCGGCCTTCATCCTGTCGATCGACGACGAGGAATTCACGCCCGGCCCGGAACTCGATCCCGCCGTGCTCAACCTGCGCAAATTCGTCGAAGAAATCCGCTACAAGAACGCCGAGATCCCGATCTTCCTGCACGGCGAGACGCGCACCAGCCGCCACATTCCGAACGACATCCTGCGCGAGTTGCACGGCTTCATCCACATGTACGAAGACACGCCGGAATTCATCGCGCGCCACGTCGTGCGCGAGGCGAAGTCGTACATGGATTCGTTGCCGCCCCCTTTCTTTCGCGCCCTGGTGCATTACGCCGCCGACGGTTCCTATTCCTGGCACTGCCCCGGCCACTCGGGCGGCGTCGCCTTCCTCAAGAGCCCGGTGGGCCAGATGTTCCACCAGTTCTTCGGCGAGAACATGCTGCGCGCCGACGTCTGCAATGCGGTCGAGGAACTCGGCCAGCTGCTCGACCACACCGGCCCGGTGGCGGCCTCCGAGCGCAACGCGGCGCGCATTTTCAACGCCGACCACCTGTTCTTCGTCACCAACGGCACCTCGACCTCGAACAAGATCGTCTGGCATTCGACGGTGGCGCCGGGCGACGTCGTCGTCGTCGACCGCAACTGCCACAAGTCGATCCTCCACGCCATCATGATGACCGGCGCGATCCCGGTGTTCCTGATGCCGACGCGCAACAACTACGGCATCATCGGCCCGATCCCGAAGGAAGAGTTCCGCTGGAAGAACATCGAGAAGAAGATCGCCGCCCATCCCTTCGCCAGCCAGGTCAAGGGCAAGCCGCGGGTGCTGACCATCACCCAGAGCACCTATGACGGCATCCTCTACAACGTCGAGGAAATCAAGGAAATGCTCGACGGCAGGATCGACACCCTGCATTTCGACGAAGCCTGGCTGCCGCATGCCTCCTTCCACGATTTCTACGGCGACTACCACGCCATCGGCGCCGACCGTCCGCGCTGCAAGGAATCGATGATCTTCTCCACGCAGTCCACCCACAAGCTGCTGGCCGGCCTCTCGCAGGCTTCGCAGATCCTGGTGCAGGACGCCGAGAACAACAAGCTCGACCGCGACGTGTTCAACGAGGCCTACCTGATGCACACCTCGACCTCGCCGCAGTATTCGATCATCGCCTCCTGCGATGTCGCCGCGGCGATGATGGAAGAGCCGGGCGGCAAGGCCCTGGTCGAGGAATCGATCATGGAGGCGCTGGACTTCCGCCGCGCCATGCGCAAGGTGGACAAGGAATGGGGCGCCGACTGGTGGTTCCAGGTCTGGGGTCCGAAGGACCTTTCCGAGGAAGGCATCGAAGAGCGCGAGGCCTGGATGCTCAAGCCCGGCGAACGCTGGCACGGCTTCGGCAAGCTGGCCAAGGGCTTCAACCTGCTCGATCCGATCAAGGCCACCATCATCACCCCGGGCCTCGACGTCGACGGCGACTTCTCCGACGAGTTCGGCATCCCCGCCGCCATCGTCACCAAGTACCTGGCCGAGCACGGCGTGATCGTCGAGAAGTGCGGCCTCTATTCCTTCTTCATCATGTTCACCATCGGCATCACCAAGGGCCGCTGGAACACGCTGGTCACCGCCCTGCAGCAGTTCAAGGACGACTACGACCGCAACCATCCCCTGTGGAAGGTGCTGCCCGAGTTCGTCGCCAAGCATCCGCGCTACGAGCGGGTCGGCCTCAAGGACTTGTGCACCCAGATCCACGAGGTGTACAAGGCGCGCGACATCGCCCGCCTGACGACCAAAATGTATTTGTCCGACATGGTGCCGGTGATGCGTCCGGCCGACGCCTTCGCCAAGATGGCGCACCGCGAAATCGACCGCGTGTCCATCGATGAACTCGAGGGGCGCGTCACTGCTGTCTTGCTGACGCCCTATCCGCCCGGCATTCCGCTGCTGATCCCGGGCGAACAGTTCAATGCCACCATCGTCCGCTACCTGAAGTTCGCCCGCGAATTCAACGAGAAATTCCCCGGCTTCGAGACCGACATCCACGGCCTGGTCAAGGACGGCAGCAACGGCGCGGTGCGCTACTACGTGGATTGCGTGGCGAACTGAACGATACGGCCCGCACATTGTTGCGGGCGATGCTCCCGGCGACTCCGCCCCCTTTCTGGCCGGGAAGAGACACTCAGGTATCGTCGCTGT
>JBIKLV010000166.1:0-4382 GCA_044359585.1 Sulfuritalea sp. | reverse complement strand
CCGGGGTGTAGCCGGGGGCGCGATCCGAACCCAGGTCGACCCACAGCGGCACGGCGCGGTTGCGAATGTCTTCGGGCGGTGCCGTGAGCAGCGCCAGTTTCGCACCCCAACGCCGGGCCCAGCGTGCGACCCAGGCCAGGTGGCGCGCCGGGAGTTCATAGATATTGACGGTGCTCAGCAGGCAGCATTCGGAGAAGGCGGCCAGAGCACTGGTATTGGCCTTGCCATGCCGAACCTGATCGGGCAAGGCGCGCGCTGCGACACCGAGCGCTTCACCGGCGGCGAAGGTTTGGTAAAGCTTTTGCCAGTAGGTGGCCTCGGGCGATTGCCCGCCGCGATACATATCGAGCTGCCAGTCGGCAAACGTGGCGAGCACCCGCTCAACCAGCACGGCCGCGCGGGTTGCCTGCTCGGGATTGGCGACGCATTGGGTATGCAGCACGGACAGCCCGGCCGGCGAGGACATGCCGCCGCAGAAATCATCGAAGCAGCGCAGGTAACCGAGCGCCAGTTCATACCAGATGCTCAGCGTGATATCGACCGCGGCCTGTTCGTGCGGCGCCAGCGGCAGGGGCTTGCCGGCGAACTTCTTCGATGCGTCGTCCTGCACGCCGCCCAGCGGGCCGCGCAGCACTTCGAGGACCGCGAAGCGGTCGGCGGCCGGCAGGGTGAAGCGGTGCAGCAGGCTCAGTTGGCGCAGGATCGACGACTGGGCCGCAACCGCGTTGGCCATCGGTATCGACGACAGCCAGTCCTGGCAGCCTTTCGGATCGACGAATGCGGGCCTCTGTTCGGTTCCGGTGGGGGGCAGGTCAAAGTTCATGGCGTTTCATTCGTGGTCGATAGTTCGTCTGCGAGAGCCTGCTTGAGGCTGGCGTGGCCCGGTGCGGCACGCCGGGCCCCCTCGCGTTGGGCGGCGGCCCAGATCGGCGCCGGAAAATGGCTGTCATCGCGCCAGCGGGGTATGACGTGCCAATGAAGATGGGGCACCACGTTACCCAGGCTGGCGAGGTTGATCTTGTCGGGCGCCGCAGTCCGGCGCAGGGCGCGCTCGGTGGCGAACACCACGTCCATCACGCGGTGGGCGGCGTCCGGTGGCAGGTCGGACATTTCGGCGACATGGGGTTGCAACACGATGCGGCAATAACCGGGGAAGGCGTCGCCCGCGGCATCGGCGACGCGCACCACGCGACACAACTCATCCTCCCACAGCAGATCGCCGCCGGGATGGGCGCAGAGTTCGCATTCCATGTTGGTTGTCACTCGGCAAGCATAGCGCCATTCCGCGGCTCTGTGCGTCCTGCGCCCGGATCAGCGTGATGGAATTGGCAGGCCCATGCGCCACGCCCATTCACGGGGATGCGACAGGCCCAGGGCGGGCGGCAGGCGCTTGCTGCGCCCCACGCCACCGGGGACCGCGGTCAGGGGCTTGACCGTGGACGGTTCGGGCAGCGGCGTATCAAGTACGCGCGGGGCGTAGCAGTCTTCCATGCGGCCCTTGTCGTCGCGTTGCAGGCGTGGCCAGACGGCGTCGGCGCAGAAGGAATGGATGCTCATGCAGCGTCCGCCGCCCTCGGCGCAGAGGAACAGGTCCCAGCGTTCGTTGGTCTGCACCACCACTTTCGATCCGACCGGCGGCACGTACTTGGCCCCGGTAAGGAAGTAGAGGCCCTTCTCCGTCTGCACCACGATCCAGGCGACGCGCCGCTCGTCCTGCACTTCCACCGGCGTCGCGGTCTGTGGCAGGGATACCAGCGTGACAGGACGGAAGCGTTGCCAGACCGCGGTGTTGTGCAGCCTTTGCTCGCCGGCGAACTGGAAAGCGAGTACGCCGCCGACCATGCAGGCGAGGATGCCCAGCATCCAGAAGAAGGGGCGCTTGTCGATCGGGCGCGGTGCCTGTTGTTCCATGGCAATCACAACAATACCCGCTCGACGCCGCCGCCATTGGCCGCGCGCAGGTAGTCCTGCAGCCAATCGGGGCCGAGGATGGACTTGGCCATTTCGACCACGATGTAGTCGGCCGTGATGTCAGCATCGTTGTCGTAACGCGACAGGCCCTGCAGGCAGGACGGGCAGGAGGTGAGGATCTTCACCGCCGTATCATCAGCGCCGACTCCTGCGCGCAAGCGGGCGGCACCGGCTTCGATCTCCTGTTGCTTGCGAAAGCGGATCTGGGTCGATACGTCCGGCCGCGTCACCGCCAGCGTGCCGGATTCGCCGCAGCAGCGGTCGTTGAGCTCGACCAGCTGCCCCATCAGTGCATTCGCCACCTTGATGCCGGAGTGGTGCTTCATCGGCGTGTGGCAGGGCTCGTGGTACATGAACCGGGTTCCGCTCACGCCGTCAAGCTTGATGCCTTTTTCGAACAGCCATTCGTGGATGTCCACCAGGCGGCAGCCGGGGAAAATCTTGCCGAACTCGTACTTCAGCAACTGGTCCATGCAGGTGCCGCAGGACACCACCACGGTCTTGATGTCGAGGTAATTCAGCGTGTTGGCGACGCGATGGAACAGCACGCGGTTGGCCGTGGTGATGGCCTGTCCCTTGTCCTCGTCGCCGCTGGAGGTTTGCGGATAGCCGCAGCACAGATAGCCTGGCGGCAGCACCGTGGTCGCGCCGGCATGCCAGAGCATGGCCTGGGTGGCCAGCCCGACCTGCGAGAACAGGCGCTCCGAGCCGCAGCCGGGAAAATAGAACACGGCTTCGGAATCCTCGCCCGCCCGCTTCGGATCGCGGATTACCGGGATCAGGCTGTCGTCCTCGACGTCGAGCAGCGCGCGCGAGGTGCGATTGGGCACGTTCTTCGGCATCGGCTTGTTGAGGAAGTGGATCACCTGCGCCTTGATCTCGGGGCGCCCCAAGGTCGCCGGCGGATGATTCACGCTGCCCTGGATCAGGCCGAAGGACTTCGCCAGCGAGTGGCCCAGGCGCTGCGCCTTGTAACCGAGCTGGATCATGCCGGCGCGCACCAGCTTGATGGTCGCTGGATCGGTGGCGGAAAGGAAGGCCATCGCCGCCGCCGAGCCGGGGTTGAATTTCTTCTTGCCCTGGCGGCGCAGGAAGTTGCGCATTGCCACCGAGACGTCGCCGAAGTCGATGTCGACCGGGCAGGGCGTCACGCACTTGTGGCACACCGTGCAGTGGTCGGCGACGTCGGAGAATTCGTCGAAATGCTGCAAGGATATGCCGCGCCGCGTCTGCTCTTCGTAGAGGAAGGCCTCGATCAGCAGCGAGGCGCCGAGGATCTTGTTGCGCGGGCTGTAGAGCAGGTTGGCGCGCGGCACGTGGGTCGAGCAGACCGGCTTGCACTTGCCGCAGCGCAGGCAGTTCTTGATCGAATCGGAAATCTTGCCGATGTCGGATTGCTCCATGATCAGCGATTCGACGCCGAGCAGCGCGAAGGACGGCGTGTAGGCGTTGGAGAGGTCGCCGCGCATGTGCGACAGATTCATCAGCTTGCCGCGGTTGAAGCGGCCTTCCGGGTCGACCCGCTGCTTGTAGTCGCGGAAAGGGCGGATCTCGTCATCGCTGAGGAACTCCAGCTTGGTGATGCCGATGCCGTGCTCGCCGGAGATCACGCCACCCAGCGACTTGGCCAGCGCCATGATGCGCTCGACGGCCTTGTAGGCGGTCTGCAGCATGGCGTAGTGGTCCGAATTGACCGGGATGTTGGTATGCACGTTGCCGTCGCCGGCGTGCATGTGCAGCGCGACGAAGACGCGTCCGCGCAGGACCTCCTGGTGGATCGCGGTGATGCGTTCCAGCACCGGGCGGAAGGAATTTCCGTCGAACAGCGCTTCCAGCGGTGCCCTGAGTTCGGTCTTCCACGACACGCGCAGGTGGTAGTCCTGCAGCTCGGCGAAATGCCGGTCGAGGTTGTCGAGCAACCCCTGCCAGCCGGCGCGCACCTCGGCCAGCAGTTCCAGCGCCTGCTCGCGGCGGTCGCCCAGCAGCAGTTCCGCGTCGAGGTTGGCGTCGCCCGCGTGCAGCGGCAACTCGCCCTGGAGGAACTCCGCCAGCGCATCGGCCAGCTCGATCTTGTTGGCGATCGACAGCTCGATGTTGATGCGCTCGATGCCGTCGCAATAGTCGCCCATGCGCGGTAGCGGGATGACAACGTCCTCATTTACCTTGAAGGCGTTGGTGTGCTTCGAGATCGCGGCGGTGCGCGCGCGGTCGAGCCAGAATTTCTTGCGCGCCTCAGGCGAGACGGCGATGAAGCCCTCGGCGCCGCGCGCGTTGGCCAGCTTCACCACTTGCGAGGCGGCGGCCATCACCGCCGTGTCGTCAGCGCCGACTATGTCGCCGATCAGTACCATCTTCGGCCGGCCGTGGCGCTTGGCTTTCGTGGCATAACCGACGGCGCGCACGTAACGCTC
>JBIKLV010000165.1:0-4386 GCA_044359585.1 Sulfuritalea sp. | reverse complement strand
TGGTCGACGATCATGCCGTCGTTCGCATGGGCTTTCGCCTGCTGCTCGACACCACCGCCGACCTGCGCGTGGTGGCCGAATGCGGCAGCGGCGAAGAGGCGCTCAAGAGCTTCGCCGAGGTCAATCCCGACGTGGTCGTGCTCGATCTGTCGATGGCGGGCATGGGCGGCCTGGAGACGCTTTCGCGCCTGCTGGCGAAGTGGCCCGGCGTGCGCGTGCTGGTGCTTTCGGCGCACGAGGACACCGCGCATCCGCGCCGCGCGCTGGCGGCCGGCGCGCTGGGCTACCTGACCAAGCGCAGCGCGGCCGAGGCCCTTATCGAGGCGATCCGCCAGGTCGCTGCCGGCAAACTTTTCCTCGAGCCGGCGCTGGCCCAGGAGATCGTGGTGGAACAGGTCGGCAGCACCGGCAATCCCCTGGAAACCCTGTCCGCCCGGGAATTCGAGGTTTTCGTCATGCTGGCGCGCGGCAAGTCAGTGACGGAGATCGCCGAGGTGCTGTTCCTCAGTCCGCGCACGGTCGGCACCCATCTCTACAACATCAAGCAGAAACTCGGCGCCGGCAATTCGGCCGAACTGACGCTGATCGCCATCCGCAACGGGTTGATCGACGTCTGACCCTTTCAGCGTGGATTACTCATTCAGAGCGAATGGTGATAGTCGAGCGAAGCGAGTTGATAAATAGCCCCCCGTGAGGGGGGATGGGGGGGCGGGCCAATAATTCGCCTTTCTCGTCTTTCGCCTGTTTCAGCCTCTGCGGGTGGAGCTTGCTGCCATGAGTTGCCGTCTCATGATAATCATGAGCGCCGCCGCGCGAATTGACGGCTGCGCGGCAATCGCATCCCGGCAACAATTGCGGCCTCTTTCGATTGCCCTTGGAACTTCCATGTCACTCCCAAATTCCGGTCGCCTGCTGCTGCCCGTTCTGCTCGGCTCGCTGCCGACCGTGGCGCTCGCCGCCGATGCCGCCCTGACCACGGCTCCGGTGGTGGTGACGGCGACGCGGGTCGAGCAATCCGGTTTCGATCTGCCGGTTTCGATCGACAGCCTGAACAAGCAACAGTTGCAGGACGGCCAGTTGCAGGTGAACCTGTCCGAGTCGCTGGCCCGCATCCCCGGCATCGTGGCGCAGAACCGGCAGAACTACGCGCAGGACCTGCAGATTTCCTCGCGCGGTTTCGGCGCCCGCGCCAGTTTCGGCGTGCGCGGGCTGCGTCTCTATGCGGACGGAATTCCGGCGACGATGCCCGACGGGCAGGGCCAGGTGTCCCATATCGACCTGGGTTCGGCAGCGCGGGTCGAAGTCATGCGCGGCCCGTTTTCGGCGCTCCATGGCAATTCCTCGGGCGGCGTGATCGCCGTATTCACCGAGGACGGCGCGCCGGGCATGCGCATCGAGCCTTCGCTCAGCGTCGGCAGCTACGGCACGGAGCGCATCGCGACCAAGCTGTCCGGCGACACGGGGACGCTCAACTATGTGGTCAATGGCGCGCGTTTCAGCACCGACGGCTATCGCGACCACAGTTCCGCCACGCGCCAGACGCTGAACGCCAAGCTGAAGTGGAAGCCGTCCGCCGACACCGGCCTGACCTTCACCGCCAACAGCATGGAGATGCCCGACCTGCAGGATCCGCTCGGCCTCGACCGCGCCAGCTACGACGCCAATCCGCGCCAGGCCACCGCCAATGCCTACGTCTTCAATACCCGCAAGAGTTCCAGCCAGCAGCAACTCGGTTTGACGCTCGACCAAAAAGTCGGCGCTGACGACACGGTGAGCGTCATGCTGTACCGCGGCCACCGCGACACCACCCAGTACCAGGCGATCACTGTTGGCGCCCAGGTCGCCTCCCACCCCGGCGGCGTGATCGACCTCAAGCGCGACTACTGGGGTATCGACGCGCGCTGGACCCATCGCGGCCGCCTGGCCGGCGGTCCATTGACGGTGACCGGCGGCATCAGCTACGACGATCTCGACGAAGCACGCAAGGGCTTCCAGAACTTCATCGGCGCGCAGACCGGAGTGCTGGGCGCCCTGCGCCGTAACGAGGACAACCGCATCCACAGCTTCGACCAGTACCTGCAGGCGCAGTGGGAACCGTCCCCGGCCTGGCTGTTGATGGCCGGCGCGCGCCACAGCGCGGTCAAGGTGAGTTCCAAGGACAAGTACATAGCCGTGGGCAACGTGGACGACAGCGGTTCGGTCGACTACGCGGCGACCACGCCGGTGGTCGGCGTGACCTGGCGCCTGTCGCCGGCGCTGAACCTGTACGCCTCGGCCGGCCGGGGATTCGAAACGCCGACCATGAACGAGCTTTCCTACCGCGCCGGCGCGTCGGGCCCGAACTTCAGCCTGCGTCCGTCGCGCAGCGACAACCTGGAGATCGGCGTCAAGGCGCTGGTCGGCCAGGGCGCGCAGCTCAATGCCGCCATTTTCACCGTCAAAACTCGCGACGAACTAGTCACGCTGCAGAACACCGGTGGCCGGGCGGTGTTCCAGAACGTCGGCGGCACGCGTCGCAATGGATTGGAACTGTCGGGCACCGCCGATCTCGGAAGCCACTTCCAGGCCGCAGTCGCCTACAGCTACCTCAATGCCTGGTACGCCGAGGCTTTCCGCAGTTGTACCGGTACGCCCTGTGCCGTACCCAACACGGCGGTCGCCGCGGGCAACCTGATTCCGGGCATTCCGCGCTCGTCGCTGTTCGCCGAACTGTCCTGGCGCCATCCGGCGAGCGGCTTCATGGCGGTGGTCGATGCGCGGCGCGTGGCCAAGGTTTTCGTCAATGACCCCAATACCGACGCCGCCGAGGCGTATACCGTGGCCAACCTGCGCCTCGGATTCGAGCAGAGATCGGCGGGCTGGACGCTGAAGGAATTCCTGCGCATCGACAACCTTGGCGACAAGAAGTATTCCGGCTCGGTGATCGTGAACGAAGGCAACAGCCGATTCTTCGAGCCGGCCCCCGAGCGCAACTATCTGGTGGGGATCACCGCCAGCTACGGGTTCTGACCGGCATCATTCTTGCAACGCACGGCGGTTGCCATTTGTGACTGTTGCAGGAGCGGACGATGTATCAGGCGGGCAGATGTCTGGCGGTGTGGTGTGTGTGGTGGGCCTGCATGGCGCCCGGTGCGGCGCTTGCCGCAATGGGCGACGATCCCTTGCAGTCGCCGCAATGGACCGACCTGAAGCAGCGCTACCTCGGCGCGGCCCGGGTCGTCTTTGATCCGCGGGTGGTCGTCACCGGCCCCAAGGTGGCGGAAGATTCGATGAACGTGCCGGTCAGCGTGAAGATAAGCGGCCTGGCCGACGTGCGCCGCGTGCTGGTGGTCGCCGACCTCAACCCCATCGTCAAGGTACTCGAGTTCTCCGTGCAGGGCGCCTTGCCGGCCCTGCATTTCCGCATGAAGCTGCAGCAGGGCAGCCCGGTGCGCGCCATGGCGGAGACGGCGGACGGCGTCTGGCACGTCGGCGGCATCTGGATCGACGCCAGCGGCGGCGGTTGCACGGCACCCAGCGTCGGCCGCGGCACCGCGAACTGGCACGAAACGCTGGGCCAGGTTCAGTCGCGGGTATGGCCGGGCGAGCAGCAGAGCCGGGTCAAGATCAACATCATGCATCCGATGGACACGGGCCTCGCGCCCGGTATCCCGGCCTTCTACATTGAGCGCCTGGCGCTGCAGGATGCCACCGGGCGCGAGTGGATGCGGATCGACACCTTCGAGCCAGTTTCCGAGAATCCGGTGTTCTCCTTCGACTTTCCCGGTACGCCGCCGCCCGGCCTGAGCCTCGTCGGCCGCGACAACAACGGCAACCGGATCAACGCTCGGGTGGCGCAATGAGTTCGAGGCGCTGGCGCCGCGTTGCCGGCCTGTGGTTCGCCGTGCTGCTTTGCGGCCTGCTGCCGGGCGCGCGTGTGGCCGCGGAAGAACTCGACTACGGACTGGCGCCGCGCAAGGTCGCCGAAGACACCTGGGTCCTGATCGGCAAGACCGAGGATTTCAATCGCAGCAACGGCGGCAACATCGTCAATACGGCCTTCATCGTCACGACGGAAGGCGTGGTCGTGATCGACAGTGGCCCCTCGCGCCGCTATGCCCAGCAGATGCGTGCGGCGATCGCCCGCGTCACCGAAAAGCCCGTGATCCGGGTCTTCAATACGCACCACCATCCCGACCATTTTCTCGGCAACCAGGCGTTCGCCGGGATTCCGACGGCCGCGCTGGCGGCCACCATCGCCGGACAGCGGGAGGAGGGCGGCGCCTTCACCGACAACGTCTATCGCCTGTCCGGCGACTGGATCAAAGGGACCGAGCCGGTGCCTGCAGGCGAAGCGCTGCGGCCGGGGGTGCAGTCGATCGGCGGCCATGAACTGGAGTTGATCTC
>JBIKLV010000085.1:0-15813 GCA_044359585.1 Sulfuritalea sp. | reverse complement strand
CCGCCAGCCAGGAGCAGAGTGCCGGCGTGGGCCAGATCAACGGCGCCATGGGCCAGCTGAACAAGGCCACCCAGCAAAACGCCTCGTCGTCCGAGGAACTGGCCGCCACGGCCGAGGAAATGGGTGGTCAGGCCGCCCAGCTTCAGGATCTGATGGAGTTCTTCAAGATCGAGCAGGCCAATTCAAGAGTCGGCGCTGGCGGCACGGCAAAGCGTGGCCGCAGCACCGCCGCGGCGGCCCCTGCCGCCGCACCGGCCAAGCGTGCCGCGCGCAATCCGCCGGTGGCCGCGGCCGAAGGCGACTTCGAACGCTTCTGAGCGTCATGGCAAACCCGGTTCCGGCAGAGCAAACCGCGCAACAGCCACTCGCCGCCGCACATCATCCGGCGGCGGCGAGCAGACTGCCGCAGCCGGACCAATCGAGGCAGGTCAACCGATGAAAAACAAGCTGTCCGATTCGACCGAAAGTGTCAGCCTCGCCAACGAACTCAACGATACCTTGGCCGCAATCACGGGCTTCGCTGAGCTCGCCGCCGCAAACCGGCAGGTTTGCGGCGATGCCAAGCTGGCGCTCTACATCGATGAAATCCGCAAGCGCGGCCTGCACGGCAGCGAACTGCTGCTGCACTGGGTCAGCCACATACACGACGGTGACGGCGCTGCGAGCCACGAAAAGGCCAAAACCTGATTGGCCAAGTGATTGGCCAGGGTCAGCATCCCTGTCCCGGCTACCGCGCAGCCAGAGGAATCCGCGCCAGCAGCGTCGCCAGTTCAACCGAAGACGAGCACTTCAACTTGACCAGTATGTTTGCGCGATGAACATCGACAGTGCGCGAACTGATCGCCAGCAGTGCCGCGATTTCACGACTGGTAAGGCCGCGAGCGATGAGTTCGGTGATTTCCCGCTCGCGCGCCGACAGCGTCGCCAAGCACGCCTGTATTTCCTGCCGCTCGGCCTGCGCCGCGCTCATGTGGCGCCCTTGCACCAGCATGGCCTGAACAGCAAAAATGAACTCGGAATTGGCGAAGGGCTTTTCGAGAAAATCGACGGCCCCCAACTTCAGCGCCTGCACCGTCGAGCGAACGTCGCCAAAGCTGCTGACGACGATGACCGGCAGGTGACAATCCAGTGCCCGCAGTTGTCTCAAAACTTCAATGCCATTCATGCCCGGCATGCGCAGGTCGAGCAGCATCCCACCCTGCCACGTGGGCGAAAAAGCTGCGAAGAATTCCTCGCCACTGCCAAAAAGCCGCGCCCTGACGTTGATGGAATCAAGCAGTTCGCGATAGAGCAAGCTCATCACCGGATCGTCCTCGACGACGTAAACGCAGACGTCCGAATTGGATTTCCCTTGCATTGCCTCAGTCACCTGACACTGGATTTCGCAGGGTACCAAAATTCCGGGGAAACTACTGACTGTATGCTACTTTGTTCTATCTGGCGTCGAGTTTGGCGCGGCCGGACTACAGAGGCACTTTATCAGTCATGAATACTGCGGGTACTGCCGCGCCAACGGACTGGCCCCGGTTCCGAGACCTTGACCTGATAGAGCTTTTGCCGGTAGTGCGCCAGCGGCGGCGGACCTTATGAAAGTACCCCAGTGACCCCCGAAGCACCCAGGCCTCGCGCGGCGGACGGCGGCAAGGCGGCAACTGCGCGCCCCCCCCGCCGCGCTTCCATCGCCGAAATATTCCGGTGGCGGTCGCTCCAGACCCGGCTGGCCCTGCTGATGCTATCCGTATTTGTGATAGGCATCTGGTTGTCGGCGTTCTACGCCAGCTGGACCTTGCGCGAGGACATGCAACGCATGTTGGGCGAGCATCAGTTCTCTACGGTGTCGGTGGTGTCCGGAGATATCAATCAGGAACTGGCCTCGCGCTTGATGACATTGGAAGCCGTTGCGGGAAGAGTCCATCCGACACTGCTGGCCAATCCAGCCGCCCTCCAGATTTTCGTTGAAGATCATCCTGCCCTCATGGACTTGTTCAATGCGGGGCTCGCCATTATGGATTCCGGCGGCACCGCGATCGCGTCTCTGCCCGTCTCGGTGGGGCGGGTCGGTGTCAATTACATGGAAAGGGATTACGTTACCGCCGCACTGAAGGACGGGCGCTCCTCGGTCAGCAAGCCGATCATCGCCAAGTTGCTGAAAACTCCCGTAATCGGCATGGCCGCGCCGATACGCGACAAGCAGGGCAAGGTGATCGGAGTCCTGGCGGGGCTGATCGATCTGGGCAAGCCCAATTTCCTCGACCGGATTACGGAAAACAACTATGGCAAGACGGGCGGCTATTTGCTGATCGCGCCACAACACCAGTTGATTGTCACGGCCAGCGACAAGCGGCGGATCATGACTGCCACGCCGCCTGCGGGGGCCAATCGATTGGCTGACGCAACCCGTGCCGGTTATGAGGGTTCCATGATCGGCGTAGATGGTGTCGGTGTTGACGTGCTGGCATCGTTCAAAACGATTCCCGTTGCCGGGTGGTCATTGGTAGTCAGGTTGCCTGTCGAAGAAGCCTTTGCCCCGATCCAGGAAATGCAGCAGCGACTGCTCCGGGCGGCGGCCCTCCTCACCTTGCTGGCGGGCGGGCTGATCTGGTGGATCTTGCGACGCCAGCTTGCACCGATGCTGGCTGCGGTGAACGCCCTGGCCGCTTTGTCGAAGACGGGCCAATTGCAGCAACCCCTGCCCATCGCCCGTCAGGACGAGATCGGTGACCTGATCAACGGCTTCAACGGGCTGCTGGAATCCATGGGCGAACGGACCGTCGCCCTGCAGGAAAGCGAGGAGCACTACCGGGCGGTGGCCCTGAGCGCCAGGAGTGCCATCGTAACCGTCGACCGCGCCGGCAATGTGGCCCGGTGGAATCCGGCAGCGACGATCATGTTCGGCTACAGCGAAGCCGAAATCATCGGCAAGTCACTGTGCGAGATCATTCCGGGGCGATTTCATCAGCGACATGTGGCCGGGATGCACCGGCGCCTTGCCGACGCGGCCCAGCCAATGGGCGGCGAGACGGTCGAGTTGAGCGGCTTGCGCCGCGACGGCAGCGAGTTCCCGCTGGAACTTTCGGTAGCACGCTGGACCTCGGGCGAGGAAACGTTTTTTACCGGAATCATGGTGGACATCAGCGAGCGCAAGGCCAATGAGGCTCAGTTGCAAAAGCTCGCACTGGCCGTCGAGCAGAGCCCGGAAAGCATCATCATCACCAATGTCAAGGCCATTATCGAGTACGTGAACGACGCCTTCTTGCAAGCGGCAGGCTACAGCCGCGACGAGGTGTTGGGCAAGAATCCGCGCATGCTGCAGTCGGGCAAGACGCCGCCGGAAACGTATGCCAGCATGTGGCAGACCCTGGGCAGGGGGCAAACCTGGAAGGGTGAATTCCACAACAAGCGCAAGGATGGCAGCGAATACGTCGAGTTCGCCATCGTCACGCCGCTGGTCCAGGCGGACGGCACTGTCAGCCACTATGTCGCGGTGAAGGAAGACATCACCGAAAAGAACCGGCTTGGCCTGGAACTGGACGGGCATCGTCACCACCTCGAAGCACTGGTGGAGAGCCGCACCCGGGAACTGGTCGCGGCGCGCGAGCAGGCAGAAGCGGCCGTGGCGGCCAAGGGAAACTTCCTGGCCAACATGAGCCACGAGATCCGAACGCCGATGAACGCCATCATCGGCTTTACCCACCTGTTGCGGCATGACGGTGTCACGCCCCGGCAGTCGGATCAGCTGGACAAGATCGACAGCGCCGGACAACACCTGCTGTCGGTGATCAACGATATTCTCGACCTGTCGAAGATCGAAGCCGGCAAGATGCAACTGGAATGCACCGATTTCCACCTGACGGCCGTTCTCGACAACGTCGCGTCGATTGTCGGGCAGGCGGCGCAGGCCAAGGGCTTGCAGATCGAAACGGACGCCGGTGCCGTTCCGGCGTGGCTGCACGGCGATGTTACGCGGCTGCGCCAGGCGCTGCTCAACTTTGCCGGCAACGCCGTCAAGTTCACCGAGACAGGTTTCGTCACGATGCGTGCCATCCTGCTGGAAGACGACGGCACCGCGGTGCGGGTCCGCTTCGAAGTTCAGGACAGTGGCATCGGCGTCGCGCCCGGGCAACTGAGTCGCCTGTTCAATGCCTTTGAGCAGGCGGATGGCTCGACCACACGCAAGTATGGCGGCACCGGGCTGGGGCTCGTGATTGCCCGCCGCGTGGCCGAACTGATGGGCGGAGAAATCGGCGCCGACAGCGTGCCGGGAGCGGGCAGCACCTTCTGGTTCACCGCTCGCCTGCAACACGGCCAGGGGGTCGCCTCCACGCTGGCGACCATGGATGTTTCGGATGTCCAGGACCAGTTGCGTCAGCACCACGGCGCCGCGCGAATCCTGCTGGCCGAAGACAACGCGATCAACCGCGAAGTCGCACTGGAACTGCTTCACCGCGTTGGCCTGAGCGTCGGAATCGCGGTCGATGGCGACGAAGCCGTGGCCGCGGCGCAGGCAAACGATTACGACCTGATCCTGATGGACATGCAGATGCCTGCAATGGACGGCATCGAAGCTACCCGCGCCATCCGCGCCCTGCCGGGCTGGGCCAGCAAACCGATTCTGGCGATGACCGCCAACGCCTTCAACGAGGATCGCCTCGCCTGCATCGAAGCCGGCATGAACGATTTCCTCGCCAAGCCGGTAGAACCCGACTTGCTCTACGCCGCCCTGCTCAAATGGCTGCCAGCCTCGGTGACGGGAATGGCCGGGGCGACGGACTGGCAGGATGAGACAGGCGGGTCGCCCGCACACGTGCCGACCGCGAAACCCCGCGACTGGCCTGAGGCGGTGGCATCGACTCCGGCCGTGCCGCGACTGCAGGACCCGATGATCGACGCCGCGCTGGCACGACTGGCCGTCTTGCCCGGTTTCAACGTCGAGCGCGGTCTGGCCCTGCTGCCTGGAAAGCCGGAGAAGTACCTCAACCTGCTGGGCCGCTTTGTCGAGTCACACGCTGACGACATTACGCGGTTGAGAGCGAGCCTGACCGCGGGGGACCACGCCACCATCAGGCTCATCGCCCACGCCCTCAAGGGCACCGCAGCCACCCTGGGAGCCGACCACCTGGCGGCGCATGCGGCAACGCTGGAAAACACCGCGCGGGCAAGCCAAGCCGGGGCAGGTCAAGGCGACGACATGCGGGCTGAAATGGAGAACATCAGCCGCGAATTCGCTGCTTTGGCGGCCACGCTGACACCCGGAAGCAAAGCAGTCAGTGGCAGCCAGTAGCATTTCGGTGTGCTCTCCGGAACACCGGCACGAACGCCCAGCATTGCAGCCAGCCGCAGCAAGGTCTGTGCGCTGCCACCCATAAGAATGGAAGCACGCCAGGCCCGCCCCAACTCGCCCTTGCCAGCGCCGGACATGCGCGGAAAGTCGGCGCCCCACAGGGACTTCCTTTGGTCGCTGGCGATACGGCGGGCAATGGGCAGCTTCCGCCGCTGAGCCGTCCCGAGGCACCCCTGCAACCTCGCGGGCTGCCGCGCTCGCCGTGATTGCAGCGCATCATGAAGAAGACATTCCGGGAAAAATCTCCGGCAATTCCCCGAATCCGACAGGATGATGGCGTTTCCGGCGGCTGGCGGCCTTATCATCCGTCCATCGACAATCGCCGGCCTCCTCCTCCATGCCGATATCCAGAGAACCCGCCCAGGCCAGCCTGGAAAACCTGCACCGGATCTTCACCGTTCCGGAGACGCCCGATTCCACACTCGGGCGAATCGACCAGGCCATCTCCGACAACCTGATGGGCTTTCTGCAGGATCACATCGTCGCGGTCGAGCGCGACCTCGCCGAGATCGAAGGAGACTTTTCCCAGTCCCGGATTCCCGAAGAGCCGACGTATGTTTCGGCCTATACGGAATTCCTCAAGGAAAAGGTCGTCTCCCAATCCGTCCACACCGCCTCGCCGGGTTTCATCGGCCACATGACGTCCGCCTTGCCGAACTTCATGTTGCCGCTCTCCCGCATCCTTACCGCGCTCAACCAGAACCTGGTCAAGGTGGAAACCTCGCGCGCCTTCACGCCCATGGAGCGGCAGGTACTGGGCATGCTGCACCGGCTGGTCTACGGCGGCGACGACGCGTTTTACGGCCAGTGGATGCAGGACAGCCGCCACGCCCTGGGCGCTTTCTGTTCCGGCGGCACCATCGCCAACATCACCGCCCTCTGGGCAGCGCGCAACCAGCTGTTCCGCCCCGAGGGAGATTTCCGGGGGATCGCCCAGGAAGGCATGTGCAAGGCCCTGGAACACCTCGACTGCAAGGGGCTCGCCATCCTGGTGTCGCGCCGCGGGCATTACTCCCTGGGCAAGGCAGTCGACGTACTGGGTATCGGACGCGACAACCTCATCGCGGTGGACACCGACGACGACAACCGCATCGACATGAAATGCCTGCGGCAGCAGTGCGCCAGGCTCAAAGCCGAAGGCATCCGCCCCTTGAGCCTGGTTGGGATCGCGGGAACCACGGAAACCGGCAACATCGACCCGCTCGACGAACTCGCCGACCTGGCGCAGGAGCTGGGCTGCCACTTCCACGTGGATGCCGCCTGGGGCGGCGCGACGCTGCTCTCCTCTACCCACAGGGGGCTGTTCAAAGGCATCGAACGGGCGGACTCGGTGACCATCGACGCGCACAAGCAGCTCTACGTGCCCATGGGCGCCGGCATGGTGCTGTTCAAGGACCCCACCGCGCTGGCCGCCATCGAGCATCACGCCGCCTACATCCTGCGTGAAGGCTCACGGGACCTGGGCAGCCACACCCTCGAAGGCTCGCGATCGGGCATGGCCATGCTGGTCCACGCAGGCCTCTGCATCATCGGCCGCAAGGGCTACGAAATCCTCATCGACCAGGGCATCGAACGCGCCCGCCGCTTCGCGCAGCGCATCGACGCCCATCCCGACTTCGAACTGATCACCGAACCCGAACTCAACATCCTCACCTACCGCTACAACCCGGCCTGGATACAAAAGGAGCTGGCCGATGCTCCGGCCGAAAAAGGCGCGCGCATCAACGAAATCCTCGACAAAGTCACTGAAACCATGCAGAAGCGCCAGCGCGAAACCGGCCGGACCTTCGTTTCCCGCACGCGCCTCGCGCCCGGCCGCTACCGCGGCGACAGAATCACCGTGTTCCGCGTGGTCATGGCCAATCCGCTGACCACCGACGAGATCCTGTCCTCGGTTCTTGAAGAGCAGTGCGAGATGGCGGAACAGGAAGAGATCCAGGTACTGCTCGAACAGATCGTGGCGCTTTGCGCGCAGGCCGATTGATACAGTCCGACACCAGCCTGTCGGGCCGCCCGCTCCCGCTGTTGCATTGATTGGTCGGACGCCATAATCCGTCTGGAGCAAAGCATGTTTCGCGTTTCCCTTGTCCAGCGTCGGCAGATTTGGCTGCCAAGCCTGTTCGGTTGGCTGGTTCTGATCGCGCTCACGGGCGCGGCGGCGTTGTTGGCCGGCTTCCGCGCCTACCCGTTCCTGGCGCCGAATGAGCCGGTACCCGGAGCCCGCTTGCTCGTCGTCGAGGGTTGGCTGGCAGCCGGCGAGTTCGATCAGGCAGTCGCGGCGTACCGCAAGGGGCGCTACGACCGCGTCGTCACCACAGGCGGCCCTATCGATCGCTTCCCCGAATTCCTTGGGGCATCGAACTATGCGGATTTCGCCGCCCGCTACCTCAAAAGCCACGGACTTTCGGCTATTGAAGTCATCCCCGTTCCGGCAGCGGCATCGGCACAGGACCGGAGCTTTCAGAGCGCGGCCGCGCTGCGCGACTGGGCAAGCAAGCAGGGCTGGGGCGTCGCGTCCCTGGACGTAGTTTCGAGCGGAACCCATGCCCGGCGGTCACGCGCGGTCTATCGCATGGCCTTCGGGCCGACCATCGACATAGGCATTCTCGCAGCCCGACCGGCCGAATACGACCCTGAAAGATGGTGGCAAACAAGTGCCGGGGCCAAGGCGGTGCTCGGTGAATCGATCGGGCTGATCTGGACAAAATGCTGCTTTCATCCGCCCGCGCTGGCGCTGCGCGAAAAATGACGGACGGCTTCGCGTCGAATCAAGCCGGGGGTGCCCGGCAGTAGGATGGAGTGCCAAAGTTAGATAGCCCGAACGGACTATTGCCGTGCATTCCCGAAACAACTAACGTTCGTACTTGAAACATTCCGGCTTCTTGTATCCATGTTTCCTTGCCCTCATAAACCGCGTGATGCATTCAGTCAAAGGGGAATCGAATTGAAAAAGAAAATTGCTGGTTCAGTGCTGATGCTTGCGTTGAGCACTTTGGCTAGTGCCGCGCCCACGCAATGGACGGTTGGAAGCGGTGGCAACGGGCACTGGTACGAGTATGTCGGGAACAACGTTACCTGGAGTCAGGCCGCTTCCGCCGCAACAACGATGGGCGGCTATCTGGCCACAGTGACGAGCGCCAGCGAAAACATGTTCGTTTCATCGAACATCGCCAATGGTGCATGGGCCTGGCTGGGCGCCAACGACGCAGCCGTGGAGGGTACGTTTGTATGGCAAGGCGGCCCGGAAGCCGGTCAGGCGATCACCTACACCAACTGGAATTTCGGGGAACCGAACAATCTGGGCAACGAAGACTACCTCCATACCAACTCCTGCGGCACGGGCTGTTGGAACGACTGGACCGGTCACAATATGAATGGCTACGTCGTCGAGTACACAACTTACGGAGTTGCACCTGTCCCCGAGCCTGAAACCTACGCCATGATGCTGGCTGGATTGGGTTTGCTTGGCGTTATGGCACGTCGCAGAAAGCAGAAATCAGTGGCCTGACTCGCGAGCAAAGCGAACAAGCAAGAATGGGAGCTTCGGCTCCCATTTTCGTTTCCGGATGGCCGCCAGGGAGAAATGCCGAAGTCCGGAAGCTCTCACAAACAGGCGCCTGGCCATGAATCCGCTCGACGCAGGATCCATGGCCGACACGCCGGTCAGCACTCCCTCAGAATTCGGCAGTGCCGGTCGAAACCAAGCCGAAACAATATTGCGAGGCCTCGCTAACCGGCGTCGGCTTTCTAGTCTTTGACGTCATCCTCTAGCACGGCCAAACTCGTTTGCAGGTGATCGAGATGGATCAGTCGCTTCACCAGGATGGCAATCAGGCAATCCCGAAACTTGACTTGCAAGGGCAAAGGCAGTTTGTCCAGTTTGTTGCTTTTGAGGACAAAACAAAATGAGTCTTCAAGCGCAATGACATTTGAAGTTCTCGGGATCTGGATCAGAAACGATATTTCACCAAAGACATTCCCGGCGACCATCGTATCGAGAAACTGCTTCGGATTGCTGTTCTTGCTTACGCTTGCTGAGCCCTGGAGCATGACGAACAAGGCATTGTCGTCTTTTTCGTTTTCGCGAATGAGAAACTCGCCGGTTCTGAACCTGGAAAAGAAATGCGGCATGCCCAGCAATACCTTCTTCTCTTCATCGGAAAACTTTTCGAAGAACTGAGTCTTTTTCAGCAGCAACGGAAGATCGCCGTACATGAATTCACCTCGGAGTAAGTAGACAGCGACTCATCACCAGACCAATTCGAACCCGAACAAAACGGAGGAAAGCCGAGGAGCCGCCGGGGAGTATGGCCGAGGCCGCGTGAAACCGTCAATCGCCAATCCTGGACCGATCTTTAGCCGACTTGCGTCGTTGGGGCCCAACAACACCCTCCGGCATCGCCACCCCGCCAGCGATCAGAGGAAGTCCCTGTGGGGCGCCGACATTCAATCCCGCGCAGGTTGGAGCATCACCGCCTCAGGCACAGCGCCGAAACTTGCAACGCCCCGTCAGCCGTAGTCCGGCCACTCGCTCCTGATCTCCTGCACGCAGACCTCGATAAAGCCGGCCAGCGCCTTGCGGCAGATATCGGGGTGCCCTGCCCGTATCGACGTCAGCGCCACGCCGGCCAGCGCCAGGCGCTCGGCGCGGTTGCCACCGCGGATGATGGCCACCTCCAGGCTGATCGCCTCGGACTCCAGGCCACGTCGCGACAGCTGGAATTCCAGGTTGCGGATGCTGTCGTAGTTTTCGTCGTTCGTCATCGGTACTCGCCCTCGCGGAACTCCCCCGCGCAAATTATTTCGGCGCCGCCCACCGAAAGCGCATCGCGGGCCTGCGGCAAAGCCACGATTTTGCCACCGCGAGCAGCATCGCCGAAGGCCGCACGAGAGTGGCCCCGGCCCTTTGCGTTACCATTGCCCGACGCCCTTCGAGGACACCCACCGGATCCCTGCCTTGGCTGCCGAGTTGCCACAAACCCTTTCGCCGGCCCTGCCGCCGGGCACCCTGCTGAAGGAGTACAGCCTCCTGTCCGTGCTCGGCATGGGCGGCTTCGGCATCACCTACCTGGCGGCGGACACCAACCTGCACCTCAAGGTCGCGATCAAGGAGTTCTTTCCCTCCAGCGCGGCCGTGCGCAACCAGTTCTCCGGCGCCGTGGCGCTGAAGTCGGAACAGGCACAGGCCGAGTATTCCTGGGGCAAGGACCGCTTCATGCGCGAGGCGCAGACCCTGGCGCGGTTCCGCCACAAGAACATCGTGCAGGTGTTTCGTTACTTCGAAGCCAACGGCACCTGTTACATGGTGATGGCCTACGAGGAGGGGCAGTGCCTGGAAGATGCGCTGGAGGCTGACCCGGCACGCTGGGATACCCAGGCGGTGCTGGCCCTGATGATGCCCCTGCTCGACGGCCTGGAGTCGGTACATGCGGCGGGATTCCTGCACCGCGACATCAAGCCGGCCAATATCGTGCTGCGCGCCAGCGACGGCAGCCCGGTCCTGATCGACTTCGGTGCCGCCCGGGCGCCAACCTCCAGCGATGCACTGACGGTCGTGCTCAGCCACGGCTACGGTCCGCCCGAGCAGTATTCCCGGCAGGGCAAGCAGGGCCCGTGGACCGACATCTATGCGTTGGGCGGGGTGCTCTACCGGATCGTCACGGGCTCCGTTCCACCCATGTCGCTGCACCGGGTGCAGCACGATCCGATCATTCCCGCGACCTTTCATGGCGAAGGCCGCTTCGAGCCGCAGTTCCTCGCGGCGATCGACCTGGCACTGAATGTCGATGAGACGAAGCGGCCGCAGAGCATCGCCGAATGGCGCAGGCAACTTGTCGGCGACGCGACCGCTCAAGCCAGCGTTGCCGCGCCGCCTGTCGTCAGCGACAAGGCCGCCGCCACGGCCGCTCCCGCCGGTAGCCAGGCCGTGGCGGCGCCGTCCTCTCGCGTGCGAATCAGCCAGCGCATCGAGGAGGATTCCGAGCCGGGGTTGGCCACGCGCTTCGGCCAGGCGATGATCGCCCATCCCTTCCTGAGCCTGCTGCTCCTGGTGGCGACCCTGGTCGCCGGCCCGCAACTCCTGCGGCGACCTGCCACGCCACCGGCTCCGCCGCAGGCCGCCCCGACAGTCGTGCAGGCGCCCGCCCCCGCATTCGACGCCCCCGCGGAGCGCCCGGCGCCGCCGCCGGCAAGCGCCGACGGCGACCGCCAGCCCAACATCCGCCGCATCGCAATGGCCGCCTGCGAAGGCAAGGCGATCGGCGCACCCTGCCGCGTCGTCACGCCGCGCAACGAGGTCATCGACGCCACCTGCATGACATCGGCGGAAGGCCTGCCGATCTGCCGGCCCACGCGCATTGGCACCCGCCCGCCGCGCTAGATCCGCTCCTCCTCACCTTGACCCGATCCCCGCTCTGGGCCAGCGCCTTCCGCCCCTTCTACCTGCTGGGTTCCGCCTATGCGCCGCTTCTGGCCGCGGCCTGGCTCGCGGCCTGGCTGGGTCTGTTGCCGACGCCCGGCGGCCTGCCGCTCAAGCTGCTGCATGGCCACGAGTTCATTTTCGGTTTCGCCACGGCGATCATCCTCGGCATCGTGGTCACTGCGCTGCCGAGTTGGGCCGACACCGATGAGGTCGAGGGTGGCCGCCTGGTGCTGCTGGCCGGGCTGTGGATCGCCGGGCGCGTGGCCTTCTGGCTGTCGCCCTGGCTGCCGGCGCCGCTACCGGCGCTGGTCGACGGCCTGCTGTTTCCCGCCGTGATCGGGATGCTTACGCCCCAACTGCTGCGGGCCAAAAACCGCCTCTACCTGCTGTTGCTGCCGATCCTCGGCGCGCTGTTCATCGCCAACCTGCTCTACTACCAGGCAGCGGCCCGGGGCGATGCGCTGCTGGCCGGGCTGGCGCTGCGCGCCGCGATCTGGGCCATCGTGGTGCTCTATGTGCTGAAGGGCGGCGTGCTGGCGCCGATCTTCACCGGCAACGCGCTGCGCGAAAAAGGTCGCGGCGACCAGATCCCCTTCCTCATGGGGCTGGAGGTGGCAGCGCTGGCCGCACTGCTGCTGCTGGCGGGCTGCGACCTGGCCGGCGCGCCGCGCGTCTGGACCGGCGGCGCAGCGCTGGCCTGCATACTGCTTTACGGCTGGCGCAGCCTGCGCTGGCAAGGCTGGCGCGTGGCCGACGCGCCGCTGCTGCTGACCATGCACCTGGGCTTCGCCTGGCTGCTGCTGGCCTTCGCACTCAAGGCCGTCGCCGAACTGACGGGCGCGGTGCCCGAGGCGGCCTGGCTGCATGCCTTCACCATTGGCAGCCTCGGCCTGATGATGCTGGGACTGATGACGCGCGTCAGCCTGCGCCACACCGGCCGCCCGCCGGTGGTGCCGCGCGCGATGCTGGTCGCCTACGGCGCGATGTTCCTCGCCGCGTTGCTGCGCGTGATCGCAGGAGTCGGCGCCCAGCATACGGCGCTGATCGGCGTGGCCACCCTGCTCTGGGCAGCGGCGTTCACGCTTTACTTCGTGCACTTCGCTGCCATCCTGCTTTCCCCCAGCCTGCCGCGCGCAGCGCCACCAAAATGAACATCGCCCTGCTCCTCGCGCGTTCGGCGCGCCTCCATGCCGAGCGGCCCGCGCTGGCGGTCGGCACGCAAACCGTCGCGACCTATGCCGAACTCGGCGCGCGCGTCGCCCGCCTCGCCGCCGGCCTCGCCGCGCGCCTGCAACCCAATGACCGCGTCGGACTGGTGATGAAGAATTGCCCCGCGTATGTCGAGCTGATGTTCGCCTGCTGGCATGCCGGGCTGGTGGCGGTACCGATCAACGCCAAGCTGCACCCGCGCGAGCTGGAATACATCCTCGGCCATGCCGGTGCGCGCCTGTGCTTCGCGACGCCCGACCTGCACGGCGCCGTCGCCGGGCTGGCCGTGCCGGGCATGGAAGCCGTGATCGGGATCGGCGCGCCGGACTGGCACACGCTGTTCGCCGCCGAGCCGATGCCGCCCGCCGCGCGCGCCGCCGAAGATCCGGCCTGGCTGTTCTATACCAGCGGCACCACCGGCCGGCCCAAGGGAGTGACGCTGACGCAGCGCAACCTGATGGCGGCGGTGCTCAACTATTTTGCCGACGTCGATGCCATCGCGCCGGGCGACGCCATCATCCACGCCGCGCCGATGTCGCACGGCTCGGGCTTCTACATGCTGCCGCACGTCGCGCAAGGCGGCATCAACGTCACGCCGGAATCCGGCGGCTTCGAGCCGGCCGAGATATTCGGGTTGCTGCGAACCTATCGCGGCGTAACCATGTTCGCCGCGCCGACCATGGTCAAGCGCCTGGTCGAGCATCCCGATACAGCCGCCGTGCCGGGGCTGAAGACCATCGTCTATGGCGGCGGGCCGATGTACGTCGCCGACTGCAAGGCAGCGCTGGCGCGCTTCGGCAATGCGCTGGTGCAGATCTATGGCCAGGGCGAATCGCCGATGACCATCACCTGCCTGCCGCGCGCGATGCATGCCGACACGGCCCATCCGCGCCACGAGGAACGACTGGCCTCGGTCGGCCCGGCCTTCACCGGGGTCGAGGTGCGCGTCGCCGATGCCGACGACAATCCGCTGCCGCCGGGCGAAATCGGCGAAGTGCTGGTGCGCGGCGACACGGTAATGGCCGGCTACTGGGACAACGCGGAGGCCAGCGCCGAGACCCTGCGCAACGGCTGGCTGCACACCGGTGACGTCGGCAGCATGGATGCCGACGGCTTCCTCACGCTGAAGGATCGCAGCAAGGACGTGATCATTTCCGGCGGCTCGAACATCTACCCGCGCGAAGTCGAGGAAGTTCTGCTGCGCCACCCGGCGGTGAGCGAAGTTTCGGTGGTCGGCCAGGCCGATGCGGAATGGGGCGAGATCGTGATCGCCTTCGTCGTGCCGCGCGGCGCGGCGCCCGACACCGCCGAGCTCGACGCGCTGTGCCTCGACCACATCGCCCGCTTCAAGCGGCCCAAGCGTTACGTGATGGTCGAATCGCTGCCCAAGAACAATACCGGCAAGGTGCTGAAAACGCGGCTGCGCGAAATGCTGGCCTGAAACCGGCGAGAGCGTGCCGGACGCCGTGCCGCCGCCGCCGACTTTTCAAACGACGAAATGAAAACGGCCGGGATCGCCCCGGCCGCTCTTGCGATCGATCGCTGACGCCCTACTGAACCAGCTTCCAGGTTCCGTTCTCGATGCGCACCATGACGCGGGCGCGGGCGTCGAGGCCGGCATGATCGGTCGGGCTGTAGTTATAGACGCCGGTGGAGGCGACCAGGTTCTTGGTCGCTTCCAGCTCGTCGCGCAGTGCCTTGCGGAACTCGGCGGTTCCCGGCTTGGCTTTCTTGACCGCCCGCGTCGCCGCGCCGTCCAGCACCAACCATGCATCCCAGGCCAGCGCCGCGAACAGCGAGCGCGAACCCTTGCCGTAGGCCGCTTCGTACTTCTGCACGAACTCCAGCCCGGCCTTCTTCGACGGATGGCTGTCGGGCAGTTGCTCGGCGACCAGGTTCGGTCCTACCGGCAGCAGCGCGCCTTCCACCTGCTTGCCGCCGACGCGGATGAAATCGCCGTTGGCGACGCCGTGCGTCTGGTAGATCTTGCCCTTGTAGCCACGCTCCATCAGCGTCGCCTGCGGCAGCACGCCCGGCGTTCCGGCGGCACCGATGAGGATGGCCTCCGGATTCGCCGAGACGAGCTTGAGTGCCTGCGCGGTCACGCTGGTATCGGCGCGGCCGAAGACTTCCTTGCCGATCAGCTTGATGTTGGCCGCTTCCGCCAGTTTCGAGAACTCGGTATACCAGCCCTCGCCGTAGGCATCGGAAAAGCCGATGTAGGCGACCGTCTTGATGCCGGACTTGACCATGTGCTCGACGATGCCGCCGGCTACCAGCGAATCGTTCTGCGGAATCTTGAACACCCAGGCGCGCTTGGCATCCATCGGCTCGACGATGCGCGAAGAGGCGGCCAGCGCGATCAGGGGCGTCTGCTTTTCGGCGACGACATCGACCATGGCCAGCGTGCTGGGCGTGATCGAGGAGCCGATGATGACATCGACGTTCTCGTTGATCAGCTTGTGCGTGTTCTTGACCGCCGCCGACGGATCGGTGGCGTCGTCGAGCAGGATGATCTCGACCGCCATGCCGCCGAGGGTCTTCGGCACCAGCGCGAACACGTTCTTTTCCGGGATGCCCAGCGAGGCCGCAGGGCCCGTGGCGGCCAGCGTGACGCCGACCTTGATCTGCGCCGCAACCGAAGTGGTGACCAGCGCCAACGTCAATACCGCAAGCAGTTTCTTCATTGTTTCCTCCTTGGACGAACTGTTATGGTGTCAGGGAAACGGACACGTGCTGCGGTGTCCCATGGCTGCGAGCCGGCATCACCGACATCCGCGCCCCTCTCTTTTTTTTCCAACGGATCGAACGATACAGCAATACGCGATCCCGAAACACGCCG
>JBIKLV010000022.1:0-50978 GCA_044359585.1 Sulfuritalea sp. | reverse complement strand
GAAAGTCTCGGTTTGCCCGTCGAACTCGCATTCGCACTGCAAGACTGGATGGATGGGGATAGCGAGCAATCCGCTGCCGGGGGTGCCGAGGATGACTACTATCTGTCGCTGCCTACGCCGTATCGTGCGGCGAACGCCATTCTGTCCCACGTCGATGAGTTGCGCCTGGTGCGAGGATTCTCGCCTGATGTCATCGAGAAGCTTCGTCCCTTCGTAACGGCGTTGCCCGAGTCTTCGGCTATCAATGTCAACACGGCACCCCGCGAGGTTCTGGCGTCTTTGCAGCAAACGTATTCCGACAGCGATCTCGATGCAGTGGTCAGCAGGCGGGAACGGCTACCGTTCCGGGACCTCGCAGACTTCCGTGGTACTCTTAAAAAATCCTCTTTCGATACACGGGAAGGCCTATTGACGACGGCCAGTCAATATTTTCAGGCGACCATGATCGCCAAGTACAAGGATTCATCCATCGAACTCGTCTGCATGATCAGGCGCCAGGCAGGGCGCACCGAGATTGTCTGGCTACGGCAGATATGAAAGCCGAACGTATTCTTCGCCTCTATCTGCCGCGCGAATGGCCAAGCGAGGACGCTGGCTGTTCCTGGGCATTGCTGGCGCGGGATTTTCGCGTCATCGGACGGGGGAGTGGAGACGCGAGCCAATGGCCCGCGGCCGACGAATGCGAGGCCGTGGTTACCGCCGACCAGGTTTCCTGGCTTTCGATCAGCCTCCCCGAAAAAATGGGTCGTGATGCGTCGCGAATCATCGCCTACGCGCTGGAAGACAAACTCATTCAGCCGCCGGAAACAATGCACATTGTCCTTTCGAAGGAATCCGGATCGGCAATCGCGATAGGCAAGGCACGGCTGGGAGAGATCACCGAAGCTGTTCGTGCCGCCGGACGCAAACTGGACAGGCTGTTTGTCGATATGCAATTGTCGGCACCGGCGGACGGTGAATGGACAATTTGTCGCTATGGGGAATCCACATTCTTGCGGATGGGCTCGCAAAGCGGTCTGGCAATCGATTGGCCGGGGGCGGCCCCCCCGGACGCGTTGGCTATCGCCGTTGCGCGCGCTCACGGAAAGTTGCCGAAACGAGTCGTTGTCAGGCTTCCGGCCGGGACCGCGGCTACCATTGAAGGATGGTCGTCGGTACTGGGCCTGCCGGTGGTTGCCGGAACCAGTTTTGATCCTCTGGCAGCATCGACCGCAGGTGCCAGCAACCTTCTCACCGGTTCATTTGCCCCATCCGGTGCATCTGAATCTTCTGGGCGCGCGTCACGCCTTGCTGTGGTCGCACTTGTCGTTCTTGCGCTTGGACATACCATGCTCTCGCTTGCAGACTGGGCGTGGCTGGCGTACCGGGCATCGGTGCTTCGCGAGGAGAGTGTTGCGATCTATCGCCAGACTTTTCCTGACAACAAGGCTCCCTTGCTGGATGCGCGCGTTCAAATGCAGCGTGAGGTTGATGCGGCTTTGCGTCTGCGTGGCAGGGTTGGCAGCGGTGACATGCTGGCGATGCTCGCGACGATCAGCGAGGAGTTCCCTGCGGGAGTCCAGCCCCGCCGCATTCTCTTTGACCGCTCGGTTCTGGAACTCGTCGCCGTGCTGCCGGAGGGTGCCGCGCCTGGCATGGCTTCACGCTTGCGCGCACGTGGCTACGACATGGATGCCACGGTATTGCGACGAGACTCTGCGGGAAGCGAGTACAGATTGAGGATGTCGGTGAGATGAAACTCGTGGAGACGCTGCGGCGCCGATGGGGGCGAGCCCTGGAGAAGCGTACAGGCCGCGAGCGCGTCGCTTTGGCGATAATGCTTGCCACCATCGTTGCCGCGATCTGGGTTCAACTGCTATGGTCGGCGCACCACGCGAGAGCCCGGAATGCGGTGTTGATTGCCGAACTGCAAACGCGCAACGATTCAATGCGGCAAGCCGCTGCGTCGATGCTGGCTGCCAAGGCACAGGGTGGCGCAATTCGTCCGATTACCGCGGAGAAGGCGGTCACGGCTTTCGCCGACGGGCTGCGGAGCGCTGGCGTTGCCGGTCTTGCCGTGTTGCCGGATGCGCAAGGCAAGGTTCGGCTGTCAGGAAATGCCGAATTTGATGCGTGGGTTGCCTGGCTTGCGAAAACCCACGCCGACTATGGGGCTCAGGTCTTGCGAGCATCAATCGAGCCGACCGGGCAAGCGGGCATGGTAAAGATCGAAGCGACCTTGGCATTGCCGGAAATTCGCTAGCCGATGCGGCTTCGTCTTGGTATTGCAATCACAGTTGTCCTGACTTTCGTGTTTCTGGTGTTGTCCGCGCCGGCCGCGATCCTGGAGCGTTTGGGACCTTCTTCGAATCCAATCAAAGTGGCCGGCTGCACTGGCTGGTTATGGGCCACAGGCTCATGCCGGATATTCATGAAATCGAATGATGGATGGTTGCCGGCCGGCGTGATTTCCTATGTGTGGCGAGTCAGTCGCGATTCCGGGGTCCATCTGGTGTTGGATCATGATGGGCGTGCCGCCGGGACGATCCATCCGTCGCTTGACGGCTGGATTGCCCGAAATCTGGAGTTTCGGTTATCGACTCTGCCGACCGGTCTGTTACCGAAGCATATATCCGACCCATGGCAACCCACAGGCCGATTGGCAATCACCGCGTCGTTGTTGTCCTGCGGATGGGATTCGGGAGAATGCGCGGGGAAGGGGCGCCTCCAGATCGACAATTTGTGCGCAGGCAAGGCCGGCAGCTTGCTGGGGGACTACCTTATGGACATCGAGATCCGTCCCGGTGGTCACATCCACGGGCAACTAACGACGCCGTCGGGGCCGCTAATGCTTCAAGGGACGTTCGAGAAATCGCCAGGACAGAAACCGCGTATTGTCGGTCGGGCGACGATGGGTGCGGAAGTTGGCGACGATGTCCGGCAACTGTTTGGCGCCATCGCGCAACAGGATGGCGCAAATAGCTTTACGCTCTCTGGATCACGCTAAAGCTTGTTGGCATTCGCCAGCCCGAGGAAATGCCATTTTGCTTGCTCGGCGGAACAGTGGCTAGCACTCAATGAACCGCCTACCCATTGGGCATGGTGGGGTGTTCGTGCGTACGTGTACGCGCTTCGATCACAAGAGCGAAGTTTCCTCTCGAGCAGCGCGCACCGTTTAAGCGAAGCTGGAATGTCGATCTCGCAGCCGTTAATGCCGAGTTCGATAGGCATACCGACGCGCAGAAGCAGGACGCCTGCTATCGGCATCTAAGGATTTCTCAGGAATCGAAGCCTATGACTCCCTTTGCCGGCCTTGATTGGCCGCCATAGGCGGCCATGGGGCTGGGTCTCGAATATCTTTCAAGAGACCTTCGTATTGGCTATCCAGTGAGAGAAATTCGGTTCTTTGCCCCGTGCGCTCAGTTCATCGGCCGGCACAAATCCAAGGCTGTCAACGCCGAATAGAACTGGCAACGAACGATTGGCCGGCGACTTTGAGATCGTTATCGCTGCCCACGAGCATGAGGAGGCTAGGCATATAGCATCATCATGCCAGACCTATGACTGGATTCACATGACATTATGCCATCGTGTATTGTTTGTAGCATACCAATGATAAAACCCTTGTTAATCAATATGTTATGATTTACTTCTATCTCGAGATCTGATAGACTGCTGGGCATCAATTCCTCAATTCGAGGGCCCATCAATGCCGAATATTGCCGCACGTATCCAAAGCAACCGTTCAGAGCTGCTCGTTCGCTGCTTCGACTTCTCGCCCCCAGCGGGTTGGGTCAGAAATGTCGACGCGCTATTGACCGACATCGCGCAGATTCTTCGAGACGCCAACGCACCTGCTGGAATTTTCAGCATTTGCCAGATCAAGGAGAGGTTCGGCGGCCTGCGGGTGCACTGCGATGGATTGCCCAAGGCCCCATCCAATCCGAGCATGGAGTGCGAATGGGCAGCGGGCACGGAAGGCGACACGTCATCGACACTGCTCCCACGAAACTGGCACTTCGAGGGCGTTTGCTCGATTGACTTTGCCGAGAATACGGACGATGCGTCGATTTCTCGCATTCTCGCCGCCATCGAAGCGATGGCCTACGTACCGGATGCGGTGGCAGCCCGGATTCGTGCTCGGATACACGGGCACGTACACCGTGCCGATGACTATTCTGGAAGATTGGGTGGGTGCGTGGTTCGCAACGCCCGGGGCTATGTCGACTCAGGCTATGACGCCGTCGACGGACTTCAATGGAATCGTGTGGTGTCGCTGTGACGACAGACCTATCTTTACTTAGCCTCGCTACTCTGGTCACTCGGCCAGGAGTCTCGCTTTACCTGACCACGGAGCGGCAAATCAAGGCTCGCGAGTCCGAGATTGTTGGGAGCGACAGGAGAAGCGTGCGCGCCATCATTGAAGACTGGCGACTCCTATCACTGCACCGCCACGATACTGATGAGTCAGTGGTGTATCTCATTGGGCACGTGCGCGGCACCCACTACACACGCGTGACTAGCCCAGTGGCCCAGATCGACCTCGCCAAAGGTCTCGTCGTCACCCGGAACAGCTTGTACTCGCTTGGCGGAAAGGGCGACGGAGAGCCAAATCTTCGGCAACTATTAGCCATCGTCTACATATTCGATGCTTGGGGTATTGCCGATGCCCTTGGTATGCCGAGAATCTTGATCGGAGGTTACGAATGAAAGTTCTCTTCCTCGATATAGATGGTGTGCTCCACGATGTCTCCTCAATAGCGGTGGAGCACCATGGTTCTGGCCTTCAGTTTTCCGGGCCCCGACTCTTTTCGCGTTTGTCCATGCTCGAGGAACTACTAGTCCGATGCCCTGACGTTTCAATTGTGATCAGCTCAAGCTGGCAGTATCACTATCCACTGGAAGATCTACGACTATTTCTACGGGCGGCGGGGACCCGCGTCATCGGAACAACCGGTGGCGCTGGGGCGGATCCAAGCGTTTCTCGCTACGAACAGTGCAGGGAAGCTGCCGAAGCGCTGGGCGCCAGCGTATGGGTCATGGTTGACGACCAGCCGAGCATGGTCTGGGGTAATCATGTACCGGCCCGGGATGAGATGGCCCAAGTGGTGATCTGCGATCCTGTGCTTGGCTTGACCTCCATGGTCGTCGACACCCTGATGAGAAAGCTCTCATGACTAGGCCGACGTTTGATGAGCTGGATGCGCCGCCGGATCCGTCTGGATCTGACGAAATGTTGGTGTTCTTCGATACCGAGTTTTCGTCCATGCTCAGCCCCCAACTTTTGTCGATCGGCCTCGTCGCGGAGTCAGGGACGGAGCTATACATCGAGGTCGCCGGCGCCCAGGAACTTGTCGTCTCGGATTTTGTTCGACATGAAGTCCTTCCGCTGCTCGGCCTGCATACCCCGCTGGTATTGGAATACGACGCGATCGCACTCCAGCTCGAGGCGTGGTTCGATGGGCTGCGGGGCGGCGATCGAAGGATCGGAATTGTCCTCGTCTCGGACTGCCCGGTTGATTGGATGTTGGTCACGGAACTAAAGGTTCTGATGCCCGGTGAACAGTCATGGACCCGGGCGGCGAATATCGGGGGGCGGATGGTGCAGAACTTGATGGCAAGCGGACGGCAGGTCGCTCAATACTTCGAGGCGATCGAGGACTTCCATCGCATCCACGGGCAACGACATCACGCCCTGGTCGATGCGCGCGCCGTGAAGTACGCGATCTCTGAAATGAGGTTCGAGTGATGATCTGGTTCGCCGGGGACTTGCATGGGCGTTTCGAGCACATCGCGAAAGCGATCGATGCCGCGCGCGCAAAGCCGCAGGCCATCATCCTGCTCGGCGACATGGAAGCGCCCACCCCCTTACACGCGTGCATGCATGAAGTGGAGTCGCGTGGCGTCGACTGGTACTGGATCATTGGAAATCACGATACGGATTCCCATGATAGCTTCGCGAACATATCGGATCCGATATCGATGGCGCACGACATCGACGGCCGCGTCGTTGACGTAGATGGAGTGCGCGTGGCCGGACTGGGCGGTGTATTCAGGGGCGAGATCTGGTATCCACGGGATGACGACAGAGGTCCGAGTTTCAATAGTTACGACGAATACAGGCGATCATCTCAAGAGTACCTTCGCCTGAAAGCGCGGCTGTCGAAACGTGACGTTGTTCAGGCACAGGCAGTGCCTCCGGAATCCCACCAATGGGAGGCGCAGCTCCTTGAATTGAGCCGGGGTGGAAAGCTGCTCAAACATCGCAGCACTATTTTTCCTGACGTCTACGAGCGCTTGATGTCATCTAGAGCAGACATTTTGGTGACGCACGAGGCTCCATCATGCCATCCACATGGATTCCGCGCGATCGATCGGTTGGCGAAGGCCATGGGGGTGCAGGCTATTTTTCATGGGCACCACCACGATTCGCAGGACTACACATCGGCGTTCGAGTTGATGGGCTTTAAAAGCTATGGCGTCGGATTCCGCGGAATCACAGATATCGACGGACATGCCATTCGGACGGGAGCTCCATAAGCTTAGCGCATGCATGGCGAAGCATGAATCCCATGCCCCAAACCCGTGTCGATCCCGTGCCCACTTTCAGCAGACCTTTCCCACTACGAGGACTATACGATGAGAAACCACTCGCTCGATCTTGTACTTCGCTTTGACGCTGAACGAGTATACGTCGACCATCAGGAGCCGGCGCGCTACGTGATCGAACATAGCGGAGTGCTGGATCTCGTCGATGAGGACGATGAAGTTGTCGAGACGATCGGATCGTTTTCTGCCATCGTTGTCGATGCGATTGCGGCATTGGTGGACAAGGAATCGCCGTTCGACGTATTCGATAGCTATTCCATCACGTTTGGGTTTTTTGAAAACCTCTACGAATCGAATGGTGGGGACTTCAAAGAGAAGGTCATCAAAACCGTTGGTGAGGATAACTTTCTCTGGAACCCCAATCTGCTGATCCTTAACAGGCTTGTCGTCACTCCCGAGCACCGTGGGCACGGTATCGGACTGCTTGCGTTGAGGACTCTGATTCAACGCTTCGGTATAGGAGTGGGAGTCGTGGCGATGAAGCCCTTTCCCCTTCAATTTGAAGCCGCCAGTTTGGATGATCCGGAAACATGCGCGCGGCTCGGATTCGACCAATTCAATTTGACGCAATCCAAAGCCACTGCCAAGCTAAGGAAGTATTACGGTCGGCTGGGTTTTAAGAAAGTGCCGGGAAGCGAGATGATGATTCGCGGCCTCGATGTGCCGCTCCCTCTGTTGGATGCGTATTCCGACGCAACGTGACGGCTGATTCCGAAATAGTGTGACCGGTGATTCCGAGGGCGTGACCGCCCGTTCCGAAATAGTCGTGACCGAATTTCGGGGTTTGTCGGAATCGGCGGTCACGATGTCGGAACGGCCATCCTCGGCCAACCGTTGCGGGAAGCGGCCTGATGGCCGCCGCGCGCCAGCCCGGCCTCGCCCCCCCGGGCTCGGCCGGGCTGGCGCGCAGCCAAGAGCTTCTCTTGGCTTCTTGCTGGATCAGATTTCAATATCCGATCGACACGAAAGTTGTGTCAGATTTCTGTTTCCGTTGACACCCGGATGTGTTCAAGGTAGTCCGTCAGCCGCTGCTGGTCGCCTTGGCGTCATTCAAACAAGATGGCCTCGATTCTGGCCAGGGCTTCATCTACGATGTACTGCGGCACCGATTCCTTGAGCCGCACGTTCCGCGCCCGCCAGTCCAGCGACTTCAATTGGTGGCAATGCACCGCGCCTTGGGTGTCGGTGCCAGCGCCCATGAGCGTGACCACCGTCCCATAGGTACGGGCAGCGGCGGCAGCGCCCTGCGAAATTGGGCAAATCATCGCAAGCCCTTGCTGATTGAAAACCTTGCCGCTCAGGACAATGCCGAAGTGCGGGCCTTTCATCTCCCGACCTGATGATGGGTCGAAATCGAGATGCACGATGTCACCACGGTTCGGCAGGTACGCCATTAGCCGTTCTCCAGCCCGACCGAGGGCATTTCATCCCAGCCTTCAACTCGCGGCAGCCCTTGCGGCATTTCGGCCATCAGATCGGCTAGCTTGTAACGCGGGCGGGTCGGTGCCTCGACGGTCATCTTCTTGCCATGGAGATGGAGTTCGACCTGGGAACCGTCGCCCAAACCATTCTGGTCAATAAAAGCCTTGGGCACCGTCATTACGAGCGAGCCACCAGCTTTCCGTAGGGTCTGAAGCATCATAGCCTCCTAATCATCACGAGTCCTATTTTAGTAAAACTTCGTGTTTTATTCAAGTAGGACATTTCCAAAGGTAACTATGCAAGTCGTTTGGCGTATATATGGGCTGGCGCTACAATCCGCCCCTCTTGGCTTTCGCCCATGCTCATCCATGAGAAGGTCAAGATCAAGAAGAAGCAGCGCTTCGAGGAAGTCGCCATGGCTCGCTACATGTGCCTGATAAGTAACTTCGACGACGACTACGAGATAGCCACAAAGATCCGACAAGGCAACCTCGGAACTGTCCTGGGCGCCTTGGACGCCGTTTTGGACTCGGGGCAGTTCTAGGCGCTCAACGCCTGCCGTCCACCGGGGAATCCGGAAACCTCGAAGAACTTGCTGCGTTTTTATCCGGTCGGAAAATATGAGCACCCTAATAATGATGTAAAGGATGCGCATATATGAAACCATGTAGCTGGGGCATCCCAAAGGAGTTACGACATCGCAGCGACGGCAAGCAATCCCGCAAATGCGACGAAGAAGTCTACTGACGTTTCTTTAGCCGAAAATAAATTGGTAGCGGTCAAAGAACTGCGGATCCATGTTTCTCAGGCTGCCGAATCCGGCTTGGCTATTGCGGTCGCACAGAAGCGAGCCAAAATATGGCTCAAGGAGAATTGGGAAGCAATCCAAAGTTCAAACGACCTTGTGGAAAAGCACGGTCTCCCATTAGAGCAATTCAAGATGTTCTAATGGCTCGCTTCTGATCAACGAAAGCCGGTTCTGGGCAAGGGTATTCGTTGCAGAACTTGACGTGTTCGCCGCACAACCGCACCCGCTACTTGTTGCGCTCAGCGGGGACTTGTCGAGTCAAGAAAGGATCGCGGGATTTCACTTTTGTGACTTCGTTGCTTGCTTCTATTTTCACCACAGCCTCCAAGCGGCGATCGCTTCCTTTTACCCCGCGTTTCGCTCCTGCGTATTGAAATTGTGCGCTTCCGGTGGCGTGTCCCATTGCTTTTGCTATGCTTTCCTCAGAATGTCCAGCGGCCTTCAAATCGGCTGCGAATGCGTGCCTGAGGTCATAGATTGACGGACGGACACCACGAGAAAATGCTCGCTTTGACGCACGAAATGCCGCCTGCTGGATTCGATTTGATTTCGCATTAGGTTTGTCGGATGCTGCAATCTCATGCGTCCCAGATGCGATCAGAGCTGAGATGAACATTGCTCCTACGCTGCTATTGTCGTCGATCCAAAGGGTGCGTAGGGGCTGGCCAGTGCGACCAAAGCGACCCTCCCTCATGATCTTGCCGCCAGTGATCGTAACAACGATCAGGTGACGGCCACCATCGCCTTTTTCGCGCCTGAATGAGACTCCTTTCGCAATCTCAATCGGCCGGCACCCGGTCGCAGCGACTACGGCGATCTCCGCAGCGTAAGCGTGGCCAAGGGCGGCGCAGGTAAACCTTTCACGCCATCCCTCTGGCAATCCTTTGATGCGATCTTTCTTGCGGCCAAGCTTCGCAAGGCCCGAGGATTCACGTTGCGTTCGTTCGTGCTCTGGCGTAAATAGAGACCGCACAGTCTTATCATGGATACGGCGGTGCTCCGGGTCAGGGCTGTATTTACGAAGGGCGTCGATTGATGACCGCATTTTCTTCCGCGCCATATCATCCAAGGTACCAGACACCAATTGCAAAATTGCATGCTCATGATGGTAAATCCACGCGGCTCGATAGAAATAATACGATTGCAGGCTCGTGGCTGCAAACAACGGATCCTTACCGGAGTTGAGCATCCGAGCGACGGCCTGTTGATACTTAAATATTGTGCGTTCTGACCGCGTGTATTTGGCGCTATCCTTTTGTCTGCTTAGGCGTAACGCAACTTGGCGACCGAACTCACGGTCTGCATCAGTGAAAGCGATTTCGTCTGGCTGCATTTTGTGTTGTGTTTGAATTGGTGTGGTAGCTGCAATATGTTGTTCTATGTCCTGTTTGCCAAGTTTGGACTATCATTTGTAAGGTTGCTCAACAGATGCGACGACGGTTCCATGCCATTACTGAAAGCTATCAAGATTCAGGTTAGGCGTCTATTGTAAAATCAGCATTATAGGCGAAATGCTCCAACTTGTCCTATCTGATTAAATCGAGAAATCAGGGCTGGTACAGCACGGTGAAGTATCTTCGAGGCGCCACTACTTTTTGGAAGTCAAATAACGGTCATCCAGGCTCACTCAAAGGTACCTGGAGATCTTTCTGGCAGTCAACATGTCACAACACCAAGCTAGAATGTGAATTTGTTCCTATAATTTTATTGGTTCTAAGTTTTAATGGGAAAAAATTTGATACTCTACTAGCTAGTATCAACTTTGAAGAGAGAGAAAGAAAGATGTCTAGAAAAGCGAAATCGGAAACTGTCTTGACGCATAAGATGCTTGAAAAAATTGCAGTTGAGCTTGCTGCATTGCCTGCCAAAGTTCAGAAAAAAATCTCGAACAAGGAAGCTATTATTGCTCTCGCTCCTCATCTGAATTTTCTGCTAAATGAGCGTGCGTTCACACGTGACGATGTGGTGAAAGAGTTGGCTAAGCGCGGTGTTGCATGTACGCCAAATACACTTCGGATCTATCTCAAGGAAGCAGAAAATTTGAAGGCGCCTGAGAAATTAACGTGAATCTGTAACACCGCTGGATGAAATTCGTGTCGCTTTGGAAATGATCCTATCAATTCCATAGGCACATCGATAGTGACTAGTTTGGTGAGTATGGGTTACATAGCTAGCTGCGCTATTGCTATCTAGCTATTGTGAAATTGGATACTTTTATTTTTGCGAGTAGTAAAATTTGTAGCGAAACGGATGTCGCTTTTATACTAAGATTTTTTAAGACGTAATTTTCGCATAGCGATGTCGGTGGCGACGCATAAATGTCGAATTTTGTTCGTGCGATGGTGGTTACCATGGTCCGAACTATTCTCGCCTTGATCGTCTCCAAAAGCCAGTCAGTCAGTTGCAGGTTTCCGCGAGATCCTGCAAACAGCGATAACTCTTTAGTTTGTATTAGCGCGTTTCAGTTTCAATGCGTTGAAATTGCTTAAGGTTCGAAAGATGCACGCCATTAAGTAGCACTCTGGATAGGGATGGCGAAGGTAGACCAAAGAATTGAGATTACGCGCGAATGGCGGTGTGCTGGAACCACTGTCGCTTGTCGAGCGGCCGATTAGACGGTGAGCACGGCATACCGTACGTGGTCCGACTACAGCGCCGCGATGCACCTCGCTTTCGATGCAATCTGCGATTTGTTGGCGGGTCAGGTCGCACAACACCAGCCATACCCCTAGCCGTTCCGCAAAGGTGTTGAGCGCTCAAGATCTTATCAAACCACTACAGTTCAATGCCGTAGCGGTTATCTGTTCTAGGGTAAATTTTTCCGCCAGTGCTACCACCCGAGATTGACAACATTGCGCGGCGGGTTCGATATAAGGCGAAAAACCTCCGGCAGCAGCGCTGCACGGAGGTTGAGGTTTCGGAGTTACACCGGGCGAGACCGGTCGTAGAGTGTTTCAGGTGCGATATCGATCTCGCCAGGCCAGCACACAGTATCAAGCGCTACAAATGCCTGCTTGAACATGGCTATGTCTTGCAATCGCGTGAATACGCCCCGGCTCAAGTAGGGGCGTGCATCGAACAATCGATGGTCTCCTGTATCAAACCAAAGCTCAAGGGTGAAGTCGTCCCTTGGAATGACTCGGGTCACAGATTCCATAGCTCCTCCTACCGCAGGGGTTCAATCGCAAACGGCGTCTGACCATTGACAGCAAGCTCCCAGTCGGCCAGCAACGATTCTCGGTGAATCTCGATCCATGCCTGTACCAGCCGCATTTTCGTAAGTGGAATATCCCCGCTCAAAACGCTACCATCAAGAATGGAGAATGAAGCCTCACTTCCTTGATACTTAGCGTGAATATGCGGAAGTTTATGTCGCTCGTCGTCAAAGAAATACAGGCAAATGACGATGCCGTAGAACATACTGATGGTTGGCATTCCGCCTCCTTTTTTGGATTCTACTCGTTGTTCAAAACGCGGAGCGTACCTATCCCCTTGGGGAAAGGTGTAATTCCCCGCGACGGATTGAGTGTCCATACGCTAAAGCTGTATAGCGCTCGGACAGACAACTGGTTTCACTCGGAAACATTGGCGTTTCACTGATGAATTACTTAAACGCACACCAATAAAATCGGGCCGTGATCTTTTTCGCGGGCGAGCCATTTGACTCTTCCATTTACTGTGTTGAAAGCACCATCCAGTAAGTAGCGCAAAGTATAGGCGCCGGTGTTTGACGAACACGTTCTTCACGTCAATCATGGCGGGGTCTGTCATTCCTTGGAATGGAATGATGGCCAGCCTGGATCTCAACACCTTTGCGGAACGGCTAGGCCATCCCCGTGCGTTTGGTGGAAGAGAATCGCCAGACTCAAAACCGGTTTGCTTTTGTGGAATGCGGCAACGAGAGTAACGCTAATCTGATTTGCCGATTGATATGTTGGTGGCTGGATTCGCCGGGCTGGCCAGCGAAGGAATACCGCCGTCAGGCGGTCCAGTGAAGCAGCAACCTGCCGAAGCGACTACGGCAAGGGGAGGGGCTCTTGGGTTGCCAAGTCGGAATCGCCTTCCTTCTGGGGCGGTGAGGATGGCGCCCGAATGAAAAGCACTCTTTTGGGGAACGGCTGGAGTGCCACATTGCCTTTCTTAATGGAACCGGATCAGCAGGTTCAGTGAAAACAAGTCGGCTTCACTTTCGCCCACGCCCGTATCCTTGCCCATGCGACGGTAACGTTCCCACTCGCCACGGGCTGCCATGGTCTTGCTGAAGTCGTATTGTGCCCCCGCCCCGAATTTCCAGTTCAACTCGCGCTCCTGGAATGTCGATGGACTGCCTGGAGCAAGGCTTACAGCCCCGGTGGCGGACAATTGTTTGCCGGTTTCCGTCGCGACGCCACCTAGTTTTCCGATCACAGAAACATCGCTGATGCCTGTAGGCATCATGCCTACCAGGTCAACAAACCAGCCGGTATTCCTCGAATCAATGCCAATGCTTCCGGTTCCGGGCGCGGTCATGTTTCGCGTTGCGCGGGACTTGCCGAGATCTACGTAGCCAACCTCGACGGCCATGTTCGGGTTCGCCCTATAGCCAGCGAATATCTTGGCGCCGGTACTGTTTTCGCTTCGTTGCAATTCACTTGCCGTCGCACCGGTGATGCCCAGGGCATTCGAAGGAATGTACGTTCTTGACGGCCCGACGCCGATGCCGCCATAGATCTTTTCCTGTGCCATGACGGTCGCCGATGCATTTAGTATGGCCATCAGCATTCCGCACTGCAACGCGTTTCGGATCATGTGCATCTTACGTCTCCATTTTTGCTGCCTTGATCTCATCGCGAAAGAACCGGATTCCCACGTCGTCGTCCCTCCAAGTTAACAATGCCCCGAATTGCGAAGTGTCACGACACGTGAACAACGACGCCTTTGCCTCGGATTCAGAGTCGAACGGGGAATCGCACGATGTACCGAATATCCTCATGGTCTCCGATTTTCGTGAAATTCGATCGAGCTAAGTGATTGATGAACACCCTATCAATTCAAGGCTTTTGCCAAATTCGGGAACTAATCGGGGGTGGGCGAGCGTCAACGTAGTTGCCGTCTCGTCAGCGCCGACTGTTGCGGGATCGGCGAAGACGGTCAAGATTTGCCGTACAGGGGGGGATTTTTCGAGCAATCCGCGGATGGATTAAGTTGCAGGCATAATTCCAGCCTGTAGTCCATGCGTCACCGCTTTTGGAGCTTCCAATGCTGTTTGCCATTTTCTACGTGATTGCCATCACCATTCTGGTGCTGCATTTCACCGGTTTTCTGTTGCGCCACGATCTGGAATGGATCGTTCTTGTTCTCGCTGTTGTTACGTTTCCGGCAGTGCTTTACCTTTGAACTCTGGCCGCCTTGGCGGCCGAGGTCGGTTCCACCAATGCCGCTCCGTCAAAGCCGGGCGGCATTTTCATGTGTGCGAATGGCTTGCCGCGCTATTCGTCGATTCGGCTATGCCACCATAGACGAAGCTCTCGACACAGTCCGTCGGCGTGGAACTCGGCAATGGCTATGCCGTCCAGCGCCAGACGCGGCAGAGGATCGCCATCTTTTCGAGCCAGCATGTTGGTGCCGGTGGACGCGGCCCACATCTTGAACATGTCTTCCGAGGTGACCTGATAGGTGGTGTGCCAGTGGGCGATGCCGCCGGTGGCATGCTGTTGCAGCACTTCGTAGGTCAGGTGAATGTCCGTTTGTAGCTTGGTTCGCTGCCAATATTGTTTGATAGCCTCGTGTCCCTGCTGGACGGCAAAGGGTGTGTTGCGATAGCAGCCGTCAGCGGCGAACAGGGATGCCAGCAGGTCCTCGTCGCTGCTTTCCCAGGCCCGCTTGTAGCTCTGCATGAATTCCGTGATGTTCATTGCCTTCCTCCTCCCGTGACGAGGGCCAAATGATGCCGTAAGCGACTGAGGTGCTGTGATAAAATTTAGCGCATTGATTTTCAGGGCGCACCGCGTGATTTCCGCGTGAACCGTGCGCCCTGATGCATTTCTGGAGCCAGTAAATATGCCCGTGATCACCCTGCCCGATGGATCGAAGCGCGAGTATCCGCAAGCCGTTACCTTGGCGCAGTTTGCGGCGTCGATCGGTGCCGGCCTGGCCAAGGCGGCAATCGCCGGGCGCGTCAATGGTGCGTTGGTCGATACAACCTTCCTGATCGAGACCGACGCCAATGTAGCGATCATTACCGACAAGGATGCCGATGGCCTCGACATCATTCGCCATTCGACCTCGCACCTCATGGCCTACGCGGTCAAAGAGTTGTTTCCAGAGGCGCAGGTGACGATAGGTCCGGTGATCGAAAATGGCTTCTACTACGACTTTGCCTGCAAGCGGCCGTTCACGCCGGAAGACCTCGAATCCATCGAAAAGCGCATGGCTGAATTGGCGAAGAAGGATTTCCCGGTTTCACGCGAGGTCTGGTCGCGTGACAAGGCTGTGGAGTTCTTCAAATCCATCGGCGAACACTACAAGGCGGAGCTGATTGCCGCGATCCCGCAGGGCGAGGATGTATCTCTTTACCGTGAGGGTGATTTCATCGACCTTTGCCGGGGGCCGCACGTGCCATCTACCGGCAAGCTCAAGGTATTCAAGCTGATGAAGGTGGCCGGCGCCTATTGGCGCGGCGACCAGAAGAACGAACAGTTGCAGCGCATCTACGGCACCGCATGGGCAAAGAAGGAAGAACTCGAGGCCTACCTGCACATGCTGGAAGAGGCAGAGAAGCGCGACCATCGCAAACTGGGGCGCCAACTCGATTTGTTTCACTTGCAGGAAGAAGCGCCCGGCATGGTGTTCTGGCACCCGCATGGGTGGACCGTCTGGCAGGAGGTCGAGCAATACATGCGTCGCATCTATCGCGACCACGGTTACCAGGAAGTACGCTGCCCGCAGATTCTCGATCGCACCCTGTGGGAACGATCCGGTCACTGGGAACATTTCAAGCACAATATGTTCACCACCGAGTCGGAGAACCGCGACTACGCGGTGAAGCCGATGAACTGTCCGGGGCATGTGCAGATATTCAACACTGACGTGCGGTCCTACCGCGACCTGCCGTTGCGCTATGGGGAATTTGGTTCCTGCCATCGCAACGAGCCTTCCGGTGCGCTGCATGGCGTGATGCGCGTGCGCGGTTTCACCCAGGACGACGGGCATATCTTCTGCACGGAAGACCAGATCCAGTCTGAAGTGACCGCCTTCAATGATCTGGTGCGCGAGGTCTATGCCGAATTCGGCTTTCACGAAGTCGCCGTCAAGCTGGCGCTACGCCCTGACGGCAGGGTGGGCGAGGACAGCCTGTGGGACAAGGCGGAAAGCGCACTACGGGCGGCGCTGACGGCCAGCGGCCTGTCGTGGGAGGAACTGCCGGGGGAGGGCGCCTTCTACGGACCCAAGATCGAGTTCCACATCAAGGACGCGATCGGACGCTCCTGGCAATGCGGCACGGTCCAGGTTGATTTTTCGATGCCCGGTCGGCTCGGCGCTGAATATGTCGGCGAGGACAATGCTCGCCACACTCCGGTCATGCTGCACCGCGCGATCCTCGGTTCATTGGAGCGCTTCATCGGAATCCTGGTGGAAAACCATGCCGGAGCCTTCCCGCTCTGGCTGGCGCCGGTACAGGTGGTGGTGGCGAATATCTCCGAGGCTCAGGCCGATTACGCCGAGAATGTGGCAAAAATGCTGCGCGACGCCGGCCTTCGAGTCGAGAGCGATTTGCGTGGCGAGAAAATAAACTATAAAATACGCGAACATAGCTTGTCGAAGCGGCCTTATATCGTTGTTGTGGGTGACAAGGAAAAGGCCGCAGGGTTGCTTGCTTTACGTGCCCGTGGCAATAAGGATCTCGGGCAGATGTCCCCCCAGGCCTTGATTGAGCGTCTGTTGCATGAAAAATGCACCAGAAGTGCCGCGGTCTGATTTTTTTATTTTTTTGGAGAACTGAACCATCGCTCAGGAAAAAACGCAGCGCCTCAACGAAGAGATCACCGCCCCCGAGGTTCGTCTGGTGGGGGAAGGCGGAGAACAACTGGGCATAGTTCCCATTCGTCAGGCGCTGACACTGGCCGAGGAAGCCGGTGTGGATCTGGTGGAAATTGCGCCTACCGCAGTGCCGCCAGTCTGCAAGATCATGGACATCGGCAAGTTCAAGTACCAGGAAGCCAAGCGCCAGCACGAGGCCAAGCTGAAGCAGAAGCAGGTCGTGGTCAAGGAAGTGAAGTTTCGCCCGGGTACGGACGAGAACGACTACCAGATCAAGCTGCGAAACGTGATCAAGTTTTTGGGCGAAGGCGACAAGGCAAAGATAACGCTGCGTTTCCGCGGACGCGAAATGGCGCACCAGGAAATCGGCATGCGCATGCTGGAACGGATCAAGACCGATCTGGAACAGCAGGCGATGGTTGAACAGTGGCCGAAAATGGAAGGACGCCAGCTCATCATGGTGCTTGCGGCCTCCAAGAAAAAGCCGCATTGATGGTTTGAGAATTTGTTCCGCATGCATCGCATGTGGATACAAGAAGTGGTTGCGGGTCACCAAGCGTTCCCGAGGCGGGAAACACCTGGCAGCCATGTAATAGGGAGATCTTCGATGCCGAAGATGAAGACCAAGAGCGGTGCCAAGAAGCGCTTTATCGTGCGCGCTTCCGGCGGCATCAAGCGCGGGAGTGCGTTCAAGCGCCACATCCTGACCAAGAAAACCACCAAGAGCAAGCGCCAGCTGCGCGGTGTGCACGAAGTGCATGCCTCCGACGCCAAGTCGGTGCGCGCCATGCTGCCCAACGGTTAAGGAGAGACACCATGCCAAGAGTAAAACGTGGTGTAACGGCGCGCGCACGCCACAAGAAGGTTCTCGACAAGGCCAAGGGCTACCGCGGCCGTCGCAGCAAGGTCTATCGCATCGCCAAAGAGGCGGTGATGAAGGCCGGGCAGTATGCCTATCGCGACCGTCGCCAGCGCAAACGGCAGTTCCGTGTCCTGTGGATCGCCCGTATCAATGCGGCGGCGCGCGAACTGGGCATGAAGTACAGCACCTTCATGAACGGGCTGAAGAAGGCCTCGATCGAAGTCGACCGCAAGGTACTTTCCGACCTCGCGGTGTTCGACAAGCCGGCATTTGCCGCCCTGGCCGCACTGGCCAAGGCCAAGCTGACGGCCTGAGTCCCGCTGTACCCGGAGAAGGAGGCCCAGTTTGTTGGGGCCTCCTTTTTTACTCCCGCTTCTTCTTCCTGATCAATGGACAACCTGGATCAACTCGTAGCGTCAGCGACGGCCGACTTTGCGGCCGCCACCGAGCCGGCCAAGCTCGAGGATGCCAAGGCGCGCTACCTCGGCAAGGAAGGCTCGCTGACGGCCTTGCTCAAAGGCCTGGGCAAACTTCCCGCCGAAGAGCGCAAGACGGCCGGTGCCGCAATCAATGTCGCCAAGGAACACATAGAGTCGGCGCTGACGGCACGGCGCGATGCGCTCAAGAACGCACAGCTGGAAGCCCAATTGGCCACCGAGGCGCTCGATGTCACGCTGCCCGGACGCGGCCTGCCGCGCGGTGGCCTGCATCCGGTGAGCATCAGCCTGGACCGCATCGAGCAACTGTTTCGCTCCATCGGATTCGAGGTTGCCGATGGTCCCGAGATCGAAACCGACTGGCATAACTTCACTGCACTCAATACGCCGGAGAACCATCCGGCGCGGTCGATGCACGATACCTTCTACCTGCTTGGCACGGACGGCAAGGTCAATGACGATGTCTTGCTGCGCACCCACACCAGTCCGGTGCAGGTACGCGCCATGCTCGCCCACACCGAACGCTATCGTGACGCGGAGACGATGCCGGAACTGCGCGTGATCTGCCCGGGTCGCGTCTATCGCGTCGATTCGGACGCCACGCACTCGCCGATGTTCCATCAGGTCGAAGGCCTCTGGATTGGCGAGAAGGTCAGTTTTGCCGACCTCAAGGGCGTGGTCGCCGATTTCCTGCGCCGCTTCTTCGAGTCGGATGACATGAAGGTGCGTTTCCGCCCATCCTTCTTTCCTTTCACCGAGCCTTCGGCCGAAATCGACGTCGCCTTCATGGGTGGCGCGCTCGAAGGCCGCTGGCTGGAGATCGCCGGCTGCGGCATGGTTCATCCCAATGTCCTGCGCTTCGGCGGCTTCGATCCGGAAAAGTACACCGGCTTTGCCTTCGGCATGGGGCCGGATCGGCTGACCATGCTGCGCTACGGCATCAACGACCTGCGCCTGTTCTTCGAGGGTGATCTGCGCTTCCTCGCGCAGTTCAAGTAAATCATGCAATTTTCCGAATCCTGGCTGCGCAGCCTGTGTAATCCCGCGCTCTCGAACGAGGAGCTGTGCCATCTGCTGACGATGGCCGGCCTCGAGGTCGAAGAGAACGAGCCTGTCGCCCCCGAGTTCGCTGGCGTTGTCGTAGCGCATGTGCTGAGTGTCGAGAAGCATCCCGACGCCGACAAGCTCAAGCTCTGCTCAGTAGATGTCGGCGAAGCGGCGCCCTTGCAGATCGTCTGCGGCGCGCCGAATGTCGCTGCCGGCATGAAGGTGCCCTGTGCCCGCGTCGGTGCGCGTTTGCCCGGTGTGCCCGGGATCGAGATCAAGCGGGCCAAGGTGCGCGGGGTTGAGAGCCACGGCATGCTCTGCTCGGCGCGCGAACTCGGCCTCTCGGAGGATCACGGCGGCCTGCTGCCGCTGGCGGCCGATGCCTCTGTCGGCGAGGACATTCGCAAGCATCTGGATCTCGACGACCGCAAGATCACCATCAAGCTCACCCCGAATCGCGCCGATTGTCTTTCCGTGCTGGGCGTTGCGCGTGAGTTGTCCGCCCTCACCGGAGTGCCGCTGGGCATCCCGGAAATCGAGCCGGTGGCGGCCGTGATCGACGACAAGCGTGCGATCCAGCTCGACGCACCGGCATCCTGCTCGCGCTACTGCGGACGCATCGTGCGTGGCGTCAACGCCAATGTGCCGACGCCGGAATGGATGAAGCGCCGCATCGAGCGCAGCGGCATCCGCTCGATCTCATTCCTGGTCGATGTCACCAACTATGTGATGCTGGAAATCGGCCAGCCGCTGCATGCCTTTGACGATGCAGAATTGGCCGGCGCGATTCACGTGCGCTTGCCAAACCCGGGCGAAAAGTTGCTCCTGCTGAATGAGCAGACCGTGACGCCGACGGCCGATACCGCTCTGATCGCCGACGACGAAAAGCCGCTGGCCATGGCGGGTGTCATGGGCGGCGAACATTCCGGAATTTCGGATGCGACGCGTGATCTTTTCCTCGAAAGTGCTTTCTTCCCGCCCGTAGCGATCGCCGGCAAGGCGCGCGCGCTGGGGTTTTCGTCAGATGCCTCGCATCGCTACGAGCGCGGCGTCGACTTCGAACTGCAACGCCGCGCAATCGAGCGCGCGACGCAACTCATTCTCGAGAACTGCGGCGGCCAGCCCGGTCCGGTGGTGGAGGCGGTAGCGCCCGATCACCTGCCGCAGCGCCTCCCGGTGACATTGCGCAGCGCGCGTGCCGCCAAGGTGCTTGGCATCGTGCTGCCCGACGAACGCATCGAGTCCATGTTGATAAGCCTGGGGCTGCAGGTGGAGCGCGTCGCCGGGGGCTTCCGCGTGACGCCGCCGAGTTTCCGCTTCGACATCGAAATCGAGGAAGACCTGATCGAGGAAATCGCCCGCATCCACGGCTATGACAACATCCCTTCGCTGCCGCCGGTGGCGCGCATGGCGATGATGCCGGCCAGCGAATCCCGAAAGTCGGCGATGGCGCTACGGCGGCAGGTGGCGGCATTCGACTACCACGAGGTCGTCACCTACAGTTTCGTCGAGGCGTCCTGGGAAGCCGACTTCGCGGCCAATGCCTCGCCGATAGTTTTGGCCAATCCGATCGCCAGCCAGATGGGAGTGATGCGTTCGACGCTGGTTGGCGGCCTCGTCGGCGCGTTGGCGGCAAATCGCAAGCGCCAGATCGAGCGCGTTCGCGTATTCGAGATCGGGCGTTGCTTCCGCCGTGAAGCGGGGGCCGGTCCTGTCGATGGTTTCGCCCAGCCCTTGCGCCTTGGCGGCCTCGCCGCAGGCCCGGCGCAACCCGAGCAATGGGGCACGGCCACGCGGCGTGTGGATTTCTTCGACATCAAGGCCGACGTCGAGGCCTTGTTCGCACCGCGCCGACTGGAGTTCGTCAAGGCCGCACACCCGGCACTGCACCCCGGGCGTTGCGCCGAACTCAGGCTGGATGGCGCTGCGGTCGGCGTGATCGGCGAACTGCATCCGCGCTGGGTGCAGAAGTACGAGCTGGGCACCGCCCCCGTGCTTTTCGAAATCGAATTGCCGGCCATGCTCGCCACACCTTTCCCGGCCTATGTCGAGGTTTCGCGCTTCCCCGCCGTGGTGCGGGATCTGGCGCTGGTGGTGCCCCAGAGCCAGGCTCTGGCCCCCCTTCTCGCAGGGTTGAAGGCAGCGGCACCGGCCATCGTGCGCGATGTGGCTTTATTCGATGTGTATCAGGGCAAGGGGCTCGCCGAAAGCGAAAAAAGCCTTGCCTTCCGGATAGTTATGCAAGATACTCAACGGACTCTCGAGGATGCGGAAGTGGATGCGGCAATTGCCGATCTGCTGGCAGTTGCCGGTCGCGATTTCGGTGCGTCCTTGCGGGGATAAGAGGGGGCGGAGCAAAAAATGACATTGACCAAGGCGGAACTCGCCGACCTGCTGTTTGAAAAAGTGGGCCTCAACAAACGAGAGGCCAAGGACATGGTCGAGGCCTTCTTCGACGAAGTGCGGCTTGCGCTGGAAAAGGGTGACAGCGTGAAGCTGTCCGGTTTCGGCAATTTCCAGTTGCGCGAGAAGCCCCAGCGTCCGGGACGCAACCCCAAGACCGGCGAGGAAATTCCGATTACGGCTCGCCGTGTCGTCACCTTCCATGCCAGCCAGAAGCTCAAGGCGGCGGTCGAGGCTTTCCCGCGTGGCAACAGCCAGCAATAGTCGCGACGAACTGCCGCCGATTCCGGCGAAGCGCTACTTCACCATCGGCGAGGTGAGCGAGCTGTGCGGCGTCAAGCCGCATGTGCTGCGCTACTGGGAGCAGGAATTCACCCAGTTGCGCCCGGTCAAGCGGCGCGGCAACCGGCGCTACTACCAGCACCATGAAGTCCTGCTCGTCAGGCGCATCCGCGAACTTCTGTACCAGGAAGGTTTCACCATCAGCGGCGCACGCAATCGCCTCGATGACGGCCCCGGCAAGCCACCCGATGCAGTCGAGCCCGCGTCGACTACGGCACATTCGGGTGATAGTGCGACATCGATTCGCGCCGAACTTTCCGCAATCATCGATTTCCTGCGCGCTGCCTGAGGTTGCGCGCTTTTCCTTTGTTATAATTCGCGCAGTCGGGGCGTGGCGCAGCCTGGTAGCGCACTTGCATGGGGTGCAAGGGGTCGCGAGTTCGAATCCCGCCGCCCCGACCAGTAATACCAAGGGTTTCCGGTTAATCGCCGGAAACCCTTTTTACTTCCGACTCCGAAAATTCAATACTGCCCCATACAGGAGCGAGCGCTACTGATGGAATTTGGGGCAGATGCTCGATGTGCACACTTCCTCCTGACCGCTCCGTCACGGGGCTTGCGGGGTTATCAGCAAGTCCCGTGACGGAGCGGGTAGAGGGGCTTACGCCGCCCGCACTTCGTTCAGCAAATCCGGGTGCCGGTCGAGCACTTTGAGTAGTTTCACCAAGGCCAGCGGCGGCTTGGTCTTGCCGTTCTCGTAGCGCGAAAAGGCATTCACGCCGCCGCCAAAAAGCTCGGCCGCTTCGCGCTGGTCGAGTTTCAATTTCTTGCGCACGCCCGCGATGAATTGCGGATCTACGATGGCGGCATTGACCTGTTTCGAGAACTCGCGCATTTCCTTCATAACGCGATCCGTCTCATCCAGATCAAGCAGGGATTCCGCGCAGGCCGGGCAGTAATCGCCGGTCACCGCCTGGATCAGGGTAGTCTCACCCTTGTAGGTGTAGGGCATGTCGCGGGTATCGTGGATCAATTCCGCTGCGCCGCAAACTGGACATTTCATGGTCATAGCTCCTTGAAGGACACGATGAGCACATCGTCGATCACGGTCAGTTTCAGGTAGACGTCGCCCACCGCAGTGCTGGGGCGATACACGTCTTGCCAGATGGTGTGATCCGCGTGCGTGGTCATGCTCTTGTAGAAATCAGTTGGTTTGAGTCCTGTCACCACCGCCAGCATTTCGGCGTAGTCGAACCCCAAGGCGTTGGCGCCGCTACGCGCCGCGTGGGTGGTTCGCACCTTGCCGGCCTCGATCAGGGTTTTGATCACTGGCAGCGGGCAGTGCGGCGTTTTTTTCTCCATGGCGTCAAGTTAGCCTATTTGGTTGCGTTTGGCAAGTTGGTTAATGGCGTTTGGGCAGTGAGCGATTCCGCTGACTTGTTGCGGCGCTTCAAGGTGACGACGTTGTCGTCGCCGCGTGTCAGCAGTTCGAGCCGTTCGCCCAGTAGCCGCCAGGCTTCGCGCTTTTCGGCGTTGTAGCTGTGGCGCTGGTAGGTGCGCTTCACGCGGCTTTCCTCGGTGTGGTTCAGGCATTTCTCGGCGACTTCGGGCAGCACGCCCAGTGCGGTCATCAGCATGGCGGCCGTGCGGCGCAGGTCGTGGGGCGTCTATTTGCCGCCGGGTAAGGCGAGTGCATTCGTGTAGGGTGATCGCCGCGACATCGGGGTGGCATCACCGCGCTGGCGGTCGCCAGGTTGCTTGGTGACGGCCTTGTCGCAGACATGCGCGCTGTCGTCGCGATTCGGGAAGCACCATTGGCTGGTTCCGTTGACGGGGCGCAAGGAAGGGGTAGCGAGTTTGGGTGCCGTATCGCCAGCGCCGACTTTTCGGCTTGAACGCGCCCGCTGCGATTTGAGAAGCGGAAACAAGAGGACATTCCGCGCCAATTTCGGGATTACGCGACAGTCGGAGCGGGCGCAGGATACGTAAAACTCCAGCACGAAGAGGACCCATCCCATGCGTATCGAATCCGTTGAACTCGTTGCACTGCCCAATGCACCTGCCTGGCAGGAGAAGGTCTACAGGGCCCATCTCGATACCGGCGAAGACATGGATTTGTTCCAGCAGCACTGGGATGTGCCCCTGCCACCGGAAAGCCTCGTCGGCCTGACGGTCGAAGAGGCGCGCGTCAAGCGCAACGAAAGAATGTTCGCGATCGCCTCGGGCAATCACTGATCAGAGGCGCTTCAAGTCTCCTGCCGGAAAGGCAGGCGGCTGGCGGTTTCAGCTTCGTAGTCCTGCATCGCGGCGTCTTCGCGCGTGACGAAATCCGCCACGGCTTGGCGCATGCGCGGATCGGCGATCCAGAACGCCGACCAGGTCGGCACCGGCGCGAAGCCGCGGGCCAGCTTGTGTTCTCCCTGCGCCCCGGGCTCAAAGCTTTGCAGGCCATTGCGGATGCAGTAATCGATTCCCTGGTAGTAGCAAAGCTCGAAGTGCAGCCCCGGAATGTCCGCTGCGCAGCCCCAGTGCCGGCCGTAAAGCGTTCCGGCGTCGCGGTAGCAGATGGCCGATGCGATCGGAACCTGATCCCGGAAGGCAACGAACACAACCATGCGTCGGCCGAGCAGGGCGCCTGCCTGGCTGAAGAATTCCGCCGGAAATGCCGGATGGTTGCCGTAGCGGGCGAAGGTGTCGCGGTAGTGGCGGTGGATCGCCAGCCACAGCTCGGCATTGATCTCGTCGCCATGCCGGGCCTCGATTCGCAATCCTGATTCGGCGACCGCACGTCGCTCACGCTTGAGTTTCTTGCGCTTTTCGGACGTGAAGCCGGCAAGAAAATCATCAAAATCGCGATACGCCTGATTGAACCAGTGAAACTGCACGCCGCGCCGCGTCAGCAGGCCGGCCGCCTCCAGTCGGGTGCGGTCGCCTTCGCGGACGAACAGGCATTGCCAGGACGAAGCCTGGTACTGCCGCACGAGTTCCAGTGCGGCTTCGATCAGCGCCGGCGCGACGATGTCGCGGTCCGCATCGCGCCGCACCAGCAGGCGCGGGCCGGGCGAGGGTGTATAGGGTATGCCGCTGACCATTTTCGGGTAGTAGTCGAGGCCGGCACGCTGCCAGGCCGAGGCCCAGTTCCAGTCGCGCGAAAAGTCGCCAAATGAATGCGTGCGCAGGTAGAGCGGCAACAGCCCGAGCAGTCGGCCACCGTCATGCAAGGCAAGGTGCTGCGCCTGCCATCCCAGCGCCGTGCCGCCAGCGCCGACTTTCTCCGCCGTGCCGAGGAAGGCGCGACTGACGAAAGGATCGTCGCCATGGTCGAGCGCACTCCACTCGTCGTCGGGAATATCGAAAGCCGTCTCGTGCAGGATGATTTCCATGGGCTGGCATCCTACCTTGCCGCGCCCTCGAACAAAGCCCGCGGGCGTGTTGCAGGCTTTGTCCTGTTCTGTTCAGCGCATTGGCCGGACGCCGCGATGGGCTAAAATGTGAGCCGGAATTTCCACCTTCCCGGCACTGACTCCAATGCGCATCCTGCTCAGCAACGACGACGGTTATCTTGCGCCGGGACTCGCCCAACTTGCCGCCAGCCTGGCCGACCTGGGCGACATCGTGGTGGTGGCGCCGGAGCGCAATCGCAGCGGCGCCAGCAACTCGCTGACGCTGGATCTTCCGTTGCACATGGGGCGTGCCGCCAATGGCTACATCTACGTCAGCGGCACCCCGACCGACTGTGTTCATCTGGCAGTGACCGGTGTTCTGGAGCAGCAACCCGACATGGTGGTTTCCGGCATCAATCTCGGCGCCAACATGGGCGACGACACCATCTACTCGGGGACGGTCGCGGCCGCCACCGAAGGCTACCTGCTCGGGGTGCCGGCAATCGCGATTTCGCTCGCCAGCTTCCAGGGGCGCCATTTCGCCACGGCGGGACGTGTCGCGCGGGAACTGGTGCAGCGCTTCACCAGCGCGCCATTCTCCGAGCCGGTGCTGCTCAACGTCAATGTGCCGGATGTTCCCTACGAGGAACTGCGTGGCATCCAGGTCACGCGCCTCGGGCGGCGCCACAAGGCCGAGCCGGCGGTGAAATCGGTCAGCCCGCGCGGCGAAACCCTGTACTGGATCGGGCCCGCCGGGCCAGCTGCCGATGCCGGCGAAGGCACCGATTTCCATGCCGTGGAACACGGCTGGGTGTCGGTCACGCCCTTGCAGATCGACCTGACCCATTCCGCGCAGCTTGCCGACGTGCGTGGCTGGCTGGGCCAGGGCAAATGAACTCGGCGGCACTGACCGGCATCGGAATGACATCGCAGCGCACCCGCGCGCGCATGGTCGAGCGCCTGCGTGTGCTGGGGATAAGCGACACGCGGGTGTTGCATGCGATGGGAGTGGTTCCGCGCCACATCTTCCTCGAACAGGCCCTGGCGAACCGCGCCTACGACGACACGGCGTTGCCCCTCGGTTTCGGCCAGACCATTTCCCAGCCTTTCGTGGTCGCGCGCATGATCGAAATCCTGATCGCCGGCCGCGAACTGGGCAAGACGCTCGAGATCGGCGCCGGCTGCGGTTACCAGGCGGCGATCCTCGGCGTGCTGTCGAAGCAGGTGTTCGCCGTGGAGCGTATTGCGCCGCTGCTGTCGAGGGCCAGGGAGAACCTGAAGCAAATCAAGTTGTCGCACATTCGCCTCAAGCATGCGGATGGCAACCTGGGCCTGCCGGAAGCGGCGCCGTTCGACACCATCATTTTGGCCGCGGCCGCAGCGGCAGTACCGCAGGCGCTGCTGGGCCAATTGGCTCCAGGCGGTCGCCTGGTGATGCCGCTGGGTGGCGCCGAACAGGTGATCTGCCTGGTCGAACGCGGCGAAAGCGGATTTGTCGAAACGCGATTCGATGCGGTACGCTTCGTGCCACTGTTGCCGGGAGTGGAATGAATACTGCGTGCAAGATCCTGCTGATGCTGCTGCCTATACTTGCCGGCTGCGCGAGTACCGTGCCGGCCCCGGTGGAGGACCGTGCGGCGCAGCAGGCAACCGCGCCGGCCGCGGCGCCGGCGACCGGTGCGGCCGCCGAACAGCGGGGCATGTACACGGTGAAGAAGGGCGATACGCTTTACAGCATCGCGCTCGACAACGGGCAGGACTACAAGGACATCGCTGCCTGGAACAGCCTCGACAATCCGAATGTGATCAAGGTTGGCCAGCAGTTGCGTGTCACGCCGCCGGATGAGGGATCGCCGGTGGCAGTGGCCAGGCCGATAACGGCAAGTGCGCCGGTCGAAGTCAAGCCGGTCGCCGCGCAGTCTGGCGGTGCTGCCAATTCCCCGGTCCTGAAGCGGGAGCCGAAGGGCGGAAAACTGGCCTGGAGCGAAGATGCTCTGGCTCGTGCGCGGCAAGGGGAGGCTGCACCCAAGTCCGTCGAAGCCCGGCCCGAGGTGCGCCCGGTTGAAGCCAAACCTGCCGACAAGCCCGCCGAGAAGCCCGCACTCGCCGGCGACGAGGTGGAATGGATGTGGCCGGTGCAGGGCAAGCCGATGGCACCGTTTGCCGAAGGCGCCAAGGGCATAGACATCGCCGGCAAGAGCGGCGACCCGGTGCTGGCCGCCGCCGCAGGCGTGGTTTCGTATGCCGGAGCAGGGCTGCGCGGCTACGGCAATTTGGTTGTCCTGCGCCACAACGCAACTTACCTTTCTGTCTATGCCCACAACAGCAAGCTGCTGGTGAAGGAAAAGGACACTGTCGCGCGGGGCCAGAAGATCGCCGAAATGGGCGGCACCGACGCCGAGAGTCCGCGCCTGCATTTTGAGATTCGCCGCCAGGGCAAGCCGGCGGACCCGCAGAAATTCCTGCCGCCGCGCTGATTCCGTCCATGAGCCGCGACGCATTCCTTCCGGAACGCGAAGACGCCGACGCGGTTCCCGCCGCGCCCGACCCCGGATTCATCGAGGACATCACCCAGGTCTATCTGCACGAGATTGGCGCGACACCCCTGCTGACAGCGGACGAAGAGGTCACGCTGGCCCGCGCCGCCCATGCGGGAGATTTTGTCTCACGCCAGCACATGATCGAAGCCAACCTGCGGCTGGTGGTGAGCATTGCGCGGCATTACCTGCATCGCGGCCTGCCGCTCGACGACCTGATCGAGGAAGGCAATCTGGGCTTGATCCATGCCCTCGAGAAGTTCGATCCGGAGCGCGGGTTTCGCTTCTCGACCTACGCCACCTGGTGGATCCGGCAGAACGTCGAGCGCGCGATCATGAACCAGTCGCGCACCGTGCGACTGCCGATCTACCTTATCAAGGAACTCAACATCGTGTTGCGCGCGATGCGCCAACTCGACCGTGAGCGCACCGCCGAGGACGAGGCACCGGGTGCGATGATTGACGAAGTGGCGCGCCTGCTGGATCGCCCGGCGGACGAAATCCGCCAGTTGCTGGTACTCAACGAACGCTCGGCCTCGCTAGACTCCCCGCTCGACATCGATCCGGATCTGTCGATGGCGGATTCGATGGCCGATGAGTCCTTCGAGGACCCGGTCAGCCACCTGGCCCAGCAGGAAGCCGAATCACTGGTCGCCGACTGGGTGGCGCAACTGACCGATCGCCAGCGCCTGGTCGTCGAATGTCGCTATGGCCTCGGTGGGCGCGAGGCGTCGACGCTGGAGCAGATCGCGAGCGACCTGGGGCTGACGCGCGAACGCGTGCGGCAGATTCAGATGGAAGCGCTGACGCGACTGCGCAAGCGCATCGCGCTCGACGGCCTGACTTCCGAAGCCTTACTCTGATTTCGCCAGTTCGGCGGCGAGGTCCATGACCGCAGCTGCATAGAAACTGCTCCGGTTGTAGCGCGTGATCACGTAGAAATTCCGGTAGCCGAGGCGGTACTCGGTCGCCGCCTGCGGCGTGACAAGGTCGATCAGTGCCGCCGGCTGTTCGGGCAGCGGCTCGTCAAGGGCGCGAATCGCCGTGTCGCCAGCGCCGACTCTTGCGACTGCAACATTGGCGTCTTCCATCTGGCGCGGCGTACGCTGCGGCGAAATACCTTCGGCGATCATCGCCGCCACGCCGGAGCCGGCGACGCTGATGGCGACGGCAATCGGCCCATCCTTCTGCCAGCCGTGGCTGGCGAGGAAGCTGGCGACACTGCCGACCGCATCGGCGGGACTGCCGACCAGGTCGATGCGGCCATCGCCGTCGAAGTCGATCGCGTAACGGCGCCGCGACGACGGCAGGAACTGCGGCAGGCCCAGCGCGCCCGCGTAGGAGCCGGTGTAGGACAGCAGGCTGCGATTTTCTTCGCGCGCGAGCAGCAACAATTCCTCGAGTTCGCGGCGGAACAGTTCGGCCCGCGGCGGATAGTCGAAGGCCAGCGTGGCGAGCGCGGCAAAGGTGCCGAAGCGGCCCAGTTGCCTGCCGTAGATGGTTTCGACGCCGATGATGGCGGCGATGATCTCGGCCGGCACGCCGAAGCGCACCTCGGCCGCGGCGATCTCGGCGGAATGCGCGCGCATGAAGCGCCTGCCTGCAGCGATCCTTATCGGCTCGACAAACCGTGATCGGTAGGCCTGCCACGAGCGCACCCCCGGATCCCGGGGGGGCATGATGGCCTTGATCACTGCCGGGATGGGGCGGGTCCGGCGGAACAAGGCATCGAGCACAGCTGGATCGAAACCGTGCTTGTCGCGCATTTCCGCGATGAAGATTTTCACCTCGTCACGCTCCGCATATCCGCTATTCACATGCGTTGCGCCGGCCGCCAGGGCATTCGCGCCGACGGCTAACGCGGCCAGCAGGAGGAAGCTGCGCATCATGGTCGAAAGCTCGCGATCCGGGATTTGAGGCGACGCAGTTGATCCGGCTGCGGGTTCGCGCCGTAGCGCAGCCCGGCGTAAAGACTTGCGATTTCACCGATCTCGTGCGCATGTCTCGGTACCAGCGCGGCGGCACGTTCGGCGAACTGGAGCGGACCTTCCCAAGCCTGCCAGGCGACGCCATGCCTGCCCAGTCGCGCGGTGAAGCGGCGCCAGGCGGCCAGCGCAGGATCCACGCGTTGGCGATTGCGCAGGATCCAGACGGTCAGCACCAAAAGCACGACGCCACTGAGGATGGAAAGGATGGCGGTCATGCTGCGCCAGTCAGGTTCGTGCAGGCCGAGGCTCGCCAGCAGGTCGCGCTGGCGCTGGGGGTTGTAGCCGAGTACCCACTGATTCCAGCCGTTGGTCACCGCATCGAGGCGGTAGCGCAGTTCCTTGAGCCAGGCCATGTCGGATCGGGCCAGGAAGGGCAAGCCCTCACCGGCAGGAACCGCGGCGGCCAGGTTGCTGCTGACCCGGCTCGGCGCAGCGATTGCCGTAGGATCGATCCGCACCCAGCCGCGTCCGGCGATCCAGGCTTCAGTCCAGGCATGGGCGTCGTACTGACGTACTTCGAGGTAGCCGTCCACCGGATTGGTTTCGCCGCCCTGATAGCCGGCCACCACGCGTGCGGGCACCCCGGCGGCCCGCAGGCTGAAGACGAATGCCGCGGCGAAATGTTCGCAAAAGCCGCGTTTCGTGTCGAACAGGAATTCGTCGACCATGTCCGGTCCGAGCAGCGGAGGGTTGAGGGTGTAGATCAGGAGTTGCCGGTTGAACAGTTCTTCGGCAGCGGCGACGATGGCGGCGCCGTTGTCGCCGTGCGTAGCCTGCCAGCCGGCGCTGATTGCGCGGATGCGAGGATTGCCGCTGGCTGGCAGGGCCAGTGCGGCGCGCAACGCGGCGCGGTTTTCATTCGCTCCGGCGTGGCTGTCGGGCCAGGCCGACTGCGTGTAGCGCAGGCGATTGCGCACCACCTCGCGCGCGATGGGCTGGTAGTCGCTGGTCATTTCGCTGTCGGCGGGCAGGGTCGCCGGCATTTCGAGCGCGAACAGCCAGTGTTTTCCATGCGGCTCCAGCGTGACCTCGTAGTCCACCTGCGGTCCTGTGCCGGTGTAGGGAATCGTCGGATAGGCGGCCATAGTCTGCGCGACGCGCCAGCTGCGGCCATCGAAAGACGGCATCACCGGGCCGCGCCAATAGAGCTGCGATTGCGGGGGGACGGCGCCCTTGAATCGAACCCGGAAGGCGATGGCATCGGATTGCGAAAGCTGGGCGATCGAGCCTGGAGACATCGTGTCGGACAAGCCCGAAACGGCGGTGAATCGATCCTGCGGGATGCCCCACAGAGGCCCCTGTACCCGCGGGAACAGCAGGAACAGCAGAAGCATGAACGGAATCGCCTGCGCCAGCAGCAAGCCGGCGCGATGCACCTGCTGGCGCGGCGTGGGACGGTCATCGCTGGCGGCCAACAATGCGGCGGTAGTGATCAGCACCGTGAGGCAGGCCAACATGGCGGTCGGAATTGTCTGGGTAAACAGGAACTGACCAAGGACCAGGAAGTAACAAAGCAATGCGGTGACCACCGCGTCGCGCGCCGCGCGAAGTTCGAGCAGTTTCAAGGCGAGGAAAACCAGGAGCAGCGAGATGCCTGGCGTGCGGCCGACGATGGTGCGATATTGGAGGAAAACCCCCACGGCACCCGCGATCACCAAAGGGATCAGCAGCCAGCGCGGCGGCAGCCGCCAGTGTCGCCATGTCAGCAGGGCACGCCAGGCGAAGGCGATTCCGGCAGCGATCGACAGCCAGAGCGGAACATGTTGCAGCAGCGGCAGGGAGGCGGCGATGGCGGTAGCCAGCAGCCACCAGGCCTGGCGCCGGCTGACCGGGCGGTTAATTCGGGCCATGCTCGTGCAGCGCCAAGATGCGCAGGCCAGCTGCCAGGTGTGGCGGTCCGTTCTCCGGTTCGAGGCGGACAGCGGGCATGCGCAAACCCCAGGCCAATCCGGCGGCATCGGCATCGAGCATCCAGCGCGCCAGTACCGAAAGGCGTTGCTCGACGCCCATCGCATCGGGCAGCATTTCCCAGTCGAGCCAGAGCCGCTGAGCGGCGGCGCCGGAAAAGAGCTTGGTCAGCAGAGGCCCGTCCTGTTGTCGGGCGACTGCCTTCCACGCCACGTGGCGTGGCGGATCGGCCACCTGGTGCTTGCGCAGGCCGGAAAAATCGTCGGAGCCGCGACCATCGCGCGTCGTTCCCTGCGCGTCATCGCCGCTCCAGGTCAGCGCCGGCGCCTTCACCGCCGGCGCCGGATAGACCAGGCAAGCAAGGTCCGGAGCCGCGTAACTCCAGGCCCGCACCAGGCCCAGTGGCCAAGTGGTTTCGATCGTGACCCGCGGCATCGGCAGCCAGCCCCTCTTTTCCGTGTGGAGGCCAAGGCTGGCGATTGTGGTTGCTGACGGTCCGATGTCGAGCTCAAGCGGCGGTCTGTCATGAAAAAATAGTCTCAGGCTGGTGCGGGCATCCGGCCGTGGATTGTCCACAATCAGGTCGAAGCGGGCCTGTTCGCCGGCGAAGACCGACTCGCAGCGGCCCGGGCGAAGCGACAGCTGGACCAGATTGCGGAAGGTGTGGAGGATCGCGACGATGCCCAGTCCGGCGAGCAGGAACACCAGCGCATGCCCCAGGCTGAGGTTGTAGTTCATCGCGCCCAGCAGGATCACGCCGAGTGCGGTCGTGTAGGCGATCCCGGCCGGCGTCGGCAGCACATAGACGCGTCGCTGGCTGAGGACGATGGGTGCCGGTTCCGGGGGGCGCACGCGCAAAGCCCAGCGCACAAAGTTTTCGTGCAGTCGGTCGCGCAGGGTGGCGAGCATCGTCAGGACGGCCGCGCGACCGCGATCAGGGAAGCGGCACGGCCTCGATCAGGGTCGCCGCGATCGCTTCCGCATCGGCGCGCGAACTGTCGTCCGTCGGCCTCAGGCGATGGGCGATGACGCCCGGCAGCACCGCCTGGACGTCCTCCGGCAGCACATGATCGCGGCCGTCGAGCAGGGCCCACGCGCGTGCCACCGCCAGCAGCGCGAGGCAGGCGCGCGGCGACAGGCCGGCGTGCCAGCGCGGCGTGGTGCGCGTATGCGCTGCGAGCGCCTGAACGTAGTCGATCAGTGCCGCGGAGGCGTGGACGGCACGCACTTTCTTCTGAAGTTCGATCAGTTGTTGCGGATCGATGCGCGCAGTGAGGCTCGCAACCATTTGCTGCCTGTCCGCGCCGGCAAGCAATTCACGTTCGGCGGCCGCATCTGGGTAGCCGAGCTCCAGCTTGATAAGGAAGCGGTCAAGCTGAGACTCGGGTAGCGGGAAGGTGCCGATCTGGTGGGTCGGGTTCTGGGTGGCAATGACAAAGAATGGTTCCGGTAAGGCGCGAGTTTCTCCTTCGGCCGTCACCTGACGCTCTTCCATCGCTTCCAGCAGGGCGCTTTGCGCCTTTGGCGTGGCGCGATTGATCTCGTCGGCCAGCACCACCTGGGTGAAGACCGGGCCGGGATGGAAGTGAAAGGCGCCGGTGCCGCGGTCGAAGATCGACACGCCGAGGATGTCCGCCGGCAGCATGTCGCTGGTGAACTGGATGCGCTGGAATTCAAGGCCGAGGACGCGGGCCAGCACATGCGCCAGGGTGGTCTTGCCCACCCCCGGCAGGTCTTCGATGAGGAGATGGCCGCGTGCCAGCAGGCAGGCCACGGCCAGTCGAACCGGCCGCTCCTTGCCGAGGATGATGCGGTTGATGTCGGCCAGGATGGCGTCGAGTTCGGTGAGTCGCATGGTGTCGGGGAATTTTGCGAAACTTGATGGATAATATGTTTTTGCGACGCATTGTAAGTCATCAGGCAAGCCCTCCGTCATGACAACTACCGCCTTCATAACCCACCGCGACTGCTGGCAGCACGACATGGGCGCCCACCATCCGGAGTGTCCCGACCGGCTGGGCGCCATCAGTGATCGTTTGATAGCTTCCGGCCTCGACGTTTACCTCCAGTTCCACGACGCGCCGCTGGCCGAAGCCGACCAACTGCAGCGCGTGCATCCGCCCGAATACATCGACCATGTCAGGGCCAGCAGCCCCGCGCACGGCATAGTCCATCTCGACCCGGATACCGCGATGTCGCCGGGTACCTTGCAGGCGGCATTGCGCTCGGCCGGTGCCGGCTGCTATGCCACCGACCTGGTGATGCGCGGTGAGGTTAGTAACGCCTTCTGCGCAGTACGTCCGCCAGGGCATCATGCCGAGAGCGCGAAAGCCATGGGCTTCTGCTTTTTCAACAACGTCGCCGTCGCCGCGCGACATGCGCTAGACGCGTGGGGCCTGTCGCGTGTGGCCATCATCGATTTCGACGTGCATCACGGCAACGGCACGGAGCAGATATTTGCCGGCGATTCCCGTGTCCTGATGGCGGGGATCTTCCAGCATCCCTTCTATCCCTATTGCGGCACCGAGAATCCGGCGCCCAACATGTGCAACGTTCCGCTTCCTGCCGGAACCCGTGGTGAGGATTTCCGGCAGGTTGTTTATGACATATGGCTTCCCCGGCTGCGCGAGTTCCAGCCGGAGATGATCTTCATTTCCGCCGGATTCGATGCCCATTACGAGGATGACATGGGTTCGCTGGGTTTGGTCGAGTCCGACTACGCCTGGGTCACCGAGCAGATCAAGCAGGTGGCGCGGGAATTTTCGAAGGGGCGCATCGTCTCCCTGTTGGAGGGCGGGTATGTGTTGTCCGCGCTGGCGCGCAGCGTGACCACGCATATCAAGGTACTGGCTGATTTGTAAGCTGGTTTTGCAGGCTGCGCGGCATTGTGGCCATACGTTAGAATCTCCATTCCTTCGCTATAGGCCGGCCGTCGCTTGCGGCATCCGGTTCCGGATACGTTCATGAAGACCATACAGGGTTCCATTCCCGCCATACTCACGCCGATGCAGGACGACGGCTCGCTCGACCTTCCGTGCCTGCAGCGCCTGCTTGACTGGCACATCGCCGAAGGCACCGATGGTGTAGTCATCGTCGGCACTAGCGGCGAATCGCCGACCGTCAGCTTCGACGAGCATTGTGCGCTGATCGAAACAACGGTCAGGCATGTAGCCGATCGCATTCCCGTGATTGCCGGCACCGGGGCCAACTCGACAACCGAAGCAATAGAACTGGCGCGATTCGCCAAGTCCGCCGGCGCGGATGCCCATCTTTCCGTGGTGCCTTATTACAACAAGCCGACGCAAGAAGGCCTTTACCGGCATTTCAGGGCGATTGCCGAGGCTGTGGATCTGCCGCTGTTCCTCTATAACGTCCCTGGTCGCACGGTTGCCGACCTGACGAACGATACGACTCTGCGCTTGGCGCAGGTGCCGGGCATTGTTGGCATCAAGGACGCCACGGGCAATATCGAGCGTGGTTCAGACCTTTTGCTGCGAGCGCCGGCCGGTTTCAGTGTATTCAGTGGTGATGACGCAACGGCAATCGCGCTGATGCTACTTGGCGGCAAGGGATCGATTTCGGTAACCGCCAACGTCGCTCCGCGATTGATGCACCAGATGTGCGCGGCTGCTATCGCCGGCGATCTGACGGCGGCGCGCGAAGCGAATTTCCGACTGTTGGGCTTGCATCGCAACCTGTTCCTCGAAGCGAATCCGATCCCGGTCAAGTGGGCCGCCCAACAAATGGGCCTGATGGGCGGCGGCATCCGGCTGCCGCTGACCGGTCTTTCCGCGGAGTTCCATGAACGGGTGCGAAGCGCCATGCGCAGCGCCGGCATCGCCGTCTGACAGGATATCGATACTCAATGAACAGATCTTTCTTGTTGTTGTTCGTTTCGTCGCTGCTGGTGGGCTTGCTGGCCGGCTGCAGTGGCAACATTCTCCCTGAATCGAAAAAGATCGAGTACAAGTCGGCCGGAAAGCTACCACCTCTCGAAATCCCCCCCGACCTGACCCAACAGACCCGCGACGAACGCTATGCGGTACCCGACGTGTCGGCCAGCAAGGGCTCGGCAACCTACTCGGCATATTCCAGCGAGCGTGCCGGCCAGGCGCGCACGACCACGGCGCAAGATCTGTTGCCGCAAGTTGACAAGATGCGCATCGAGCGTTCCGGCACTCAACGCTGGCTGGTCGTAGCCGGTACTCCGGACAGGCTGTGGCCCGGTGTCAAGGAGTTTTGGCAGGAACTGGGTTTTCTGGTCAATGTCGAAATGCCGGAAGCCGGAATCATCGAAACGGATTGGGCCGAAAATCGCGCCAAATTGCCGCAGGATGTAATTCGTGGTGCGCTGGGCAAGGTTTTTGACAGCCTCTATTCGACGGCGGAACGGGACAAGTTCCGCACCCGCCTGGAAAAGGGTGCCGAGCCGGGGACGGTTGAAATCTACATCAGCCATCGCGGCATGTACGAGATTTACACCAACGAAGGCAGGAGCGAAACCAAGTGGCAGCCGCGTCCGGCCGATCCAGAGCTTGAAGCGGAAATGCTGCGCCGCCTGATGGTGCGACTGGGAGTCGACGAGTCGCGTGCCAAGACCCTGGTTGCGGCCGACCAGCGCCAGGATCGTGCCAAGTTGTCGCGCGCGACCGATGGGGCTGGAGCCCTGCTCCTGGAGGAAGCCTTCGATCGGGCCTGGCGCCGCGTCGGACTGGCGCTGGATCGGGTGGGTTTCACCGTCGAGGATCGTGATCGCGCCCAGGGCCTGTATTTTGTGCGCTATGTCGATCCTGACAGTGATGCCAAAAAGAAGGACGCGGACAAGGGTTTCCTGTCGAAGCTGATGTTCTGGAAAGGTAGCGGCGGCGACACGCCGGACAAGGCACAATACCGAATCCATTTGAAGGCATCCGGCGAAACGACCAGCGTACAGGTGCTGACTCGCGAGGGCGGCGTCGATCGGTCGGATACCTCGCGACGCATCCTCGGCCTGCTCCACGAACAACTGAAATAGGTCCGCTGGAGTGCGCTTTGCGTCGCTTGGCAGCGGCAGTCGCGGCAACTCCCTTTTGGTTGAAATCGGTCGTACCCGAATACTGGTCGATGCCGGTTTTGGTCCGGCGGAAACTACACGGCGCCTTGGGCGGCTGGCCCTTGAGCCAGCAGATGTCGACGCAGTGCTTGTCACGCATGAGCATTCGGATCACATGGGTGGCGCCGCCGCCTGCTCACGTCGCTTTGGCTGGTCGATTCACCTGACCCATGGAACCTTTGCTGAATCGCGGGAAACTTGCGGCGATGTTTCTGTCACGCTGATTGACAGCCATGGACCATTTTCCATCGGCGATATCTCGATACAGCCCTTTCCCGTGCCGCACGATGCCCGCGAGCCGGTTCAGTTTGTTTTTTCCGACGGCGACCGGCGCTTGGGCGTACTTACAGATGCAGGCCATGTCACGCAGTTCATGGTATCGATGCTTGATGCATGTGATGCGCTGGTGCTCGAATGCAACCATGATATTGCGATGCTGGAGGAAGGTCGCTATTCGCCGTCCCTGAAGCGCCGCATTGGTGGCCGCTGGGGCCATCTCGACAACGGTGCAGCCGCTTCGCTGTTGGCGCAGATCGAGCGAAAAAATCTGCACCATGTCGTTGCTGCACATCTTTCCGAGGAAAACAATACTCCATCCCTGGCGCAGTTGGCTCTGGCGTCAGCCTTGCAATGCGAACCGGAGTGGGTGGGCGTCGCAACCCAGCATGGTGGCTTCGATTGGCGCGACGTGCGGAACTGAATGCGTCCATCCGGAATAGAAAAAGCCAGCCCGAAGGCTGGCTTTTTCATGCCCAAAGGCGCGGGAAGAATTACTTCTTCATTGCATCCTTGGCGCCTTCGACAGCACCCTTGGCAGCGGCGCCGGCGACTTCCTTGGCCTTGTCGGCTACGGCCGGAGCGGCGGGAGCAGCAGCCGGGGCAGCAGCAGGAGCGGCACCGGCAGCCGGAGCGGCAGCAGGAGCGGCACCAGCAGCCGGTGCGGCAGCGGGAGCAGCGGCGGCGGGAGCGGCGGCGTCAGCCGGCTTCGGAGCTTCAGCGGCGGGCTTCGGAGCTTCAACCTTGGGCGGCTCAACGGGCTTCGGGGCTTCGGTCTTGCCACAAGCGGTCACAGCGAGGGCGAGCAGGGCGGCTACGAGGAGAGATTGTTTCATTTTGATAAGATCCTTAACGTTATGGAGTTACTTGGCCAATTGGTCGACCGGAATGTTTCCACTTCGATCAACCGAGAAGTTTATCACGGGTTTCTATAATTGGTGCACCACGGCAAAGGGTGGGTATTCGCTGGTGCAAATCACAGTCCGGTGGTATTGAGTTTCAGGCAGGGTTGGGAGAGTCCCCAGAGTTCTTCAAAGCGCAGTCGCCAAGGACTGATGTAGGCCGGATCATCGAGAATCAGCGCGCTGCGCGGGAGATTGAACTGGAAGCGGCGCACGCCATGTTCGTCGTCGGCAAGCAGGTGGGTATCGGCAAGGTGACGCAGGTTGTCCGGGCTTTGCCTGACGTCGATGGCGTGGGAAAACCGGGCGACGAGCCGAATCAGTCGAGGAGCAATTTTCTCCAGGTCGTCGGGTTCATGCACCACCAGGCGCATCCGACGCGTGGGATCGTCCTGGAAAAATGAGAAAAGCATGTCAACGCGGCTGGCTTCATTCAGGCGCAGCGGGACGAGGTTGCGATCAAAGATGGCAATTTCCCGCCGTGCGCGTCCGATGACGGCATCGCAGGCCTGGCGATAGTCCGCTTCAGTGGTAAGCAAATGGTATTGGGCATTCATGTCGGAAGGCACTCGGTTCTCCTTCTCTGCGAAGCTGGCGTCGCAGTGGGTTGAGAAAAATACACACGGTGATTCCAGTCGCCCTGGCCGGCAGGGCTAGATAGCAGGCTGACATTATAATCAGCCCATTTTTCCGAGGGTACGGCCTTCTTATCATGTCGCTGGCACAAATCGAATCCCTTGACCACGAGGGGCGTGGCATCGCACATGTGGAAGGCAAGGCGATCTTCATTGATGGCGCATTGCCGGGGGAACTTGTTGAGTTCGCAAGCTACCGGCGCAAGCCGAGTTATGAAAAGGCGCATGTAGTACGGATTCTCCGCGCATCAAGCCAGCGGGTTGCACCGCCATGCACGCATTTCGGCACTTGTGGAGGATGTTCCATGCAGCATCTTCATTCCGCCGGACAGACGGCCGCGAAGCAGCGAGTAATGGAAGATGCACTGTGGCACCTTGCACGTCTGCGGCCGGACCAGATTCTTCCCCCTATCTCCGGCACGGGATGGGGTTATCGCCTGCGCGCACGCCTTTCGGTGCGCTACGTTGCCAGCAAGGGCGGTACGCTGGTCGGATTCCGGGAAAAGCACAGCAGCTATGTGGCGTTGATGGATTCCTGTGGCGTGCTGCCACCCCATGTATCCGCGTTGATTCCTGCGCTGAAAGAGCTTGTCGAAGGCATGTCGAGGCCGGATCGAATGCCGCAGATCGAGGTTGCGGCAGGCGGTGCCCAGACGGTGCTGTTGCTGCGTCATCTCGAGCCTCTCGCATCCGAAGACCTGGATCGCTTGCGACGATTCGCCGACGATCACCGGATAACCTGGTACCTGCAATCCAAAGGCCTCGACAGCGTAGCCTTGTTCCATCCTGCCGATGCTCCAATGCTCAGCTATGAGCTACCGGATTTCGGTCTGGAACTCCGGTTCCATCCGACGGAATTCACCCAGGTGAATCTTGGCGTAAACCGCATGCTGGTGCGCCGAGCCATGGCTCTGCTGGCTCCGCAGCGAGGTGAGCGGATCGCGGACCTGTTTTGTGGCCTTGGCAACTTCACCTTGCCGATCGGACGGTCCGGGGCGAAGGTACTTGGAATCGAGGGAAGCGCCGCCTTGGTCGCTCGTGCAAGGGAAAATGCCGCAAAAAACGATCTCGGTGCGCAATGCGAGTTTTCGGTAGCGAACCTGTTCGAGGCGACTGAGGAGAGTTTTGCAGCCCTGGGAAATTTCGACAAGTTGCTGATCGATCCCCCGCGGGAAGGTGCGATAGCGCTGGTGAAGGCGTTGCCGACAGAGTCCGGGCCGAGTCGGATCGTATACGTGTCCTGCAGTCCTGCAACGCTTGCGCGCGATGCCGCTGTGCTGGTCCATGAGAAGGGGTACCGCTTGCGTGCGGCGGGTATCGCCAACATGTTTCCGCATACGTCGCACCTCGAATCGATTGCGCTGTTCGAGCGCAACCCCTGAAATGGAAAACGGCGACCGGGAGTCGCCGTTTTCATTCGCCTGCGCCGTACCGCCAGCGCCGACTTTTCAGTTGCCGTGCGTGCGTCAGTCGCGGTCGCCGGTAAATGCCATCAACAGGTTGAGCAGGCTGACAAAGACATTGTAGACGTCAAGGTACACCGCTAGGGTGGCGGTGATGTAGTTGGTTTCGCCGCCATGCACGATGCGATTGATGTCATACAGGATGTAGGCCGAAAATATCACTACGGCAATCGCTGAAATGGCCAGTGCCAGTGCCGGTATCTGAAAGAAAATATTGGCCACGATGGCAACTAGCAGCAGGATCATTCCTGAAAACAGGAACTTGCCGAGGTTGGAAAAGTCCCGCTTGGTAGTGGAGGCGACGCCTGCCAAGGAGACGAAGATCGCACCGGTGCCGCCGGCTGCCATTGCAATCAGGGTACCGCCATTGGCAAATCCGAGTGCTGCCTGCAGGATGCGGGAAAGCATGAGCCCCATGAAGAAGGTGAAGCCGAGCAGCAACGCAACGCCCATGCCGCTGTTCTTGGTGCGCTCGATACCCCACATGAATCCGAACGCGACGCCCAGGAAGATCATGAATCCGATGAAAGGGCTGCCCGCAAAAAACGAAAACTTGAGCTGGACACCGAGCAGTGCGCCGGCGATGGTTGGTGCCATCGACAGCGCTAGCAGCGCGTACGTGTTGCGCAGGACGCGTTGTTGTTCTCCGGCGATATCCTGACTTGCGGATTGCGGGTAGGTGCGAATGTTTTCCATGGACGCTTTTTCCTCCTTTGAGATGGGGCCAAGTACTACGACGTGCGCGAGCCCTGCGAGTTCCCTGAAAGTCGAGACGGCGCGACTCAAAATATTATAGCTTGCTGGATGCCAGCGATATGGTGTTCCGTCGCGAGCGCATCGTTTCCCTGACGAAATATGCAAAACCGTGTTGCATGGCGCGGGCAGGGCGTCTAAGCTGAACGCCGACTCACGATGAGGGGGCTTGGTGGCATCGCTCGATCGCATACGCACGCATGGTTTCAGGCGCTGGTACGAGCGGCAGTTGATGGAATGCCACGCGTGGCTGTTGACCTGGTTTTTGGGACTGATCCTCCTTGTGAGCGGCATCGAGGTGGCGGGAGCGGGTAGCGGCTCCAGATTGACCGGGGTTTCGTTGTTGCTGGGCGGACTGGCCGTCACGCTCTTCGGCTGGAAGCGGTATCGTTTGCTGCTCGATGTTGCCGAGCACCTTGGGCAGCAGGCCGTATGTCCGGCGTGCAACGCCTATGGCAAGTTCAAGGTCGTCGCGTCAGGGCCGGCACCACTTCCCGATGGTGGTGATCCGGTTCTTGAGGATCATGGGGGAGGGGTTTGGTTTCGAGCCCAATGTCGTCGCTGCGGCGACATATGGACGATCCGTTAAAAGTCGTATTTCCGGAAACATGCGCCGGCGGCTGTCCGGTGGATTGTTTCCGGCAATCCGCTCGATAGGCGCGGGGCCACACGGGCCAAGAAAAGCGCCTTACCGCGGAGTGCTTGAACTGGGGAGAACTTGCCCGGTTCTTGCTTAAAATTGAGGTCAGACTTCGAGCCATGAATTGGTGTGGCATTGTGAGGAAAAACCCCATTAAATCAATGCGTAGTTCCGGTCGATTGGGGGTTGTCAGCCAACATCGGCAATACCGGTTCCTGATTTCGGGAAATTGGCGAAATCTGCTCCAGATCCCGTCGGTGTCGGCGACGCGATTTCTTTGGGCGCAAGTTGGCGGTAGAGCGGTTCGACGCGTCGTTTGAGCGCGTGGGCCGGATAGAGCAAGGGTGGAGTTGTTCTTGAGATCAGGTTGTAGCGCAATTCTTATGGCGATGGGCATCGGCGTTTCCAGCCCGGCGGCGTCGGCCGATCCCGCGGACGGTGGCCTTAATCTGTCGTGGGAACTCAAGGCGGTACCGGTACCGGTCGCTCGTCAGCCGGTCGATACGCGATTGCCGCGGGATTCTTTGGTCCGCCTGAACCCGGATTCCGTCGCGGCGCCGTTTCGGGCCGGCTTTGCGAAAGTTGCGGCGCCCGCGGCGCGAAATGCGCTGCCGGCAAGCGAACACAGCCTGGCTCGGCTGTTCAACCTGAGCCACGTACCTGTGAGCTCGACTATCGGTGCCGGTTCATTTCGATCGGGTGCGGAATCGATAGACGATCTCGAACTGGGTCAGGCCTTGCGCCTGGCGGTTGAGTTCAGCCGCGACGTGCGGATGGCCGGTTCGCGCCTTGATGCCGCGCGTTCCCAGACCGGACAGGCGATGTCGCTGCTGCTGCCGTCCGTCACTTGGCGCGTCGCCCGCGGACGCGAGATATCCTCACCTTCTTCGGAATTCGCCGATCCTCCGGTCAATTCGATCGTTCGTGATCGCGATGGCCATACCCGGATTGACACGACGATCGTAGTGCGCCAGCCGCTCCTCGATCTTCCGGGGGTGTTCGAGGTGATCCGCCGCAAGGACCTCGAGCGCTCGCGCGAGTTGAACCTGAAGAGCACCGAGGGCGAAGCGGCGGTCGCTGCAGTGCAGTCCTACGTAAGCCTGGCATCGACCCGCCTCCAGTCCGATCTCGCCATGGAGTTCGAGAACCAGCTCAAGGAATTGCTCGACTATCTGCGCAAGCGGGCCGATGCCGGCGCGTCGACCGTCAGCGACCTGGATCGCGTGCGGGCGCGGGTGCTGACGGCTTATGCTTCCCGCCTGGAGCAGGAGGCTGCCCATTCGGCGGCGGCAATCGAATTCATTCGTCTGGCGAACGTCGTACCGCGCAAAATTCGCCTGCCTGAAGTGGCCGAACTCGGATTGATCCCGCGCGACTTCGATCAGGCTATCGAACTCGCCTTCGGCCTCAATCCGGACATCGCTGCCTTGCAGGCGGAACTCGACGCGGCCCAGAGCGATCGCACCGGCGCGCTGTCCGGAATGCTGCCCAGGATCGATTTTGAAGTCTCGGATTTCAAGGTCGTCAACGCGGGCGGCGACACCGGCCTGCAGCACGACCAGCGCCTGATGGTAGTAGCCAACTGGCCGCTTTTCGAGGGGGGGCGCAGCCTCAAGCTCCACGCCGAGCGCAGCGCGCGAAAGGAAGAATTGGCCAACCGGCTGGACGATACTCGGCGCCGGCTGGTGCAGACTCTGTCGGCGCAATATGCCACCCTGGCATCGGTACGCGACCGGATCTATTCCGGCTACGCCGAGCTCGACGCGCTTAAGGCAGCGCTGGCCGCCGTGTCGGAGCGGATGCTGTCTGGCAATCAGTCGCTGCTCGACCTGCTCGATGTCTATGACCGCGTCTATCAGGTGCGGGTGCGCATCGTGAATCTCCACGTGCAGGAATTCACATCGTCTTCCCAGATCATTCGCAACATCTACGGTAGCGGCAGCAACGATCCAGCCGTGGCCGCGACTTTTTCCGCGAGTTGAGGGCGTCCCATGTCCAGACGAATTGACGATACGAGTGCGGAGACCTTCTGGCCAGGCTATGTCGATGCCGTGACCAACCTGGTGCTGAGCCTGCTCTTCGTCCTCGTGATCATGACCGTTGCGGTTTTCATGTTCGCGCTCGAACTGGGGCGGACCCAGCCCAAGAAACCGCCGGCCGTTCCGCATGACAGGCCGCCTGTAAGCATGGTGGATGCCCCCGCCGGACAGGTCGCTGTCAACGAGTCGTCAGGCGTGCGCGACGTGTTGCGCGAGAAGGATGCGCAACTTGCGTCGATGCAGGAACGCATCCGCACCCTCGAAAGCGAGGCGCGACAGCGATCGAAAGCGCAGGCGCCGACGGACTCCCGGTCGTCGCCCCCGGTGGTGTCCGCCGGCGGCAGTGGGACGAGCAGCGAACCGACACGCGTCGTGACCGCGACCGCTCCGATTCCCGCCGCAGAACGCGGACTCGAAAAGACGGTACCGGTCGGACCGGCAGGCGGCATCATCGTCAAGTTCGCCGACGACGCCATCGCACTCACGCGCAACGAGGCCGAAGACCTGCGCACCGCCCTGGCGCAAGTTCTCGCCAGCGGTGGCGCGCGCCTCGAGGTGGTGGTTCCGACCGGGTTTTCCGAGGCGCGGCGACTCGGTTTCTACCGCGCCATGGCGGTTCGCAACGAGCTGATCCAGCTCAAGATGCCGGCCAATCGCATCGACATTTCCGTTCGCGACGGCAGTGCCGGTTCCGACAGTTCGCGCGTCATGGTGAGCCCGCGCTGATCATGGATGCCAGGCGCGACGCCGCTTATCCACGACCTCCGGAGGCCAATCCGTTGCGGTTGGCGCCGGTCTCGGCCCTGGAGCGCATCGACTCGGCAGCGCAGGCGGCGGCCAATGCTGCCGAGCGCATGATGCCGGCGCGACTCGGTTCCTGGTCGGGCGAGATGCTGCGAAACCTGACGCCGCAGCGCGCGTTCATCCTGAGTGCCTGTGTTGGCGGCCTGCTGCTGCTGGTCTGGGCCGCCATCGCCAGCATCGACGTCATCGTCCGCACCGAGGGACGGGTCATTCCATCCGGCAAGTCGCAGATCGTCCAGCATCTCGAAGGCGGGATCGTGCGCAATATCCTCGTGCGCGAAGGCCAGACCGTCAGCGCCGATCAGCCGCTGATGGAACTGGCCGACATCAGGGCACGCTCCGAGTTGGGACAGGAACGGTCGCGCCTGGCCGCGCTGCGAGGGCGCGAGGCGCGGCTGAACGCCGAGTCCAGTGGAGTGCGCGACCTGCGCTTTCCTGTCGATCTGACAGACAACGACGTGCGTCGTGCCGAAGCCGATGCCCTGCGGGCGCGCCGGGCGCGCGTCGCCCAGGAGGTTCAGGTCCTGCGCGAACAAAGCCTGCAAAAGCGCGGCGAGATCGCCGAGACCCAGACTCGCAAGACCAACCTGCTTGCCGAACTCGACGTGGCCCAGCAGCAGTTTCGCGTCATCGACGGTTTGCGACGCAAGGGCGCCGCATCGCAGATGGAACTTCTCGACAGCCAGTCACGCGTGCAACGGCTGACCTCGCAACTGAGCGAAGCCGACGCCTCACTGCCCAGGTTGCGCGCGGCGCAGGGGGAGATGGAGTCGCGCATGGGCGAAGTCGAGGCGCGCTTTCGTGCCGAGGCGACCGCCGAACTGACCCAGGTTCGTGCCGAACTCGAAAAGGCCTCGCTGGAAATCGATACCAGCGCCGACCGACTGGCGCGCAATGTCGTGCGCGCTCCCGTTGCGGGCTTCGTGAATCGCCTCGTGGTAAGCACCGTCGGTGGCGTCGTGCGCCCGGGCGACACCTTGCTGGAGATCACGCCCAGCGATGCCAGCATCGTGGTCGAGGCGCGGGCACGGCCCGACGACCGCGCCAATCTCGTCGTCGGCCTGCCGACCCGGGTGCGCATCGGCGCCTACGACCAGGCGATTTTCGGCACTCTGGACGGCCATGTGGTCGAGGTCAGCGCCGATACGCTGATGGATGAGCGCGAGGGACGCTACTACCGGGTCCGGATCGATACCGGACGCGGCCATGCCCAGGCGATAGCGCCGGGCATGACGGCGACCGCCGACATCGTGGTCGGCAAGCGGACGATGCTCTCCTACATCCTTTCTCCGATCCTGCGCTTCCGCGATCTTGCGTTCAGCGATCCGCGTTAGGCAAGGGAAATCGATGATCAACCGTTTTCGGAATTCACAACCGCTTCGAGCGTGACGACATGTACAACAAACTGAAGATCTACCAAATCTATACGCCGCTGCCTTTCGTGATGCTGCTGCTCGGCGCGGTGTTTTTCCGGGAGGCTATCGTCAATACGCTGGCCAGCAACCCGCATCCGCAGATCAACTATTCCATCTTCGTGTTGATCCTGATCGGTGCCGGCTTCATCCTTTTCAACCTGCGCAAACTGATGAACGAGGCCCGGGTACTCTCCGGCTTTTCGGAAGCCGTGCGTCGCGGGAGCGAACCGGCCCAACTGCAGAAAGTGGCGATTGACTCCGACGCCGACGTCGCCTACGTTCTTCGTTTCATTGCGGCCTCTTCCGGGCGCATCATGTCGCAGCGGGAACAGGCGGCGCTCGAGAAGGAACTCGTCAAGGCGGATATTCGCCTGAACAACCGCCACACCCTGCCGCAGCACATCACCAACCTGCTGGTCGGCATGGGCTTGCTGGGGACGTTCGTCGGCCTGCTGGCGACGCTCGCCGACATCGCCGCGCTGATCTCCAGCTTTGCCACGCTCGACATGAAGACAGCAGATCCGGTCGAAGTTTTCCGCACCCTGGTCGAGCGCATGCGCGCGCCGATGCAATCCATGGGGATCGCTTTCTCAGCTTCGCTCTACGGTCTCCTGGGTTCGATCATCCTCGGCTTCATGATGGTTTCGATTCGTCGTTGCATGCAGGATCTGGTTTCCTTCCTCGGTTCCGAAGTCGCACAGCATGTGGAGTTCTCGCTGGCGCGGGAGCAGTTGGGCATCGCCGCCGATTCATCCACTGCGGGCGGGCGGGTCGAAGCCGGCGGCGACGCCGGGCTGGACGGGGAAGATGTCCGTGTCTTGCGCCGGATCGAAGAGCGCCTCGCGGAATCGACCCGGATCCAGGAGTCGCTGCTGCGCGGCGAGCGCGAGGAGTTCGCGCGTCAACGCGGCGAATTCATCCGCAGCCTTTCCGAACATGGTTCGAGTGTTGGGCAGTTCAATGTCGAACTTCAGCGCATCGCCGCCCAATTGGGGGCTGTGCTCAATAGCCTCGAACGCGGTGGCGTCGAACTGCGCGCCCAACTGCACGACGACCTGTCCAGCCTGATCCGCAACGCTGGAGACCAGGCACGTGATAGTGCGACGGCGGGCGACCTGATGGTGCGACTGGCAGACGACTCTGCCGAGGCGCGCCGCTTGCTGCTCCAGATTCATGAACGATTGGCGACAACCGATCCCCAGGTCATCGGGAGCGAACTGGCCCGCGTGTTGCGGCTGGCAGTACAGGATGGACTGCGCTCGGGCAGCAGCGACGGCAAGCCGGGCGCAGGTTGAGCGCAGTGACGGGCGTGACTCCGAAAAGAGGCAATCGACATGGCTGAATCCGGCACTTCGGCAGGGCAAGGGGCGACAGGCAATCCTGCCGCGAGCTTGGTCGCAGGGCAGGGGCGATCGGCGGCCGCGCCGCTGCGTGCCCAGGTCAATCCCGATGGCACCATTCCGCTGGCACAAACAGGAGCAAGTCTCGCGTCCGTGGACGTTGCCGACGTCGATCTGGTATTGACCTTCCAGGACGGCAGCCTCGTCGTCATTCCGAACGGCGCATTGGACGCATTGGGAGGCAAGCCGCCCGAGGTGCTGTTCGCCGATGGTGCTGTCGGACTCAACAAGCTCTTCAGTTCGGTAGGTGCCACGACCCAGGCGAAGGCCGGCAATCTGCGCATCGTGACGGAGCGTGTCGAAGCCCAACCGGTTGAGCCACAGGCGAGGCCGGATAGCGCACCGCCGGCGCTGGAATCGGACACCCGGCCGCCGCCGGCGCCGATCGCCAGACCAAGTACGCCAACCAGTTCGCCTGCCGGCGCATCCTCCGCCGGCAACGGCAGCGGCGCTGCGCCCGACATCGTGCTGCCGCAGAGCCCTCCGGAAATAAAGATTCCGCAATTCCGCCAGGGCGTGAAGATTGAGCAGCAAAGACTAGCACTGGAAGCCAACGCGGACACCGGCCAGGCCATCGAAGCCGGTGGCACATCCAACTCGGCGCCGGGAGTCAATGCAAGCGCCAATGTGATGGTCAACGATACTGCGGATGGTGCCAAGGTCGTCATCGGGATACGTGTCGGGCCGAATGGTGGCGCGGGTGCGTCGGCGACGATTCCTGCCGGCACCACCGCGTCGGTCACCGGGAACTACGGCACGCTGACGATGGCCGAGGATGGAAACTACACCTACGTTGTCGACGAAGCCGATCCCGACGTACAGGCCCTGCGGATAGCCGGCCAGACGCTCAGTGAAACTTTCAGTTATGTGATCGAAGACGAGAAAGGCGAAACCGCGAGTGCGGAACTGGCGCTAACCATTGATGGACGCAACGATGCCCCACTCGGTGCCGACGATGTCGGCCCGACACTCGCCGTCGAAGCGGCCGGCACGCTGAATGGCGTGGCCGGTGTCGGCATCGTCGGCAATGTCCTGGCCAACGACACCGACGTCGACAGCGTCGCCAACGGCGAATTGAAATTCGTTGTCGCGGTCCGCACCGGGAGCGAAGCCGTCTTGCCGGGAACATCCAACGGCGCTGTCGGGAGCCCGCTGGCTGGTCTCTACGGCGATCTGACCCTGCAGTCCGATGGCATCTATTCCTATGTCGTCGATGACGCCAATGTCGCTGTCCAGGCCTTGCGTGTCGCCGGCCAGCAGTTGAGCGAGACCTTTACTTATACCGTCGGGGATCTCGGTGGCCTGACCGACACCGCCGAACTCACCGTGACCATCGACGGCCGCAACGATGCGCCGATCGCCTTCAATGACGCCGGCACTGCAATCGAAGCCGGCTTTGCCAATGGCGCCGTGCCGGCGACTGGATCCGTGCTGCTCAATGACCGCGATCCCGACAGCATTGCCAATGGGGAAGCGATCAGCATCAGCGCTGTCCGCAGCGGCACCGAATCGGCGGGTGGTGCTACCAGTCCGGTTGCCGGCGGGACCACCAGTGCCGATGGCACCCTGATCGTCGGCCAATACGGGAGGCTGACGCTGGGGTCGGATGGCAGCTACACCTACGTGGTCGACGACCTCGATCCGACGGTTCAGGCACTCAACAGCAATCAGACGCTTGCCGAGACATTCACCTACACCGTTGTCGATGCCCTTGGGCTGACCGATGTCGCCGAACTTACCGTCACGATCAACGGGCGCAATGATGTGCCCAGTACCAATCCCTTTGCCCTGGACGATACTGCCGTCGCGACGGAAAGCGGTGGGTTGGCGAACGCCATCGCCGGCTTTGATCCGGTGGGCGATGTCCTCGCCAACGATACGCCGCTGCCGCCAGCTTCGGTTACCGACGTGCGTCTCGGAGCCGAGGCCGCGGGCGGCGTATTCGCCAGCGTGCCTGGTGGAGGCAGCACAACCATCAGCGGCAGCTACGGGCAATTGACGATCGGTTCCGACGGTCAGTACTCCTATGCGGTCGCCAATGGAAGCCCTTTGGTAGGGGCTCTCGGTGCCGGACAGCAGGTCGTCGAGGTGTTCACCTATGCCGTTACCGACACACTGGGTGACGTCGATACGGCGACGCTTGCGATCACCATCACCGGCAGCAACGACCTCGCCCTCATCGGCGGCACCGTCAGTGGCGGCGTCAGCGAAGACCAGGGCCTCGTCGGCGGCAACCTCATCACCGGCGGCACCCTGACGGTAGCCGACGTCGACAGCGGCGAAGCCGCCTTCCTCACCCAGGCCGGCACCGCCGGCAGCAACGGGCACGGCAGCTTCACGCTGGACGCCGCCGGCAACTGGAGCTACAGCGCCGGCAACGCCCAGGCCGCGATCCAGCAACTCGCCGCCGGCGCCACGCTCACCGACAGCTTCACCGCCGTCAGCGCCGACGGCAGCGACACCCAGATCGTCACCGTCACCATCACCGGCAGCAACGACATCCCGCTCATTGGCGGCACCGTCACGGGCGGCGTCACCGAAGACACCGCCGTCGTTGGTGGCGACCTCGTCACTGGCGGCACGCTCACCGTGGTCGACATCGACAGCGGACAATCCAGCTTCCTCGCCCAGGCCGGCGTCGCCGGCAGCCACGGCTACGGCACGTTTGCCGTCGATGCCGCCGGCAACTGGACCTACAGCGCCGCCAACGCGCAAGGCGCGATCCAGACCCTTGCGGCTGGCGCCACACTCAGCGACAGCTTCGTCGTCACCAGTGCCGACGGAACCGCCACGCAGACCGTCACCGTCACGATCACCGGCAGCAACGACCTCGCCGTCATCGGCGGCACCGTCGCCGGTGGCGTCACCGAAGACTTGGGCGTCGTCGGTGTCGACCTCGTCACCGGCGGCACCCTCACGGTAGCCGACGTCGACAGCGGCGAAGCCGCCTTCCTGGTTCAAGCCGGCACTGCCGGCAGCAACGGGCATGGCAGCTTCACGCTGGACGCCGCCGGCAACTGGAGCTACAGCGCCGGCAACGCCCAGGCCGCGATCCAGCAACTCGCCGCCGGCGCCACGCTCACCGACAGCTTCACCGCCGTCAGCGCCGACGGCAGCGACACCCAGATCGTCACCGTCACCATCACCGGCAGCAACGACATCCCGCTCATTGGCGGCACCGTCACGGGCGGCGTCACCGAAGACACCGCCGTCGTCGGTGGCAACCTCGTCACCGGCGGCACGCTCACCGTGGTCGACATCGACAGCGGACAATCCAGCTTCCTCGCCCAGGCCGGCGTCGCCGGCAGCCACGGCCACGGCACGTTTGCCGTCGATGCCGCCGGCAACTGGACCTACAGCGCCGCCAACGCCCAGGCCGCGATCCAGAGCCTCGCCGCCGGAGCCACGCTGACCGACAGCTTCGTCGTCACCAGTGCCGACGGCAGCGCCAGCCAGACCGTCACCGTCACCATCACCGGCAGCAACGACCTCGCCCTCATCGGCGGCACCGTCAGTGGCGGCGTCAGCGAAGACCAGGGCCTCGTCGGCGGCAACCTGATCACCGGCGGCACCCTGACGGTAGCCGACGTCGACAGCGGCGAAGCCGCCTTCCTCACCCAGGCCGGCACCGCCGGCAGCAACGGGCACGGCAGCTTCACGCTGGACGCCGCCGGCAACTGGAGCTACAGCGCCGGCAACGCCCAGGCCGCGATCCAGCAACTCGCCGCCGGCGCCACGCTCACCGACAGCTTCACCGCCGTCAGCGCCGACGGCAGCGACACCCAGATCGTCACCGTCACCATCACCGGCAGCAACGACATCCCGCTCATTGGCGGCACCGTCACGGGCGGCGTCACCGAAGACACCGCCGTCGT
>JBIKLV010000021.1:0-51220 GCA_044359585.1 Sulfuritalea sp. | reverse complement strand
GACGTCGAGACGCTGACCTACGGCATCAGCGGCGCCAGCGTGGTCGGCAGCACCGCGACCCTGGCCGGGACCTACGGCACCCTGACGCTCAACACCAGCACCGGCGCCTACAGCTACGCCAAGAACGCCGCCGCGATCGAGGCGCTGGACGCCACCGAGACCGGCGCAGACAACTTCACCTTCACCGTCACCGACGGCGACAACGCGCTGGTCACGCGCAGCTTCAGCGTCACCGTCACCGGAGGCAATGATGCGCCGACAGCCGTCCTTGATACGGTAACTGCTTCGGAAGCCGGCGGCGTGGGTAATGCCACGGCGGGTGTCAATCCGAGCGGCAACGTGCTCGCCAACGACACCGACGTCGACGCGGACGATACCAAGACGGTGACGGCGATTTCCGGCGGCACCTTGGGCGTGGCCAGGGCAGGAAGCTATGGCAGCATCGTGCTGAATGCCGACGGCACTTACACTTATACGGTGGACAACAGCAACGCCACGGTGCAGGCCTTGAGGACCAGCGCCCAGACGCTGACAGACAGTTTCAGCTACACCATGCGCGATGCCGCCGGGGTTACCAGTTCGGCCAACATCACCGTTACGGTTCAGGGAGCGAACGACGCTCCGGTGGGGGTGAATGATGCCGCGGCAGTAGCCGAGGATTCCACGGTAACCCGGACTGCCGGGACCGGCGTTCTGGCAAACGATACCGACGTCGATAGCGGTGACGGCAAGACGGTTTTCGCCATTGCCGGCGGTACCGTTGGCAGTCCGCTGACGGGTACCTACGGTACGCTGACCTTGGCGGCGGATGGCAGCTACAGCTACGTTGCCAACACCACGAATGCGCAGAGCCTGGGTGCCGGGCAAGTCGTGGGTGACAGCTTCTCCTATACGGTAAGCGACACGTCCGGGGCTACCAGCACGGCAACCCTGTCCTTCACCGTTACCGGTACCAACGATGCGCCGGTGGCTGCGGTGAGCGGCGGGACAACCACCTTTACCGAAGGCGACAACGTTGCTTCGACTCCGGTCGTGATTGACGGTGGCATTACGGTTGGTGACGTCGATAGCCCGAACCTGATGGGCGCGACGATCTCGATCGGCAGCGGCTTCGTTGTAGGCCAGGACGTGCTGGGTTTTTCGACCATGGGCGGGATTGCCGGCAGCTACAACGCGACGACCGGGGTCCTGACTTTGAGCGGCAGCGCGACGGTGGCGCAATACCAGGCCGCGCTGCGCAGCGTTACCTATACCAACACAAGCGAATCGCCTTCGACCGCAGCGCGTACCATCGACTTCGTGGTGAACGATGGTCAGGCGCTGAACAATCTGAGTGTCGTGACCAGCAAGACGGTGAACGTGACCTCAGTCAATGACATTACGATACTCGATCTCGATACCACGGTCGCTGGAACCGGGTATGTCACCACGTTCACCGAAAACGGCATCCCGGTTCAGATCACGACGCCGAACCTGAGCGTCGGCGACGCGGACAACCCGATGCTGGCCAGCGCTACCGTTACGCTGACCAACGCCCAGGCGGGGGATGCGTTGACCCTCGGATCGATACCGGCGAGCCTGACGGCTTCGGTGACCGGGAATGTCATCACTTTGACCGGGGCGGCAAGCCTGGCTGACTACAAAACGGCATTGCGGGCCATCTGTTTCCTCAACACGGGCGACAATCCGGCAAGCACGCCGCGCAACATTTCCGTTGTGGTCAATGATGGAACGACCAACAGCGCTCCAGCGATCACGACCGTAAACGTGGTTCCCGTCAATGACGCTCCGGTACTCGACCTGAACAGCAGCGCCAGCGGCACGGGCGCCACCGTCTACGTGGCGAGGAACAGCAGTGCCGCTGGTGCACAGTCGATTGCGACCGCCAACACCACGATCACGGATCTCGATCACACCAACATCACGAGCGCCACGATCGCCCTGACGGGTGCGGCCAACGCCAACCAGATCCTGACCCTGTCGGCGGCCGCTCAGACCGCGCTCACCGGCCTCGGCATTTCCTGGAGTTCCACCTCCAGCAGCGGCTCCATAACCCTGTCCGGCGCCGCGTCCCTGGCGAGTTACCAGACCGCCATTCAGCAGGTTCGCTTCAGCAGCACCGACAACACGACCGGTACGCGTACGGTCAATGTCACCGTCAGCGACGGCGCGGACAACAGCAACACGGCAAGCACCACGGTAAACATCGTGGCGCCGGGAAATCCGATCGCCCTTGCCGCCAGCGCCACCGGCATGGAAGATGTGTCGCCGATCCCGATCACGCTTTCGGCCGTCGATCCGGGTGGAGCGGTTGCCAGCTTCCGGGTCACCGCGGCGCCCGCGAACGGGACGCTGTACACGAACGCGGCGATGACCACCGCAGTTACGGTCGGTAACTTCATGGCGGCCAGCGGCGACGAACTGGTCCTTTACTTCAAACCGAATGCCAACTGGAGCGGCAATACCAGCTTCGACTACCGGGCAAGGGACAACAGCGGTAACAATAGCAACACGATAACGGCGCCGATCACCGTCACGGCCGTTGCCGATGCGCCGAACCTGACGACCGCCAATTCGTTCAGTGAGCTGTTCAACAGCAGTTGGGAATCCGTCGGCCCACTGACGGCCAGCGCCAACGACACCAACATTGGCTCCCATGCCAAGGGCACGGCCGCCATCGAAGGCTGGTCACTGGTCACCACCGGGACCGGCGATACCTCGGCCAGTTCCGGCGGCACCCAGTCCAACCAGTTCTACTTCAACGCGGATGGTGACTCCCTGAGGACATCCGGCGGCGCCAGTTATGTCGCCAGCGGCATGGCGGGCAGCGCCACTGGAGCCGACTCGCAACGGGTGTTCCTGCACCTCGACAATGCTGCCAACGGATCCCCGGCGAGTCCGAACTACCAGACGCTCGGCATCACGCGCACCATCAACGTCACCAACACCGCCGACGTGTACCAGTTGAGCATGAACTACGCGCCCGATGCCGCGCCCGTCGCCGGCACTGGATTCCAGGTGGTGCTCGACGCGGGAACCGGCAGCCAGGTAACCTACACCTACGCTGCGGGCACGGTGAATTCAGACCTGGCGTGGCAGGCCATTCGCGCCGGCTTCAACTTCTCGACCACGGGCAGCCACACGGTCACCATCCGCACCAATTCGGCCGAAGGCGGCGAGGGCACCGGTGCCTACTTCGACGACGTGCGCCTGGTCGCGGCGCAAGGCGCCATGCAATACAACTACAGCAGCACCACCACCGGAACCGTGACGCGGATTGCCCTGGCCGGCAAGATCACCACCAGCCTGGTGGATACCGACGGTTCGGAAAGCCTCTCGCTGACCATCAACAACATGCCGGGTGGTTCGCGCATCACCTCGGGCGGAACGACCTACAGCCCGATCAACGGTTCAGTCACCATCCCTGTGTCCGCGCTGGCCGCCGCCTACCTGGTGTTCCCCGAAGACTATTCGGGCCGGGTCGATCTGGGCGTGACGGCGACCAGTACGGAAGCATCCAACAGCGCGACAGCGAGCGCATCCCAGACGCTGACCTTCCACATCTTCACCAGCGGGGTTTCGGCCAGCGCACCGCCGGCGCTCGCCGTGGTGAGCGACGTCACGATCGTCGAGGGCGATTACGCGCTGTTCGATGTCCGGCTCGGAGCTCAGACAGGCAATGACGTGACGGTCACGCTGGCGACGACCAACGGCACGGCAAGCGGCGCCGACTATGGTGCCGGCCTCGAGTATTCGATCAACGGCGGTACCACCTGGACCGCGTATGCCGGCAGCCTTGTGATTGCGGCCGGCAAGACCAGCGTCCTGGTGCGGACGCCGACCCATGTGGATGGACTGATCGAGGGGTCGGAGACCTTCACGCTGACGGCGAACCTGACCACCGGTCCGGTGTCGAATTCAACCGCAGTCGGCACGGCGACCATCCTCGATCTGGACAGCGCGCCGATCCTGTCGGTTCGTCCGGTCGGTCAATGGACCTTCGACGAAGGCTTTGGCGTGCCGGCCGTCAATCAGATCCGGAACATCGTGGGAACCCTGGCCGACGCCAACACCACCAACGGCAACGAACTGCCGGACTGGGTCGCGGGTCATGCCCAGACGTCCGGCACGGCCTTGCAGTTCGACGGCAAGGGCGCCTCGCTGGCGGTGGATCCGATCGAGCTGAATCCGATCACACAGAATGCGACGGTCAGCTTCTGGATCAAGACTCCGCAGAACGCTGCGACCGATCCGACGCAGTTCTCCGGCACCGACATCGGCTGGAACCGGCCAAGCGTGATCGGTTCCGAGCAGAACGGCGCGGTCAACGACGCGCAATGGGGCTGGATCGATAATGCCGGCCGCATCGGCATCAACGTCGGTGATACGGCGGGCGCCAAGAGCACGACCGTTATTGCCGACAATGAGTGGCATTTCGTCGCGATGACGCGAACCACGGCGGGCGTGACCCAGATCTGGGTAGACGGCGTGCTCGAAAGCACGGTCAGCAATGCCGGCCTCGGCGGCACCATCACCAACGTGTTCGGCATCGGTTTCACCAATGGCGTCAATAACGACTTTTCGCGCAACATCACCAACGACAAGTACCTCAATGCCACCGTCGACGACCTGCGGATCTACAGCAACGTATTGACCGCCGAGCAGGTGCTGTCGATCCAGCGTATCGAGTCCAACCACCATGACGTGGCGATTGCCAACGACGGCTCGTCGTTCCAGTTCGACGTCTCGGCGCGCGCCTTTGATACCCTCACCGTGAAAGGCCTGCAGAGCGGCTGGACCATCTCCGATGGCACCCACAGCGTCACCAGCACCGGCGTCGGCCAGATCATCGACATATCGGCGTGGGACATCGACAATCCACTGGTAGTGACCGGCGTGACGGCGACCCAATCGGCACTGATCGACATCGCCGCGACCAACGGCGTGCACCAGGTGGACCAGGTGCTCAGCATCGTCAGCGTGTCCAATGCCTACGAGGGCAATGCGGCGGCCAACACCACGGCCGGCACGGCGAACTCGGACTTCATCTTCGGCCACGACGGCAACGACACGCTCAGCGGCGCGGCGGGCGACGATCGGCTCGATGGCGGTGCCGGCAACGACAGCCTGAGTGGTGGCGCCGGCAGCGACCTGCTGGTCGGCGGGCAGGGCGCGGATACCCTGAACGGTGGCCTGGGCGACCTGGCGACGGACATCTTCGCCTGGAAGCTCAACGACGGCGGAATCCCCGGCGCGCCCGTCACCGACACGGTGACCAACTTCGGCACGGCGGCGCGTGCCGCCGGCGGCGACGTGCTCGACCTGCGCGACCTGCTCTCGGGTGAGTCGGCAGGTACCCTGCTCGGGCAGGACAACCTGGCCGACTTCCTGCATTTCGAAAAGGCGGGGGTCGATACGATCGTGCATGTCAGCACCACCGGGGGCTTTGCCAGCGACCCGCATGCCGTGGGCGCTCCGTCGCCGACCGTGGCAGGGGCGACGGACCAGAAGATCATCCTGTCCGGAGTCGATGTGATCGGAGTCTTCTCGACCGACCAGCAAGTGATCCAGGACCTGCTGACGAAGGGAAAGCTCAATACGGACTGACGCGGCGCCACCGCTGTCGCTCGCCCAAAAGTCGGCGCCGGCGACACGGCGATTTCCGTGGCGCAGCGGCGGGTACGGCGGCAGTGTTTCAGTGGAGCAGGCGCGGAGTCCCGCTATGCGCTGTTTCGGGCGTGGCGTGGCCGCCACCGCCCACATCGAGGGTCAGCCCCCATTCCGCCGCCGTGGCGGTCTGCTGCAGCAGGCGCGCCAGCACATGCAGCAGCTTTTCGTCGAGCTTGAGGTTGATGCCCTGGCCCAGTTGCGGCAGCAGCGTCAGCGTCTGCGCGTCGGCGGTGGCCGGATTGACGTTGATGCGGGCCAGCAGGACCGGTTCCTCGCCCAGGGGAAACACAGATCCCGGGTGGTACTGGCTGGCAAAGTCCGCAGTGCCCACGGCCTTGCCGTGCGCCAGTTCCGAGAGCGTGTTGCGCGTCAGCGGATCGCCGGACTTGCGCGCGCTGAAGGTGTTGGCAATGGTCATCAGCACCGGCCACAGCAGGGCAAGGTAGCGGCGGGTGATCCAGAAGCGGAACTCGGCATCGTCGCTGCTGCGGATGCGCAAAAGTATCCTGTCCTGCGCCGCGTCGTAGCTGGCGCTGAACTGCTCGAGTTGCGGTGGCTTGCTCAAGGCGGGCATTCCGGGGCGGATAGCAGTAGCGCCGCCGCATCCCGGCCGATGCAGCAGCCAAGGCCTGCCGCGGTACGTGCGGAACCGATCAACATCGTGGCGCGAGAGGGAGGAAACATGGAATTCGATATAATTAAACTATTCAATTGTCGACGTGGATTCTAGCAACAGTGACCGGTGCTTCCAGGCAGGCTTGGGTGTTGTGCGCGGCTTTGCTTTTCCTGGCGGGGGGCAATGCGCTGGCGGCTGCCCACCTGACCCTGAAGGACGTCGTGCAGACGGTGGTGCTCACCAACCCCGAAGTCCTGGTCAAGTGGCATGCATTCAAGAGCGCCTCCGCGGAGGTCGATGTAGCGCGTGCCGGATTCCTGCCCAAGTTGGATCTCACCGCCAGCATCGGGCGCGAACGCCTGAGGCAGCCCGGTGTCGCCGATCGGGATTTTTCGAGCAGTGGCAATACGCTTACGCTGACGCAGATACTCTACGACGGCTTTACCACGGCGAACGACGTCAGGCGCATGGGAAAGGCGCAGTTGACCCGCTACTTCGAATTGCTCGATGCCGGCGAAGCCGCCGCACTCGAGGGCGCACGCGCCTACTTCGACGTGATCCGCTATCGCCAGTTGATGCTGCTGGCGGAAAACAATTACGTCGAACATCGTTCCAGCTATGAACTGCTGCTGCGGCGCGCGCAGTCGGGGGCAGGGCGTCGGGTAGACGTCGAACATGCCGCAAGCCGCCTGGCACTGGCCGAACTCAACCTGAATACCGAGGCAGCCAATCTGCACGACGTGACGGCGCGTTTCATGCGCCTGGTCGGCCATCCGCCGCCCCCGGTGATGTTCGCCCCGTCGCGCATGGCCCGCGACTACCCCGGCAGCGAGCCGGATGCACTGAAGATGGCATTCCGGCGCAATCCGACCTTGCGCGCCGCAGTGGAGAACGTGGAATCGACGCAGCATGACCTGGAGATGCGTCGCGGCGCCTTCCATCCGAAGCTCGACCTGCGCTTGCGCAATGAATCCAACGGCAACTACCAGGGCACCATCGGCACTCGCCAGAACAATGTCGCGGAAGTGCTGCTGAGCTACAACCTGTTCAACGGCGGGGCGGATGTCGCGCGCCAGCGGGTGTTTTCCGAACGCAGAAACATGGCGCTGGACCAGCGCGACAAGGCTTGCGTCGATATCCGCCAGACCCTGTCGATCGCCTACAACGAGGTGTTGCGGCTGCGGGCCCAGCAGGCGAATCTCGACCAACAGGTCGGCGCCATCGAACGCACGCGCGACGCCTACAAGGCGCAGTTCAACATCGGCCAGCGCTCGCTGCTGGACCTGCTGGATACCGAAAATGAACTGCTCAATGCACGGCGCACTGCCGTCAATGCCGACGTCGACCTGGCGTTTGCCTACTTGCGTACTCAGGCCGGCATCGGGCGACTCCTGGAATATCTGCAACTGAAGCGCATCGACGATGCGGAGCAACCGGATCCCGCCGAGTTCGCCGCCATTGTCGAAACCGACATCTGCCCACCTGAAGCTCCCGGCAACTACCTGGTCAATCTCGACGCGCTGACCGCGCGTGCCATGGCGCAACTCGATGCGACCAAGCCTCCCGCTCCACCGTTGCCGACGCCCGCGGTGCCGGGGCCGAACGCGATGCTCCCCGCCGGCGACACGCCGCCCGTACCACAGGCACGTGTTCCCTCATCCGCCAACGCCCCGGTGGTGGCCCCGGACCAGCAGCCTGTGCCGCCATCATCCGCTGCCGGCCCCGAAGCGCAGGAGTTGACGGCGCGCGTCAAGGCCTGGGCCGCCGCCTGGGCCGCCAAGGATTTCGCGAGCTACGCCGCGTTCTATGCGCCGACCTTCGTACCGGCTGATGGTACGAGCCGCGATGCCTGGGCGAAGCAGCGTGCGCAGCGCATCGCTGCGGCGGACCAGGTGCAGGTCGATGTCAGCAACGTCAACCTCCGCCGCGACGCCAAAGACATGGTGATGGTCGAGTTCCAGCAGCGCTACCGGTCGACGACCTATCGCGACGTCACGCTCAAGGCACTTCGCTGGATCAAGGTGGGTGGGCAATGGCTGATCGAACGCGAGGCCGCGCGGCTGGTACCCGCCGTAGCATCGGTCAGGGAGGGCAGCGGGACATGAGGGGCTCTTTGCTGCGGCTGCTGGGATTTGCGCTGCTGGTCCTCGCGGCTGGGCCTTCGCTGATTCCGGCGGCAAGCGCGCAGGGCGTGACCGTGCCCACGCTCGAGCGGATACACCAGAACGGCGCAATCTATGTCGGGCATCGCGAATCGTCGGTTCCGTTTTCCTATCTGGCGGGCGATGAGCCGGTCGGCTATTCCTTGGACTTGTGCCAGGGCATAGTCGGTGCGATTCGCGGGAAGCTGGGCACGCCCGCGCTGCCGGTGGTATATGTGCCGGCGAACAGTTCCACCCGCCTGCTGCTGTTGATGACCGGCGCGATCGACCTCGAATGCGGTTCGACCACCAATACCAAGACCCGGCAGAACCAGGTCGCGTTCAGCGTCACCACCTTTGTTTCCGGCATCAAGGCGCTGGTGCGCAAGGATTCGGGAATGGAGCGCCTTGCCGACCTGAACGGCAAGGTGGTGGCAACCACCGCCGGAACAACCACCGAACGCGCGGTGCGGGCGGCCATGGTGGGGCGCAATGCCTCGGTGCGATTCAAGAATGCGCGCGACCACGGCGAATCGCTGACGATGGTCGTATCGCGCCAGGCCGACGCCTTCGCGCTTGATGACGCCGTCCTTGCAGGGCTGTTGGCCGGCTTGCCCGACCGGGACCAGTACCGGTTGCTGGAGGAAAACTTCGGCCTCGAGCCTTATGCGATCGGATTGCGCAAGGACGATCAGGATTTCAAGAAACTGGTCGACGACGCGTTGATCGCGATGATGGGCAGTGGAGAAATGGAACGGCTTTACGAAAAATGGTTCATGTCGCCGATTCCGCCGAACAAGGTCAATCTGCGGATTCCGATGAGTGACATTCTGAGGGGAATGTTGCGCAACCCCAGCGATGCCGGAATCCAGTGACCAGGATCGCAGCGCCTTCGGGATGACTTTCCGCATTCTGAGTCGCGGTGGCGGGGCTTGCCAGTCGAGTCGCACCAGGTTTCGCCAATCGATTGCCTGCCTTTACTTTGTTGCCATCGGCATTGCATCCGCGGGAAGGCCCGTCGGCGCACAGGATGTTCCGGACACGACCGCGCTTTCCGGCCCGGCGACAAGCGCCGCGGCGCCGCTGCCCGAAGTCAGCGAAAGGCGTGCCGAACTCGAACGGGAGATCGGAAAGCTCGAGGATCGGTTTCTGCAGCTCGAAAAAACCAACCAGGAACTGAAGGCGAGCAACGAGCAGCTGCGACAGAAGTTGCGTGTCGCGGCGGTTGCCGGCAAGGGCTTCTCGCGAAGCCTGGCGCGGCGGACCTTCAGTCGCGTATCGCGCCACATCGCGGCGGCAGGGGGGGCGGCGGTGCCTTATGTGGGCGCCGGGGTGCTCTCCGGCATGGTCCGTCTCGACGTCAGGGATGGCTGCGAAACCCTCGAGGAACTTAACGACCTGAATCGTGCACTGGACCTGGATGCCGTGGAAACATCCCGGGTATGCGTCATGCAGGTGCCGAGTGGCGAGCAGATACTTGCCCAGGTCCTGGCCAACTGGCGCACCGCCTATGCCATATCGGCGGCCTGGACCAACCAGTATCAGGCCGTGCTGCCGCCTGAACCGCCAGTCGTCCCCCATGCGGGGGCCTACGAGTTGTGGATGGCCGTTTTCGGCCCCAATCCGACCGTCATCGCGCCGGTTTCGCCCAAGGGGACGACCTCGCCGACGGCACCCGTGCCACCGACCCCTCCAGCGCCGCCGGGAATCCGGCTGCCCTGAAGCTGTGCCGGCGCGAAAGGGCGATCAGACGAAGGCGTCGCCTTCGCCGGCGCCACCGAGCTGGATTTGCCCTTCTTCCGCAAGGCGGCGCGCGACCTTGAGGATTTCCTTCTGCTCGTTCTCCACTTCCGAAAGGCGCACCGGGCCTTTCGATTCGAGGTCTTCGCGCAGCATTTCCGCGGCGCGCTGCGACATGTTCTTGAATACCTTTTCGCGCAGTTCCGGCGAGGCGCCCTTCAGCGCGATGATCAGGGCATCGGACTGGACTTCGCGCAGCAGCAACTGGATGCCGCGATCGTCGATGTCAAGCAGGTTCTCGAAGATGAACATTTCGTCGAGGATCTTCTGCGCGAGGTCGGGATCGTATTCCCGGACGTTGTCGATGATCGCAGTTTCGTTGGTCTGGCCGACGAAGTTGAGGATTTCCGCCGCATGCCGGATGCCGCCCATGGCGGTCTTCTTGATGTTGCCCGAGGCGCTGGAAAGGATGCGCGTGAGCGCCTCGTTCAGTTCCCGCAGCGCGGTTGGCTGCACCCCGTCCAGTGTCGCGATGCGCAGCAGGACGTCGTTGCGCAGTCGATCGGTGAACTGCTTGAGTATGTCACCAGCATGGTCGAATTCGAGGTGGACCAGAATGGTGGCGATGATCTGCGGATGTTCGTTGCGGATCAGGTCGGCCACGCTGGCGGCGTCCATCCATTTCAGGCCCTCGATGCCGGCGGTGTCGTTGCCGGACATGATGCGGCTGATGAGCGAGGCGGCACGGTCGTCGCCGAGCGCCTTGGTCAGCATGGCCTTGATGGTTTCGCTGTCGACGGACACCGGGCTGCCCTTGGAGGTCTGCTCGTTGAATTCGTCGATCACGGATTCGACTCGTTCGCGGGCCACCTGCTTCAGGGCCGCCATCGCATGGCCGAGTTTCTGCACTTCCTTGGGCCCCAGGTTCTTCAGGACCTCTGCCGCTTCGTCCTTGCCGAGCGACAGCAGCAGGATGGCGCTTTTCTCGATGCCTTCGCTTTCAGTTACCACCGCTGCCTACCCAGTCCTTGATCATCGCGGCGACGGCCTTTGGATCCTGCTTGGCCGTTTCGCGCGCCGCCGCCAGCTTGGTTTCATAGCTTTGCTGCGTGACTCCCGCTTCGTCATGGGCATGGATCGCGGCCTGGTGGGCCGCCGCACGTGCCGCCGCTTCGGCGAATTGCTGCAACAGCGGTTTGATGATGCGCGTCCAGAGCCAGAAGACCAGGCCGAAGACCAGGAGGTAACGGAGGCCATCAAGCACCATCGAGATCAGTTTGGCGTTCTCCCAGATCGGCGGTTCCGGCACGATCTCCTTTTCGATCACGGTGAATGGCGCGTTCGCGACATTGAGGGTGTCGCCGCGTTCCTTGTTGAATCCCATCGCTTCGCGCGCCAGGTCGTTGATCAGTTTCAGGTCGGCCTCGCCGAGCGGCTGTGGTTGCGGCTTGGCGGCCGCCGCGGCGCCGGTCTTGGGCACCTCCGCGCGGAAATTGACCACCACCGCCACCGACAGCCGCCGGATGCTGCCGGGAACGCCCTTGGTGTGGCGGACCGTCTTGTCGACCTCGTAGTTGATCGTCGAATTCTTGCTGAAGTTCTGCGAAGCCTGCGCCGACGCGCCCAGCGCGCTGGCGGGCGGCGTACCGGTGGCGCCGATCGGCGCCGTGGCCGGCGCCGGCGGCTGGTTGCTCAGTGCGCCCGGTATTCCTGCCGCGGCGGGTGAGCCGTTGGCCGTTTCCTGGGTGAGCTGGCTGCGAATCGCCGTGCCCGGGGGGGGGTTGGGACGATAGGTTTCCGCGACCTGGTCGGTCTGTGAAAAGTCGACGTCGGCGGCCACCTGCGCGCGAACGTTGGTCGCGCCGTATATCGGCGCCAGGATCGCCTCGATGCGTTTTACATAGGTGGATTCGATGTCGCGCACAAAGCGTATCTGCGACGCATCGAGGCCGGCGTCGCGCAGGGGATCCCTCTGCTGGGAAATGAGGTTGCCGTCCTGGTCGACCACGCTCACGTTGGTGGGGCTCAGCTGCGGTACGCTCGAAGCGACCAGGTTTACGATGCCCGCGACCTGCGCCGACTCCAGCCTGCGGCCGGGCGCCAGGCTGACCAGCACCGAGGCCGACACCTTCTGGTCATCGCGCAGGAAGGCGGTCTGCTTGGGGATCGCCAGATGCACGCGGGCGCCCTTGACGGCCGCCAGCGACTGGATCGAACGGGCCAGTTCGCCCTCGAGTCCGCGCTGGAAATTCACCTGCTCGGCGAACTGGCTGATGCCCATCTTCTGGTTTTCCAGCAGTTCGAAGCCGACCAGTCCGCCCTTCGGCAAACCCTGTGCGGCGAGCTTGAGGCGCGTGTCGTGCACCACGCCTTGCGGTACCAGGATGGTATGGCCGCCATCGCTGAAGCGGTACGGGATGTTCTGCTGCTGCAGGGCGGCGATGACATGGCCGCCATCCTTTTCGTCGGGGATGGTGAACAGCACCGCGTAGGAAGGCTCCTTGGCCCACAAAATTCCGCCGACCAGCACTGCCACCATCAACGCGATGCTGGCCATGGTCAGCAGCTTCTGGCCGACGCCGAGGCGACCGAACGCCTCCAGCGAGATCGGAAACGATGTCCCAGCCATTGCGGTGTCTGCCATTTTTTCCCGGTGGAGTCCTGTTTACAATGTTGATTTCGGGGAAATTCCGCCCGCGTGCAGAGTATGTAGCGCCCCGGCAAGCCTGATTCCGGGAAGAAGCGGCCATTTTTGCCGGTATATCGGCTACCCATTTCCTTGTTTGCAAGCACCGATTCTGCCATCATCGGACCACATGTCCCACCCTCCCGTTTCCGCCCAGCCCCCGGCAGTGCCGGCCTCGTCCGCGCAGGTTGCGGCGGGGGAGGCGCTGCGCCTGACCGAGGCGTTCCGCATTTTCAGCAAGGCTTCGGAGGAACTCAGCGGTGCCTACAGCGAGTTGCAGGGGCAGATGGCCCGGCTTACTGAGGAACTGGCGGCGGCCAATGGCGCCTTGCGCCAGCAGTACCAGGAAAAGGCCGCCCTGACCGAAAGGCTCAGCCTGCTGCTCGACGCACTCCCGGCCGGGGTGGTGGTGCTCGACGACGCAGGCGGCGTGGTCCAGTTCAATGCTGCCGCCAGCGATTTTCTCGACGAGGCGCGCGTCGGCGCGAACTGGGCGGCGATCTACGGCAAGGCGCTGGTGCCCGGCGATACGCCCGGTGAATTTCTTTGCGGTAGCCGTCACCTGGCGGTCGACGTGACCCCGCTGGCCTCGTCCGGGGGGCGCATCGTGCTGCTACACGACTTCACCGAAGCGCACCAGCTGAAGATCCAGGCCGAGCGCAACCAGCGACTTGCCGCGATGGGCGAAATGGCGGCGCAACTGGCCCATCAGTTGCGCACGCCGCTGGCGGCGGCGCTGCTCTACGCGGGGAACCTGGAAAACGCCGACCTGCCTGCGGCGACGAGCGTCGCCATCGCGCAGAAGACTGTCGGCCGGTTGAAACACATCGAACGCCTGATCCAGGACATGCTTCTGTTCGCGCGGGGCGAGGCACTGGGACGCGAACGAATTCCGGTGGCCGAACTGCTGGCCGAACTCAACCAGAATTTCGAACCTCTGGTGCTGGGCAGCGGCACACAATTCGTGGTCACCGATCGCAGCGGCGGTGGCCAGCTTACCGGCACCCGCAAGTCCCTGGTAAGTGCCCTGACCAGCCTGCTGGAAAACGCGCTGCAGGCCGTCGAGGGCGTCGATGGCGCACGTATCGAACTATCCGCGGCCGGTGCTGCGGGTGTGCTGCTGTTTGCAGTGCGCGACAACGGTCGCGGCATGGACAGTGCGACCGTCAGCCGTTTGTTCGAGCCGTTTTTCACCACGCGCGGCGAGGGCACCGGCCTTGGCCTCGCCATCGCGCGCGGCGTGGTCCGCGCCCACGGCGGCAGCATCGATGTGTGCTCCAACCCCGGCACCGGGACCGAATTCATTGTCAGCCTGCCATGTCCGAAAAGTTGAGCATCCTGGTCGTCGAAGACGATGACGCGCTGCGTGACGCGTTGCAACTCACGCTCGAATCCGCGGGCCACGAGGTCACCGGCGCCGACGGCGGACCGGCTGCGCTGGAGGCCTTGCGGCAGAAGACCTTCAACATGGTCGTATCCGACCTGCGCATGAGCCCGATGGACGGACTGGTCCTGCTTGGCGAAATTCGCGGCCGACATCCCGGCCTGCCGGTGCTGTTGATGACCGCCTTCGGCGACGTCGACAAGGCGGTCGCAGCGATGCGCGGCGGCGCTTGCGACTTCATGCTCAAGCCCTTCGAACCGAAAGCGCTGATCGAACAGATCGCCCGCTATGCGACGCCCCCGGCCCCGGCGGCTGGCGTGGTCGCCGTCGATGCCAGGACGCGGGCTACGCTGTTGCTCGCCGCGCGGGTGGCGCGGACCGATGCCACGGTGCTGCTGACAGGTGAATCAGGGGTCGGCAAGGAAGTTTTTGCGCGCTACATCCATGAGCAGTCGGTGCGGGCGAAAGGCCCCTTCGTCGCGATCAATTGCGCGGCGATTCCGGACAACCTGCTGGAAGCCACGCTGTTCGGCTACGAAAAGGGCGCATTTACCGGCGCCCAGACCGCGCAGGCGGGAAAATTCGAGCAGGCCAATGGCGGCACGCTGTTGCTCGACGAGATATCCGAAATGCCGCTGGGCCTGCAGGCCAAGCTGTTGCGCGTGCTGCAGGAGCGTGAAGTGGAACGCGTGGGGGGCAAGAAGCCGGTACCGCTCGACATCCGTATCCTGGCGACCTCCAACCGGGACATGGCGGCCGAAGTCCGTGCCGGTCGGTTTCGCGAAGACCTGTTCTACCGCCTCAACGTGTTTCCGCTCGAGATTCCCCCCCTGCGGGAACGTCCCGGCGATATCGTGCCGCTGGCGCGCATGACCCTGGCAAAAATGGCCGCTGCTGCCGGTCGGGCGGCAGTTTTTGCCGCTTCCGCGGAGGCGCGGCTGGCGGCCCATACCTGGCCGGGCAATGTGCGCGAGCTGGAAAACGTCGTGCAGCGTGCACTGATCATGGAATCCGGCAAGGTGATCGAGGCGGCGGCGCTGCCCCTGGGCGAGGTCCTGCCGCTGCATACGGCATCTGCGCCGGTTGCCACGGAAACTGCCGTGGCTGCCGTACCGCCAGCGCCGACTTCTGCTGACGGCGTTGCTGGCGTGGCCGCTCCCACCAACATGAAAGACCTCGAACGGCAGCATATTCTGGAGGTGCTGGCCAGCGTCGGCGGTTCGCGGCGCAAGGCCGTGGCCATACTCGGCATTTCGGAGCGAACCTTGCGTTACAAGCTCAACCAGTATCGCAGCGAGGGCTTCTTCAGCGGCGGCGAGGACGAGTGAGCTGGATTCCGGGTTGGCACGAGAATTGCTGTTTGCCTGCTGAAGAATACCTTGCGGATTTAATGCCATGACCATCGATACACGACAACTGGACCAGATGCTTTCCGAACTGCGAGCCGCTTCGGCGCTGACCAGCGGCAAGAGTTCCGGCACGTCGGTGCCGACGGGTGGTCCGGATTTCGCGCAGGTGCTGAAAAGCACGATAGACGATGTCAGCGCCGCCCAGGCCGATGCGCGCAAGATGGCCGAGGACTTTTCCAGCGGCCAGAGCGACGTCAATCTGCAGGACGTGATGATCAACCTGCAAAAGGCCAGCCTGTCGTTCCAGCAGATGGTGCAGGTGCGCAACCGGCTGGTAACGGCCTACCACGACATCATGAACATCCAGGTCTGAATTTCGGCGCTCGTCTAGTCTGGCCGGCAAGTTCGGCATGCTACCGACCAGGGGTCCGTTAAAGCTTGACCGCATGCTGCCGTTAGTCCACTCAGGAAGGTCGTGATCGCGTCGGCCCTGAACAATTTTTGTCCGTTCGGGGTGGCCGGAATGCGTTTGCCACGCCTCGCGCCGGTGGCCGCCAATCGAATCTGCTTGGCTCAGCCCGGATTGTCGAAGACATTAAGGAAAATCATGTCTGCATCGTGCATGCGGTCGTTCGTAGGTCTGCTGGCACTTGCCGGTGCTTGTCAGGGAGCCGCTCTTGCCGCTCAATGGCAGGGCGTAATTTCCGGTCGCAGCGAGACCATCGAAATCGACCGGGCAAGCGTCGCGCCCGCAGCCGGTGGCGCAACGGCATGGAGCCGCATCGTTCTCGACCGCGCGGTAAAGGATCCTGGCGGAAGCTATGACGCCATCCACGCGCTCAATCTTTACGACTGCAAGTCGCGTCGGTTCACCACCCAGCGCCGTGCCTACTTCAATGGCGATACCCAGGTACGCGAGGAAGAGGTGGCGCGCCAGCGCGCCAATTCAGTGGAAGTCGGCAGCATCGACGAGCGGCTGTTCAATGTGGCGTGTCGCACCGTTGTGGCAGGCAAGCCCGCGTTGCCGTCCGCAACGGCGGGCAAGGCGGGCGCGGATTCCCGGGCCGGCGAGCGCCCGGCGGCGATGCATGCCGACATGCGGGCCCTCGCGTCGGATCCGGCGACGAAGCCGTTGTTGATGCCGGTGGCTGATACGACACCCGTGGCGCCGGCCGAAAAGCCAAAACTGATCGTCCTGCCTCCGATCGACAAGGCGGCGGCGGCCCAGGCGGCTGCCGCGGCCGGACAACGGTCCGCGCCGGCGCCTGTCGCATCGGGCGTCACTCCGGTGCCGCCGGGCAAAATGACTCCGCCGACGGCGCCGACTACCGGTGCGGCCGAGAGCCCCGCCGACAAGCGCAGGCGCGAACTGCACTACGCCAACTCCGGGCCGCCGCGCGACGTGCGGAAGAAAGCAACCGCCGAGTCGTCCGTTGCGGTCGATTCGCAAAAGCCTGCCATGCGCGACATCCCATGGTCGTATGAAGGCGACGGCGGTCCCGCGAACTGGGGCAAGCTTCGCGCCGACTACGCCACCTGCGCCACCGGCAAGCGCCAGTCACCTATCGACATCCGCGAGGGAATCCGGGTCAATCTGGAGCCGATAAAGTTCGAATACACGCGCACGCAGTTCCGCATAGTGGACACGGGCCATGCCGTTCAGGTTGGCGTCGGTGCGGGCCTCGGCCTGCGGGTGATGGGCAAACGCTTTGAATTGTCGCATCTGGAGTTCCGCCGGCCCGCGGAAGAGCGGGTCAATGGACGCACCTATGATATGTCGGTGCACCTGGTGCACCGGAGCGACGACGGACAGATCGCGGTGGTCGTGGTGCTGCTGGAAAAAGGCGCGGAACACCCGCTGATCCAGACCCTATGGGACAACCTGCCGCTCGAGCGTGACGTCGAAGTTGCGCCCGAAGCGGTCATCGACCTCAACGTGTTGCTTCCGGAAAGTCGCGCCTACTGGACCTACATGGGGTCACTGACGACGCCGCCGTGCACCGAAGGCGTGCTCTGGATGGTATTGAAGCAGCCGGTTCAGGTCGCAGCGGACCAGGTCGCGATATTTGCCCGCGTCTTCCGCAGCAACGCGCGTCCGGTTCAGCCGGCCAACGGACGCCTGGTCAAGGAGTCCCGCTAGGATTTCGGCTTGGCCGTTTAGTTGGTGATGCCCGGGTTGGTATCGGGAAGCGCCTGGCGCAGTTCGTCGACCAGGGTGGCCATTTTGTCGATCAGCGTGTTGCAGCGTGAATCGATCGCGGCTCGGTCCGTGCGTTCCCGCAGTGCTTCGTGCAAGGATGCGGCCGCGGCGGCCACCGGCCGGGCGCCGATGGTGCCGGCTGCACCCTTGAGCGTGTGGGCCAGTTGCTTCATCGCGTCGAGGTCGTCGCCGGCCAGCGCGGTGCGCAGCTGGACAATGTCGTCGGCATGGGTCTCGGCGAACAGGCCCAGCATCTTCGCGTGCTTCGTCGCATTGCCGCGCACCAGGGCCAACCCATGCGCGACGTCGAGTCCGCTTACCTGCGCCAACCGGCGGCTCCAGGACAACGTGTCGTCCTGCGCCACCGGCGCGGTCGATGGCGCTACAGGATCCGGGGCCGGCACCTGCGGCTCACGCGCGTCTTTCGGCAGCCACTTCAGCAGGGCCGCGTAGAGGTCGTCGGGATTCACCGGCTTGGTCACGAAGTCGTCCATGCCCGCGTCGGCGCAGGCGCGGCGATCTTCCTCGAAGGCGTTGGCGGTCATCGCCAGGATGGGCGTGGCGGCTCGTTCGGGCAGCGATCGGATCAGTCGTGTGGCCTCCAGGCCGTCCATGCGCGGCATCTGCATGTCCATCAGGACAAGTGCATAGCGGGCCGAGCGGAATTTTTCCACGGCTTCCAGCCCATCGACGGCGACGTCGACGGCGAGGCCGGCACCGTGCAGCAGTTCCATCGCCACTTCGCGATTGATCGCGTTGTCCTCGGCCAGCAGCAGGCGCGCGCCGCCATGTCGTTGGCGCAGTTCGGCCTCTATGTTTTCAACCTGGGGGATTGCGGATGCCGGCATGATGCCGCGTCCGCGCTGCAAGCGCGCGGTGAACCAGAAGGTGCTGCCCACGCCTGCCGTGCTGTCAGCGCCGACTTTCCCGCCCATCAATTCCGTCAGGCGCCGGGTGATGACCAGTCCGAGCCCGGTGCCGCCGAACTTGCGGGTGGTCGAGGCATCGCCCTGTTCGAACGCATGGAACAGGCTCGCCATCTTTTCCGGCGCAATGCCGATGCCGGTGTCCTCGACTTCGAAGCGCAGCAGCAGTTCGTCGCCCGAGTCTTCCAGCAGCCGGGCGCGCAAGGTGACCGCGCCGCGTTCGGTGAACTTGATCGCATTGCCGGCGTAATTGAGCAGAGCCTGCCGCAGGCGCGTCGGATCGCCACGCAGCCAGACCGGAACCCCGTCGGCATCGATCCTGATCTCCAGGCCCTTGCGCCGCGCGCGATCCGAAATCAGCGAGCGCACCTGGTCGAGCACCGATGACAGCGGGAAGTCCGCGCGCTCCAGCGTCAGCTTGCCGGCCTCGATCTTGGAAATGTCCAGGATGTCGTTGATCACGGCCAGCAGGTGGTTGGCGGAGACATCGATCTTGTCCAGCTTGTCGGCCTGCTCGGGAGTCGGGTTTGCACGCCGCAGGATGTGGGTAAGGCCGATGATGGCGTTCATCGGCGTGCGGATCTCGTGGCTCATGTTGGCCAGGAACACGCTCTTGGCCATGTTGGCGGTGGCCGCCGCCTGCATGGCGTTCGCCAGTTCGGTGGTGCGTTCCGCGACCCGCGCTTCAAGCCGGTCGTTCAGTTCGCGCATGGCAAGTTCCGCGTGCTTGACTTCGGTGATGTTTCGCACGATACCGATGACGCCGATCACGGCCCCGTGTGAATCGCGAAGCGGTGAGGTCAGGTCTGAGGCCCATCCGCTTTGGCCGGCGTCGCCGACTTCAAAGCGGAATTCGACCTGGCCGGGATGTTCGCCGTTCAGCGCGCGCTTCAGGCGGGGCATGACCTTGTCTTCGGTGAGGAAGGGGAAAATTTCGTGGGCAAACCGACCGAGGACTTTCTCCGCCGCAATGCCGCTGATGTTTTCCATGAACGGGTTCCACACCTTGAAGCGCAGGTCGGGGCCATAGACGATGATCCCCTCCTGGGCGCCGGCAATGATTTGCCGGTTCAACTGGTTGGACTCCTGCAGGGCCAGTTCGGTCTTCCGGCTTTCGGTGATGTCCTTGACCATGCCGCGCAGTCGCTTGATGCGACCGTCTGCGCCGTATTCCAGGCCGCCATAGCCCTGCACCCAGCGTTCGCCCTGGGCAGCACCCTGGCGCTCGATGCGGAACGCCATGTCGAACGGCTTGCCCACTGCCAGCACTTCATCCTTGATGTGGTCGATCACCCTCAGGCGGTCCTCCGGATGGATCAGGGCTGCCCAGCCGTCAATCGAACGCTCGTAGTGTTCGTCGATGCCGAAGATCCGGTCGAAGACCGGCGAACTCGTCCAGCGTGTCGTTTCTGCATCGATCGCATAGCTGCCCAGGCCCGCGATGCTCTGCGATTCGCTGAGCAGGCGTTCGCTTTCCTGCAGTTCCCCTTCGCGTTGCGCGACGATGCCCAGCAGCCGGTTGAAGCCGCCGATGAGGTCGCCGATCTCGTCGCGGCGGGAAATCGCCAGCGGCGTATGCAGGGTCGGCGATTCCGACATGGCGCCAAGGGTCCGAGCGGCTTCGCTCATCGGCGCCAACTGGCGCCGCAGCATCCACCAGATCAGTCCGCCCGCAAGCAGGGTGAGGAAGATTGCAGCGATCAGCATGCGCTGCTCCATGGCGCGAATCGGTGCGAAGGCTTCCTCCGTCGGCAGCAACGCCGCGAGGTACCAGCCCGGGGTCGAAATCGCCTTGGCCGACGCCAGCACTTCCACGCCCAGCGGATTCACGAAACGCGCCGACCCCTCCCGTCCGGCGATAAATTGGTCCAGTGCCGGGATCGTCCCGGCGGCCGGCAGCGTCTCCATGATGCGGGTTTTGTCGGTCGCGGTGACCACCAGCCGCTCCCGCGGCGATACGAGCAGGTAGCCGCCGGTGCGGCCCTGGCGGTTCTGTACCAGCCGGTCGAGAAAATTCGGCAGACCCAGGTTGATCACGCCCACCAGCGCTCCGGTCACTTCGCCACCCGTGCCATGGATCGGCACCCCGATCCCGAACACGGGTGCCTGAAGCTTCTTGCCCATCGTCGGATTGCCGATCGTGGCACGGCCATTCTTGAGCGCGGCGGCCACGACCTTGACATCCATGTAGTTGATGCCGACTCGTCCGGTCGCCACCGGTAACTCGGCAATGGCAGTGCCATCCTGGCGATAAACGATGACGCCGCCGTTGAACATGCGTTGCAGGTTGGGACGCCGGGCGAGGAAGGTGTTTAACGCATCCGCCCCCTCAGCCAGGAAGGGGGCCGCGGCCTTGGCGTTATCCTGAAGCAGGTTCAGCCGGTCGGACAACTCATGGTCGATCTCGCTGGCGACCAGGGCCACGGTGGATAGCTGCTGGTCGCCAAGCAGTCGTTCCATGTCCACGCGCAAGGCGTTGCTGGCGAAAAGCGTCAGCGACCAGACACCGACAAGAAAAATCGCCTGGGTGAAAAGAATCACTCGTGCCTTGAGTGACCAGCCTTGCATGAAGTTCCAGTTCACTCGGGTGCGTCCGGACGATGGGTTTGGTCGGCGTGAGGGGTGGCTTGGGGAAGTCAGGCCGGCATGCCGCGACGAAATGCAGCGGCGGCATTCGGGCTTCGGACTGCAGCAGAACTTTAGCATCTTCTGGATCGTGCTTGGGCCGGCAGTGTCGGGCAGTCCGACCGGCCACGGCGGCGCTCGGAAGGCAGCCGAGGGCGCCGTGAATGCCGGGAGCGAAGAGTGAGAGCCTCGATCGGTCGGCGTGGCGGCCGGCCTTTTCGCGCCACCGCCGAGAATCGATGGCGGCTGACCACGAGTCGCGCCAATGGAGGATAATTGCGCATCGAATCGTCGTTTCCGGCACGCGGCCCTCGTGGCGCCGGGGCAACGGTTGGCCTGTCGCTACAGCGAACAGGCAAGGGGCGCGGAGGATAGGAATATCCGGAACTGAGCCTCGGTGTTTCTCACCATGCGGAGTCGGGAAGAAGTGAAGAAGCTCGCATTATTGTTGGCGGTCTTGTTGCTTGGTGCATGCGGCGACACGCAGACGGCATTTGTCAGCGAAGGCAATTCGGACCAGTCGATTTCCGTGGTTCGCGAACAGAGCCATGCGGGCGGAGCGTGGCAATCGACCCTGATTGTCGCCGGCTTGCCGCAATGCCAGCGCCGCTATGCGCTGCAGGATGCCGGCACCGACAGCTTCAGGATCGACGTGTATCGACCCGGCCCCGGCCTCTTCATCCTGAAAGCGGGCAAGCGCTGGGACGTGGTCGAACTGAAGAGTTGCGGCTACCAGACCTACAAGACGCCCCCGCCCGAGCCGGGCGAACTGGTGGGCAGCTTTGAAATGGCCGAAGGCAAGCTGCGCTATTCGGCGAAGCCCGGCGCGCGCACGGGGAAACCGGCCCAATGAGCGAGTGCATTGCGGGGCGACCGTTGTCGGGACCTTTCCCATGTTGAAAAGAATCGCCGTCAAAAACCTGCGCATGGGAATGCATATCCACGAACTCTGCGGATCGTGGATGGATCATCCCTTCTGGCGTACCCGCTTCGTTCTTGAGGATCCCGAGGATCTCCGTCGCCTGACCGAGAGCGGGGTCACCGAACTCTGGATCGATACCGGCAAGGGGGTCGATGTCTCGGTCGCCGATACGGTCGCCGAGGCCAGTACCGAGGCCGAAGTCGAGGCGGAAATCGAACGCCAGTTGGCACAGGCCGAGCAAGCCGAGACGACACCGAAGGCGATACCGATCGCCGAGGAGGTCCAGCGCGCGGCGAAGATATGCGCCCGCAGCAAGGACGCCATGGTGTCGATGTTCCAGGAGGTCCGCATGGGCAACGCGGTTTCCGCGGGATTCGCCGGCGCCCTGGTGGACGAAATATCGAGTTCGGTAATGCGCAACCCCGGCGCCCTGATCAGCCTGGCGCGTCTCAAGACGGCCGACGACTACACCTACATGCATTCCGTGGCGGTGTGCGCGTTGATGGTGGCGTTGTCGCGCCAGTTGGGCCTGGACGCGGATCTGACCCGCGAACTCGGAATGGCGGGGCTGTTGCACGACCTGGGCAAGGCGCTGGTGCCGACCGAAGTGCTCAACAAGCCGGGCAAGCTCACCGACGAAGAGTTCACCATGATCAAGCGCCATCCGGGTGAGGGCCACCGGCTTCTGGTCGAGGGGGCGGCGGTCGGCGACATTCCGCTCGACGTCGTGCTGCACCACCACGAGAAGGTCGATGGCAGCGGTTATCCCGAAAGGTTCAAGGGAGAAGAGATCAGCCTCTACGCAAAAATGGGCGCGGTATGCGACGTCTATGACGCCATCACCTCGAACCGGCCTTACAAAGCGGGCTGGGATCCCGCGGAGTCGATCCGCAAGATGGCCGAGTGGTGCCATGGCCATTTCGACGAACGCGTGTTTCAGGCTTTCGTCAAGTGCATCGGCATCTATCCGATCGGATCGTTGGTGCGTCTGGAGTCCGGGCGACTAGCGGTGGTAACGGAACAGTCGGGCCAGTCGCTGGTGACGCCCCTGGTCAAGGTGTTCTTCTCGATCCGCTCGCAGACACATATTCCACCGGAAATCGTCGACCTCTCCCGAGCGGGCATAAAGGACAAGATCGTCAGTCGGGAAAATGCCGCGACCTGGGGCCTGAAGAACATCGAGCAACTCTGGGCACCTTGATGCGCCGCCTGCGCCCGGACGCCCTGGCCTTCACGACGGAGCCCGCTGGGCAGGCCCGCATTCCACCCGATGGCGGGTCCGGTCGCAATCCGATGCTGTCGGCGCTCGTCGCGCAAGTTCTCGGCGTGCTTCTGGCAGGATTGCTCGCCGCGCTCCTGGCGCCGCCGTTGCCGACACAGCCGATCGCCCTGGCCGCATTGCAGGCGGCCTGCGCCGTACTCGTCTCCTGGCGCCTCGGCGAACCCGCCTGGCGTTTGCCGATCCATGCGTTGTTCATGCCGCTTGCGGTGCTGGTGTACGGGCTGGATCTGCCCGCCTGGTTGTGGCCCGTCGGCTTGATCCTGCTGTTGCTGGTCTTCTGGCGAACCGATCGTAGCCAGGTGCCATTGTTCCTGAGCAACCGAGTGTGCCGAAAAGCTATCCTCGACCTGCTGCCGGCAACCCCGTGTCGGGTCCTTGATCTCGGTTGTGGTGACGGAGCGCTGCTGCGCCAGTTGGCTCGCGCCCGTCCCGACTGTCGCTTCGTCGGCATCGAGCACGCACCGCTTCCCTGGTGCTGGGCCTGGCTTTCGGCGCGCGACTTAGGCAACCTGGAAATCCGCCTTGGCAACTTCTGGATCCATTCACTGGAGGGCTATGCATTGGTGCATGCCTTTCTCTCACCTGCGGCGATGCCGCGCCTGGCGGCCAAGGCAGATGGCGAGATGGCGCCCGGCGCCCGCCTGGTGAGCAACAGCTTTCCGTTCCCGGACCGCCAGCCGGATGCGGTGGTCGATGTTGCCGACCGGCGCCACACTCGCCTCCACGTCTATGAGCTGCAGGGCGCGCGCCGGTCATGATCCGTCGCGCGGGAATACAATACCAAGTCCGGGAAGGAACGCGCCGCGCATCGATCGCGGAGGCACAAAACTTGCGGCGGAATGCTGGATCGAAGACACATAGGTGAATCATGGTTGAGCCCACGAAACTGACTGAAATTGAAATCGCTCGCGAAACCCTGCGCGGCCTTGCCTCGAAGAAGATTCCGCCGACTCCCGACAATTACCGGACGCTGTATTGCGAAATCGCCGGGGTCACCGCAAAGAACCCCTTCCCCGAACGCGAACTGAAGGCGTTGCAGGGAAGCCTGCCGCGCACCGGCGCGGAGCAGCTCAAATTCGCGCGCCAGCTCGAGGCTGCGATTGCCAAAGGTAGCTGGGAAGGCCTGGGCGCCGCTCTGAACGAACTCCTGGCCAAGTCGGGCGGTGATCATGCGCAGTGGCCCGGGCTTGTCCGCGAACTGCTGCAGCAACTGGAAACGCACCATGCCGGCCTGACGGCCGCGCGCAAGAAGGAGGCGCTTGACCACGTTCTTTCCGGTTCCGGGGCGTCCGAACTGCTCTTGTCCCGACTCCAGTCCCTGATTCGCTCCTGGTCGCAGAACACCGTTGTGGAGCGGAGCGAACGATCCGACACCGAAGCCGCCGATGCGCCGGCGTCGTCCGTGGCCGCGGTCACACCGGCCGCTGCCGCCGCCGCGCCCGCCGCCCGCCCCGCGGCGCAGTCCGCCTGGCAGGGCGGCATCCTCGACCTGCGTGAAATCATCGGCCAGTTGCTCGACAACACGCTCTCCATCGTCCTGCGCGACAGCCCCGAACTTGCCTCCGAGGCATCGGCGATCGCCGCGTCGATTCGCGCCGCGCAAACACCGGACGCCCTGGCCGGGCTGCCGGAACGACTGAAGAAGCTTTGCTATCGTGCACTTTTTGTTGCCGAAGACCAGGCCGAAATGGCGAGTGCGCTGCTGCACCTGGTGCAGCTCATCATCGAAAACATCGGCGAGCTGGTGCTCGAGGACCAATGGCTCACCGGTCAGATCAAGGTCGTGCGCGACCTGATTCAGCAGCCTCTCAGCCTGCGCCGCCTGGACGACGTCGAGCGGCGCATGAAGGATGTCATCGTCAAGCAAAGCGCGCTGAAGAAGAACCTGCACGAGGCCAACGACCGGCTGAAGCTGCTGCTGGCGACCTTCGTCGACCGCCTGGCGGACTTTTCCGAGACCACCAGCGATTACCACAACAAGATCGAGAGCTGCGCCGCGAAGATCACCAAGGCCGGCGACATCACCGAGCTGGCCGACGTGCTCGACGAGGTGATGCGCGAGACGCGCGTGGTGCAGGTCAACGCGGCGCGTTCGCGCGACGAGATGAACACCATGCGCTCGCGGGTCAAGGAAGCCGAACAGGCGGTGGAGCGCACGCGCAGCGAACTTGCCAGCGCCAGCGACCTGGTCCGGCATGACGCCCTGACCGGCGCGTTGAACCGCAAGGGTCTCGACGAGGCTCTGGAAAAGGAAATCGCCCGCCTCCGGCGCCACAGCGGAACCCTGAGCCTGGCACTGCTCGACATCGACAATTTCAAGACCCTGAACGACAGCCTCGGACACGCCGCCGGCGATGCCGCCCTGATTCACCTGACGAAGGTGGTCAAGACCGCCGTGCGGCCGCAGGACGCGCTGGCGCGTTATGGCGGCGAGGAGTTCGTCGTGCTGCTGCCGAATACCGCGATCGAGGATGCGGTGGGCGTCATGATCCGGGTCCAGCGCGAACTAACGCGGGAGTTCTTCCTCAACAACAACGAGAAGGTGCTGATCACCTTCAGTTGCGGCGTCGCGGAGATCAACGATGCCGAGGATCCCTACGAGGCGTTGAAGCGTGCCGATGCCGCCATGTATCGCGCCAAGCGGGCGGGCAAGAACCGGGTCATTCCGGCCTGACGACGCTCCCGGATTGCGGGTGATGCGGGAGGCTACGTAGAGACCGCAGTTTGTCGCGTTAATCACGGATAAACAAACTTTCGCCGCTTTGCGATGATTCCTTTCGCATGGAGTTCGCGGGTTCCGGCATGGCGTCTTCCACGAATCGGACCAGGTCGCTGGGCCATTTCCTTGGTGGCGGAAGCGATTCCCGCAGGCAGGCCAGACCAACACCAGGTGAGGGAGCAAGTCATGTTTTTCGGTTCTACCATCCGCAAGGAACTTGATGAAGCCCGCGCACAACTGCAGCAATGCCGGTCCGGGGAGGCGCAGGCCCAATCCCGTATCGCGGAGCTGGAGGCGAGGGTCGCGATGCAGGACGACCGGCTCGGCGAACTGGGCGCGCGCGTCGATGCCTACCAGGGCCTGATGAAGCAACTCGATCGCTTCGGCAACTCGATCGACCTGTCCCAGCAAAGCCTGACCCGCCTCGCGGAAAGCATGAAGGCCGAACGCAGCAACGCCAGCGAGACTTTCGGCGTCACGGAAATGAGCCGCAGTGCGATTGATCGCATCGCCAGGACGCTGTCCCAGCTTGCCGCCAGTTCAGCGACCGCGACCGGCAGCGTTGCCGTGCTGGGCGAGCGTGCAACCAAGATCGTCGGCATCGTCAACCTGATCAAGGAAATCGCCGACCAGACCAATCTGCTGGCGCTCAATGCCGCGATCGAGGCGGCGCGCGCGGGAGAACAGGGACGCGGTTTCGCCGTGGTGGCTGACGAAGTGCGCAAGCTTGCCGAACGCACGGCAAAGGCGACGGCCGAAATTTCCACGCTGGTCGGGCAGATCGGAGACGACACGGGGAGCGCCACCGAAAGCATGGTCGCGCTTGCCGCGGAAGCCGATCGCGCCAGCGTCGAAGGGGGGGCGGCGACCGGCAACATGCAGCGCCTGCTGGAACTCGCGACGCGAATGGATCAGGCGATCGCCGCGTCCAGCCTGCGCAGCTTCGTCGAAGTGGCGAAGCTCGACCACGTCAAATTCAAGTTCGAGATCTACAAGGCCTTCATGGGACTCAAGGACGTCGCAGCGGCGGATGTCGCCGATCACCGCCGTTGTCGCCTCGGCGCATGGTATTCCTCGGCCGAAGGCCGGGATCGGCCGTCAGGCCTGCCGGGGTATCGCGACATCGATGCGCCGCATGCCGCCATGCATCGGGCCGCCGGCGAGGCGCTTGACGCCGTGCGCGGAGGTGGCATGCAGGTGGCCGTGGATGCCATCGGCCGCATGGAAGATGCCAGCATGGCCCTGGCGGAAGCTCTGGAACGAATCGCATCGGCCGGCGAGGCAAGTCCCATGCTGCTGTGCCAGCCGGCGTGATCCGGGGCGGATTGCCGGCGCTTGCCTGAAGCGGACGGGCGGGGGATGGCCTTGTCGCACGGCGGCCATCGGGCGCCGCCGGGGATCGGTAGCGCCACCGAGGCAGTTCGGGCCGAGGCCTGAAGCGATCCGATGACCCAGTCGCTTACACCGCTCGCGCCTGCGACGCTGATCGGGCTGTTCCGCAGCGCCATCGACGCGCCGCTGGTCGAGCGGGGTGCCGCCCGTGGCCTCGAACTGCTGGGGCGCCCGCAGGACTTCTGGAGCAGCCTCGCCGTCGCCGAGCTGCAGCGCATGGCGGCCGGCGGCAATGGCAACGCCCAGGCGGAATTGGCCTGGCGCCACGCCCATGGCGACAGGGTCGCGCGGAAGCCTGCTGCGGCATTGCGCTGGGCATTGCGCAGCGCTGAAGCCGACTGCCCGGCAGGGCTTGCGGTGCTGGGCTGGCTGCTCCAGCATGGCTGTGGCCTGCCTCGTGACGCAGCCGAGGCGGTGCGCCTGTTTTCCCTTTCCGCCTCGCGGGGCGTGCCACTGGCGCAGTACTGGATGGGGCGCTTGCAGTATTTCGGCGCCGGAGAAGCCGCCGTGCAGGATTACCCGCTTGCGGTCCGCTGGCTGCAACCGGCCGCGGCGCAGGGTCATGCGGCGGCCGCCGACTTGCTCGCGCGATGCTATTTCTTTGGTCGTGGCATCGCCCAGGATCGCACAGCGGCGTGTCGCCTGTGGCGCGAGGCAGCCGCCGGCGGGGTAGCCAGCGCCAGTTATTCGCTCGGCATGTGCCTGTACGGCGGTGTCGAGGCGGTGGCCGACCCGCAGGCGGCGATCGCGCATTTTCGTGCCGCCGCGCATGGCGGGGTTGTGGCGGCAATGTTCGTCCTCGGCCAGTGCGCGACGTTCGGCGTGGGCATGGCACGGGATCCCGATGCTGGCCTGGAATGGTACCGCCGGGCTGCGCAGGGCGGCAGCCGCGAGGCGGAGTTCGAGCTTGGTGAATGCCTGGCATATGGCGTCGGTGACGGCGGACGTGACCTGGTCGTCGCGCTGCGATGGTGGCGGGCCGCGGCGGCGAAAGGGCATGTGCGGGCGCACCTGAAGATAGGGCACGCCTGTCGCTGGGGCGACGGTACCGCCGAGGACAAGCGGGTCGCGCTGGCCTGGTATCGCTGTGCGGCGGAACTGGGCGACGCCTCTGCCTGGGTCTGGCTGGGGGAATGCCACGAGCGCGGCGAGGGCGGCGAGGTCGATCCGGCGGCCGCACGCGACGCTTACGCTCGCGCGTCCGCCGCGGGCGACGTGCATGGCATGGCGGAGCACGGGCGATGCCTGCTGTTTGGTCTCGGCGGCGCGGCGGAACCCGAACAGGGTGAAGCATTGCTGCTGGCGGCACTGGGCGCTGGCTGGCAGCAGGCGCGAGGCGAACTGGAACGCTATTGGTTCGGTCGCGGCATGGCGTTGTTGCGCGCTGCCCGCGACGCCGACGATCCCGCCCTGAGGGCGGCTGTGGCCTGCCTGCGCAGGGCGGCGACCAGCGGTCACCGGCGCGCGGCGTTCATGCTCGGGGAATGCCTGCGCCACGGCACCGGAACCGCGATAGACCGGATCGAGGCGCTCGCCTGGTTGCGCCGCGCGGCCGCGCTGCCCGATGCAAAGGTCATTCTTGGTGACCTGTACTATTTCGGGCAGGGCATGCCACGCGATGCTGTCGAGGCCTTCCGCTGGTACCAGAGCGCCGCCACGGAACACCAGGATGCCTACGCCATGTACAGCTGCGGATACTGCCTGTTGCACGGGGAAGGCGTCGGGCGCGACGTCGGCGCCGCGCTGCGCTGGTTGCGGCGGGCCGCGCAGCAGGGCGAGATCGATGCCTGCCATGAGCTGGGGATGGCCTACCTGCGCCAAGGCAGGCCCGGTCGACGCCTGGCGCGCCGCTGGTTGCGCGCCGCCGCCGATCTGGGCCACGCCGGGGCGCGGCAGATCCTCGACGAAGTCGCCTCCGGCCTGCATCCGGCCTGAGGACGCGGCCGGCAAGGCTTCAGCCGCTGGCGATTTCCTGCCGCAGGTCGCTGATCGATGCGTCCAGCTGCCGCGCCATTTCGTCGAGCAGGTCGCGGCCCTGGCGGCGGGCATGGCGCGTGGCTACGAACAGTTCATACAGGCGCGAGCCGAACAGGCGATGCAATTCCGCTTCTATCGTCGCCAGGCGCGCCCGCAGGCGCTCCACCTGGAGCTGCGGCGTCGTCGCCGGCGACGGGTTCGCCGCAGCGCCCGGCGTCACCTCGCGGCTTGCTTGCCATCTTGCGGCCAGTTGGCGCAGGGATGGCTCGTCACCAAGGCGGTAGGCGTGGTTGGCTTCGATCATGAGCTGCGTGCGCCAGGCGCGATCGACTTCGTCATTCGCGCGGTCGGGATGGATCTGCTGCGCGATGCGGCGGAACAGGCGCTTTACCGCGTCGCCGCGGGGGAGGACCGACGCCTCGCTCGCATCAGCCGCGTTGAAGCGCCGCGACTCGTTCGCCGATTGTTCTGCCTGTCGTTCGCGCGCCTCCGCTTTTGACCGAGCTTCCGAATTGGCGGGTTGGCGCGCGGCATCGCGCCCTGCCAGCCTGGCCTGGAGCGCATCCTGTTCGGCGAGCAGGCGGCCGACCCGCGCATAGTAGTCGCGGGTGAATTCGTCCAGTTCGGCCTCGACGCTGGCCAGTTCGAGTTCGAGGTCGGCGATGTCCTGCGTCAACTGGGCGCGCTCGTGCAGCAGGCGGGGAGTTTCCTCATGGGCTGCGAGACCGGTTTCCCTTGCGGAACCCGCATGCAAACCGACCTGCAGCAGGCAACGTGTCGCGGCGACCTGTTCATGCGGTGCGTCGCAGCGATAGAGCAGGGTGATGTCGACCTTGTGCTGCCCGGACATCGGACGGGCGACGAGCGGAAGGATATGCACGGGAAACAGCGCGGCGAACTCCGGCGGAACCTCGCCGTCCGCCGGCGACCAGGATTGCGCCCGCTGCCAGAGTTCGGGACAGGTGGCCAAGTGCTGGCGCTGGTGGTTCCAGGCCGCTGAGCGGCTTTCCTCGCCGTCGCGCCAGAGCCGACTTTTCAGCAGCGAGAGCGTGGCGCGCAGCGCGATGCTGGCAGCGAAGTCGGCGGCAGGCAGGACCAGGCAGAGCGGGCGGATGGCGAGCCCAAGCGCGTTCGACAGCTCGGGCAGGGCTTCATCGTCCGCCACCAGGACCCGCAGGCTGCGGCCGTGGGCCAGGGCGATCGCGGCAAAGGCGGCGAGGGTGGCCGCCGGTTCTGCCGGCAGGCTTTCCTCGAACGGCATGGAGCCGGGCGTTGCCTTGCCCAGGCGCGCAAACCAGCGTTCGGCCAGCCGCGCTGCGGCATCCCCGTCCGCGGCGAAGCTGCGGGAGGCGGCGGTCATGGGGGCTAGTATCCGGGGCGCCGCATCGAGGGCGGCAGGCAGCGCCGTCGCCGCGGACTCATCCGGCGGCGGCGGTCCTTTCCTCGACCGGCATGAAGGCGGAACGCGGCACGCCGCGCGCATGGCCGCTCATGGCGAACAACTCTTTCATGTCGAGGATCAGCACGATCTTGCCGTTGGACAGTGTCGTGACGCCGGAGACGCCTTTCGGACGGAAATCGTCGAGCGACTTGATTACCGCATCTTCGCGGCCCATGAAACCGTCGATGGCGACTATGAAGGATGAATGCTCCGAGGTCTGCATCAGCACGCCGAAGCCCGGAGGACGCTCAGCCGGCCAGCCCAGCAGGTGGCTCAACGGATACATCGGCAGAACTTCGCCGCGCACCACCATGGTGGCGCGACCGCCGACTTCCTGCACCGCGGAAGGCTGGATGGGCATGATCTCGCGCACCAGCGACAGCGGCACGGCGAAGGGCTGGTCACCCAGTTGCACCAGCAGCACCGGCAGGATCGCCAGCGTCAGGGGCAGCGAGATGACGAAGGTGGAGCCGCGCCCGGCGGAGGACTTGATTTCGATGTTGCCCTTCAGGCGCTGGATGTTGGTCTTGACCACATCCATTCCGACGCCGCGGCCGGAAACGTCGGAGGCGACGTCCTTGGTCGAAAATCCTGGCAGCAGGATCAGTTCGAAGCTCTGCCGCTCGTCCATCGAATTGGCCTCGTCGATGGTGATCAATCCCTTTTCGACCGCCTTGGCACGCAGGCGCTCGGGGTTCATGCCGCGGCCGTCGTCGGCGATCAGGATCACGATGTGGTCGCCTTCCTGCCGGGCTTCCAGGCGGACATGCGACTTTGCCGGCTTGCCGGCGGCACGGCGCTCCTCGGGCGACTCGATGCCGTGGTCGACCGCATTGCGGATCAAGTGGATGATCGGATCGCCGAGGTCGTCGATCATCGTCTTGTCGATCTCGGTTTCTTCGCCGATCAGCAGCAGTTCCACGTCCTTGCCCAGGCTGCGGGCCAGGTCGCGGGCAATCCGCGGATACTTCTGGAACAGGCGGCCGACAGGTTGCATGCGGGTCTTCATCACCGCGTTCTGCATGTCCGATACCAGCAGGTCGAGCTGGCTGATCGACTGGTCCAGCGCATGCAGGGTTTCGGAATCGGTGCGGCCGCTGATGATTTCGGTGCGCAGCGCGTTCAGTCGGTTCTTGGTGAGGCCGATCTCGCCGGAAAGGTTCAATACCTGGTCGAGGCGGACGGTATCCACCCGGATCGACATGTCGCGGGCTTTTTCGCTGTCGCGCCGGCCAACAGGCGCGGCGGCGCCGGGTTTGTCACCGGCCCGGCGGCCGATCGCGGCATTGACGATGGCATCCGGAGTCTTTTCCGCAACGGCTGTGGAATCCGCCTTGGCGGCAGGGGCGGTGCCCGCTGCAGGCGTCGCCGCTGGTGGCGCCGCAATGGCGGCGAACAGCGTGTTCCAGTCCGGCCCGCCATCGCCGACAATCATCGGTGCCGCGACGGTGCCGGGGCTCGCTGCGGGAGCGGCTGGCGCCGGTGCGGCCGCCGGCGCCTGGCCGGCCAGCGCGGCCTTCAGATCGGCCAGCAGTGCCGGGTCGGCGGCTTTGGGTTGCAGCCCGCGTTCCAGCATGTCGAACATGCCGCGCACAGCGGCCGTGGCGGCAAGAATCACGTCCATGTTTTCGCCGGTCACCTGCAGCTCGTTCTTGCGCAGCCTGTCGAAGAGGTTTTCCGTCAGGTGGCACAGGGTCACCAGTTCCGTGGCGTTGAGGAATCCGGCGCCGCCCTTGATGGTGTGGAAGCCGCGGAATATCTCGTTGAGCAGGGCGTGGTCGCTCGGGTTCTGCTCGAGGTCGATCAGCTTGTTGTCGACGCCCGCCAGAAGTTCGCCCGCTTCGACCAGGAAATCCTGCAGCAGGTCTTCCATTCCCTCAAAGTTGCTCACATCAATCTCCTTCGAGTGACTTCAGAGCAGGCTAATGCGCGCGAAGCACGCGTTATGCCGAAACTAAAATTGCTCATGACGGACTCCTAATGAAGCGCATGTTCAGAATCCCAGGCTTTCCAGCAGGTCGTCGACCTGCCCCTGGTTGCTGACGACGTCGACGCGCCCCTCGGGACGGATCACCGGCCCATTGAGCAGCCCTTCCGGGGCCTCTGCCTTGCGCTCTGGCGGCATGGCCTGGAGCAGCAGTCCCAGCAACTGCGTTTCCAGCCCCTGCACCATTTCGACGACCTTTTTGATGACCTGGCCAGTGAGGTCCTGGAAGTCCTGCGCCATCATGATTTCCATGAGTTGCGCGTTGGTCAGCCTGAGCTTCTCCGGCGCCAGCGCGAAGTAGCCGCGGCTGTCGGTGGCCAGCGCCTTGAACTCGTCAACCGACAACTGGTTGGAGAACATCCGTTCCCACCGCTCGCCCAGTGCCTGCGAGCGCGCCAGCAGGTCGTCCTGCAGCGGTCGTGCAATGTCGGTGGCGTTGAGCACACGGGATGCGGCCTGTTCCGTCATCTTCGCGATGTAGGAAAGGCGCTCGCGTGCGTCGGGGATCTGGCGTGCGGAATCTTCCAGCAGCTGGTCCATGCCCAGTCCGCGCAGGCTGTCGTGCAACTGGCGCGCGAGCAGGCCGATGCCATTGAACACCGCGTCCGGTGGGGCCGCTTCGAAAGTCGGCGCCGGCGGCACGGCGACCACCGGTGTCTGCGCCTGGCTGACGCTGTCGAACAGGGCCTGCAGGTCGTCCGAATCGCCGGTGTCGGATTGCATTGCCGCCGGTGCTGGCGGCGGGGGCGGCACCGGTTCAGGCGCCGGCGCGGTACCGGCCGCGATGCTGTCGAACAGCGCCTGCAGGTCGGCGGAATCGTTGCTGTCGTCGTTTGCGAGTGGATTTGCCATGGTACGGTTTCCCGGTTGCGTTGCGAATGCCCTCAGGCACTCCATCCCAGCTTCTCGAATATTTTGGTGAGCTTTTCACCCAGGGTCGCCGCCGTGAAGGGCTTGACGATGTAACCCGAGGCCCCGGCCTGCGCTGCCTGGATGATGTTTTCGCGCTTGGCCTCGGCCGTGATCATCAGCACCGGCAGGTGCTTCAGGGTGGGATCGGCGCGCACCGCCTGGAGCAGGGCCAGCCCGTCCATGTTGGGCATGTTCCAGTCGGTGACGACGAAGTCGATGCCGCCGGCCTTGAGTCGCTGCAGTGCGACGGCGCCGTCTTCCGCCTCGTCAGCGTTGGCATAGCCGAGTTCCTTGAGCAGGTTGCGGACGATGCGGCGCATGGTCGAGAAGTCGTCTACGACGAGGAATTTGAGTTTGGTGGGATCAATTGCCATGTTTTGCCTCTATTTCAGTTCGTTGCATGCCTCAGCAGCTGTGAGCGTAGCGTCTGCGCCAACGCCTCGGCATCGAATTTTGCTACGTAGGCATCCACGCCCACGCTCCTGCCCATGGCGTGATTTGCCTGGGACGAAAGCGAAGAGTGCATCACGACGGGAATCCCGTCAAAGCGTTTGTCGGACTTGATGTTGCGCGTCAGCACATAGCCGTCCATTTCGGGCATTTCGGCATCGACAAGGATCAGGTCCAGTTCCTCGCGCACGCTGCGTCCCACCTGCTGGGCATGGGATGCCATGCCGGAAAGCCGGGTCCAGGCCTCCATCCCGTTCTGCGCAAACTTGTGGTGCACGGCGAGCTTGTCCAGAACCTCTGCGATCTTCTTGCGCGCGACCAGCGAATCGTCCACGAAGAACACGTTGATCTCATGGCCATCGACCATCGGGTCGATCTGGCCGACCACGGCTTCGCCGAAGGTGTCGGCCATGATCTGTTCCACATCGAGGATCGAAACCAGGCGTCCGTCGTCCAGTTCCGTGATCGCCAGGATGTAGCCCCCGGCCCCGGCCCCGTTCGCTTCCGAAGCGCGCACCTTTTCCCAGTCGACGCGGATGATGCGGTCCACGTCATGCACCAGGAAGCCGAGGTTGCGCTTGTTGTACTCCGTGACCAGCATCGATGCACCGCGGCCTGGTGGTGCATCCTCAAGCTTCATGGCGCCGGCCAGGGACAGTACCGGGATCACGCTGCCGCGCAGGCTGATGAGTCCTTCCACGCCGAAGGGCATGTTCGGCGTGCGGGTGATGTCGGGCGTGTCGCTGACTTCGCGCACCTTGAACACGTTGATGCCGAACAGTTCATTGGTGCCGAGGGAGAACAGCAGGATCTCCATCCGGTTGGAACCGGCCAGGCGGGTACGCGCGTCGACGCTGTCAAGCATGCCGCCCGAAGCGCGCAAGGCCGGCAGCGAACTCGTCGGCGCGCCCGACGATACTGTGTCGTCGTGCTCCTGATGTGCGCCCACCAGCAGGCGCGCCAGCGTTTCGGAAAGGCGATGCGGTTCGAATTTCGGGATGTACTCGTCGACGCCCACCGAGTGGCCGAGCTGCTGGTTGGACGCGGATGACAGCGACGAATGCATCAGCACCGGAATGCCGATGAAGCGCGGATCGGCCTTGACGTTGCGCGTCAGCAGGTAGCCATCCATCTCCGGCATCTCGACGTCGGTAAGGATGACCTGGACGAAATCCTTCACGGGTCGGCCCGTGCGCTCCGCCTGGTCGGCGATGCGGCGCAATTCGTCCCAGGCCGCGCGGCCATTGACGGCGCTGACGCCACGCACTCCCATCGCTTCCAGCGTGCGCTGGATCTGTCCGCGCGCTACCGATGAGTCGTCGGCGAACAGCACGGTGAGGTCGTTGCGCTCCAGCGCCGGAATGCTGGCGAACTGGGTCTCGTCGGGCTTCACCGTCTCCGCCAGTATCCGCTCGACGTCGAGCAACATGACCAGGCGACCGTCGGGCAGTTCGGTGACCGCAGTCACCAGGCCGCCCATCTGGCTGGTGAGCATCTCCGGCGGAACGCGCATCTGGGACCAGTCCAGGCGCAGGATGGTGTCCACCGATTCGACCAGGAAGCCCTGGGTGTGGTGGTTGTATTCCGTGACGATCATGATCTCGCGCGGTGCTTCCGTCGCGATGCCGGAGTAATCGGAGAGGTCAATCACCGGCACCAGCGCGCCGCGCAGGCTGACCATGCCTTTTACTGCAGCGGCCATCTCCGGTACCACCGTGATCGGCGGCGTGTCCATTACCTCGCGTACCTTGAACACGTTAATGCCAAAGGTCTCGCGACGGTTGTTGCGCGGATCCTCGCCCAGGGAAAACAGGAGGATCTCGAGTTTGTTGGTACCCGCCAGGCGGGTGCGGGCATCGATATCTTTCAGCAGTTCGGACATGTCGTGCCTTTCGCTATTCCTCGTTGCGCCATGGCTCAGCTTTGCAGCGCGCCGATCAGCGACTCGACCTCGGCCGCCGATTCTTCGAGCATGCTGCTCAGGGTCTGATCATCCAGCGCGATATCGATTCGTGCCTCCGTGCCTTCGCGGCCCTTGCCTGCGAGTTGGGACAGCGGCGATTCCATCGGCGCCAGGCAGTCGGCCAGCAGCAGCGTATCCGCCAACGATTGCGGGGGCATGGCGAGGTAGCCGCGCCACATGCCTTCGATCGCTTCCATCACCGGTGCCGGCGCGCCCAGGCGCTTGAGCACCGCGCGTCCGACCAATGCCGCGCCACCCTCGTCCCAGGCCAGCAGGGCGCCGTGCTCCGCTTCCAGCAGGCCGGGATATTTGGCGGCGCGCGAGATCAGGTAGAACGCGCCGACCTCGTGGATGATCCCGGCGAAGAAGGCGGTGTCCGGATCGACATGGGTGAATCGACGCGCGATTACCTGTGCCAGGGCGGCGACGTGCGCCGTGTGATGCCACAGGCGTACCGCAATTTCGCGGTGGGCCGGCGTGCGCGCCATGCCCTCCATCTGCCGCACCACGACCGCCGCCGCGAGTACCCGCAGGGTGTTGAAGCCGACCCGGGAAACGGCGTTGCGCACATCGGCAATCGCGCGTCCCGAGCGGTTGTAGATCACCGAGTTGGCGACCGCGACGACGCGTGCCGCCAGCAGCGGATCGGCCTGCACCAGTTTGGCCAGCTGCTCGATGGAGCAATCCGGGTCGTCGAGCACCCGCTGCACCTTGAGCGCCATTTCGGTGGTAGTCGGAAAGACCAGTTCGTCGCTGCTTGCGCTTTCGGCGACGCTTTCCAGGATCGCTTGCACGTCCATTGGAATTCCTTCCCGTGAGCCTGCATCGCCGGATGCCGGTGGTTGTGTGAATGTGTTCATGGCCGATATCAGAACAGCTCGATCTTCTTTTCGGTCGATGGCCGCGCGGGGCGTGCCAGCGACTGCTCGTAGTCGCGCTCGGCCTTGACCACGTCCTGCACGCCCGGCTGGCTGATGGGCAGCCGACGGCAGAAGGCGTCACCGCCGTCCGGCGTGAACAGGACCTTGCGCGACCAGGCGCCACCGAAATCCTTTGCGGCGAGCGGGATGCCCTCGCGTTCCAGCCACTCCTGGGCGAACTCGGCATTGCGCTGGCCGATTGCCATCAGGATCGACGTGACGATGGTGCCGCCGCCGAAGGCCTTGGCGATGATGCGCTGCTTGGCGGCGCCCTTGCTCAGCATGGTGTTGAGCAGAACTTCCATCGAGTAGTCGCCGGCCAGGATCACGTCGGTGTCGTCGCCGGCGGTCTTGGTGCGGCTGGGCAGCAGGAAATGGTTCATCCCTGCCAGGCGCAGCTTGGGATCGTACAGGCAGACGGCGACGCAGGAGCCGAGCAGCGTGGTGATCGGCCGTTCCGTCTCGACCGCCCAGCCACCCGGGTTGATGTTGCGGGCGCGGCGCTCGAGCTCTTTCGGATCGTGTTCGATGGGCGGCATGGTGAGGTATCCCTGGAATGGTTCAGCCGTAGGCGATGATCTCGGCGGGGATGGCATCGAGCGGCACGATGCGATCCACGCCGCCCATGCGGATGGCTTCTTTCGGCATGCCGAACACGATGCAGGTCGATTCGTCCTCGGCAATCGTGCGGGCTCCAGCATCGTGCATCTCCTTCATGCCGCGGGCGCCATCGTCGCCCATCCCGGTCATGATCACGCCCAGCGCATTGCGCCCGGCGATCTGCGCCACGGAGCGGAACAGGACATCGACCGATGGCTTGTGTCGGTTCACCAGCGGGCCGTCGGCGACTTCGACGTAGTATTGCGCGCCGCTGCGCCGGAGCATCATGTGGCGGCCGCCCGGTGCGATCAGCGCGCGGCCGGGCATGATGCGGTCGCCGTTCTGCGCTTCGCGCACTTCCAGCTTGCACAGGCTGTTGAGGCGATCGGCGAACATGGCGGTGAATTTCTCCGGCATGTGCTGGACGATGACGATGCCGCTGCCCACGTTGGGCAGTTTCGTCAGTACCGCTTCCAGGGCTTGCGTGCCGCCGGTCGAGGTGCCGATGGCGACGACGCGGTCGGTGGTTTCCGCCATGGCGCGCGTGCTGGCGGCCTGGGCGGCCAGCATCGCATCCATGCCGAGCTTGGGCGACGGTGCGAGCGGGCGGGCCGCGCCGCGCGTGAGATGGCTCATGTTGGCACGCGCCGCGGCCCGCACGGCAGAGACCAGGTCGTTGCCGGCGCCCTGGAGGAACTGCTTGACCCCAAGCTTGGGCTTGGTGATGATCGCCAGCGCACCGGCGGCCAGGGCGTCCATGGTCGCGCTGGCGCCCTTTTCGGCGAGCGAGGAACAGACGATGGTCGGCGTCGGATGTTCGCTCATGATCTTCTTGAGGAAGGTCAGGCCGTCCATGCGCGGCATTTCGATGTCGATCACCAGCACGTCGGGCCATTGCGTCTTCATCTTGTCCAGCGCATACAGCGGATCGGAGGCGACGCCGATCACCTCGATGTCGGCTTCCCGCTCCAGAGTCTCGCGGTTCACCTGGCGGACCACGGCGGAGTCATCGACGATCATGACCTTGATTTTGTTTGTCATGGCTTAACGTGAAATAGCACGTTCGGAGCGACTGGTGATAGTCGAGCGAAGCGAGCGGGCTGGTAGCCACGCCCTGGGGCGGGGATGGGGGTGGGGGGACTTCAATTCGCTTTTCGCGTGTTTCATTTTCGGCAGGTGGCGCTCGGTGCCATGAGCGTCAGGTGGGCAGTTGGTAGATGGTGGGCTTCACGGCGCGCAGGCTTTCCGTCAGGCCGTTGAGGCTCTCGGAATGGCCGACGATGAAATAGCCGCCGGGATGCAATTGCTCGACCAGTCGCGCGACGACCTGGCGTTTGGTTTCGGCATCGAAGTAGATCATGACGTTGCGCAGGAAGATGACATGGAACTTGCCCAGCGCAGGCAGCGTCCGGTTCAGGTTGACCTGCTGGAAGCGCGTGTGGCGCTTGATCTCCGGCGCAATCATGAAGCCGCCTTCCTGGCTGCGCACGCCCTTCAGGCAGTACTTGCGCAGGTAGCTCTGCGGCAGGCCGCGCGTGCGGTCGAGCCAGTACAGGCCGCGCTGCGCGGTGGCAAGCACTGCGGTGGATATGTCCGAGCCGGTGACGCTCCATTGCGCGTCGATGCCAAGCGTATCGGCCAGCACGAAGGATATGGTGTAAATCTCCTCGCCGGTCGACGATGCGGCGCTCCAGACGTTGAATGGCGTTGCCGGCGGGTGGTTGGCCACGATGGTCTTCGCCAGGAAGTCGAAATGGGCCTCTTCGCGGAAGAAATAGGTCTCGTTGGTGGTCAGCAGGTCGACCATGGTCTGCAGCTCATCGGCTTCGTCGCCGCTGGAAACCAGGCGGAAGTAATCGCCGAAGCTCGGCAGGTTGAGGTGCCGCAAGCGTCGTCCGAGGCGCCCGGCCAGCAGCACCTTTTTCGAGTCGGCCAGGCTGATCCCGGCAATGCGGTAGATCAGCTTCTGGAACTGGGCAAACTCGGCGGTACTGATTTCCGGATTGTCGAATGCAGCCATAAATGTTTTTGCAAGCAGGAGATGACTGATTTATTGACGGTTTGGCTGCCCACGACAGCCCCAAACGCAGCTAAAATGGGGCGTCAACAAGCGTTCAAATAATTTTTCGAGCATTCTTCCTTTTGCCTATGTTCTCAAAGACGCCGCTTCTTGTGCATCCGGAAATTACGCTGCAAACTGCGGTATCTACGTAGGCGCGAAGCATCGCGCGATGTACAAGGATTCCGGCCCGCCGAAACGCGATAGAGGTTCCGCTTCTCGATGTCAACCAAGAAACCCGACCGACCCCAGCCGAACGTCTATCTGATCGACGACGATCAGGTGATCACCTTTCTTCTGGTCGATCTCGTCGAATCAGTGGGCCTGCCCTATGCGGTGTTCAACGATGCGCCCAGCTTCCTCAAGCAGGATCTGTCTTCGCTTGCGGGTTGCATAGTCACCGACGTGCGCATGCCCGGCATGAGCGGCCTGGAACTTCAGGACGAACTGCGGCACCAGGGCATCGACCTGCCGATCATATTCATATCGAGTTATGCCGAGGTGCCCTCGGTGGTGCGCGCCATGCGCGGCGGCGCCCTGGATTTTTTCCAGAAGCCGTTTTCCACGCAGCGCCTGCTCGACCGCATCCAGGATGGCTTGCGCATCGACCGCGCGCGTGCCGAGATCCAGGCGCGCAGCCGCGAAATCGGCGAGCGCATGTCGCTGTTGACGCCGCGCGAGCGGGAAGTCCTCGAGGGCGTGTTCGAAGGCAAGCTGACCAAGACCATCGCCCACGAACTGGGCATCAGCCAGCGTACCGCGGAAACCTATCGGCACCTGATCATGCAGAAGCTGCAGGCCGGGTCGATCGCCGAACTGGTGCGGCTGACGATGGAATTCATGCCCGGCAAGAGCTAGGCCGTCCTGCCGTCAGGGCGTCGCGCATCAGGCGGCGACTCCCACGTTGCCGCGGAACTCGCGCAGGGTGGCCGCGGCGGCCTCGTAGTCGAAGGCGTCGATCTTCTCCTGCATGGTGGCGGCCACCGGGCCCATGGCGCTGGCCAGCAGGTCCGCTTCCTCCTTGGCCAGATAGCTGGCCGCCATGTCGCCCTGTTCAAGGAAGTTTTCCAGTTGCCCGAGGACTTCGGACAGGCGCGTGGGCCTTTGCACGACTACCTGCGGTTCCGCCAGTTCAGTCGATTCTTCGCGGATGCTGGCCACCAGGCGGGACAGGTTCTCCGCGAGGTCCATGCTCAGGCGCCGGATTTCCTCGACGCCCTGGTTGTTGTCCATGGCGGACAACACCGTGCTCGCCGCTTCCGAGATGCCGACGGCGCCGAGCATGCCCGCGGATCCGCGCAGGGAATGCGCAAGAGGTTCGATTGCCGCAAGGTCGCCAGCGGCAAGTCGCGACAGAATCTGGTCGGCATGCTGGTGGTAGCCGTCGGCAAAAAGCACCAGCAGGCGGGCGAACTTGTCGACGTTGCCGCGCATCATTGCCAGGCCAAGGCCCAGGTCGAGACCCGGGATTCCGGCCAGTCGCCGCCGCAGCAGTTCGTCGGGTTGCGCCGGTCGTGGCGCGGCCGTTGTCGCACCCGGCAACACGATGGCTCCTTCGCCTGCGCTGCTGGCTGGGTCGCCGTCGTGCAGCCATTTCAGCAATTTGGCGTAGAACTGTGGCGGGTCCACCGGTTTGGCGACGAAATCGCTCATCCCGGCCTCGCGGCAAGCGGTGCGATCCTCGTCGAATGCATTTGCCGTCATGGCCAGGATCGGGGTACGGGCGCCGCCGGGCAGGAGCCGTATCGCACGGGTGGCATCCAAGCCGTTCAGCACCGGCATCTGCACATCCATCAGTATCAGGTCGTAGGCGATGTTGGTGGCCTTGGCGACGGCTTCTCCGCCGTTCTTGGCGACGTCGGCGGTCAGCCCGGCGGCATGGATCAGTTCCAACGCGACTTCGCGATTGACGGCGTTATCCTCGGCCAGCAGGATGCGGGCGCCGGCATGCCGGCGGCGCAGTACGGATTCGATGTCGTCGTCGGCAGTGCCGGGCATTCGCTTGGCGGTGGGTACTATGCCGTGGCCGCGTTGCAGGCGCACCGTGAACCAGAAGGTGCTGCCGCGTCCGACCTGGCTTTCGACGCCGGATTCCCCATCCATCATGGTCGCCAGGCGACGGCTGATCGCCAGTCCGAGGCCCGTGCCGCCATAATTCCGGGTGGTCGAAGCATCGGCCTGGACGAAGGCCTGGAACAGGCCGGGCAACTGGTCGGCGGGTATGCCGATGCCGGTGTCCTCGACTTCGAAGCGGATCTTCACGTCGTCCGCGGTTTCCTCTTCCAGCAGGGCGCGCAGGGTGACCGAGCCGCGCTTGGTAAACTTGACGGCGTTGCCGGCGTAATTGAGCAGCGCCTGGCGCAGGCGCGTCGGATCGCCGCGCAGCCAGTGGGGAACGCCTTCGCATTCGAGCCGGACGTCGATGCCCTTGGCGCGCGCCTGTTCGGCGATCAGCGACTGGGTGTGGTCGAGGATCGTCGAGAGCGAGAAATCCGCTTGTTCCAGGGTCAGCTTGCCGGCCTCGATCTTGGACAGGTCGAGGATGTCGTTGATGATCGCCATCAGGTGCTCCGCCGCCTCGTCGATCTTGGTCAGCTTGTCGGCCTGCTCGGGGGTCGGCTGGGTGCGGCGCAGGATGTAGGTGAGTCCGACGATGGCGTTCATCGGCGTGCGGATCTCGTGGCTCATGTTGGCCAGGAAGCTGCTCTTGGCCACGTTGGCCGCCTCGGCATGGCGCCGGGCTTCCTCGAGTTCTGCGGTTCTGTTGGCCACGAGTTGCTCCAGGTGATGACGGTGCTGGTCGAGTTCCCGGCCGACACGGCGCTTTTCGGTGATGTCCTCCTTCACCGCGACGTAATGGCTGATGGAACCGTCGGGCTGGTGGATGGGCGTGACGATCGCGAATTCCACGTACTCGCTGCCATCCTTCCGTCGGTTGAAGAATTCCCCCTTCCAGGGGATGCCCTGAATCAGTTGCTCCCACATCGCCCCATAGGTATCGGACGGCGTCTGCCCGGAATGCAGGATGCGCGGATTCTTGCCGAGGACTTCGTCGCGGCGAAAGCCGGTGGTTCGGCAAAAGGATTCGTTGACGTATTCGATTTCCGCCTTGATGTTGGTGATGACGATGCTTTCCGGACTCTGTTCGACCGCCAGCGACAGCTTCCTCAGCATCTCGTCGGATTCGCGACGTTCGCTGATGTCCATCATGATGCCGCGCAGCCAGCGCGGCGCGCCGTCTTCGGCGACCACCGTCACCTTGTCATGGACCCATACCGTGCGGCCGTCACGGGCGAGCAGGCGGTATTCCAGGTTGTAGGGGTCGCGGCCTGTGGCGCACGTGGCCCGGTACTGGGGCGCCCACTCCCTGTCTTCCGGATGCAGGCGCATCTCCCAGAACCCGGGCTGCGTCCATTCCTGGGTGGCATACCCCAGCAGTCGCTCGGCCTGGGGATTGACGAAGGTGAACTCGAAGGTCGTCGCGTCGGCTTCCCAGACGATGCCGTCCGTGGTGTTGACCAGGTCGCGGAAGCGTTGCTCCGATGCGCGCAGGACATCTTCGGCCGCGCGGCGTTCGCTGATGTCGCGGATGTAGGCGGTGAACAGGTACTTCTCGCCGTCGCGCAGGGCGCCGATGGTCAGTTCGATGGGAAACTCGCAGCCATCGGCGCGCATTCCGATCAACTCCAGGCGCTTGCCGACGGCATTGCGCTGGCCGGTCCGGATGAAGCGTTCGAGGCCCTGGCGATGGCGCTCGCGGAAAGCCGGCGGCACGATCAGATCGCCCAGCGACCGGCCGAGCGCCTGGTCTGCCGGATGGCGAAAGATGGTTTCGGCGCTTGCATTCCAGGCCTGGACGATGCCGTCCTGGTCGATGCAGATGACCGCGTCCATCGCCGAATCGAGCAGCAGTTGCGCCCGAGCCAGGGAGTCCTTGAGCGACGCAGCGGTGGCGGAGAGTTCGCGCTCCATCTGCTTGCGTTCGGTGATGTCGCGAGCAATGCAGAAGGTGCCGATCACCTCGCCTTCCGCATCGTGCAGCGGTCCCTTGGTCGATAGCAGGAAGCGCTTGCCGTCGTGGGCGCTGAGTTCTTCCTCGACCGTGAGCGTGAGGTTCTCCTCGCGCAGGCGCTGGTCCAGGGCGAGGATGGCTTGCGCCTCTTCGCTCGGTAAAAGCGCGGCGGCATCCTTGCCCAGCAAAAAGGATTCTTCGGTACTGAAGAACCTACAGCCCGCCTGGTTGAACAGCAGATAGCGCCCGGCATCATCCTTGACGTAGATGATGTCGTCGGAACTGCGAACCAGGTTGTCGAGCAGTTCCAGCGAGCGCAACTTTTCCGCCCGTGCCGCGCTGTCGCGCGCGGCTTCCGCGAGCCGGTGATGCTGGCGCCAGAGGATGGCGCCGATGGCGGCGATGAACAGGGTCAACAAGCCGGCCAGCCCGATCCAGAGGCTTTCCTGCCAGGCTTTTTCGTACAGCTCCGCGCGGTCGATCTTGGCGATCAGGTGCCATTCGGTGCCGGGTACGGGGCGCGCCACGCCGAGCACCGCCACGCCCCGGTAATCCTCGCCCTCGAACAAGCGACCCGGCTCTACGTCGCCGCGCAGGACGCGGGCGGCGAGAAGTGCGGATGTCGCCACTGGCAGGCGCAGTTTCGCCGCGGCATCGGCGGTGTGCCGCAACTCGTTGAGGTAGAGCACCTGTTCGCCGTCGCGGCGGAACAGCAGGACTTCGGCGCTGGCGCTGGGCACCGGCCACGACTGCAGCAACGGGAACAGTTCGCGGACCGGATCGACACCGAGGATGACCACGCCGCCGGGTTGGCCGGTTTTGGTAGCTAGCGGAGCGATGAATGCGAGGTGGAGGCGCTCGGACGCGTCGCGATAGGGCTGGGGCGGGCCGATCGCCTGTCGCTCCATGTCGCGGTCGGCAGCCAGCAGGAGGCGCTGGTCGCGCGGCGTACCCGCGCCGGATGAACTCCACATGGCCTGCCCGGCGCGGTCGAGCAGCGTCACATTGGCGTAAGGTTTGGTGGTCCGGTAGTTGTCGAGGTGGGTGATCAGGTTGTCGCGGGCGTGCGAGTCCTTGTTTGCCGTCCAGTCCGCATAGTCTTCGGCCAGGCTGCGATCGGCGGCCACGTGTTGGGCATCGCCGCGGCGTTCGCGCAGCCAGTCGAGAATCTGCCGCGTCTTGGTGTCGGCGATGGTCTGAATGCGGCCGGCTTCGCTTTGCCGGTGCTCCGCAAGCCGGAACCGGATGGCGGAGGCCGTTATGGCCAGCACGAGGATGCAGACCACGGCCAGCGGCCGCAACAGGGAGCGGCCCCGGTGGGCGGCGAATACATCGGGTGAAAAGCCGGAATTGTTCAGCAGCAGGTAGAGCAGCAGGGTGGTGACGGCGACGAAGCCCAGGCCCTTGAGCGTGCCGGCCCGCGCGACCAGCGCCGGATCGCTTAGCAGGTGGTTCATCGCCGCGTCGGACAACAGTATCCACAGTGCGCCGAACGCGGCGTAGCCGAGCACCACCGCCATGATGGTGGCACGGCTGCGTCCGGCCCGGAGCGCTCTGGCGTTCATGTCGCTGCGTCGCTATGCTGCGCCGCGATTGCCGCGAATTCCTCGAATCCGGCGAGGAATGCGTCCGTAATGTCCGGATCGAACTGGCGGCCGCGCTCCGAACTGATGATGTCGACCACCTGCGTCAGCGGCATCGCATCCTTGTAGCAGCGCCTGGAAATCAGCGCGTCGAACACGTCGGCCATGGTCATCAGGCGTGCCGAGATGGGGATCAAGTCCTCCTGCAGCCCGTCCGGATAGCCGCGGCCGTCCCAGCGCTCGTGGTGCCAGTGGGCGACTTCCTTGGCCAGCCCGAGGAACTCCACCGGCCGGTCCATGTCGCGCTCGGCCTGCTCGATGGCGTCGCTGCCGAGTTTGGAGTGGGTCTTCATGATCTCCCACTCCTCCGCCGTCAGCTTGCCCGGCTTTTGCAGGATGGAATCGGGAATGCCGACCTTGCCGATGTCGTGCAGCGGCGCCGAGGCCGCCAGCATCTTGATGTAGGCGTCATCGAGCGTGGCGCGGAAGCGGGTGTGCGTCTGCAGGCGGGTTGCCAGCAGGCGCACGTAGCCCTGGGTGCGCAGGATGTGGTTGCCGGTCTCCGGGTCGCGGGTTTCCGCGAGGTGGGCCAGGGCGCGGATGCTGACCGCCTGGATCAGTTCGTTTTCCTCCATGCGCCGCGCGACTTCGGCTTCCAGTGCCGCGTTCTGGTCGCGCAGCCAGTTCCCCGCCAGGCGCGCCAGCAACTGGCTGCGCACGCGCGCCAGCACCACGTCGGGCTTGATCGGCTTGGTGATGTAGTCGGCGGCGCCATGCTGGAAGCCGCGTTCCTCGTCACGCGCGTTGTCCAGCGCGGTAAGGAAGATCACCGGGATGTCGCGCGTCCGCGGGTCCTGTCGCAGCGCGGCGAGCACCTGGTAGCCGTCCATCTCCGGCATCATCACGTCGAGCACGATCAGCGCCGGGCGCGGTTCCTGGGCGGCATAGCGCAGCGCGGCACGGCCCGAGTTGGCGGCCTTGACCTGATAGCCGGCATCGTGCAGCAGGTCGCCGAGGATGCTCAGGTTGGCCGGCACATCATCGACGATCAGCAGCAGCGAATCCTTCACCGCATCGGCGGATAGCGAGGGCTCGCTGTAGAGGATTTCACGGGGAGTGTTCATGGGGCTGGGTCACCTTCCCTGGTCAACGGCACCGGACGGACTTGCCGTACCGCCAGCGCCGACTTTCGTCGGATCGATGTGAAAGAACTCCATCAGGTCCTGCAACTGCGCCGCGTTGCCGGCCATCTCCTCGGCGGTGGCGGCGAGTTCCTCGGAGGCCGCTGCGTTTTGCTGGGTGGTCTGGTTCAGTTGGCCCATGGCGCGCCCGATCTGTTCCACGCCGCGGCCCTGGTCGTCGCTCGCGGCCGCGATTTCGTGCACCAGGTCGGATGTCCGGGTGATGCCGGGCAGCATGCGGTCAAGCAGTTTGCCGGCCTTTTCCGCGGTCTGCACGCTGTTGGCGGCCAGCTTGCCGATTTCCTGCGCGGCGATCTGGCTGCGTTCCGCCAGTTTACGAACTTCGGCGGCGACCACGGCGAAGCCGCGTCCGGCCGCACCCGCCCGCGCGGCTTCGATCGCGGCATTGAGCGCCAGCAGGTTGGTCTGGTAGGCGATGTCGTCGATGATGCCGATCTTGCCGGCGATGGCCTGCATCGCCTCCGCCGTTTCGCGCACCGTGCTCGCGCCTTCGATGGCCTGGGCCGCCGCTTCGGCTGCCATGGTTTCGGTGACCTTGGCATTGCTGGTGTTGAGCTTTATGGATTCGACCATGTCCACGATGCTGGCGGTCGATTGCTCGACCGTGGCCGCCTGTTCGGAGGCGGACTGCGACAGTGACTGCGCCGTCGCCGAAACCTGGCTGACGGCGCCGGTCAGAGAATCGCTCGCGGTCAATACCTCGCTCATGGTGTGCGACAGCTTTTTCACTATGCGGTCGATCGAGTCCTGCAGTTCGCCGATTTCGTCCTTGCGGTCGACCCGTACCTGGATCGTCAGGTCGCCGTTCGCGATGTCGCGTGCCGCGCGCGAGGCATCGGCCACGTCGCGCAGCAGTCGCGCCAGCAGGTGGACGAAGCTCAGGCTGAAGGCGATGACGAGCAGGATCACCAGGTCAAGCACCAGACCGCGCCAGGCTTTGGTGACCAGGTTTGCGGATTCCTTTTCGATACCCGCGGCAAGCCGGTCCTCCAGCCCTTTCATGGCATCGATCTTGGCGGTGATGGTGGCGAACCAGGTCGCCGGTTCCACCTCGAAATTGCCGAGAAAGGCTTGCTCGATGGCGATGCCGCGCATGCGGACGGTCTCCTGCGCCGGCTTGTCCGCCAGCAGCGCGGCAAGGACCTGGGTGGATTCGGCGTCGGCCAGGTTGCGGAAGCTGGCGAGGTAGATTTCCTGGGCCGTGATCAGCCCTTGCAGGCGCCGGAACAGCGATACCACCAGCGGCCGGTCGGCGGCGAAGATGCCATTGATCGTGGCCCGCTCGCGCCCCGCCTGTTCCTTGGCCTGGAGGAACATGACATAGGCCGAAAAGCGCCGTGCCATGCCGGCATCCTCCAGATTGGGCGCGACGAGGTCGAGGGTGGTGAGGAAGTTGTCGATGCTCCCGGTGTAGAAGGCGAACGACTCGGGTCCGGCCAGCGTCAGCGCGCTGACTTGCTGGCGCCTGGCGTCGATCGCGGTGATCGCGTCGCCAGCTTTTTTCAGGCTCTCCGCGATCTGCGGCGGCGCTTTGTCGAGACGCGCCGCCATGATCGTGGTCAGCGCCTTGCGACGGGCATCGGTGTCGCCACGCTGCTTGCTCAGTGCATCGCGAAACTTCTCGCCCTTTGAGCCGATGAAGCCGGCCGACAGGCCGCGTTCCTTTTGCAACTCATGGACCAGCGCGCTGCTGGCCACGGCGAGCTCGGTCACCGCCGCGATGCGCTTGCCTTCGCTCAGATTGGCGATCTCCTGGCGAATGCTGGAAACCACGTACCAGCCCGTGCCGAGCACGAGCAATGAGTAGAGCAACAACAGGCGAACGCGTATCGATCCGAGCTTTTTCATGGTTTTCTCCCTTTTTTGTTGTTCCGGACCTGCATGTCCTGCCTGCCTTGAGAGTCCCCCGCGGTATCCCGCGCCTCGATGCTGAAGAACTCCATCAGTTCCTGCAACTGCGCCGCCTGGCCACCCATTTCCTCGGCGGTGGCGGCCAGCTCCTCGGAGGCGGACGCGTTCTGCTGCGTGGCCTGGTTCAACTGTCCCATGGCGCCGTTGATCTGGCCGACGCCGGCGCTCTGTTCCTTGCTCGCGGCGGCGATTTCCTGCACCAGGTCGGAGGTCTTCTTGATGCTGGGCACCATCTCGTCGAGCAGCCGGCCGGCCTGCTCGGCCAGCTTGACGCTGGTGCCGGCCAGTTGCCCGATCTCCTGCGCGGCGACCTGGCTGCGCTCGGCGAGCTTCCTCACCTCGGCGGCCACCACCGCGAAGCCCTTGCCGTGTTCGCCGGCACGCGCCGCTTCGATCGCGGCGTTCAGGGCCAGCAGGTTGGTCTGGTAGGCGATGTCGTCGATGATGCCGATCTTGCCGGCAATGGACTTCATCGCCTCCGCCGTGTCCTTCACCGCGCGGCCACCTTCCTCGGCCTGCCGCGCGGCGCCGGCGGCGATCTTGTCGGTAACCCTGGCGTTCTCGGTGTTGCGGGAAATCGATTCGGTCATCTGCTCGACGCTGGCGGTGGTCTGCTCGACCGAGGCCGCTTGCTGCGACGAGGACTGGGACAGGGACTGCGCCGTCGCAGAGACCTGTCCCGAGGCGTTGGACAGGGCGTCGGCATTGCTGGTGACGTCGTTGATGATTCCGGCCAGTTTCACCACCATGGTTTCCACCGCCGCCGTGATGCTGGAGGTGTCACCCGGCTTCACGTCGATGCGGACGCTGAGGTCGCCGGCAGCGACTTTGGAAACCAGGATCGCGACCTCGGCCGGTTCGCCGCCGATCACCCGTTGCTGGAAGCGACGTATGCCCAGGCCGAGGAGGCCGAGCAGCAGCAGGGCGGAAAGCCCGGAAACCAGGATGTTCTTCCACAGGAAGTCGGCCGCGGCGGCGTCCACCTGGTTCAGCGAGATCTTCATGCTGATCACGCCCAGCACGGCGTTTTCCTCGGCGTCGTGGCATTCGAGGCAATTCTTGCCGAGGTACTTCTTGACGTTCTTGGTCGGGCGTATCACCAGCAGGTAGGAACCTTTTTCGTCACGGCCGGTTTCGATCAGATCCACGCCGGAGGCAATGACCTTGCTCTCCTGTGCCGTCGGCTTCAGGTTGTTGCGCGGCTTGCCTTCGTCCTTGGCGCTTTCGACGCCCAGCAGGGCCACGTCGGTGGGGACCACGCGCAGTTCGCGCACCGATTCCATCTGCTTGACCTGGTCCAGCAGCAGGTGAGCCTTGTGCATGGTTTCGGTGATCATCATGGCGGTGAGTCCGGCCATGGTCGATTCGTGCAGGCTAAGCGAAAGCGCCACGGCCTGGTCGATCGCCGCGTTGCGGTTGTGGCGGCTGCTCCAGGCGATGGTGCCGCCGATCAGCACGGCCAGCGCAAGGAAGGCCACAGCGGTGAGCCGCAGCCACAAGGGCATTCTTGCAAAAGCGCCGTCGTTCATGATGTCTGCCCTGCATCACTGCCGCAGATTTTCGCGCCGCGCGCTGCGCCGCCTTCCGCCGCATGACGGAAAGTCGGCGCTGGCGACACGGCGCGGAATGTCACGCGCCGACTCCTGCCGCCTCGGCCTGGCGGCTGCTGCCGTCTGATACGGTCGCCAGCGTGGCGATCTCGTCGACCGAGAGCACTTTCTTGATATCGAGCATGATCACGAACTTGCCGCCGATCTTGCCCATGCCGGCGATGAAGTCGGCGCGGATGCGGGCGCCGAAGCTCGGCGCCGGTTCGATGTCGGCGGAGGAGACTTCGAGCACCTCGGACACGGCATCGACCACGATGCCGATATCGTGATGCTCGTCCTCGCCCACCAGTTCGATGATCACGATGCAGGTGCGGCGCGACTGTTCGCTGGGGGCGCCGCCGAAGCGCGCCGCCAGGTCGATCACCGGCACCACCGCGCCGCGCAGGTTGATCACGCCGCGGATGAAGGCCGGCATCATCGGAATCTCCGTGAGCTGGCCGTACTCGATGATCTCCTTGACGTTGAGGATGCCCACCGCGTACATCTCGCCGGAAAGCAGGAAGGTCAGGTACTGCTGGATGTCCGGCGCATTGAGCAGCACCGGCGGTTTCCCGCCGGCACGGACCGGGGCGGCACTGGCTTGTTGGACGACGTTTGCCATGGTCTTCTCCCGTGTCGGACTCAGAAGCGCTCGAAGTCGCCTTCGACCGCAGCCACCGGCGCATTGCGCGCGGCACGCTTGGCCGGCGCGGCGGCGGGGGTCGCCGCGGCGGTGCTGCGGCCACGCTTTGCCGTAGCGCCGGCGCCGACTCTTGAGCCGCTCTGCGTCTCGATCTTGAAGAACTCCATCAGTTCCTGAAGCTGGGCGGCCTGGCCACCCATTTCCTCGGCCGTGGCGGCCAGTTCCTCGGACGACGAGGCGTTTTGCTGGGTGGCCTTGTTCAGCTGGCCCATGGCGCCGTTGATCTGGCCCACGCCGGCACTCTGCTCCTGGCTGGCGG
>JBIKLV010000084.1:0-16077 GCA_044359585.1 Sulfuritalea sp. | reverse complement strand
AGGCGAAAGAATGCCTGCCAACCCTGCGCGCTTCCCAGTGCAATCACCGTGTCGCCAACGCCGACTGCCGCCAGCGCATCGGCCGGAATCGCCAGGCCGTGCAGGCCGGCGACGAAATCGGGACGGCCCAGGCGCCACAGCGAACCAGCCATCCGCCCTTCGACCCCGGCCCCCGTGGTGGCGCGCAGGCCGTCGACCGCGATTCCTGAATCGATGCCGCCGGCTGCCAGCGCCCGCGCGATGGGATGTTCCGACCCGCGCTCGAGTGCCGCCGCCAGCGCCCGCGCCTGCAGCGCATCGCCAACGATCGGGATTGTCTCCACCAGTTCCATGCGCCCCACGGTAAGCGTGCCGGTCTTGTCGAACACGAAACGATCGGCGCGCGCCAGCGCCTCGATGGCATGGCCGCGCGTCACCAGAACGCCGCGCGCAGCGAGGGCGCCGGTCGCCACGGTCAGCGCCGCCGGCGTCGCCAGCGACAGCGCACAGGGGCAACTCACCACCAGCACCGCGACGAAGACCCACAGCGCGCGCGACGGATCCAGCCACCACCAGGCGAGCGCGGTCGCCACCGCCAGCAGCAACAGGGCGACGATGAAACGGCCGGCAACCCGGTCGGCCATTTCCACCAGCTGCGGCTTTTCCGCCGCCGCCCGCTCCATCAGGCGCTGGATGGCGGCAACGCGGGTCGACTCGCCGACGCGCTCGACCCGCATCACCAACGGGCTGGAAGTATTCACGCTGCCGCCGATCAAGGCGTCGCCAATGCGCTTTTGCACCGGCCGGCTTTCGCCGGTGAGCAGTGATTCATCCGCCGCGCTCATGCCGTCGAGCACGCTGCCATCGGCCGGGATCGTTTCACCCGGCTTGACCTGAACGGCATCGCCGACATTCAACTGGGCCACGGCAACGCGCTCGCCGTCCACCTCGCCTGCCCTGCTCGGCCAACTGGCAAGGCGCGTGGCAAAGGCCGGAATGGCGCGGGCCAGGGTTTCGACGCTGCGCGCTGCCCGTTGCCGCGCCATCATTTCCAGATAGCGCCCCGAGAGCAGGAAGAAAACAAACATCGTGACGGAATCGAAATACACCTCGCCTGCGGCGATCAGCGTGGCCCAGACGCTGGCGGCGAAGGCCGCGCCGACGCCCAGCGCCACCGGCACGTCCATGCCGACGCGACGCAGTTTCAAATCGCGCCACGCGCTGACGAAGAAAGGCGCCGCAGAGTATCCGATCACCGGCACCGTCAGGATCAGGCTGGCCCAGCGCATCAGTTGCTCGATGTCCGGCGTCATGTCGCCATCCGCCAGATACACCGGCACGGCGTACATCATCACCTGCATCATGCCGAAGCCGGCGACGAACAGCCGCCACAAAGCCGTCTTGCGCTCCTTTTGCGCCAGTTCCTCCGCCCGACCGATATCGTAGGGATGGGCGCGATAGCCGATGGCGGATATCGCTTCGAGGATCGCCGACAACCTGGTAACGCGCTCGTCCCAGCGCACGCGCGCGCGGCGCGTGGTGTAGTTGATGTCGACCGAGGTTACTCCCGGCTGGCGTCGTACGTGCGATTCATTGAGCCAGACGCAGGCGGCGCAGGTGATGCCCTCGAGGATCAGCGCCGCTTCGCGTTCGTGTTCGCCCGCCACGCCCTCGGCACGCCGCACGAAGTTCTTCTGCACGTCGGGATGGTCGAACAGGCCGAAATCGGCCAGCACCTGCGGCAGCGCCTCGCGCGGGCTTTCCGGCAGGGCGTCGCGATGACGGTAGTAGTCGCCAAGACCGTTGCCGACGATGGCCTGCGCCACCGCCTGGCAACCGGCGCAACACATCTCGCGCCGGGTCTGGTCGATCTCGACCGGAAACTCCGCGCCTGCCGGAATCGGCAGGCCGCAGTGGTAACAGGATTGGTCGGTACGAGGCATGGGGTTGTCATTCCCGCAAAAGCGGGAATCCAGTCTCACTTGCGATCTGGATCCCCGCCTACGCGGGGATGACGGAGCAGAGCGGCTCCGTCACTTCGGCGCCATGCGAATGGCGCCATCGAGGCGGATCACCTCGCCGTTGAGCATCTCGTTCTCGACGATATGCCTGACCAGCGCCGCGTACTCCGCCGGCTTGCCCAGGCGGGAGGGGAAGGGCACCATCTTGCCCAGCGCGTCCTGCACCTCCTTGGGCATGCCCAGCAGCATCGGCGTTTCGAAAATGCCGGGGGCGATGGTCATGACGCGAATCCCGAAGCGCGCCAGTTCGCGCGCGATCGGCAGCGTCATGCCTACCACGCCGCCTTTCGAGGCGGCGTAAGCCGCCTGCCCGATCTGGCCGTCGTAGGCCGCGACCGAGGCGGTGCTGACGATCACGCCGCGCTCGCCGGCCGCATTCGGCGTGCCCTGGCTCATCGCCTCCGACGCCAGCCGGATCATGTTGAAACTGCCGACCAGGTTGACCGTCACGGTCTTCGCGAAGACGTCCAGCGAATGCGGACCATTCTTGCCCAACACCTTCTCCGCCGGAGCGATCCCGGCGCAATTGACCAGGCCGTGCAGTCCGCCGAACGCGGCCAGTGCCGCCGCGACGCAAGACTTCGCGCTCGCCTCGTCGGCGACGTTGGTGGTGACAAAGCGCGCGTTGGCGCCCAACTCGGCAGCCAATGCATTTCCCGCTGCTTCGTTGAGGTCGGCCAGCACCACCTTGCCACCCTGCTCCACCAGCATCCGCCCGGTACCCGTGCCGAGGCCCGAGGCTCCGCCGGTGATGATGAAAACACTGTCCTTGATCTGCATGCGCGTCCCCAAAAAAACAAGGCCTGCCTCCGAACAGGAGACAGGCCCGATGAATTGGTGCTGTTGGCCGGAATCGAACTGGCGACCTACTGATTACGAATCAGACCACCACTGTCTTTACCTGACTACCTGAACCTTAACAAACCTATACACAGCAAGGCATTGCGACTATACTGACTTTAACGGGCTAGCATGAAAATTAACCGAATTTGCTAGCCCGTGCTAGCCCGTGCTAGCCCGCTGCTAGCCCGCCGTGTTCCAAGACAAGGAGTATAAGCCATGTCAAAGCGAATCGAAGCTGCCCAAGAATCGCCCGAAGGCGCGAAGCCTAAGAAAGTAACGCGGATCAAATTCGGCAAGGACAATATCAAAGACCTGCTGCTGCCGGAAGCTGGCAAGCGAGCAACCTATTACGATGAGATCGTGCCGAAGTTGGCCCTGCGCGTAACGGCAGCCGGGACGAAAACCTTTTACATCGTCAAGCGTGTCGAAGCTGACATGACCTGGCTGAAGTTGGGCGTATTCCCTGACATGACCGTGGAGAACGCCCGCAAGGAAGCCGAGACCAAGCTGGGCCTTTACGCTACCGGCGATAACCCTGCCGCCGTTAAGCGCGCTGCGAAGGAAGAACAAACGCTTGATGAATACTTTAAGCACTTCATCGAGAACAAGCGGAAGAAGAACGGCGCTTTGCTGTCGCCCAAGACCAAAGGCGAATACAAGAGCCAGTTCGCCAAGTATCTGGCGCCGATAGCGAAGAAGAAGATCAGCAAGGTATCTGTCGCTGACGTTAAGCCGCTGGTGCGCGCAATCGGCAAAACGCACCCGGTAATGGCTAACAGAGTGCGGGCGCTTGTATCCAGCATCTACGGACTAGCAAGTGAGGACGGGCTGGTAACAAGCAACCCGGCAACGGGCGTAAGCAAATACGGCGAGACAGTCCGCGACCGCTTTCTACATGCCGACGAACTGCCGCGCTTTTTCGCATCTGTCGGGCAGGAAACAAATAGCACTGTCCGCGATTTCTTCTTGCTGTCGCTGCTGACCGGGGCACGTCGGGCCAACGTGCTGGCGATGCGCTGGAATCAGATTAGGCTTGATGAGGGCATCTGGCGTATCCCCAACACCAAGAACGGCACCCCGCAAAACGTGACCCTTTCACCGGAAGCGGCGGCGATCCTGACTACACGCAAGGAAACCGCCGACGGTGCTTTCGTGTTTCCCGGTGATGGCAAGAGCGGACACCTGATGGAACCAAAAAAGGGCTGGCAGCGGATATTCGACCGGGACGAACTGACCCAGCTTGCGGCGCGCATAGAGACCGCTGACAAGGCTTTCCCCGTGGTGGAAGGCGAAGCCCTGACCGATGCGCTGGAACGTGCCAGAAAGATCGCCAAGCGGCTGAAGCTCGACACCGAGGGCGCCCGTATTGATCCTCTACGAATCCATGACCTGCGGCGCACCTTGGGCAGTTGGCAAGCGAAGCAAGGCGCATCGCTGGCGATCATCGGCAAGAGCCTAAATCACAAGAGCCAACAAGCAACCGCGATCTATGCCCGGCTTGATCTTGATCCGGTGCGTGCATCGGTCAATGCGGCCACCAATGCAATGATGAATGCGGCTGGACAAAAGAAACCCGCCAAAGAGTCAAGGTTAGGTCGGCCAGGACAATGCTAGGGATCGCGAGATGAAAAACACCGCCGACATAGGTGATAGTTTTGAGGACATTCTCGGCCACTTAAAAAACCTGGATCAAGACCATGAGCAGGTTCTTATTTCTGCTGCTTACCTGATTGCAGAAGCAAAGATCGATATGAGAATCGCGAAGGGCGAAGCTGACGCAGCGAAAGCCGCTGAAGCTAGGGCGGACCACTTTATTAGGGAATTGATGAAGGATTTTGATGGCATTGAAGCAATGATGATTGCCTTACGCGATGAGGATCCGGATGCAATCAGAAAAATCCTTAGCGAATTTAAGAACAAAGTAGTAGCCCAGGAGCGAGAACCACGTAGCAACGGAGGCAAATCGAGAGCACAAGGGGATCCTAGAACTGATGCCAAGGATGGCGTCTTCGGCTACTGGGTAAGGTGGCAGAGGAAGCCAAGTTACTACAAGAGTAAAGCAGAGTTCGCCAAAGACATGCTCGAGAAATTCGGAGTCCTAACTAGTGTGAAGGTCATTGAAAACTGGTGTAGGGATTGGGAAAAGCTTTCGATAGCCACCGACTCTTTCAACCGCGCTTTTGCCGAATGGAAAACAAATCCAAGACTCCATGAGTCGCAAGATGAATTTGTTCAAACACTGAATGAGAAGAGTCCATATATCAGGGAAAACGGGCTTAGAGGAGTGCTTCACCTACTTGAGCAAATTGTTGCCCTCAACAATCGCAATAGTCCAGAACCAAATAGGAACCCAACTAGCTGACTGCCCACTCAACTAGCTGACGAGTGGATCTGGATAAACGATTGATCCAGACTCGCCGCACTCGCTTGGAGATACACCAATCCAAGCAATCCATAAGTGAGGCGAACCATGTTCAACGAAACCAAAAAGATCCTACTGGATGAGCGAGATGCTGCGGAATTTCTCGACGTTTCTCCTGGCACGTTATCAGTCTGGAGATCGACGGGCCGGTATGCCCTCCCGTTTATAAAGGTTGGCCGCCGCGTAAAGTATCGTCCCGAAGACCTTAGCGCATGGCTTGATTCCAGGACGCGTAGCAACGGCGCAACGGCCTAAAGAAGGATCGATATGAACGAACTGGTCCATATCGACCAATTCCGCGACGCGATCCAGGCCGCAGGATTAACGCCGCCCGAGGTCATCGACGCCGACGGAAAGCTCCATCGCTTCGCCAGCAACGGCAAGCGCGGCGACACTGCCGGATGGTATGTGCTGCACGATGATGGCATTCTCGCCGGCAGCTTCGGCGATTGGCGGTAAGCGCTCGGCCGAACCACCTTGCTGAGGTCAGGTTTTGGTGACCGCGCCGGGAACGGTTGTTACGGGGTTCTGATTCAGGACCCTGTGGAGAAGGGCGTAGGCGACACGCCACTTTTGTCCGTCGCAATTGAGGGTGACGGTCTTGTCGTTGAGTCGTATGACCTTGCCGCTGCGTTGATGGTGCTCTTGATCCAGGAATCCGACGGTATCGCCGATCGCCACTTCATTTCGACTCAAGCCCTGCTGCGATGTTTCGCGCATGCTGACATCGATACGATTGACGTTGATGGCGGGATAGGCGAGCCACCATAGCTGCTTCGTATCGGTCTGGCGCACCAGGACTTCCTTGGTGCGGAACTCCAGAATCTGTCCGGGACACAGCCGATTGGCACGGGGATCGAAATACTCGACCTCCTGACCAATATGCAACTGCGCGCGAATGGCTACCGTCCATTTGGGATCCGTCAGGACACGATCAATCGCCACCCGCAACCGGTACAGCTCGAAGGCCGACGCCTGATTCAACGCCTCCAACAGCGCCGAGAAATTCATGCGGCCCCGCCTGGGAGCGGCAGAAGCTCATCAATCTGGCTGTTGAGGCAGGTCGGCAGTTTCTCCAAGGTCGTGCGCAGCCAAGCCGCTGGATCGAGTCCGTTGAGGGCCGCGGTCGCCAGCAAGCTCTGGATCGCTGCGGCACGCTTGCCGGCCCGTTCGGAACCCGTGAAGAGCCAGTTCTTCTTGCCCAGGCAAATCGGCCGGATGGCGTTCTCGACCGGGTTGTTGTCGATCGGCAGGGCGCCACTGTTCGCGTAGCGGGAGAGCGCCGGCCAGCGCTTCAGGCTGTAGTCGATCGCCTTCGCGGTGCCCCCGCCGTTGGCAACCGTCATGCGCGTCGCCTTCAGCCAATCGTGCATCGCCGCCAGCAATGGCTGTGCTTCCCGTTGCCGCAACTCGGCACGCTCCGCGATCGACATGTCCCGTCCCCGCGCCTCGATCGCGTACAGCGCCGCAATCCTGAGCAGCGCCTCCTGGGCGATCGGATTGGCCTGCGCCTCGTTCAGTTCGAAATACTTCCGGCGCGCGTGGGCAAAGCAACCCAACTCGGTCACTCCTTGACCAAAGAGCGCCTTGTAGCCGCCGAAGTCATCGACCATCAGCGCGCCTTCCCACTCCCCCAGGAAGTTTCGCGCATGTGCCCCCGATCGACTGGTCTGGTAATCGAACACTACGATCGGCGGTCCGGTTTCCAGCACGTTGCTCATGTAGGCCCACAGGTAGGCGCGTTTGGTCTTGCCGGTGCCCGGATCCAGCTGCTGCACCGGCGTTTCATCCGCATGCAGTATCGGTCGTTCCAGCAGGCGTGCCGTCAAGCGATCCGCCAGCGGTTGCAGGGCCACACCGATGCGGCCCACCCATTCGGCCAGGGTCGAGCGGGAGAGCGTCACCCCGTCCCGGGCCGCCATCCGTTCCAGGCGATACAGCGGCAGATGATCCAGGTATTTGCCGATGATCACCCAGGCCAAGAGGCCCGTGGCGGCCATGCCGCCGTCGATCACTGCGGGGGGAATCGGCGCCGCCGTGACCGTCTCGCAGGCACGGCAGGCGTACTGCGGGCGGATGTGACGATGGACGAAGAACTTTGCCGGTTCAACGTCGAGTTGCTCGCTGACGTCTTCGCCGATCAGCACCAGATCCTTGCCGCACTGGCTGCAGGTGCAGGATTCCGGCTCATGGCGGTGTTCAATCCGCGTCAGATGCTCAGGCAGGGGTTGCCGGCCGGCTCGGTCACGCTTCGGGCGCGCCGTGGCGGGCGTCTCTTCTGCTTCCGCCTGGCGTCTGGCGAGTTCCGCTTCGGCCGCCGCGACGTCGCTGGTCAGGGTTTCCTGGAACAGGTCGCGGGTTTCGGCATCCAGGGCTTCGCTCTTGACGCCAAAGCGCATGCGCCGCAGATGCGTCAGTTCCAGCGTCAGGGCCTGGATCTTGGTCTGGGCGGCGTGAAGCTCGGTATCGCGGCGGGCGATTTGTTCGGCCGCGCTCTTCTGCGCGTCGTCGATCAGTTTGCGAATCGTCTGCGCCGCCGTGCCCGCTACCGCGGAATCGGCCATGACGCGTTCAAGTTCAGCGTGTAAATCCATGCCGCAATTGTATCGGCCAACCGCCCGCCAGGCCCGATGAACAGGTCGTTCCGGCGATGATTGTTCTGTCGTTCATCCACTGATTTTGCGTACGACTTTTGCATGACGGCGCGGCGTCATCACACGCGCCAATGGACTGGTGCCGGGGCATCGAGCCGCTGCCATTCGACACCGGTGACGAGCCAGCTCCATTGCCGTGCCGAGAGCGTCACGCTACTCGTGTCCGCCGTCGGCCAGATGAAGTGGCCGCGATGCAGTCGCCGGTGACACAGCCACACGCCGGTGCCGTCCCAGATCAAGAGCTTCAGGCGCGTTCCCCGCCGATTGCGAAAGGCGTAGGCGGCACCGTCACACGGGGTGCGTCCCAGCAGGTTCTGCACCCGCAGCGACAGGCCATCGATGCCGCCTCGCATGTCCACCGGTTCGACCATCACCCAGATCTCGTTCGGCCGAATCATCCGAGCAGCTCGCGCAGACACTGCCCCAGGCTGGCCACCGCGTCCACCGGCCATGCCATCTGGACCGTCGTACCCCCCCGGCGCACGTCCAGACGGATTTCTGCCGGCGGAACGCTCGGCGCCACGGTCAACTGCACCATCGCCGACGGTGCAGCCGCCAATTCAGCCACCGCCTTATCTGGCTCGGATTCCGCGCAATGGTCCCTGACCCATTTGCGCAGCATGTTCGTGTTCAGCCCGTTGGCCAGCGCGATGGCCGCCACCGATACGCCCGGATGCAGGCAGGTGGCAATGATCTGCTCCTTGAATTCGGGATCGTGCCGCCGCCTCGTCCTCCTCGGCGCCGCTTTCACCACCATAGTGTCCATGTGTCCGCCAAAAATACGCGGACACTATCCGCCTATCCCCAGCCTCTCAAGGTGGCGCGGCCGGACGCATACGATTGGCGCACCGGGCAGTCACATACGTGGCGTGCCGACATTGGGCGCCAGCTGACTCGTGCCGAGGGTGCCGCACACCGCGCCAAGACGGAGGCTATGCATCGGGAGCGCGAAGCCGACATGGCCCGCGAAAAGGCCGAAGCAGCCGGCAAAGCAGCGCTGATATGGAAAACAGCGACGCCATCCCCCGGCGATCACCCCTACCTTTCCGGAAAGGGGATCAAGGCCAACGGCGCAAAGCTGCACCATGACGCGCTGGTGATCCCTATGCGGGCCGATGGTCAGATTCACTCCCTTCAATTCATAGCGCCGGACGGCAAAAAGCGCTTCCTGACAGGCGGGCGTGTAATGGGATGCTACTTCAGCATCGGCACCGTGAAGGGTGCGGAGGCACTTTGCATCGCCGAAGGCTTCGCAACCGGCGCCACGATTCACGAAGCAACTGGGCACCCCGTTGCCGTGGCCTTCAACGCCGGAAATCTTGGGTTGGTTGCGAAGGCCATGCGAGAAAAGTTTCCTGACCTTCCGTTGATCTTGTGCGCCGACGATGACAGCCACACGGAAGGAAATCCGGGGCTGACCAAGGCGACCGCGGCGGCCCGTGCGGTCGGCGGAGTCTTGGCAATACCTTTCTTCGGGAGGGATCCAAGATGAATCCGACCGACTTCAACGACTTGGCGGCATTGCATGGCAAGGATGCGGTCAGACAAGCCATAGCGAGCCTTTTGATAGGCAACGACGGTACTGCGGCGATTGATGCTGTCGACTTGCCAGAGGGTGACCTCGCACTGACCGATGAAGACAGTGATACCAACGCCAGCGGGTCGATGGCCTCATCGTCGGAAAGCGAGGTATTAGAGGTATCAGGGGTGCAAGCTAGCAAAGACGCCCTTGTCGCTGATACCCCTGCCGATAGTCCCGAGGTATCCGGGGTATCGGGCGAGTCGCCAAGTTCGATTCCCGGCGAAACCGACCGGCCCGCATTCCGCGCTTTTGATGACTGGCTTGAACACGGCGGTGTGAAATTTAGGCCCGGCGTTTGGTACTTCGGCAATGGCAAGGGCGATCCCACGCAAACATGGGTTTGTTCCCCTCTCCATGTCGAGGCCGTGACCTTTGACAGCCAAGATCAAAACTTCGGGCGGCTGCTCCGCTTCATGAACACTCTGGGACACGAACGCGAGTGGGCAATGCCCATGGAAATGCTCGCAGGTGACGGCGTACTCATGCGGGCCGAACTGATGGCGATGGGCGTCGAGATCGATCCAACATCGAAAGCACGGAACATGCTGGCCACCTACCTCCAAACTATGCATCCAACACGCCGGATGCGCTGCGCACCGCAGGTTGGGTGGTGCGACGATTCATTCGTGTTGCCGGATACGGTGATCGGCCCCAGGGCGTCGGGTGTGATCTTCCAGTCCGGTGAGCGTGGACACGACGAACACACTCGAGCCGGAACGTTCGCCGGATGGCAGGCTGAAATAGCAGCGCGGGCCATCGGCAACCCGCTACTGATCCTAGCCTTGTCGGCCTCCTTTGCCGGGCCGATGCTGGCCCGATGCAATGCCGAGGGTGGCGGAATCCACTTTGTCGGCGATTCATCAACCGGCAAGACCACGGCTATTGAAGCAGCTTGCGCGACCTGGGGCGGGCCGAATTACCGCCGAAGCTGGCGGGCTACCGCAAACGGAATGGAAGGCGCTGCCGCGATGTTCAACGATTGCCTGCTGGCGTTGGATGAAATCAGCGAGTGTGATCCACGCGAAGTGGGCGCCATTGTCTATTCCTTGGGGAACGGGCGCGGCAAGCAGCGCGCTGGCCGCACTGGCAATGCGCGCGCCGTGACGCGGTGGCGCTGTTTCGTTCTATCGAGCGGCGAACGCACCATCGCAACGACGATGCAGGAAGGAGGACATCGTGCGAAGGCCGGACAGGCAGTCCGACTGCTGGATATACCGGCAGCCCGGATCTTTGGTGCTTGGGATGATCTGCACGGAATGTCGAGCGCCGCTGCGTTTTCTGATGCGATCAAACGCGCTGCGGTCACGCACCACGGACACGCCGGGCGTGCGTTCCTTGAAAGGCTGACACGCGACGGCCGAGACTTCTGCACCCGGCTGGAACGCATCAAGGCACTTCCCGAGTTTGACACTGAAGGTGGCGAGGGCCAGGACAGCCGCGTGGCCGGGCGATTCGCTTTGCTCGCGCTTGCCGGCGAACTGGCGACCGAATACGGAATTACGAACTGGCCGCAAGGCGAGGCGGTCAAGGCGGCGGCAGAAGGCTTCAGAGTATGGCGTGCCATGCGCGGACGCGGCAACGACGAACGGCGCCAAATCCTCGATCGGGTTTCTGGCTTCATAGAACGGCACGGCGATGGGCGATTCTCCGACGCAAATTCAAAGGGCGAATCCCAGACTCGGGATCGGGCAGGCTGGTGGCGTGACGTTGACGGAATCCGGGAGTATCTCTTTACAGGGGAAGGATTGCGCGAAGCGTTGAAGGGCTTCGACTTCAAGCGAGCGCTGGATGCCTTGCACGAATCTGGGGCATTACCCGCACCCGGGTCGGACGGTAAGCGGGCCAAGTTCATCCGCATCGACGGCCGCGGCATGAAGCTATACCCAATTCAAGCCGACAGGCTTGGGGGCGATCATGGCGCTTGATGACCTTCTGGAAACGTTGGAACGGCGCAGTGCTGATACCCCAGCAACCCCGGGCAACTCGGTCGAGGTATCAGGGATAGCGGCACCAGTACTGGCTTGCACCCTCGATACCCCTGATACCTCTCCGTATGGTCACGCCCAAAGCGATGTACGAATGGCAAAGGTTATCGGTCGGTTGCACGCCGAGCCGGGACTTCGGTACGCGGTGCAAGCCCATGAAGCAGGTGGAGACGCTGTGACTCTAACGGTGGCCATCCGGGGCAAAGCGGCTTGCGAGCTTCGCATCCCGAAGTCGCGCTATGACGCGGTGGCCCTGCTTGAACTGCTCGACAAGCACGCGACGCGGGTGACCTTGCAATGACGCCCGTTCAATTTATGGTCATCGGGAAAAGGGTGGCGCGGCAGCTCTGGAAACGATGGCTCTGGAGTCCGTGACCTTCCTACTGCATCGATCTGTTTCCGTCGTTTCAGCACTACAAATCGTCGAACCAACTCAGAAAGAAAAATCATGGACAAAGCTTTGTTTGGAAACACATTAGCCCACTACGCAACGCGCGAACCCAAGCTATTTCTACAAATGGATGGGCATTACATGCCTCGCGGGGGTGACGATCAAATGCGTCCTGATGGCGACGGGGATGCGGTAACCGCAAATGGGACGTTTGAACTCATGCACGGAGCGACTGTGCGCGTGCTGATTCCTGGCGATTCGGACCCGATCGTAGCCGCGAGGCAGTTGAAGAAGCTCGCTAAGTGGTTAAAGAGCAAGCCGAGCCTGCTGGATTATGCGCAGGCGAGGTCGACAATCTCACAGCCCGATTTTGATGACGAGATTCCGTTTTGAGGAGTTGACCCAAAGGTGCGCCATCAAGGGCACCTGTTCGGGGCGGTCGGCTGCGCAGCAGGGGCTGGTCATTGAGCTGCAACACCCATTACGAACCGGCAGCTATTAACCCACTACATATTGAAAGGAAGCACCATGTTCGATCCCGCGCTTTTCAGGCAGATCGCCTCTGAGACGATTCCCGAATCGCTTTACCAGCAACTGGAGGCGCATCTGGAGGATCTATCACGCCGCTATGCCGACGTAGAACTGGTCCAAGCGCAAACTGATGAAATTGCACACATGTATTTCTTAGACCGCCTGAGGCGCTTCGAAGAAATCAGGAAGCAGTTTGAAAAGGAGCGGGAGCCAAACTGGCCTGCCTTTGCCAGAGAACACTGGCCAGAAATTGATACGCATTTCAATCTCGGCCCCAAGGATGAGTCTGGTCTCGACGGCAGCACACAGTACATATCGCCTGAAAACGACATTCCTTTCTGACGATAACTGGCGTTAACGGTCCATCCGTCCAACTCACTCCAATGCCTTGGTCGCAGCACCAGCCCCGTCATCGGAACTTGTCCACGAACGAGGCGATTATGAAAATCTCCAAAGCAGCAAATCGCGAGCAACTTGCAAATTTCCGGAAAGGCAGGCGGCGGATCGACTTCTATCCTGCCGCGTCAGTCGCTCCTTACCTCGAGTACTTTCAAGCACAGCACCCCGGAGATTCCCTGAGCGCTATCATCAACGGCGCAATTACTTTCGCGTACGAAAGAGTTTCCGGAAATGAGGACGCGGAAAAGTGAAATTCGCATCCAGACTTTCCATATGATTTCGATTGAGTCAGAGACTTGTTGTGGCACGACCAAGTAGCGGCAGGCGAACCACGCATCAGCTCAGGCGCTATCTGATCGACGTCCGAGACTGGAACCGGCGAGGCATGGTCGAACCTCATGCCGAATCCACCGTAGTCTGCTATCCACGGAGCGATGGAAGCATAGGCGATGGCGTTATCGACCTTGCTTGGACAAAGTGCGCGCTCGGCGGATATCGGGCGTGGTTCCTGTGTCCCCAATGCGCGCGTCGTGTGGCAATCCTTTATCACGCGGATTTCCTGGCGTGCCGGCAATGCTGCTCATTGACCTATCGCAGCCAGCGAGAGACGTCCCTTGACCGGGACTTCCGACGTGCCAACATACTTCGCGCACGACTCAAGTGGCCTGGCGGTATTGCGCACGGGGCATTTGATCGTCCGAAGGGAATGCACCACAGAACTTTCCGCCGATTGCTCGCCACCTACACAAGACTGGAGCGGGCGGTTCTACTCAGGATGGACGGCCGGCAGGCCGCATTATCTGCACGGCTTGGCGTCAATTTCTCGCTCTGATTTGAATCGGCCATTGGGTCGAGAACCCGAGCATAGCGAACTCCGTATCGGCGTTCTCCGGCGGGAGAATGTGTTTCCGGAAACTGGACAGGACGACCCCCGTCAGAAACTCTCCATAAACCGACATGCCGGACGCGGATGTTAGAAATATAGGGTATTGACATTATCTAACAGTCCGTATATTCTGACACCACTTTCCAACAGTTTGAGGGGTGTCGGCATGGCAAACGAGGCAGCACGCGTCTTCTCCTATCTGCGAGTCTCCACCGTCGATCAGTTGAACGAGAACCAGCGGGAGCAGATCAAGGCCGCCGGTTATGAAATCCATCCCCGCCGGATCATCGAAGAAAAGATATCCGGTTCCATCCCGGCGACTCAGCGCCCAGGCTTTGCGAAGCTCATCGAGAAGCTGGAGGAAGGTGACACCCTTGTGGTGACCAAGCTCGACCGCTTGGGCCGCGACTCGATCGATGTCCAGCAGACCATCAAGCGGTTCAAGGAAATGGGTATCCGGCTGGTGGTGCTGCAGCTTGGCAACCTTGACCTGACGTCGTCAACGGGCGGCCTGACGGTGCAGATCCTATCCGCCGTCGCCGAGTTTGAACGGCAACTCATCATCGAACGTACCTTGGCCGGCCAAGCCAGAGCGAGAGCAGAGGGCAAGCCATTCGGTCGGAAGCCGAAGACCACGCCTGATCAGCGCGAGAAGATCAGAGCGCTACTCGGTCAGGGTGAGACCGTGTCGGAGATGGCGCGGCAGTACAAGGTCAGCCGTGCGTCGATCATCGCGATCAGGCGGGCCGGGTAGGCCTCCCGGAGTGGCAGCTTTGCGGCGGTGAATCTGCGAGGTTCAATGGGTGGGTTCGGCCATAACCTGCCGGTGGATTTTCTGCTCCATTGCGGCCATTCATTTTCCGCAACGCTCCGAAGCAGCCATTGGCCTGAGGGTGATCAACTTTTGAGTCTGACGGGCAGGTGTGCAGCGTTTGCCGACATGGGGCACCACCTAGGAGCGCTTAGCCAAAGCTCCGTGAATGTTAGCCATGAGGATGTCAATATCCGCACTAGGATTAGCCGCCACATTGCGGAACCACTTACCACCCGAAATCGACGTTGTGGACGTGGAACCCGCAGGCAACTGCTGCAATACTTGGCCAAATAGGTTCTCGTCTTTTGGACGCCAGACTACAATCCCGCTCTGCGGTTCCGCATAAAGCTCAAGGCGCTCGTCAGCAGCAACAAAATCTCGAAAGCAGCGTGCAAGATCCATGCAGTGCTCAATGCGCTGCGCAACTCCTTGATACCCCCAAGCAAGGAGCGTTGCCAGAAGGACAGTGGCCGTTGCACCATGGGAGCCAAGAACTCCAACATTGGGTGTAGCAAGGTACGCTCCACCGAAGCTGACGGCTGCGTGCGCTCTCTCGGTGTCTTTGAACAAGACAAGCGCAGACTCTTTGGGTTGAAAAAGCCACTTATGCGCCGATACAGCGACAGAGTCAGCCGACTCGATGCCGGCAAGTAAATTGGCGTACTTGCTCAATCGTAAAGAACCGGCCCAGGCAGCATCTACATGGGTCCAAGCTGCCCTGCCGACCAATACCAAAGGGTCTATTGCACCTGAGCTGGTTGCACCGGCGGTGAGGACCAAGGCGGATTTGCTCAAGTCGGTTGGCAACTGCGCTGCGTCTATCGAACCGTTGGCGTCTATTGGCAAGCTCAGGTATTTCAGACCCAAGATATGAGCCGCTTTCGCAATGGAGAGATGCGCTCCCTCTGATGCAATCACCTCCGTAACGCCTGCGCACTCTCGCGCGGACCATAAAGCTGTCAAATTGGCTACTGTCGAACCCGGCGTCATGTGTCCGCCGTTCATGCCGAAGAATGGTGCGAGCCATGCCACGACCCGTTGTTCCATTTGGCGAGCGACAGGTGCTGTTGCAGGGTGAAGTAGGTTCTGATTGAGCGATGCGTTCCAAAGCGCAATTGCCCAAGTTATCCATGGGGTGGGCGGGTCCATGTGGGCAAATGAGGTAGCCTCACCTAAACGCGCCGCGCCGCCCAGAATACTCGGTGCCAGCGAGTTCAGTACAGCCATGGAACCCATCCCCACTTGCGGCAGTTCTAGCGGCAGGCCGAGCCGTTCTTCGTTACTGAAATCACGTCCCATCAAATCGACGGCATGATGCAACCCGTCCGAGTCAAAAGAGAATTCCTTGTCCATGCTACGTACCTCGGTTGCCATCTGAGACTCAGTTTAGCCGCTCACCAACAGGGTCGGGTGTGCAAGGGTTTAACGGCTGCAATCGGTCAGATCGGATGCGGCGCGCTCACACGGCCTTGCGCATGGCCTGTGCGATTGCTTTGTGTTCCCGCACATCAAGGGCATCGGCGGCGCTTAAGCGATCGCGCACCTCTCTGTTTTGGCTTAGCTTGACTTT
>JBIKLV010000083.1:0-16103 GCA_044359585.1 Sulfuritalea sp. | reverse complement strand
ATGACGCAAGGATCGCCGCAGCCGAGTTCGTAGAATTCGGCTGCAACCACGGCGCGATCCATGCCCTCGCCCTTGTTTGCCGCGAGCAGCACCGGGCGCCCGCTGCGGCGCAGCAGTTCGGCGATGACCCGATCCTGGGGCGCCAGGCCGGTACGGACGTCCACCACGAAGACCAGCACGTCGGCCTCGGCGATCGCCGCCTCGGCCTGACGCGCCATTTCATGGACGATGCCTTCCTTCGCCTGCGGCTCGAAGCCTCCGGTGTCGACCACGAGGTAGGGCTTGCTGCCGAGACGGCCGTGCCCGTAATGACGATCGCGGGTCAGGCCCGGCTGATCGGCGACCAGCGCATCGCGCGAACGCGTCAGGCGGTTGAACAGGGTCGACTTGCCGACGTTCGGTCGGCCAACGATCACCAGCGTAGGCTTCATCTCGCGCCGTCACCCACGGCATCGTTTGTGTGACGAATGAACACGGAATCAGCGAACTTCAAGCGCATGCAGGCCGCCGTTCGCGGTCTGCACCAGCAAACCGGCGCCGAAGCGGACGGGGTCGGCGCGCACCGCGCTGCCATCGGTGTTGGCCCGAGCGGCGAAGGCGCCGTCTTCACCGCGCAGCAGGTGCACCACGCCCTGGAAGTCGGCGACGGCGACACGGCCATCCAGTGCCAGCGGACGCGTAAGCCCGCGCAGTGCGAGCTTGTCCTGCTTCCAGACGCTCGCGCCGCTGCTGCGATCCAGCGCGTGCACGCCTCCCTTGTCGTCCACCACATACACATGGCGGTTGTCGATGTCGACGCCGGCGCTGGACGACATTTCGCGAGACCAGAGCGTGTTGCCGGTATTGCTGTCGAAACAGGCGACCCGCCCCTGGAACGCCGCGGCACAAACCGTGCTGCCGCTGACCACCGGCGAACTGGTGACGTCGGCCACGCGTTCGAGCTCGGTGGCACCCTTGGGCAGGGCCACCGTGACTTCCCACACCGCCGCGCCATTGTTGTTGGCGATCGCCACCAGCTTGCCGCCCGGGAATCCGGCCAGCGTGACCTTGCCGGCGGGCATCACACCCACGCTCGAACGCAGCGACAAGGTCGGTGTGCTGCGTTGGTACACCCAACGCCGTTTGCCGTCCGCGACGTCAAAACCGAAGACGCGCGAATCCCCGGAACGAACGATGGCCAATCCTTCGGCCACCGCCGGTGCCGCCAGCACCTCCGAACTGACGCGCGCCTTCCATGCCTCGCGGCCCGTCGCCGCCTCGAACGCCAGCACTTCGCCCTTGGGTGTCCCCACCACAACCAGCTTGCCGTCGCTGCCGACGCCACCGGAGATGGTCTGTCCGGCCGCTATGCGCCAGACCTGGCGGCCGGCATCGAAACGCGCCAGCGACCCGTCACGGGCCGCCGCATAAACGCTCTCGCCAACCACGGCGGGAGAAAAAGTGAACTCGCCGGCGCTGCCGACCCCGGCCTGCCACAGGCTCTTGAAATCGGCGCTGGCCTGAATCGCCGCCAGTTCGGTCGGCTTCACCTTGGGGCCACTTGAGGCAAAGGGATTCAGCTTCTCAACGCTCGAGCAGGCGCCCAAGGCAAACGCGGCAAGTACGAGCAGGGTAAGCCTCATGGCGTACTGTTTCACTTGGCCGCCCCGAGTGCGTCGCGCTTGGCCTCGAGCACATCCTTGTAGCCGGAGCGTTGCCTGGCTTCATCGTCCTTGGCCAGTGCCGCGAGCTTGGTCAGCGCAGACTCGTAGGCAGTTCGTGCCTCTGCGGCCTTCCCCTGTGCCGCAAGGATGTCCCCGCGCAACTCCGCGAAGCGCGGCGCGAACGGCGCCAAAGGCTCCGTCGCAAGCTGCTTCATCGCCTCATCGTATGACTTTTCGTCGAGCAGCAATGTCGCCAACCGTAACCGGGCCAGTTCGCGCAGACCGGGATCCTTGGCGTTTTCTGCCGCCCAGCCCAGCTGCACCCGGGCGTTGCGCGCATCTCCGGTGTCGACCTGGACCCGCGCCGCCAGCATGGCGCCCATGCCGGCATAGGCCGTCACGGAGTACTTGTCGACCAGTTCGCCGGCGAGTTCGCGTACGCGTTTCACGTCGCGCTGCATCGCGGCGGCCTGCAGATTGGCGAATACCACCGACGCCTGTGCCGCCTGCTGGCGCTGCCACCAGTTCCACCCCTGCCAGCCGGCCATGGCCAGCGCCACGACGAGCAGAAGCCAGGTCACCAGATTGCCGTACATCTTCCACCAGGTCTTCAGCTCGTCGAGCTGTTCCTGTTCTTCCAGGTCATAGGCTGCCATTGTCGTCTTCCATGGGGAAAAGAATATCGCCGATATGATCGGCCAGATCGTCAAAACTCACGCGCACCTGGGCGGCCGGATGATCGGCATCCGACCTCAGGGGTTTCACACTTACCTCGTTTGCCGCCGTCTCGTCATCGCCGACTATCAGCGCAAGCTGCGCTCCGGAGCCGTCGGCTTTTTTCATCTGCGACTTGAAGCTGCCGCCGCCGCAATGCAGGTGAACGGAGAACCCGCCGCTGCGCAGGGCTTCGGCAATGCGGAAGGCAAATCGTCCGGCGGCCTCGCCCTGGTGCACGAGATAGGCGTCGGGCGCCGGCACTTCATGACGGTATCCCTGGTCCTGCCAAAGCGCGAGCAGGCGCTCGATGCCCATGGCGAAACCGCAGGCCGGCGCCGGCTTGCCGCCCAGCTGCGCAACCAGTCCGTCATAGCGGCCGCCGGCGCACACGGTGCCCTGCGCCCCGAGTTGATCGGTCACCCACTCGAACACGGTGAGGTTGTAATAGTCGAGCCCACGCACCAGACGCGGGTTGATCCGGTACGGAATCACCGCATCCTTGAGCAACTGCTGCACGCCCTCGAAATGCTTGAGCGATTCTTCGCCGAGATAATCGATCAGCTTCGGCGCCGCCTCGACCAGGCCCTGCAAAGCCGGATTCTTGGTATCCAGGATGCGCAGCGGATTGCTGTGCAGGCGGCGCAGTGCGTCGGCATCCAGCTGTTCGCGATGGGCTTCGAGGTAGGCCTGCAGGTCGGCGCGATGACGCGCACGCTCTTCGCTCTGGCCGAGCGAATTGATCTCGAGCCGTATGCCCTCGAGTCCGAGGTCGTCCCACAAACGCGCGCACATGGCGATCTGCTCGGCATCGATATCCGGTCCTGGAAAGCCCAGCGCCTCGACGCCAACCTGATGGAACTGGCGATAGCGGCCCTTCTGCGGCCGTTCGTGGCGGAACATCGGGCCCATGTACCACAAGCGCTTGGGGCCGTCGTAGAGCAGGTTGTGCTGCAGTACGGCACGCACGCAGGACGCCGTGCCCTCCGGACGCAGGGTGAGGCTCTCGCCGTTCAGGGCGTCCTCGAAGGAATACATTTCCTTTTCGACGATGTCGGTGACCGCGCCGATGGCGCGGGCGAACAGGGGCGTCGGTTCGACCATCGGCATGCGGATCGGGCGGTAACCGTAGGCGCGCAGCCAGTCGCGCACGGCCTCCTCGAACTGCTCCCAGAGTTCGGCGTCGGCCGGCAAGATATCGTTCATGCCGCGGATGGCTTGCAGTGTCTGGCTCATGTGGGTTCAGCAGGGACGCTGGATCGATCCGCGCCCGATGCAATCAATGACTCGCTCTTTCGGGATATTTTCTTGCGACGTAGTCGTCGACGATCTGGCGGAACTCGGCGGAGATGTTGTCGCCACGCAGCGTGACGACGCGTTCGCCATCGACATACACCGGTGCCACCGGCGCTTCACCGGTGCCGGGCAGTGAGATGCCGATGCTGGCATGCTTGCTTTCGCCGGGTCCGTTAACCACGCAGCCCATCACGGCCAGCGTCATGTTCTCGACGCCGACACGCGCCAGGCGCCACTCGGGCATGCGTTCGCGGACATGGTTCTGGATGTCCTGCGCCAGCTCCTGGAACACCGTGCTGGTGGTGCGTCCGCAGCCGGGGCAGGCCGCCACCAGCGGGGTGAAGGCGCGCAGACCCATGGTTTGCAGGATTTCCTGGGCGACGATGACTTCACGCGTCCGGTCGCCGTTGGGCTCGGGAGTGAGCGATACGCGAATGGTATCGCCGATCCCCTCCTGCAACAGCACGCCGAGCGCGGCGGTCGAGGCGACGATGCCCTTGCTGCCCATCCCCGCCTCGGTCAGGCCCAGATGCAGCGGGTAGTCGCAGCGCCGCGCCAGTTCGCGATAGATCGCGATGAGATCCTGCACGCCGGAGACCTTGCATGACAGGACGATATGGTCGCCGGGCAGCCCCAGCGCTTCGGCCTGCGCCGCCGATTCCAGGGCGGAAGTCACCATCGCTTCGCGCATGATCTCGGTGGCATCCTTGGGCTCGGTGCGCTTCGCGTTCTCGTCCATGACTCGGGCGAGCAGGGCCTGGTCGAGGCTGCCCCAGTTCACCCCGATGCGGATCGGCTTGTCGTACCGGCAGGCGATCTCGATCAGCTGCGCGAACTGCTCGTCACGTCGCGCACCCTTGCCGACATTGCCCGGATTGATGCGCAACTTGGCCAGCGCCTCGGCGCAGGCCGGGTGTTCGGCGAGAAGCTTGTGGCCGTTGAAATGAAAGTCGCCGATCAGCGGCACATCGACGTTCATCTGCGCCAGTCGATCGCGAATCTTTGGCACGGCAGCGGCGGCCTCGCGCGTATTAACCGTGATGCGGACCAACTCGGAACCGGCACGCGCGAGTTGCGCCACCTGCATGGACGTCGTAAACACATCCTCGGTGTCGGTATTGGTCATGGACTGGATGACCACGGGTGATGCGGGCGCCGTGCCGCCAACGCCGACTTTCGCCACCATGACGCGGCGACTGCTCCGACGCACCGCCAGGCCCCTGGAAACGTCGCTCATTCGAGGGTGAACCGCGCGACTTCTTCGCGGATATGCGGTTTAAGGTCGATGCTGCGCTCGCCCATGAACAGCCGAACACCGGATGCCTTGCCTATCCAGACCTGGAACGGCGGCTTCCCTTCGACATCCTGCCGGGTTCCGGCGGGATACTCGCCGACAAAAACAATCTTCTGCGTCGCATCGCGTATTTCGACCCAGGACCGGTCGTCGAATTCGACACGCAGTCCACCCGATGGCGGCACGACTGCCGGCTCGCCCTGGACGGACATCGCCGGCGTCGGCACGACTACCGGAACGACTGGCTGGGAGGCCGGAGGATTCTGTGACGGCGCCGCGATGTCGGGGGCGGTCGCCGGACTCGTCGGCTCGTCGGGTCCGGACATCGCCAGATACCAATAGGCCGCCAAGGCCAAGAGCACGAGCACCCCGAGGATGGCAGGCAGGATGGCGGAGCTCTTTTCGACGAGCGTCGAATCCTCGGCTGCACCCATGTTGGCCGGCGGACGGACATCCGATTCCGGAACCGGTACCGCCGGATCGAGCTGGGCCAGCAGTGGCGTCGCATCGAGCTTGAGGAATTTTGCGTAATTGCGCACCAGACCACGAACTGCGGTGGGGCCGGGCAAACTGGCGTAGTCATCACGTTCCAGCGCCTCGATCTGGCGTGCGCTGAACCGGATCACCTGCACCACGTCAGAAATCGACTGGCCACGTTCCTCCCGCGTGCGACGCAAGACCGCGCCCGGCGTGTTCGACAGCACCGGCGCGGCCGCATCGTCGGATGAAGTCGCGGCAAGCACTTCCGTTTCGGATGCGACGAAATCTGTCACTGGCACCTCAGTCATACTGCCCCTGATTCATCAGCCGCTGTTCGGGCGAACCGGGAAACCGCCGCCGCAGTTGCGATGCATAGCGCGCTTCGGCTTCCCGATTGCCCAGCTTGCGCTCGATACGCAAGACCAGCCATACCAGTTCCGCCGTCGGTTCCATCATTTTTTCGATATCGGTCGCCCACTGGCGCGCCTCCGAAAGACGTCCCTTGCGATAGGCGATGTCTGCCAGCCAGTAAAGGGCCTGCGTATTGGTGGGCGACAGTTGCAGCGCGATCAGCAGGTAGTCTTCGGCGGCCTTGTCGTCCTTCAGGCGCAGGGAACAGATGCCGGCGTTGGTGTAGGGCTTGGTCGGCGTCGGATACAGCGGATTCTTCGCCGCCCTCAGGAAATAGGCAATCGAATCCTTTTCGCGACCGCTGTGGCAGAGGAACCAGCCGTAGTTGTTGTTGATTTCCGGATCGCCAGGCGCCAGACCAAGGGCCTTGCGGAAATTCTCGTCGGCCAGGCCGGGCTCGTTCATTCCCATGTGGGTAAGGCCCAGCAGGTTGTAGGCCGGCGCATAGCCGGAATCGGCGGAGAGCGCGATGCGCGCTTCCTCGAGCGCGATCGCCGAGCGTCCGTCGAGCATATACAGGGAACCCAGTTCGACATGGACCCTGGCCCGTTGCTGCTGTTCGCTGGCCGCCGGTTGCGCCGACACGGCCTGCTGCGCACCCTCGCCGGAACCGGATCCGGTCGTCGTACATGCCGCCAGCAAAAATGCCAGCAAGAGGGCAGGGATCATCTTGTTCATGGGTGCAGTTCAACTCCAGCAAAGCTGCCAGCCGTTTCGCTGGCCGAGGCGGCAAGACGGATCACGCGCCGCGACTTGTCCTGCACCCGTCCCGCCAGTTGCCCGCAGGCGGCATCGATGTCGTCGCCGCGCGTCTTGCGCGTCGTGGTAACGATGCCGGCGTCGATGAGCACGGTAGCGAAGCGCCGCACCCGATCCGCCGGGGAACGACGAAAACCGGAGTCCGGAAACGGATTGAAGGGGATCAGGTTGAACTTGCAGGGAACGTCGCGCACCAGATGCAGCAAGGCGCGCGCGTCAGCTTCGCTGTCATTGACGCCGTCGAGCATCACGTATTCGAAGGTGATGAAATCGCGTGGCGCATGGACCAGGTAGCGTTGGCAGGCGGACATCAGTTCCGCCAGCGGATACTTGCGATTGATCGGTACCAGTTTGTCGCGCAGGCCGTCGGTCGGCGCATGCAGCGATACGGCGAGGGCCACCGGACACGCCGCGGCGAGCCGGTCCATCGCAGGCACGATGCCCGAAGTCGACACCGTCACCCGCCGCCGCGACAGGCCGTAGGCATTGTCGTCGAGCATCAGGCGCAGGGCCGGCACCAGGTTGTCGAAATTGGCCAGCGGCTCGCCCATCCCCATCAGCACCACATTGCTGATCACCCGCTCGTCGCGCCGGTCGGCTTCGGCATGGCTGCCTAGCGCGCGATTGGCCTGCCACAACTGGCCGATGATTTCGGCGGTGCTCAGGTTCCGGTTGAAGCCCTGGCGCCCGGTGGAACAGAACGCGCATTCGAGCGCGCACCCGGCCTGCGACGATACGCAGAGCGTGCCGCGATCCGCCTCGGGAATGAACACGGTTTCGACCGCGTTGCGATTGCCGACATCGAACAGGAACTTGCGCGTGCCGTCTTCCGACAAAGTGTCGCTAAGAGTCGGCGCTGGCGACACGGTGGCAGTCGCCAGCAATTTCTCGCGCAAGGACTTGGCGATGTCGGTCATCGCCGAAAAATCATCCTCCCCGCGTTGATGCATCCAGCGCAACACCTGGCGGGCACGGAAGGGCTTCTCGCCCTGCTGCGCAAACCAGGCGGTCAGGCCGTCGGCATCGAAATCGAGGAGATTGACGGGCATGCCGGATCAGCGCGCGTAGACGTTGAGCGCAGGGAAGAAGTAGGCGATCTCGACTGCTGCGGTTTCGGCCGCATCCGAGCCATGAACCGCGTTGGCGTCGATGCTGTCGGCGAAGTCGGCACGGATGGTTCCGGCGGCGGCCTTCTTCGGGTCGGTAGCGCCCATCAGATCACGGTTCTTGGCGATCGCGCCTTCACCCTCGAGTACCTGGACCATGACCGGACCGGAGATCATGAATTCGACCAGGTCCTTGAAGAAAGGGCGGTCCTTGTGTACGGCATAGAAACCCTCGGCATCCTTGCGCGACAGGTGAACCATGCGGGATGCGGCGATCTTGAGACCGTTGGTCTCGAAACGGGAATAGATCTTGCCGATCACGTTCTTTGCAACTGCATCGGGTTTGATGATCGACAGGGTGCGCTCGACAGCCATTACTTTCTCCAGACAGGTTGGACTTCAAGGATAGACAGGAATCCCCTCATGGGATTCCGTCCGCAACGGTGTATCGCGGACATAAAAAGCTAACTTGATATTTTATCTCAGTTTCTTTCCTGTTTTCGGCCTTGACGCGGTGCCGACTGCAGAAAAGACAAGGGCCCGACAATGCCGGGCCCTTGTCGTTGAGGCTGGAAAAACCTACATCATGCCAAGGTACCTCGGGAACCACAGCGACAGGCCGGGCCAGTAGGTCACCACCACCAGATAGCCCAGCATGGCAAGCAGCCATGGCCAGACCGCTACCGTTAGCTCGGTGATTCCCATTTTCGTAATGCCCGATGCCACGTAAAGGTTGAGGCCGACCGGCGGATGGCACATACCGACTTCCATATTCACCACCATGATGATGCCGAAATGCACCGGATCGATGCCCAGTTTGACCGCCACCGGGAACAGGATGGGCGCGAAGATCAGCACGATCGACGACGGTTCCATGAAGTTGCCGGCCAGAAGCAGGATGATGTTGCAGGCGAGCAGGAAGGTGATCATGCCAAGTCCGTGACCCAGCATCCAGTCAGCCAGTGCCTGCGGGATGTTCTCGTTGGTCATGATGAAGGAGAACAGCACGGCATTGGTGATGATGTAGAGCAGCATCGCCGACATGTTGGCCGAATTGAGCAGAACGCGCGTCACATCCTTCATGCCGAGGTCCTTGTAGACAAAGACCGCGACAATGAAAGCGTAGACCGCGCTCATCGCTGCCGCTTCAGTCGGCGTGAACATCCCGGAGTAAATGCCGCCCATGACGATCACGATCAGCAGCAGGCCCCAAGCCGACTCTTTGAAAGCCTTCAGGCGCTCGGTCCAGGTCGCTTTCGGCAGGCGCGGATAATTGAATTTCTTCGCGCGGTAATACGTCACTCCGCCCAGGACCATGGCCAGGCCGATGCCCGGCACGACGCCCGCCATGAACAGGGCGCCGACCGAGGTGTTGGTCGCCACCGAGTACATCACCATCACGATCGAGGGCGGAATCAGGATACCCAGCGCACCCGAGGTGGTGATGACACCCGCCCCGAACTTGTTGGGGAATCCCGCCTTTACCATGGCCGGCAGCAGGATCGAGCCGATCGCCACCACCGTTGCCGGGGAAGAACCTGAAATCGCCGCGAACAGGGCGCAGGCCAGCACGCCGGACAAACCGAGACCGCCGTACCAGTGCCCGACCATCGACGAGGCGAAGCGGATCATTCGTTTCGCCACCCCGCCGTGAGTCAGGAAGTTGCCGGCAAGAATGAAGAAAGGAATCGCCATGATCTCGAATTTCTCGATCCCGGTGAACAACTTCAGCGCAACCGATTCCAGCGGTACCTGCGTAAACAAGAATAGGAAACTCAATACGGTCAGACCAAGGGAAATCGAGATTGGCATCCCGGTCAGCATGAGCACCAGCAGAAGGGAAAAGATGATCGCGGCATTCATTTCGGTTCTCCTCCGAGATCGGTCTTGCGGCGGTCGGGGTCGGTCGGGATAGTTGTCACGCGACGATTGTCGCCAACCATGGTGTGCTTGAGGTCGCGCATGTGCAGGTTGTCGTCCATGCCGTAGACATCGACATCGACCGGCGGCGTTTCATCTTCGAGGCCGTCAACGTGGCCGTGATCGTGGTGAGGCAATTCACCTGTCTTGAGGAAACTGACCAGCACCTGCAGGAAGCGGAAGCACATCAGGCTGGTGCCCAGAGGGATCGCCGAATAGACCATCCAGGTCGGCCATTCGAGGTCAGGCGTCGTCGGTCCTTCCGGAATATCGCCGAAGGGACTGCCGATCAGGTTCAGAAACGCCCAATGCGCACCGTTCTCCCAGACAAAGTGAGCGCCAAGCGTCGCCACGATGCCGGTAAAGGTCGCTCCGGAGAGCAGGCCAAAGATGATGAATTTGCGACGCATCTTGTCGTCGAGCCGATTGATCAGTACATCGACCCCGACGTGGATGCCGGTACGCACGCCGTAGGCAGCGCCAAACTTGGCCATCCAGACAAACATGATGATGGTCAGTTCCTGTGCCCAGCTGAGGTTAATCGTCAGTAGCCAGTCCTGCAGACCGGGAATGCTCGCACTCGCCATGTAGCGATGGACCACGGCGACAAAAATTATCAGTGTCGCGGCAGCCATGAGGAAGGTGATGATCCATTCCTCAAGGTGATCAAGATATTTCATGAAAGGAACTCCCCCGGTCGGCGGCACGTCTGTTGGGGGACATGCCACGTGGAAAGTGGCCGCCGACGCAGTATCGCGCCGGCGGAGCGTTGCGCAACGCCTTACAGCGCAGTCGGATCGAAGCCGGTCTGTTTGTAGATGGACTGCAGCAGATCCTTGCCGACCCGGTCAGCCATCTTGACGTGCACCGGCGCCATCGCCTTCTTGAAAGCGAACTTCTCTTCCTTGGTCGGCACATAGACGGTTGTCTTGCCGCTCTTCTTCACGCCTTCAAGCGCCATGTCGTTTTCTTCCTGGGCGATCTTGTTGGCATAGACCGTGGATTCCTTCATGGCCTGCTCGAGCTGGCCGCGAACGTCAGCCGGCAAACCCTCCCAGAACTTCTTGTTGACGATGACCGCATAGCCCAGATAGCCATGATTGGTCAGGGTCAGATGCTTCTGCACTTCATGCATCTTCTGGGTGAAAAGGTTCGAAATCGGATTCTCGGTCCCATCAACAACGCCGGTCTGCAAGGCTTGGTACACCTCGGAGAAGGCCATCACCTGCGGCAGGCCGCCGACTGAACGGATCTGCTCTTCGAGCACCTTCGACGACTGGATGCGCATCTTCTTGCCCTTCAGATCGGCCGGCGTCTTGATCGGCGTGTTAGCCGAGAATGACTTGAAGCCGTTGTCCCAGAAGGCCAGGCCCTTGATACCCTTGGGCTCCAGCTTGGCGAGCATGCCGGCCCCGATCGGGCCCTGGGTGATCTTGTGCAGATCGGCGGTGTCGTCAAAAATGTAGGGGAAATCGAAGGCCTCGAATTCCTTGACGCCGAGCGGGCCGAACTTGGCCAGCGACGGTGCCAGCATCTGCACGGCACCCAGTTGCAGCGCCTCCATCTCTTCCTTGTCCTTGTAAAGGGCGCTGTTGGCATAGACCTCGACCTTGGCCTTGCCCTTGGTCAGTTCCGCCGCCTTCTTGGCGAAGAACTCCGCTGCCTTGCCCTTGGGGGTGTCGACTGCCACCACGTGACTGAACTTGATAACGATCGGGGCCTGGGCCAGCGCGATGGCCGAAAATGTCGCGGCCACCAGGCCAACGAATAGGGTACGGACTTTCATAATTACTCCTCCTGTCAGGGTTGTTTGAACAACTTGTCGCGCAAGGCTACCACTCCGAACGCAGCATGGTCGAGATTTTGACAGCCTCTTGAAAACTGCCAATTGTGGATTTCCGCAAAGCGGCTTCTGACGTGCAATGACGCGCTAACATCGCGCCATGGGATCTCCGGGCTTGCCCACTACAACGGAACGTTACGGCCGCTGGCGCTGGCTTTGGATTTTGCCGCGCCTGGCGTTCATCCTCTTCGTGGGCGGTGTCGGGCTCCTGTTGTGGATGTCGGATCGGGCCGACGAGGAAGAAAGGCGAGCCACGCTGATCAGTGACGTACTTTGGCTGGAGCAAAACCTGCGTTTTCATCTAACCCGGAATGAGGAACTGCTTGGCCGCATCGATGCCGTCCATACCAGCGATCCGAAAGCTTTCGAGTCATTCGCACGCACCGTCTTCGGTTTCGAGAGTGGCCTGCGTCAACTGATCTGGCTCAACCAGGATGGAACGGTGCTGCAGGCCCATCCGTCCGCAATGGATCAAAACCTGGTGGGAGAAACCACCGACGGCATTCCCTCGAGGCAAAGCTTTCGACTGGCCAGATCCCTTGGCAAACCTGTCTATAGCGCGCCGTATCCTTTCTTTGCCAATGACTGGCAGTTCGAGGTGCATGTCCCCGTTTCGCGCGAAGGCAAGATTGCCGGCGTGGCCGTCGGTGTGTATCGGATACGCGACCTGCTAGGTGACAGCGTTCCCTGGTGGCTTGCAGAGCGCTACCGGATCAGTGTGATCGGCGATTCCGGCAAGGTTCTGGGCACCCGTTCGAAGGTCGAATCCCTGGTAACCGAGGAGGGATATCAGGTCGGGTTCGACCCGCCGGGTTGGGGGCTCACGCTGCATGCCGTCCCCTATTACGCGCCCAGGCCACTGGCCAGCGTCCTGCTCTCCGCGAGTCTTGTCGTCCTGGCGATGATCGTGCTCTGGAGCCTGTGGATCCTGCGCCGTCACGTATTGCGACGGCAAGCCGTGGAAGAGCAATTGCGCCAGGAGCATGCATTTCGCAAAGCCATGGAGGACTCGCTGGATACCGGAATGCGGGCACGCAATCTGGATGGTGAGATCATCTATGTCAATCCGGCGTTCTGCCGCATGGTCGGGTGGACCGCCACCGAACTGATTGGCCGCCGCCCGCCCATGCCCTACTGGGCGGATGCCTACCTGGATGAGACCCGGGCCATTCACGACCAGGTACTGGCGGGAGATGGCCCCGAAGAAGGGTTCGAGCTGAAGTTCAGGCACCAAGACGGAAAAGTGATCGACGTCCTGATACACGAAGCGCCGCTGATCGATGCGCAGGGCCGGCATTTTGGCTGGATGGGTTCGATGGTGGATATTACCGAGCGCAAACTCGCCGACGAACGTCATCGCCAACAACAGGAACGCCTGCAAGCCACCGGGCGCCTCGTCGCCATGGGCGAGATGGCATCGAGCATCGCGCATGAGCTGAACCAGCCACTTGCCGCAATCTCGAGCTACTGCACCGGGGCGGCAAATCTGTTGCGCAATCAGGCCGCTCCGAGCGAGGTGATTCCTGCGCTGGACAAGGCAGTCGATCAGGCTCAGCGGGCGGGACAAGTCATCCGGAGGATCTACAGCCTGGCTCGCCATAGCGAACATCGCGTCGAACAAGTCGATATCGCAGAGCGCATCGACGCCGTGCTCGGCCTGGTCGATACGGATCTTCGGCAGAAGGCAGTTCGCATTAGCCTGGCCGTCGCCGACCGCGCGCTGATCGAAGGTGATCCGGTTCTCATTGAACAGGTCCTGCTCAATCTGCTGCGCAACGCAGTCGAATCGATGCGGGAGGCTGCCGCAGATTCACGCACAATCACGATTTCGCTTTCCTGCGTCGACGGCTATGCGCAATTGAAGATTGCTGACCGCGGTAGCGGGATCGATCCGTCGATTGCGGAAAAGCTCTTCGATCCGCTGTTTACGACCAAGCCGGACGGGATGGGCATGGGACTGGCAATTTGCCGATCCGTGATTGAAAATCATCGGGGACGTCTGGTGTTCGAGAAAAATCCGGAAGGAGGAACAGTGTTTTGCATCATGTTGCCGCTGGCCAGCCGATGAAAAATGCCACCACCCATATCGTCGACGACGATCCCGCAGTGCGTGACGCACTTCAGTGGCTGCTCAAGTCGCGGGGGGTGGCGTCACACGCATGGGATTCGGCCCCGCTTTTCCTCGCGGCTGCGAGTCCCGACCTTTGCGGATGCCTTTTGCTCGATGTGCGGATGCCGGGCATGAGCGGCATCGAACTTTTCGATCGCTTGCGGGGTATCGGCTGCAACTTGCCCGTGATATTCCTTACCGGGCACGGGGATGTGCCGATGGCCGTGCAGGCGCTAAAGGACGGCGCCTTCGATTTCATCGAAAAGCCATATGACGACAACGCGCTGGTGGACAAAGTGTTGGCCGCGATCGGGCACGACGCGAAGCGCTGTGCTCAAGCGAATTCGCTTCGCGCACTGCGCGACAAACTGGATCAGCTCACGCAGCGTGAGCATGAAGTCATGCAGATGATTCTCGCAGGCAAGCTGAACAAGGTAATCGCCGATGAGCTTGGCATCGCGATGCGAACAGTCGAGGTTCATCGCTCCCATATCTTCGAAAAGATGCAGGTGCGCTCTGCGGTGGAACTCTCGCAGGTACTCAGCGCCCTGAGCGGGCCGCAGTCGGCCTAGACTCCTGCTTCGAAGTGCAACAGGCCAGACTCGCAACGCAGTGTGTAGGCACCAACTGCTACTACGGGCTTTCGGTCACTTCGTGCCGTGCGCAGCTGGCGAACGAACTCCGTCAGGCGCCGCTCGTCGGGGGATTGAACCCGTTGCCAGCCGAGCAAAGCCCTCAGCAGGTTACGGGCTCGATCTTCCGGCAAATCACGAAATAGCTGCAGCGGTACCGGAAAATGCGGTGACCGTTCGCCGAGGTCGACCATGGCGAGTTGTTCAAGCAGGGACTCCGCCTCCCCAAAACGTCTGGCCGCCGCCGCGAGCTGGTGGCAGCTTTTTGGGAACCGATCGGCGATTATGGGCAGTACCCGACCTCGCAGAAAATTTCGCGTATAGCGCTGGTCGGCGTTGCTTTCGTCCTCGATCCAGGACAGGTGTCTTGCCTGCGCGTATGCCCACAAATCGCTGCGCGGCAAGGTCAGAAAAGGGCGCAACAGACGTCCGTTCGTTTCAGGCATCGCTGCGGCGCCTCGCAATCCCGTACCTCGCAACAGATTGTGCAGAAGGGTTTCAGCCTGGTCGTCGGCGTGATGCGCAAGCAGGATCCAGTCAGCCGGGTGATTCGACAAAGCCGCATGCCTCAGTCGCCGTGCCGCAGCCTCCTGGCCCTCCGTACTGGAAATCGGTATCTTGACCCGCGCTACGTCAAATAGCACTCCGAGCTTCAGGCAAAACCGTGCGCAAGAATCCGCCCAGCTGTCGGCATGCTCACTTAGGCCGTGATGAACATGCCGCGCCGCAACGCGGTAGCCGTTGCTCGCGGCCAAATGGTGCACGGCGTCAAGCAAAACGGTGGAATCCAACCCGCCCGAGTAGCCGACAACCAGCGAACCGGCGTGCTTGACGTGCCTGGAAAGGATCGTCGCGACAGCCCGAAGTACGGGCTCAGTGGATGGATTGTTCCTTGAATCGACCATAACTCATCAGTCGCTCGAAGCGTCTTTCGATGAGCTCGCTGGAGGACAAGCCAGACAACTGCTTGACCGATTCCTGCAAGGATTTCTTGACGTTCTGTGCCATGAGGCGATAGTCACGATGGGCACCTCCGACCGGTTCGTTGATGACGCGATCGATAAGTCCAAGCGACTTGAGTCGGGGTGCCGTGATCCCCATGGTTTCAGCCGCGTCACCGGCCCGCTCCGCACTCTTCCACAGGATGGATGCACAGCCTTCCGGCGAAATCACCGAGTAGGTCGAGTATTGCAGCATGGCAACCACGTCCGCAACTGCAATCGCAAGGGCTCCGCCCGAGCCGCCTTCGCCGATAACGGTCGCGACAATCGGCACTTTCAGTTCGGTCATGACCGCGAGGTTCTTGCCGATGGCTTCCGACTGGCCACGTTCCTCCGCATCGATCCCTGGATATGCGCCGGGCGTATCCACGAAAGTGAAGATCGGCAGGCTGAACTTCTCCGCCAGCCGCATCAGGCGCAAGGCCTTGCGATAGCCCTCCGGGCGCGGCATGCCGAAATTGCGGTGAATCTTTTCTTTTGTGTCGCGGCCCTTCTGATGCCCGATGACCATGCATGATTGCCCGTTGAACCGCGCCAGTCCCCCGACGATCGCATGATCGTCGGCATAGTTGCGATCCCCGTGCAACTCCTGAAAATCGGTGAACATCAGGTCAAGGTAATCAAGCGTATACGGACGTTGCGGATGCCTGGCGACCATCGCACATTGCCATGGCGAGAGTTTGGCGTAAATGTCCTTGGTCAGGCTCTGGCTCTTGGCGTCGAGACGGGAAATCTCTTCAGATATATCGACAGCGGAGTCGTCCTGAACAAAGCGCAACTGCTCAATCCTCGCCTCCAGTTCGGCGATGGGTTGTTCGAATTCTAGGAAGCTGGTTTTCATCGCGACATTTTAACAGTCCGTGAACCCTCATGCGTCACCGAACTGAAGCTGCG
>JBIKLV010000020.1:0-53220 GCA_044359585.1 Sulfuritalea sp. | reverse complement strand
GACTCCGTATTAGCGACAGAAAGGCAGCATGGCAATGGACAAGGCAGTCACTTCCCTGATCGAAGCCGCGCGCGTTGCGCAGCGTCAGTACGAAACCTTTGACCAGGCCGCGGTCGATGCCGTGGTCGCCGCCGCCGGCTGGGCCATCATGGAACCCGGGCGCAACCGGGCGCTGGCCGAAATGGCGGTGACGGACACCGGCTTGGGCGTGGTCGAAGACAAGATCACCAAGAACCACCGCAAGACCCTGGGCCTGCTGCGCGACCTGAAGGGGGCCAGAAGCGTCGGCGTCATCGCCGAATACCCGGAACTGGGCATCGTCGAGATCGCCCGTCCGGTCGGCGTGGTCGCCGCGATCACGCCTTCGACCAATCCGGGCGCCACGCCGGCGAACAAGATCATCAACGCGCTCAAGGGCCGCAACGCCGTGATCGTGGCGCCTTCGCCCAAGGGCGCCTCGACCTGCGCCGCGCTGGTCGGCTACGTCAGCGCGGAACTGGCCAAGGTCGGCGCGCCGCCGAACCTAGTGCAGATGCTGCCCGCCCCGATCACCAAGGACGCGACCCATGCGCTGATGCGGCAGGCCGACCTCGTAGTGGCCACCGGCTCGCAGGCCAACGTGCGCGCGGCGTATGCCAGCGGCACGCCGGCCTTCGGCGTCGGCGCCGGCAATGTCGCCAGCATCATCGACGCATCGGCCAATCTCGCCGACGCGGCGGCGGCGATCGCCCGCTCCAAGACCTTCGACAACGCCACCAGTTGCTCCTCGGAGAACAGCGTGGTGATCCTCGATGCCGTGTATCCGGGCGCCATCGCCGCCCTGAATGCCGCCGGCGGCGTGCTGCTCGACGCGGCGGAAAAGGCCAAACTTCAGGCCGTAATGTGGCCCCACGGCAAGCTGGCCGCGGCGGTGACGGCGCAGGACGCGCCGCGCATCGCCGGCCTGGCCGAACTTGAGCGCGAGGCCTTGCGCACTGCCCGCTTCCTGATGGTCGAGGAAACCGGCGCCGGGCCGGACTATCCCTACTCCGGCGAGAAGCTGTCGCCGGTGCTGACGGTTTACCGGGCGCGGGACTTCGACCACGCCTGTGCCATCGTCGCCGACATCTACGCCTTCCAGGGCGCGGGACATTCGGTCAGCATCCACAGCGCCGACGACGAGCACATCCTGCGCCTCGGCCTCGAACTGCCGGTGTCGCGCGTGATCGTGAACCAGATCCACTGTTACGCGACCGGCGGCAGCTTCGACAACGGCCTGCCCTTCTCGCTGTCGATGGGCTGCGGCACTTGGGGCCGCAACAATTTTTCCGACAACATGAACTACCGCCACTACCTCAACATCACGCGCATCTCGCGCAAGATCGCCCCGCGCGAACCGGCGCTGGAGGAGATCTTCGGCGAGCATTTCCGCAAGTACGGAAAGTAAAGTCTTGCGCACCATCCGCGCCCTTGTCGATAACCAGGCGCAGCGGCGCCCCGATGCGGCCTACCTGATCTCACCGGAGACGGGGCGGGTGATGAGCTTCGGCGAACTGCGTGCGGCTTCGCTGCGCCTGGCGTCGTATCTGGAAAGCGCGGGGATACGGCCCGGCGCCAAGGTTGCGCTGCTGATGCACAACGGCTACCAGACCTGCCGCCTGTTCATCGGCGCCATGTACGGCGGCTACTGCGTGACGCCGCTCAACCTGCTGGCCCAGCCCTCGCAGCTCGCCTACGTGCTGGAGCACAGCGACGCCGAGATGGTGTTCGTCGCACCGGACCAGGTCGAGCGCCTGCAGCAGGCTGCGGCAGGGCTGGCGAAACCGCCGCGCATGGTCGTGTGCGACGTCAATGCCGCCGAATTCCTGCCTGAGGGGCAAGCGGATGCGGCCTTGCCGGACACCGCGGAGGAGGAGGATGCCGCGCTGATGATGTACACCTCGGGCACCACCGGCAAGCCCAAGGGTGTCGTGCTGGCGCAGCGTGCCGTGGTCTCCGGCGGACAATTCGTTTCGGCGGTGCATGAACTCGGCCCGGCCGACCGCGTGATGGCGGTGCTGCCGCTTTACCACATCAACGCCCAGGTGGTCACCGCCACCGCGCCGCTGGTCCATGGCGGCAGCCTGGTGCTGCCCAACCGCTTCAGCGCATCGAGCTTCTGGCAGACCGCGATCGGCCACGGCTGCACCTGGATCAACGTGGTGCCGACCATGATCGCCTACCTGCTGAACGGACCGGACCTGGCGACGCTCGGGCTCGACGCCTCGGCGATCCGCTTCTGCCGCTCGGCCTCGGCGCCGCTGCCGCCGGCGCAGCACCTGGCCTTCGAGCGGAAGTTCGGCATCGGCATCATCGAAACCATGGGCCTCACCGAAACCGCCGCGCCCTGCTTTTCCAATCCGCTCGACCCGGCGCGGCGCAAGGTCGGCAGCCCCGGGCCGGCCTGGGGCAACGAGGCGAAGATCATCGACGCCACGGGCGCGACGGCGCCAGCGGGCACCGTGGGCGAGATCATGGTGCGCGGTGCCAACGTCATGAGCTGCTACTACAAGGACCCGGCGGAGACCGCGCGCACGCTGGAAGCCGACGGCTGGCTGCATACCGGCGACCTCGGCTACATGGATGGCGACGGCTTCGTTTTCGTCACCGGGCGCATCAAGGAACTCATCATCAAGGGCGGCGAGAACATCGCGCCGCGCGAGATCGACGAAGCCCTGCTGCAGCACCCTGCCCTGCTCGAAGCCGCGGTGGTCGGCATTCCCGACGACAACTACGGCCAGGAGATCATGGCCTGCGTGGTGCTGAAGCCGGACCGGACCTGTTCCGAGGCGGAACTGCGCACCTATTGCGAAGGCGCGCTGGGCAGCTACAAGACGCCGCGAGTGTTCCGCTTCGTTACCGAGTTGCCGAAGGGGCCATCAGGCAAGGTGCAGCGCCTGAAGATGCTCGAGCACCTGGCGCCCGCGACACCGTCCGGGCTTCCCTAGTACAGATACCCTATACATTCGAAACGTCATACCGGCGGTCTCGACACACCCGGGATTCCGCTTCGCGGCGGGCGACGCCGGTATCCAGGGGTGTCGTAATGCGCTCCGCAATCCTAGATTCCGGCGTTCGCCGGAATGACGATGTGCTTTGAATGCTATTTCGCGATTATTGTGTCGCAATACTAGTCCGCTTGCGGCGGCTCGGCGCCTGACGGCACCTTGTAGCGGTTGTAGCCCCAGAGGTATTGCCCGGGGCACTGGCGAATCAGTGCTTCGAGTTCACGATTGAGCTGGGCGGCGCGCTGCATCAGGTCGCCCTCCAGCGGCGCCGACAGGGGAAACAGCTTGAGGTGGAAGCCGGCGCCGTACTGCAGGCGTTCGCCATAGGCCAGCAGCACCGTGGCGCCGGTTTCGGCGAGGCGCGCGGCGAGCGTCATGGTGTAGGCGGGACGACCGAAGAACGGCAGCCAGGCGCCCTCGCCGTTGCCCGGCACCTGGTCGGGCAGCATGCCGACGGCCTCGCCGCCCTTCAGCGCCTTGAGCAGGCGGCGCACGCCGGAGAGGTCGGCCGGGGCCAGCTTCAGGTTCGCCCCGCGCCCTTCCTCGATCAGCGGTGCCAGCCAGTCCTGCTTGGGGCGGCGGTAGAGCACGGTCATCGGCTTGCGTGCGGCGTAGTACTGCGCGGTGATCTCGAAACAGCCCAGGTGCGGCGTCAGGAACAGGATGCCGCGTTTTGCTTCCCATGCCGCTTCGACCAGTTCCCAGCCGGAAACCCGCACCACGCGTTCGACCACTTCGTCCTGCGGGCGCAGCCAGATCTTCGGCAGCTCAAGAAGCGCCTTGCCAGCTTCGGCGATCGCCTCGGACCTGGCCTCCATCATTCCGGCCTGCGCGATATGCAGCCGGAAATTGCGCCGGTAGGTCGCCGACAGCAGCCACGCCAGCCAGCCAGCCAGCGCACCGAGGTTGTGCAGCAGCGGCAGCGGCAGGTAGGACAACAGGCGGAACAGGGCGGGCAACACGGTCGGCGGCGGCGCAGGCGCGGGGTTGGGCGTAGGAGCAGCGGAGAAAGTAGAATTATCCCCCATGTCTACTCCACTCCGTGCCGCCGTCATCGGCGTCGGCTACCTCGGGCGCTTCCATGCCCAGAAATACGCCGCCCTGCCCGACGTTGAGCTGGTCGGCGTGGTCGATCCCAATCCCGAGCGTGCCGCCGCCGTGGCCAGGGAAATCGGCACGACCGCCTTCGCCAGCCATGCCGAACTGGCCGGCAAGGTCGACCTGGTGTCGATCGCCAGCACCACGGAAAGCCACTACCGCATTGCCCGCGACTGCCTCGCCGCCGGACTCCACGTCCTGGTGGAAAAGCCGATCACGGTGACCGTGGCCGAAGCCGACGAGTTGATCGCGATGGCCGCTGCCGGCCAGCGCATGCTGCAGGTGGGCCACCTCGAGCGCTACAACCCGGCCTGGCTGGCGGTGCGCGACAGGATCGGCACGCCGCTGTTCATCGAGGCCCATCGCATGGCGCCCTTCAAGCCGCGCGGCACCGATGTCTCGGTGGTGCTCGACCTGATGATCCACGACCTCGACCTGATCCTGCCGCTGGTGAAAAGCCCGATCGCCGACCTGCGCGCCTCGGGCGTGGCGGTGCTGACCGAGGGCATCGACATCGCCAATGCGCGCATCGAGTTCGCCAACGGCTGCGTCGCCAACATCACGTCCAGCCGTGCCTCGACGGCGAGCCTGCGGCGCATGCGCATCTTCCAGCACCACGAATACCTCTCGGTAGATTTCGGCGAGCGCAAGCTCGGCTTTGCCAGGAAGCGCGATACCCCGATCGACGCAAGCGACCCGAATGAATCCCCGATCGACAGCGAAAGCCGCATCGAGCCGCCAGGCGACGCGCTGCTGAGCGAGATCCGGGCCTTCGTCGCCAGCGTGCGCGGCGAGGCCGTGCCGGGCGGCACCTGCACCGGCCGCGACGGGCGCGAGGCGCTGGCCGTGGCCCTCGAAATCGAACGACTGATGTCGTAGCAAGGAATCCAATGAACATCCCCATGCTGGACCTCAAGGCCGAATACGCCTTGCTCAAGGACGAAATCGAACCCGCCGTGTGCGAGGCGCTGGCCGCCTGCCAGTACATCGGCGGCCCCAACGTCAAGGCCTTCGAGGCGGAAGCCGCCGCCTATGCCGGCGTCAAGCACGGCATCGCCTGCGCCTCGGGCACCGACGCACTGCTGATCGCGCTGCGCGCCATCGGCCTGGGGCCGGGCGACGAGGTCATCACCACGCCCTTCACCTTCGTCGCCACCGCGTCGACCGTGGTCATGTGCGGCGCGAAGCCGGTGTTCGTCGATATCGATCCGCGCACGTTCAACCTCGACCTCGACCAGGTCGCGGCGGCGATCACGCCGAGGACGAAAGCCATCGTGCCGGTACACCTGTTCGGCCAGCCGGTGCAGCTGGCGCCGCTCAAAGCGTTGTGCGAGAAGCACAATCTCAAGCTGATCGAGGACGCGGCGCAGTCCTTCGGCGCCGACCTCGGACCCCAATGCGCCGGACGCAAGTCGGGCGCCTACGGCGACATCGGCTGCACCTCCTTCTATCCGTCGAAGAACCTCTCGGCCTTCGGCGACGGCGGCCTGATCATTACCGACAACGATGCGCTGGCCGCCGAGCTGCGCGTGCTGGCCAGCCACGGCTCGCGCGTGCGCTACCACCACCACGTGCTCGGCTACAACTCGCGGCTCGACGAAATCCAGGCCGTGATCCTGCGCATCAAGCTGCGCCGCCTCGACGACTTCAACAAGCGCCGTATCGCCATCGCCGACTCTTACAACCAGGAACTGGCGGGCATGGTCGAAACGCCCTTTGCCGACGGCCATGGGCGGCACGTGTATCACCAGTACACGATACTTTCCGACCAGCGCGACACGATCCAGAAGGTGCTGACCGAATCCGGCATCGGCTGCGCCGTGTATTACCCGGTGCCGCTGCACAAGCAGGAAATGTTCGCCGCCACGCATGGCGACGTGGTTCTGCCGGTCACCGAGAGCGTCGCCCGACGCTGCCTGTCGCTGCCGATCTCGCCGATGCTGAAGGACGAACAGATCCGCCACATCGTCGGCGCCATCCGTCAGGCGGTGGCGTGACTTTCCACCCCACCGCCGTCATCGCGCCCGATGCGAAGCTCGGCGCCAACGTGCGCATCGGTCCCTTTGCGGTCATCGAGGAAGACGTGGTCCTCAGCGATGACTGTGAAATCGCCGCGCATGCGGTGATCAAGCGCCACACCCGCATCGGTGCGCGCAGCCGCATCGCCGAACATGCGGTGATCGGCGGCGACCCGCAGGATTTCAAGTTCGCGCCCGACTGCGTTTCCTACACCGAGATCGGCGAAGACAACTGGCTGCGCGAAGGCGTCACGGTGCATCGCGGTTCGCGCCAGGGCAGCGTGACCCGGCTCGGCAACCACTGCTTCCTGATGGCCTACAGCCACGTCGCCCACGACTGCACGGTAGGCAACAACGTGATCATGGCCAACACGGCAGGACTGGCCGGCGAGGTGGTGGTGGCAGACCGCGCCTTCATCTCGGCGGCGGTGACGGTGCACCAGTTCTGCCGCATCGGCCGCAACGCGATGATCGGCCTCTCGTCCAAGGTGGTGCAGGACGCGCTGCCCTTCTGCATCACCGACGGCAACCCGGGCCGCGCCCGCGGCCTCAACCTGGTCGGCCTCAAGCGCAACGGATTTTCGCGCGAGGATATCGCGGCGCTGAAGGAAGCCTACCGCATGCTTTACAGCCGTGGGCCGCTGGAACAGGCACTTGCGGCGATGAGAGAGATGGGCAACGCGCCGGTGAAGGAGGTCGCCGAGTTCATCACCGGTTCGAAACGGGGTTTCGCGCACCCGACACGCTAGCTTTGTTCAAGGGGAACATTGGCCATGCTGACCAATACGGCGGACATTCTCGACGGGCTGGAACTGTTCAAGGATTTCTCCTATCCCGAACTCAATACCATCGGCCATTTCCTGGATCGCACGGCCAGGAAGAGCGGCGAAGTCATCTTCAACGAAGGTGATCCGGGTACCTACATGCTGATCCTGGTCGAGGGTCGGCTGTCGATCTTCAAGGGTGGCGAGCACGGCACCCAACTCCTGAGCCACGAAGGGCGCGGACGCATCGTCGGCGAAATGGCGCTGCTCGACCAGGAGCGGCGCTCCGCGACCTGCGTCGCCGAGACGGACTGCACCATGCTGACGCTCGATGCGGCGGGCATGCACCGCATGTCCGTGGAGCGCCCCCTGCTGGCCTACCGCTTCATGCTGAACCTGGCCAAGCTCCTGTCGCGGCGACTGCGCAGGACCTCCGGCATGCTGGTGGAGTACCTCGCCACCTGATCCGGCACGCCCGGCCGCCTCAGGCTTCCACCGTGGGGATCAGCGCGGAAACGTCATCACGGCAACGATCAGGGAAGCGATCAGCAGCGCAAGGGGCGGCATAAGCCGGGGCTTTTTGCGAACCACCACACCTTTGATCTTCTCGACGTTTTCGCCGATCCTGTTGGCGCGCACATAGAGCTCCGCGATGCTTCCGAAGACAGCGAGCAACGCGAGGCAGAAAATGACGGTACGAAATTCCATGATGAGTCCCTGGCTCCGCCCCTTGGACTTTTCGCTGCTTGAGGCGCAGCGGGTCCCGAGAGCATCGACATTCCTTTCGGCGAACGGCGGCAACCCGAAAGGGGCACCATTCAGCCAAGAGACTACCTGAAAATCCGCATTCGATCAGTTCGCCAGCAAACGAATCCGCCGCCGGCTTGAAATCCCGTCAGCGCTTGCCGTTCGCGAGCTTCGCCGCCTCGGGCATGCGTCGCAAACGCCAGATGGCCACCGGTCCGAGCAGCCCGCCCAGGCCCAGCGTCGACCAGGCCAGGCCCCACACCACGTGCTCGGGCAGGCTTTCGCCGGCACGGCCCCAATCCAGCACCAGGCCGAACACCCAGGGCGAAATCGCGCCGGCACCGAAGCCGAGCAGCGAGCGCAGCGAATAGGCGGCGCCGAGGTAGCGCGGGTCGGTGAGCTCGGTCAGCGTCGTCGAATGGATCGAGGAATCCCCGACTCCCGTGACGTTGTAGAAGATCGCCACAGCGACCAGCAGGAACATCGGCAAGCCGACCATCCAGCCGAAGCTGAAGGAGCAGGCCAGGCTGCAGACCGCCATCAGCAGCGTGACCGTCGTGCGCCCGTAGCGGTCCGAAAGCGAACCGCCGATCACGCTGCCGACCACGGCCGCGAGGTAGGTCAGCGCGCTCAGGGTTGCGCCGAGGCTGACCGCCTGCGCGCCATCGCTGCCGCCGGCCAGCGCCGCGGCGGCGAGGAAGGCCGGCAACCAGGCCCACAGGCCGAGCAGTTCCCAGGCATGAAAGGTGTAGCCCCAGATCGACAGCATCGCCGGCTTGTTGCGCACCACTTCGATGATGCGGCTGCGCGTGCCGTGGCCATCGGGCAGCGAGTGCACCACGTTGGGCACGTCGCGCAGCGCCCACCAGCCGAGGCCGAGGCCGAACAGCGGGAACAGCGCGGTGACGACGAAGCCGCCGCGCCAGCCGGCGAGCGGGATCATGGCGCTGGCGATCAGCAGGCCGATGGCATAGCCGAGCGAGGCGGCGGCGAGGTAAAAACCCAGCGCCATGCCCTGCCGTTCGCGCATGCGCTGCGCGACGATGGCAAGGCCCGGCGTGTAGGATCCGCCGGAACACAGTCCGGTCAAACCATAGAGCAGCAGCGCGGAGCTGAAGCCTTCGGCCAGGAAGGCGAACAGCAAGCCGCTGGCGACCGCGGCGACCCCCGTGGCCAGGTAGATGCGGCGCGCACCGAAACGGTCGGAAAGGAAGCCGACCGAGAACAGCGAAATCAGGAAACCGACGTGGTAGGCGGATTGCACCATGCCGGCCTGCCAGGCCGTCATCTGCCAGTCGGTGCGCAGCAAGGGCAGCACCGCCGACCAGGCGGTGAACATGGTGGCGAACGCGGCACGCGCGGCGCAGAACTGAAGCAGCCAGGACATCGCCGCAGTTTAGGGCCTCGGCACCCCGATTTGACGGCCCCGCGGCTCCTGGCCTACAATGCGCGTCGATCCGCCGAGTTAAATGACAACTTGCGAGGCGGAGAAGGCTCCCGACAAAGCGGCGGCTGGAAAACAAATATCGCTAAAGCGTCGCCTGCTCCCGCCCCATAGCTGGCCTCGCCAAGCATGGGGCGTTTGCTTTTGGAGCATAAACAATGGCACAGGAATACTTCTTCACTTCCGAGTCGGTCTCGGAGGGCCATCCGGACAAGGTGTCCGACCAGATTTCCGACGCGATCCTCGACGCCATCCTGGCGCAGGACCCCTACTCGCGCGTCGCCGCCGAGACGCTGTGCAATACCGGCCTGGTGGTGCTGGCCGGCGAGATCACGACCAAGGCCAACGTCGATTACATCCAGGTCGCGCGCAACGTGCTGAAGCGCATAGGCTACGACAACACCGACTACGGCATTGACTACCGGGGCTGCGCCGTACTGGTGGCCTATGACAAGCAGAGCCCGGACATCGCCCAGGGCGTGGATCGCGCCTCGGACGACTACCTGAACCAGGGCGCCGGCGACCAGGGCCTGATGTTCGGCTACGCCTGTGACGAAACACCGACCCTGATGCCGCTGCCGATCTACCTGTCGCACCGCCTGGTCGAACGCCAGTCGATGCTGCGTCGCGACGGCCGCCTGCCGTGGCTGCGCCCCGACGCCAAGTCGCAGGTCACCGTGCGCTATGTCGATGGCAAGCCCTTCGCGATCGACACCGTAGTCCTTTCCACCCAGCATTCGCCGGAAATGTCCGACGGCGCCAAGATGAAGGCCTCGGCCATCGAAGCGGTGATCGAGGACATCATCAAGCCGGTGCTGCCGAAGGAGCTGATCAAGGGCGAGATCAAGTATTTGGTCAACCCCACCGGCCGCTTCGTCGTCGGCGGTCCGCAGGGCGACTGCGGCCTGACCGGCCGCAAGATCATCGTCGACACCTACGGCGGCGCGGCGCCCCACGGCGGCGGCGCCTTCTCCGGCAAGGACCCGTCCAAGGTCGACCGCTCGGCGGCCTACGCCGGCCGCTACGTGGCGAAGAACATCGTCGCCGCCGGCCTCGCCAGCAAGTGCCTGGTGCAGATCTCTTACGCCATTGGCGTAGCCCAGCCGACCTCGGTGTGGGTCACCACCCAAGGCACCGGCAAGGTCTCGGACGAAAAGATCGCCGAACTGGTGAAGAAGCACTTCGACCTGCGCCCGAAGGGCATCGTGCAGATGCTCGACCTGCTGCGCCCGATCTACGAAAAAACCGCCGCCTACGGCCACTTCGGCCGCGACGAACCGGAATTTACTTGGGAAAATACGGACAAGGCAGCCGCGCTACGCGCGGATGCGGGCCTGTAAGGCCCAGGGCCGCAGGCCCTTGTCCGTATTTCGTCGCAGGCTAACCTGCCGGCTTCATCGGCAGGTTAAGGCCCGCCAGGGCCGGCCGAAGACAAAATATCGACACCGACTTGTAAGCACCAATCAGCCTGACAAGGAAATGGCCCGCATCGCGGGCCATTTTTTTATCCAACGCAAACTTGTAACGCCCTGCTTGGTCGATAATCAGAACCGATATCGGAGAACGACATGCACGATTTGGCAAAAAATGTATTGGGCGGCCTGCTCCAGCCTTGCAGCACGGACCCCATGACGGGGTTCTTCCGCACCGGCGACTGCCAGGTGACCGAAGAGGATGTCGGCAACCACGGCGTGTGCATCGTCGCCACGGCGGAATTCCTCGCTTTTTCCCGGGCGCGCGGCAACGATCTTTCGACGCCGCATCCCGAGTTCGATTTTCCGGGAGTCAAGCCCGGGCAGCGCTGGTGCCTGTGCTCCGCGCGCTGGCAGGAGGCCCTGCAGGCCGGCAAGGCGCCGCAGGTCGTGCTGGAAGCAACCTCGGCCGCGGCGCTGGAAGTGGTGCGCCTGGCCGACCTCAAACGCTATGCCGTGACACTCGACGAGGAGAAATGATGAGCGCGCTATACAAGTTGTCCGCCAAGGCCATCGACGGTTCCATCAGGTCGATGGGTGACTGCCGAGGCAGGGTCCTGCTGTTCGTCAATGTCGCCAGCGGTTGCGGCTTCACGCCGCAATATGCCGGACTCGAGGAATTGTGGCGCAAGTACGGAGAGCGCGGGCTGACGGTGCTGGGATTTCCCTGCAACCAGTTCGGCGGCCAGGAGCCCGGCAACGAAGCGGCGATCGGGGAATTCTGCAGCCTCAACTATGAAGTCAGCTTTCCCATGTTCGCCAAAGTTGACGTCAACGGCGACGATACCCACCCCATCTTCGCCTTTCTCAAGACGGGCGCCCCGGGGATGCTGGGCACCGAAGCCGTCAAGTGGAACTTCACCAAGTTTCTGGTGGATCGCGAGGGCAAGGTGGTCGACCGTTATTCCTCGGCACACAAGCCCGAGGACATGGCCGCCGATATCGAGAAGCTGCTGTAGCCGGCCCCGTCAGCGCCGAAGGATCACGCCGCCAGTGACTGCAGGCGACCGCGCTTGGCCTTCGGATTTTCGTCCTTTTCGGCAAACTCATCGTCGCCGTCGCTGAAACGGACGATCTTCACGCCGGCCGGCAGGTCGGTCTTGCGGCGCGACAAATCCTTCAGCCAATCGTTTCCGGGAGGGGCGAGAACGTCCATGAGGCTCATGGCATGCCGGGTCATTTGCGGCTCCTGCGTTGCTAAGTTGCTGTGGCTGGATATCACATGTCCAGAACCATGTCCTCGGTGACAGGCGAAGGCCCCGCAAGCGCGGGGCCTTCGGGCGGCTGGAGGGAGGAATCCGGCCGCCGGGGGAACGACATTCTACCGACTGAAGTAACGGCTTGAATCGGCGAGAAATTTCAAAATTGCTTCGGACTGCATGGGTGTTTCCTTGCGTTTTGCGTCGGGCGACATGAACGGATAGATGGGGCCGGAGCCGAACGGTTCAACGCCAATTTGCAACAACTTGTTGCAAAGACCACTCCACGTCTATCCGGCAAGCGCGTCGAGGTAGTACCAGCGGCCGTCTTCGCGGACGAAACGGCTGACTTCGTGCAGGCGCTGCCCGCGTCCGCCGACGCGAAAGCGGGCGACGAAGTCCACCGTCGCGGCATCGCCGTTTTCCGCATGGGCGCGAACCTCTAGCGCCAGCCATTTCGGCGCCGGCTCGGCAGCCAGATCGAGCGCCGGCGGTCGTGTCGTCGCATGCCAGGTCGCCAGCAGGTAGTCCTCCAGTCCCCGTGCATAGGCGCTGTAGCGCGAACGCATGAGGGATTCCGCGTCCGGCGCCGGATCCCCGGCGTGGTAGCGACCACAGCAGGCGGCGTAGGGCAGCGGCCGGCCGCAGGGACACGGGTCCGGGATTTTCGGCGATGCCGACCCGCCCATCAGGGTCCCTTGCCGGGTTCGGGCGGTAACGCGCATTTCGGGCATTCGCGACCGAAGGGCGAGATGTAGCGCCACCAGATCCAGGCCAGCACGGGCAGCAAGGCGATCAGCGCGATGTCGGCCCAGCCCGGCTGCGCCAGCTCGCCCTGCCACCAGGCCGCGGCGGCGCGGATGGCCTCGATCAGCAGCACCATGTAGCCGAAACCGGCCGCAAGCAAAAGGACGCGCTTCAAGAAAGCACCTTCCCCCCAACCTCCTGCCCAAGACAGGGGGTGACCACGGTTCGCCGCTGCGCGGCTCCATGTGATGACTGGCGCCCCTTCGGACGGCCGCGCGGGGCGCTGTTGTTCATTTGCCGGCGTGAACCCATTCCAGCAGCGCGTCCTGCGCCGCCTGTGCGCCGCCGGCATTGGGGTGATTGACGAAGAAAACCACGATCCAGCGCCGTCCGTTGCGATCCAGCACCCAGCCGGCGATGCTGCGCACGCCTTCCAGCGAGCCGGTCTTGATGTGTGCCTGGCCGGCGACGCCGTTCTGTTTCAGGCGACGTTTCATGGTGCCGTCGGTCGCCGTCACCGGCAGCGAGGCGACCAGTTCCGGCATCACCGCGCTTTTCCAGGCTGCCTGCAGCACGCGGCCGAGGCCCTCGGCCGAGATGCGCTCACGCCGCGACAGGCCCGAGCCGTTCTCCAGCACCAGTTCCGGCAGCGCCAGGCCGCGCGCATCGAGCCAGGCGCGGATCGCGGCATCGGCATCCTCGGTGCCGGCCGGCCGGCGCCCGGCTTCCATGCCCAGCGTCAGGAACAACTGGCGCGCCATGACGTTGTTGGAAAACTTGTTGATGTCGCGCACCACTTCCGCAAGAGTCGGCGATGGCAACACGGCGATTGGACGGGCATCGGCCGGCACCGGGCCATCGCGCACACCTCCAGAAAGTGTACCGCCCAGTTCGGCCCACAACTGCTGGAAGACGCCGAGCACGAATTGCGGGTGGTCCATCACCGCGATGTTCCAGCGCTGCTCGCCGCAGCCAGCCGGAAAGACGCCGGTCAGCACCAGGCGCGTGGTCGCGCCGTGGGCAAACACGTCGGCGCGCAGGCGCTCCTTCCAGTCGCCGCAGCCATTGCCGCTGCCCAGCGTGACCTTGTTGATCAGGTCGAGGTTGGCCGGCGCCGGCTCTGGGCTGACCAGCAAGGTTTTTTGCTGCAGGTCGGGAACCAGTTGCAGCGTCACCGCCTTGAAATTCACCAGCAGCGCATCCGGCGCGACGTTGTAGGGCCGCATCGGCTGGGCGTCGAAGCGTGCCGGATCGCCGTTGGCGGTGACGAAGGCGCCGCGATCGAGCACCAGGTCGCCGCGTATCTCGCGGATGCCGCGCGCGCGGACCTGGCGCAGCAGGCGGCCGAACTGGTCGTAGGTCAGCTTCGGATCGCCGCCGCCGCGCAGGTGCAGGTCGCCGGTGAGGACACCTTCGCTCAAGGTGCCGCCGGCGAACGCCTCGGTCTTCCAGACGTAGGCCGGGCCCAGCAGGTCGAGCGCGGCGTAGGTGGTGACCAGCTTCATGGTCGAGGCCGGATTCAGTGCGGAGCGCGCATTGACCGCCAGGCGCGGCGACGCGGCGTCGACCTCGCGCACCCAGGCGGCAGTGGCCGAGGCCGGAATGCCGGCCGACTTGAGCGCCTGGGCAACGGTGGACGGCAATTCTTCGGCGTGCGCCGCCAGCACACAGAAAAAGGCAAGTACGGCAGAAACGATTCGCATGCTGCGATCTTAGCGCGGTATGCGCAGGTGCCTCGCATCACGGACAGATAGAATCCACCGAAAACGAGGAGCAAAGAAGAATGAACAACCCCGCCTGGCAACCCTCGGCAGAGACGAAACGCGCAGCGAAGTTGACGGCTTTCGGTGACTGGCTGGAGATTGAACGCGGCATGAATTTTGCCGACTACGAGGCGCTCTGGCGCTGGTCGGTGCACGACATCGAAGGCTTCTGGGGCGCGATCTGGGACTACTTCGCGATTCCCGCCGCGACCCCGCGTGGCCGGGTGCTGGCCGAGGCGAAGATGCCCGGCGCACGGTGGTTCCCCGGCGTCACGCTGAACTACGTCGACCAGGTTTTCCGCCACGCGACGACGGTACGCCCGGCCATCGTCGCGCGCAACGAGGCCGGCGAAAACCGCGAGATCGCCTGGGCCGAACTGCAGCGCCAGGTCGGCGCCCTGGCCGCCAGCCTGCGCGCCATGGGCGTCGGGCGCGGCGATCGCGTCGTCGCCTACCTGCCCAACATTCCCGAAACCATGGTCGCCTTTCTGGCGGTCGCCAGCATCGGCGCGATCTGGTCGGCCTGCTCGCCCGACATGGGGCGCATCGCCGTGGTCGACCGTTTCCGCCAGATCGAGCCCAAGGTGCTGATCGCGGTCGATGGCTACCGCTACGGCGGCAAGGCCTACGACCGGCGCGAACTGATCCACGAACTGCTTGCCGAGTTGCCCAGCATCGACCACATGGTGCTGCTGCCCAGCCTCGACGCCGCCGCCGATGCCACCGAGTTTGCCAATTGCACGGCCTGGGCGCGGGCCACGGCCGGCGATGCACCGTTACGGGTGGAGCAGGTGCCTTTCGAGCATCCGTTGTGGGTTGTGTATTCCTCCGGCACCACGGGCTTGCCCAAACCCATCGTGCATTCGCAGGGCGGCATCGTCGTCGAGCACGTCAAGATGGGCGCCTTCCACCTCGACCTCGGTCCCGAAGACCGCTTCCACTGGTTTTCCAGCAGCGGCTGGATCATGTGGAACTGCCAGGTGGCCGGGTTGCTGATGGGCAGCACGGTCTGTATTTACGACGGCAATCCCGGCTGGCCGGACTGGAATGCGCTGTGGCGCTTCGTCGGCGAAACGAGGGTCAGCTTCTTCGGCGCCGGTGCCGCCTTCTTCCTGTCCTGCCTCAAGGCGCATATCGAGCCCAATGCGGTCGCCGACCTCTCCGCCCTGCGCGCCATCGGTTCCACCGGATCGCCGTTACCTCCCGAGGGTTACCAGTGGATCTACGACCACGTGCGGCCCGACATCTGGCTCAATGCGATCTCGGGCGGCACCGACTTCGCCGGCTGCTTCGTCGGCGGCGTACCGACGCTGCCGGTGTATCTGGGCGAGATGCAGTGCCGCTGCCTCGGCGCCCGGGTCGAAGCCTGGAACGAGGCCGGCAGGCCGCTGATCGACGAGGTCGGCGAACTGGTCTGCAGCGCGCCCATGCCCTCGATGCCGCTGATGTTCTGGAACGATCCCGGCGATACCCGCTACCGCGAGAGCTACTTCGACATGTACCCCGGGGCCTGGCGCCACGGCGACTGGATCCGCATCACGCCGCGCGGCGGGGCGATCATCTACGGCCGCTCGGACGCCACCATCAACCGCCACGGCATCCGCATGGGCACCAGCGAGCTGTATCGCGCGGTGGAGGAAATCCACGAAATCCTCGACAGCCTGGTGGTCGACCTCGAATACCTCGGGCGTGAGTCCTACATGCCGCTGTTCGTTGTCATGCGCCCCGGCCTTGAGCTGACGCCACAGCTCGAAGCCACGCTGCGCGAGCGCATCAAGCGGGCGCTCTCGGCGCGCCACGTGCCCAACGAGATTCTTGCCGTGGCGGAAATTCCGCGCACGCTATCGGGCAAGAAGATGGAACTGCCGGTGAAGAAGCTGCTGCTCGGGCAAACCATCGACACGGTCGCCAATCCGGACGCAATGTCCAACCCGGCCAGCCTGCAGTGGTTCGTCGACTTCGCCGCGCGCCGCGCCGCAACGGAGCCCACGACATGAACCAGCGGATTGCGGTGCCCCTGCCCAAGGCCTACCTGCTGCTCAACCACGGGCCGACGGTACTGGTCTCCAGCGCCCACGGCGAGCGACGCAACGTCATGGCGGCGGCGTGGAACATGGCGCTCGACTTCGATCCGCCCAAGGTCGCGGTGGTGATCGACAAGGCGACGCTGACGCGCGAACTGGTCGAGGCCTCGGGCGAATTCGTGCTCAACGTGCCCTCGCGCAAGATCGCGGCATTGACGCTGGCCGTCGGCAGCGAAAGCGGGCGTGGCATGGACAAGATAATGAAAGTCGGCGCTGGTACTGCGGCGGCCGACGTGGTCAAAGCGCCATTGATCGAGGATTGCCTGGCCTGGCTGGAATGCCGCGTGATCCCTGAGCCGCACATCCAGAAAACCTACGACCTCTTCCTCGGCGAAGTGGTCGCCGCCTGGGCCGATCCCGAGGTGTTCTCGAACGGTCGCTGGCATTTCCCGGATGCGGAACGACGCAGCATCCATTACCTGGCCGGCGGCAGCTTCTTCGCCACCGGCGAACCTTTCGAGGTCTAGGGAAGCGCTGAATAAGCCGTCACACCGGCGAACGCCGGTGTCCAGTGCCTTGATTCGCCTGGATTCCGGCGTGCGCCGGAATGACGATTTGGGACTTGATCCGTGTTTCCCTAGACGCGGAACGGCGCCACGCCGATCAGCCAGGCGTGGCCCCAGATCGCGAACACCGCCCAGGCCAGCGTGCCGATGGCCACCACCGAGGCATCCCGCGTCCAGCAGCAAACGGGATAGGTACGGCCGGCAATCCGGTCGCGACGCCGCGAAACGATGAAGTCGGCGATCGCCCAGGCCAGGAAGGCACCGAACAGCAGCGCATCGGCGCGGTTGCCATTGGCCAGCAGGTGGGCCAGCGCCCAAAGCTTGACCCCGGCCACCATCGGGTGGCCGACCTTGGCCTTGATGTGGCTGCCCGGCAGGTAGGCGGCCACCAGCAGGATGAAGGCTGGCAGGGTCAGCCCCGCCGCCAGGTGGCGCATCGGCAGCGGTGGCACCCAGAGCGCGACGTCGCCGGCTCGCGCCGAGCCGTAGCCCCAGATGATCAATCCCAGTCCGACAACGGACAAGAGTGAGTACACGCCCTTCCAGCGCATTTCGCCGATTTTGGCGATTTGTGCGCTACGCCATGGATCGGCGAAGATGCGCACCGAATGAACGCCGAGGAACAGCAGCAGGCCGAGGATCAGGGTGGTCATGTAACACTTTCCGCAACAAAGTAGTGCGGCCATGATACTTGCGATGTAAAGCGTCAGGGCCCATCTTGAGCGTATCGCCCCCCAGGAGACTTCCATGTCCAGCCGCCGCCTGCAGCAGATCATCCCTTCCGTCGCCACGTCCGATGGCGCCGGCGTCAGCCTGCGGCGCAGCCTGGGTCGTGCGCCGGAAGCACGCGTCGATCCCTTCCTGATGCTCGACGAATTCTCGTCCGACGACCCTGACGACTACATTGCCGGTTTTCCGTCACATCCGCATCGTGGCTTCGAAACCGTGACCTATATGCTCGACGGCCACATGTTGCACGAAGACCACCTCGGCAACCGCGGCGACCTGCTGCCCGGCGGCGCGCAATGGATGACCGCCGGGCGCGGCATCACCCATTCCGAAATGCCGCAGCAGGAAAGCGGCCGCATGCGCGGCTTCCAGCTCTGGATCAACCTGCCGGCGGCGGAGAAGATGAAGCCGGCCTCCTACTGCGACATCCGCCCGGAGGAGATTCCGACCGTGACGCTACCGGGCGGTGGCGAAGTGCGCGTGATCGCCGGTCGGGTCGAGGTCGATGGCCGGGAAGTTGCCGGTCCGGTGCAGGGCATCACCACCGAACCTCTCTATATTGATGTGAGGCTGCCGGCCGGCGGCAGGTTCAGCCAACCCGTAGCCACCGGTCACAGCGCCTTCGTCTACGTCTACGAAGGCAGTCTCGCTATCGGCGACGAATCCGATGCGCGCCGCCTGCCGGCGCAGTCCGCCGGCGTACTCGGCGGCGAAGGGTCGGCCGTGATCCGGGCAACGGACGGCCCGGCCCGCTTCCTCCTGCTCGCCGCACGTCCGCTGCATGAGCCGGTAGTGCAGTACGGTCCCTTCGTCATGAACACCCGCGAAGAAATCGAGCAGGCCGTGGCCGACTACCGCGCCAACCGGCTCGCCTGAAGGATTTCTTTCGTTCTGCCTCTTGAAACAAGGGATACTTGCCACTATTATTAGCACTCCACGGCGATGAGTGCTAACAACTGGCCCCATCCCTGATCCGAAGCTGCGGTCAACCCGCACCCGATTTTTTTGTAACGACCCTGTTCAAGAGGAGAGTAACCCCATGAAAATCCGTCCCTTGCATGACCGAGTGATCGTCAAGCGTCTCGAAGAAGAGAAGAAAACCGCCTCCGGCATCGTCATTCCCGACAACGCCGCCGAGAAACCCGATCAGGGCCTGGTCACCGCCGTAGGCAACGGCAAGATTCAGGAGGACGGCAAGGTTCGCCCGATGTCCCTCAAGGTTGGCGACCGCGTACTGTTCGGCAAGTACTCTGGCCAGACCGTCAAGGTCGATGGCGATGAGCTGCTGGTCATGCGTGAAGAAGACATCATGGGCGTTGTTGAGCTCTAATCCCTACCGAATTCCAGGAGATATAAACAATGGCAGCTAAAGAAGTTCAATTCGGCGACTCCGCTCGTCAGCGCATGGTTCGTGGTGTCAATATTCTTGCCGACGCCGTCAAGGTGACCCTTGGCCCCAAGGGCCGCAACGTGATTCTCGAGCGCTCCTTCGGCGCCCCGACCATTACCAAGGACGGCGTTTCGGTCGCCAAGGAAATCGAACTGAAGGACAAGTTCGAGAACATGGGCGCGCAGATGGTCAAGGAAGTTGCTTCCAAGACCTCCGACGTCGCCGGTGACGGCACCACCACCGCCACCGTGCTGGCGCAGTCGATCGTCCGCGAAGGCATGAAGTACGTGGCCGCCGGCATGAACCCGATGGACCTGAAGCGCGGCATCGACAAGGCGGTGATCGCCGTGGTCGAAGAACTGAAGAAGAATTCCAAGCCCTGCACCACGACCCAGGAAATTGCCCAGGTCGGTTCGATTTCGGCCAATGCCGACGCCGAAATCGGCAAGATCATCGCCGATGCGATGGACAAGGTCGGCAAGGAAGGCGTGATCACCGTCGAAGACGGCAAGTCACTGGAAAGCGAACTGGAAGTCGTCGAAGGCATGCAGTTCGACCGCGGCTACCTGTCGCCCTACTTCATCAACAACCCGGACAAGCAGATCGCCATCCTGGACAATCCCTTCGTCCTGCTGCACGACAAGAAGATCTCCAATATCCGTGACCTGCTGCCCGTACTCGAACAAGTCGCCAAGGCCGGCCGTCCGCTGCTGATCATCGCCGAAGATGTCGATGGCGAAGCGCTGGCCACCCTGGTGGTGAACAACATCCGCGGCATCCTCAAGACCGTCGCCGTCAAGGCTCCGGGCTTTGGCGATCGTCGCAAGGCCATGCTGGAAGACATCGCGATCCTGACCGGCGGCACGGTGATCGCCGAGGAAGTCGGCCTGACGCTGGAAAAAGCCACCCTGAAGGATCTGGGCCAGGCCAAGCGCGTTGAAGTCGCCAAGGAAAACACCACGCTGATCGACGGCGCCGGTTCGGAAGATGCGATCAAGGGCCGCGTCACGCAGATCCGCGCCCAGATCGAGGAAGCCACCAGCGACTACGACAAGGAAAAGCTCCAGGAACGCGTGGCCAAGCTGGCCGGCGGCGTGGCGCTGATCAAGGTCGGTGCTGCCACCGAAATGGAAATGAAGGAAAAGAAGGCCCGCGTCGAAGACGCGCTGCACGCCACGCGTGCCGCCGTTGAAGAAGGCATCGTTGCCGGCGGCGGCGTGGCTCTGCTGCGCGCCCGCGCCGCGATCAAGCTGAAAGGCGACAACCACGAACAGGAAGCCGGCATCAAGATCGTGCTGCGCGCACTGGAGCAGCCGCTGCGCGAAATCGCCGCGAATGCCGGCGACGAGCCGAGCGTGGTGGTCAACAAGGTGCTCGAAGGCAAGGGCAACTTCGGCTACAACGCCGCGACCGGCGAGTACGGCGACATGGTGGCGATGGGCGTGCTGGACCCGACCAAGGTCACCCGCTTCGCGCTGCAGAACGCCGCTTCGGTGGCCGGCCTGATGCTGACCACCGACTGCATGGTGGCCGAGCTGGTCGAAGACAAGCCGGCCGGCGGTGGCGGCATGGGCATGGGCGGCATGGGTGGCATGGGTGGCATGGGCGGAATGGATATGTAATCGACGCAGTCGATTACATATCCTGCGGACAAGGTTAGGAACAGGGGAAACCCAGTTTTCCCCCGTACCCCCTTCCTGCTGGATCGTGCCTCACGAAACCCCCGACTCTGGAAACAGGGTCGGGGGTTTTGCATTGGGCGTCAAGAGTCGGCGGTGGCGGGACGGCGTTTTTTTGTGCGGGCCGATTTTCCCGCCAAGATTTTATTGCTGCAACGCCTTGGCTTTGAGAGCGTCAATGACCGCTGTCGGCGCATTGTTTGCCGGGATCAATCGAGTACTGCCCGCACCCGCGCCAGCACTTCCTCAACCACGCTGGACGGCGCCATTTCCTTGAAGATGGCGGCACGCGCACGGAAATCGACCGTGCGCGGTTGGTGGCACAGCACCACGCCCTGCGTCTCGGTGCCGCTGGCCATCAGCGATACTGTGAAACCGTGTTCGCGGCTGCCTTGCCCCCCTTGCGTAATCGGGCAGACCCAGACCACGCCGCCGAGCCGGTTGAACTCCAAGGGCGAGATCACCAGTACCGGCCGTTGCCCCTGCTGCTCGCGCCCCTTGGTCGGATTCAGATCGAGCAGGTAGATATCGCCGCGCTGTGCGATGCCCTGCCTCACAAGACTTCCGCGCCGACCGGACCATCGGTCAGCCATTCGGCGTCGGCCGGCATTAGCGCAAGACTAGCAGCATCGCAACGGGCGAGCAGTTCTGCCAGCGTGTATTTGGGTTTCACGCACGGCTCGACCACCAGCCGGCCGTTCTGATACTCGATTTCCACCTGCGCGCCGGAACGCAGATGGGCCTGTTCGAGGATGGCCTTCGGGATGGTCATCACCACCGAGCCGCCAAGGGTGCGTAGGGTTGCCGTTGCCATTGTGATCTCCAGAAATAGTTTAACAAAAGTATAACTTAAAGTCTCTCAACACGCGATAGCCGTCTGCGAAAGGGAAATCCACGGCGCAATCCATTGTCGGCCGCAACATCGACCCGGTGGCACCGTGATCCTGGTAGCGGCAACTTCGGCTACAACGCCGCGACCGGCGAGTACGGCGACATGGTGGCGATGGGCGTGCTGGACCCGACCAAGGTCACCCGCTTCGCGCTGCAGAACGCCGCTTCGGTGGCCGGCCTGATGCTGACCACCGATTGCATGGTGGCCGAGCTGGTCGAAGACAAGCCGGCCGGTGGTGGCGGCATGGGAGGAATGGACATGTAATGTCCATTCTCCAATAAGAAAGGAACAGGAGGGAACCCAGGTTCCCTCTTGGGCTGCACCCAAGAGCGCTGGCTTGGAACAGGAGGAAACCCAGGTTTCCTCCCGTTACCCACCTTCCTACTGGATCGTGCCTCACGAAACCCCCGACTCTGGAAACAGGGTCGGAGGTTTTGCATTGGGCGTCAAGAGTCGGCGCTGGCGGTACGGCGAATGAATGGCTTCATGCATTCCACGTCGCAGCGAATTTCCCGATCCGGCGACGGACAGGCTATTATTTCGGCCATACCCCGAAAGTCAGAGGAGGTGTCCAATGGGCAGCGATGGCATTTATCGCAAGACTGAAAAGGGACGAGCCGAGGTGGCGACCCGCGCCAACAAACTCGGACTTCGCGAGCGGACCATGTTGATCATGGTCGACGACAAGACCACGCGCCGTGGGCTGCTGGAAAAGAACACCCATCCGACCAGCGAAGGCATCCTCAACGAACTGCTGTCTGGCGGCTACATCGAAACCACACCCGGCACAGGTGGCGCCCCACCAGAGATGCCGGCCACCGCCGACTCGGCGCCCGCGCCCCCCACCGTCCCCGCAGTCGAAGTCTCGTTTCAATCCGCGTCGAGCTACGCCTGCCGCGCGCTGGTGGCCTATCTCGGCCCGAACGCGGACGACCTGACGGCGCTGGTCGAAAAATGCAAGGGGCTCGACGAACTCAACGACCGGCTGCTGAAATGCCGCGACGTCATCCAGTCCCTGGCCGGACGTAAAAAGGCCGAGGAGTTCTGGTTCAGCGTCGGCGCCCGCCTGCCCAAGGCCTGATCTGTGGCAAGCTGGCGCTGATTCGAACGTTGCACGGAATTTCGTTCAGACATCTGCCACCATGAGAATACTGCTCGCCGAAGACGACCGCATCATTTCGCAGGGCCTGATCGCCGCCCTGCGCAAATCCGGTTATGCCGTGGATCACGTTAACAACGGTGCCGACGCGGATACCGCCCTGCTGTCACAGCAATACGACCTGCTGATCCTCGACCTGGGCCTGCCGCGCATGTCGGGCATCGAGGTGCTCAAGCGCCTGCGCGCGCGCAAAGTGACCATGCCGGTGCTGGTACTCACCGCCCAGGACGGCGTCGAGGACCGCGTGCGCGGGCTGGACGCCGGCGCCGACGATTACCTGACCAAGCCCTTCGCGCTGCCCGAACTCTTCGCCCGGGCGCGCGCGCTGACCCGGCGTGGCACCGGCAACCCGACCCGGATCGAAGTCGGCCCGCTCTCCTACGACCAGTCCGAGCGCATGGCGCGGCTGAATGGCGAGATCGTCGAGCTGTCGGCACGCGAACTGGCGCTGCTGGAAATCCTGCTGCTGCGCGCCGGTCGCCTGGTGGCCAAGGAACAGCTGGTGGACCAGCTCTGCAGTTGGGGCGAGGAAGTCAGCAACAACGCGATCGAGGTCTATATCCACCGCCTGCGCAAGAAGCTGGAACCGGGCGGCGCCCGCATCACCACGGTGCGCGGCCTTGGCTATTGCCTGGAGAAGCCCGCAGAAACGGCAGATGACAAAGCCTGATGGCGGCCGGCGCCGCGGCATCCTCGGCATGCGGCGCCCCGCCGCGCGCGGCCAGGGAGTCGGCGCGGCGGCGGCCAAACCGGGCGGATCCAAGGCGCAGGCCAACAACCCCTTCGTCAGCTTCGAATACCCGAATTCGCTGTTCGGCGAGATCCTCGACTGGATGCTGGCGCCGCTGCTGCTGCTGTGGCCGATTTCGATTGCCGCCACCAACCACGTCGCCGGATTCATCGCCAACCAGCCCTACGACCACCACCTCGGCGATAACGTCACCGCCATCGTGCAACTGGTGCAGGTCGATGGTGACCGCATCACGGTCAACCTGCCGGCGGCGGCGCGTACCGTGTTGCGCAGCGACGAAAGCGACACGCTCTACTACCAGGTGGTCGGCCCCAATACCCGGGTGATCCAGGGCGACCGCGAGATCGCCTATCCGCCGCTGCCGCAAAAGATCGAACCCGGCAAGGTGCTTTTTCGCGACGATCGCATTGACGCCGACAGCGTGCGCGTCGCCTACGCCTTCATTCCGGTCAGGAAGGGAGTACCGCCCGCCGTGGTGCAGGTCGCGGAGACCCGGAAGAAGCGCGAGGCGCTCGCCTCCACCATCATTTCCGGCGTGCTGCTGCCCCAGTTCGCCATCATTCCGCTGGCCGTGATCCTGGTCTACATGGGGCTCACGCGCGGCATCGCCCCGCTGCGCCTGCTGCAGGAGCGCATCCATCGCCGGCGGCCGTCCGACCTCTCGCCGATTCCGGTCACTCGCGTGCCGGACGAAGTGCGCCCGCTGGTGGTGGCCTTCAACCAGATGATGGGCCGCCTCGAAGAAAACCTGCAGGCGCAGCAGCGCTTCATCGCCCAGGCCGCGCACCAGATGCGCACGCCGCTGACCGGGCTCAAGACGCAGACCGAAATCGCGCTCTCGGAAACCGATCCGGCGCAAATGCGCCATGCCCTGCTGCTGATCGCGGAGAGCACCGATCGCGCCGCGCACATGATCAACCAGTTGTTGATCCTGGCGCGCACCGAGGCCAGCCACGAAAAGCTGCACCAGGTCGTGCCCCTCGACCTCGACGCGCTGGCGCGCGAAGTCACCGGGGAATGGGTGGTGCGGGCGATGGCCAAGCGCATCGACCTCGGCTTCGAGGATCACGGCAGCCCGCTGCTGATCAACGGCGTGCCCCTGCTGCTGCGCGAACTGCTGATCAACCTGGTGGACAACGCGATCAAGTACACCCCGCCGGGCGGACATGTCACCGTGCGTGTGCGTGGCGGACGCCTGGCACTGATCGAAGTCGAGGACAATGGCATCGGCATCCCGGCGGAAGAGCGCGAGAGCGTGTTCGAGCGCTTCTACCGGGTGCTCGGCACCGATGCCGAAGGCAGCGGCCTGGGCCTGCCGATCGCCGCCGAAATCGCCGAACTGCACCAGGCCCGGATCGACTTGCTGCAAGGCAGCAACGGCCAGGGCTGCCTGTTCCGCGTCAGCTTTCCGCGCCGTGCGCCGCCCCGTGACGCGCCGCCGCCACGGGCCGACAGGGCAGCCTCCAGCGGCTTTCCGGTCGGCCTGTAAGCTTCCCGTCAGGAAGAATGGTCGACAATCGCCCTATCTTGGGGCAATTGGCGCTGGCATAGGCCTTCGGTAGTACTGCTCCGGGATCACGGTAGGCGCACGACACAGGGGAACCCCGGGGTGCGCTTCAGGAACGGCGAACTGTTCCGGTTCGCCGCAAAGCCAAAAAGGAGGAGTGCTAAATGCAACTCACTGAGAAGCACAAGCAGTACTGGAACATCAACCTGAAGATAAGCAGCGCCTTGCTTGTCCTCTGGTTTGTTGTCACGTTCGTCATGGGCTGGTATGCCCGCGAACTCAACGCAATCGAGATCATCGGTCCGTTGGGCTTCTACATGTCGGCACAGGGCTCGCTGATCATTTACGTCGCGATCATCGCCTATTACGCCTATTACATGAACAACCTGGACAAGGAATTCGGTGTCCACGAAGGGGAGCTCGACTAATGGCCGCCGCACAAACCCAATCGCAATTCACCGCCAACCTGAAGCGCTACTACAGCTTCTACACCGGCGGTTTCGTAGCATTCGTCATCCTGGTCGGCATCCTCGAACAGATGGGTGTGCCGAACAAGATCCTCGGCTACATCTTCCTGTTTGCCACCATCATGCTGTACGCCGGCATCGGCTTCATGTCGAAGACGGCGGACGTCGGCGAGTACTACGTCGCCGGCCGGCGCGTACCTGCGCTGTTCAACGGCATGGCGACAGGCGCCGACTGGATGTCCGCCGCCAGCTTCATCGGCATGGCCGGCACCCTGTACCTGTCCGGCTATGACGGCCTCGCCTTCGTGCTGGGCTGGACCGGCGGCTACTGCCTGGTGGCGATTCTGCTGGCGCCCTACCTGCGCAAGTTCGGTCAGTTCACGATTCCGGACTTCCTCGGTGCGCGCTTCGGCGGCCATCTGCCGCGCTTCATCGGCGTGGTCGCAGCCATCGTCTGCTCCTTCACCTACGTGATTGCGCAGATCTACGGCGTCGGCCTCATCACCTCGCGCTTCACCGGCCTCGAGTTCCAGGTCGGCGTGTTCGTCGGTCTGGCCGGCATCCTGGTCTGTTCCTTCCTCGGCGGCATGAAGGCGGTGACGTGGACCCAGGTGGCGCAGTACATCATCCTGATCGTGGCCTACCTGATCCCGGTGGTCTGGCTGTCGGTGAAGCACACCGGCAACCCGATTGCGCAGATCTCGGCCTACACGACTTCGCTGCCGAAGATCACGGCGCTGGAAAAGGAGTTCAACGACAAGGCCTCGCCCAAGGGCGCCAAGGAAGAGTCGGTGCGCGCCATATTCCGTGAGCGCGCCGCCGCTGCCGATACCAAGCTGAAAGGCCTGGAGAAGGACGGCCCGGCTTTCCTCGCTGCCGAAAAGCAGAAGCTGACGGACAAGGTTGCGGCCCTCAAGGCCGAAGCCACGCCGGATGCCAAGGCGATTGAAGCTGCGGAAAAGTCCATCAAGGACTTCCCGGCCGACGCGGCTGCGGCGAAGAAGGCCTGGACCGCGGAGAAAGGTGTCGGCGCCCGCGCCGCACCGGTCAAGGCCCACGCCGAAGCCTTTGCCGTAGGCGGCAAGACGCCGGAAGAGATCGAGAAGAACCGCAGCATCGCGAAGAAGAACTTCCTCGCCCTGATTGCGTGCCTGATGATCGGCACCGCCGCCCTGCCGCACATCCTGATGCGCTACTACACCACGCCGTCGGTGCATGAGGCGCGCGTCTCGGTGTTCTGGGGCCTGTTCTTCATCTTCCTGCTCTACTTCACGGCACCGGCCCTGGCCATCCTGGCCAAGTTCGAGGTGTACAGCAACCTGGTGGGATCGAGCTTCTCGGCGCTTCCAGCCTGGGTCAGCAACTGGTCCACGGTGGACAAGACGCTGATGAACATTGCCGACATCAACAAGGACGGCATCGTGCAGTTGGCGGAAATCGTCATCGGCGGCGACCTGATCGTGCTGGCAACCCCGGAAATCGCCGGTCTGCCTTACGTGATCTCGGGCCTCGTGGCGGCCGGCGGTCTGGCAGCGGCGCTGTCTACTGCTGACGGCCTCTTGCTGACCATCGCCAACGCGATGTCGCACGACCTGTACTACAAGATGATCGACCCGAACGCTTCGACGGTGCGCCGTCTGGCGGTGTCCAAGGGTCTGTTGCTCGTGGTGGCCTTGTGTGCCGCCTACGTCACCAGCCTGAAACCGGGCGACATCCTGTTCCTGGTCGGCGCGGCCTTCTCGCTGGCGGCCTCGGGTTTCTTCCCGGCGCTGGTCTGCGGGGTGTTCTGGAAGCGCGCCAACTACCTCGGTGCGGTGCTGGGCATGAGTCTGGGTCTGGGTGTCTGTGCGTACTACATGTACATGACCTATCCGTTCTTCGGCGTCAATGCACCGAAGTGGTGGGACATCAACCCGATCTCTGCCGGCACCTTCGGCATTCCCGCAGGTTTCCTTGGCATCATCATCGGCAGCCTGATTTCCCCGGCTCCGAACAAGGAAATCCAGGAACTGGTCGACCATGTGCGCTATCCGAACCTGGAAGGCGACATCGACACCAAGGGCGTCTGATAAGTCTTATGGAGGAGGAGGAGGGCTAGGGAGCATACCCACCCTCATTTGACCGGCCCCCGGGAAACCGCGGGCCGGTTTTTTTATGTCTCGACCGGAGGGAGAGACGGTATGCAGAGCTATGTCTGGCTCGAAGAGCCAGACGGTACCCCCGGGGGTATGTCTCGACCGGAGGGAGAAACGGTATCCCCGTGTGGGACATATCGGAACTGGAAAGTCGGACGGGTTTAGTGCCTCGTCATTCCGGGCTTGACCCCGGATCAGGTCCGGGGCGGGCTCCGGAATCCAGGCAAGCATCTCTGGATTCCGGCTTTCGCCGGAATGACGTCAGTGTGTCTTGAAAGACTCGCCGTGTCGCCAGCGACCGAAGGAAGTCCCTGTGGGGCGCCGACTCTTGGTCAGCGCATGGACGGAACAAATCAGAAGGGGAGGTCGGGGATGAGTTTCATCAAGTCGGCACGCTGGGTATCGCGCGCCAGATTCTTCGCCCGTTTGGGCTCGAAGGTGACCAGACGCTTGAGGATGCGCGTCACGTCGTCGGGACGGTTGGCATGATGGTAGGCCATGCCCAACTGATAGAAGCCCTCGCCGCTCATCGGCTGCAACTCCACCACCTTTTCCAGTGCCTTGACGGCTTCGTCGTGCTGTCCCAGCCGCGCATGAGCGAGGCCCATGCCATACCACGCCATGTCCTGCGTCGGCACCAGGCGCACTGCCTCGGTGAACGCGGCAATCGCCTCCTGCGATCTGCCGGCGTGTTCGCAGACATAACCAAGGTTGAACCAGTTGGCGCCGTCGTCCGGCGTCAGCGCCAGGGCGGCCTCGAACCACTTGATCGCCACCGCATAGTTCTTCCGCTTGGCGGCGATCGCCGCCAGGTGGCGTGCCGACTGCACGTCTTGCGGATTGTTGCTGAAGGCCGTCAGGTAGGCGTCGAATGCGGCATCCTCGCGACCGAGAAAATGGAAAAGCCAGCCGCGGGCATAATGCCGCCAGTGCTCGTAATTCATGAAAATGCCCAGACAAAATAACGGAGACCGAAACATACCATGAGCCACCCCGAACTACTCATCCTCGGCGTGCTGCGCGCGCTGACGGAAGTCGCCATGCTGTTCCTCCTCGGCCAGGGCCTGCTGGCCCTGCTGGCGGGCAGCCGACGCCATGACAACACCATGTACAAGCTGTTCCTGATAGTCACCTCGCCGGTACTGAAGATCGTGCGCAAGGTGACTCCGCCGCAGGTCATCGACCGGCACCTGCCCTTCGTCGCCTTCGCCTTGTTGTTCTGGCTCTGGATCGGCCTCGCCTATCTGAAGAAGCTCTACTGCGACAACAACCTGTTGCAGTGTTTCTGAGCGGACTTCGACCGGAGTTCAATTCACCGATACACCGAATGCCGGGCGCGGACTGATCTACACTGCGGCATCGTGAGTATCCAGTTCGACCGCGCCCGCCTCGCCCTGCTGCTGTTGCTGCTGGCCGTGCTCGGCGTCGGCCTGTGGGCCTATCGCGGTGTCGACTCATCGCTTCGCGAGATCCGCGCCACCGGCCTGCAGACCCTGCTCAATACCCAGGTCGGCACGCTGGAGCAGTGGATCGCCGAACGGCGCAACGAAGCGGAACAGCTGGCTACCGATGCCGAACTGCGTGATGCCATTGTCCGCCTCGCCAACGCCTCGATCGGGGCGGACAAGCGGGAACGCATCGCCGACGAATTGCTGGTCAAGGCGACCGCCATCGGAGTCACCGCAACCCTGGTGATCGATCCGCGCGGACGGATACTCGCCGCCAGCGAGAAGCCGCGGGTGGGGAGTTCGGTAACGGCCGACTTCCTCGCCCACCTGGCACCGGTAGCGAAGGGCCAGTCGGCCTTCGTGCGCCCCTACAGTGTCGCCAGCGGCGAAAAGGCGGGGCGCGAGTTAGGCCGCGCCTGGGTCGCGGCACCGATACGCAACGCCAGTGGCCGGATCGTTGCGACGCTCGCGCTCGGCTCGCCCGTTGACCAAGGCTTCGCCGCCCTGTTCGACGCGGCGCGGCCCGGTGCCAGCGGGGAAGCCCTGGCCTTCGATGCGGAGGGCTGGCTGCTGTCACCCAGCCGTCATGACGACGAACTGCGCCAGCGCAATCTGCCGGCACGGATGGCGGCGCCGGCGGACGACTCCGATACCCTGACCCGGCTCGCCGCGGAGGCGGTGACGAAACGCGGCGAGGGCGGCCAGGGCCTGCTGTTGCAGCCCTACCCCGGCTACCTCGGGCGCGAGATGATCGGCGCCTGGCGCTGGCTGGCGCCGCTCGACATCGGCGTGGCGATCGAGATCGAAGCCGGCGAAGCCTACGCCCCGCTGCGCTACCTGCAGGTCGGCTTCGGCATCGTGCTGGTGCTGCTGTTCGCGGTCTGGCTGTCGGGCTTCCTGACCCCGAATGCGCTGGCTAGCCTGCTGCGCCGCGACGGCAGGGTACGGCAGATGGGCCCGTACAAGTTGCTGCGGCAGATCGGCGAGGGCGCCATCAGCAACGTGTATCTGGCGCAGCACCGCATGCTCAAGCGCCCTGCGGCGGTGAAAGTGCTGAAAGCGCAGAGCACCAAGGAGGAATGGATCGCCCGCTTCCAGCGCGAAGTCCAGCTTTCCAGCCTGCTGCACCACCCCAACACGATTGCCATCTACGACTACGGCACGGGCGCCGGCGGCGAATTCTGGTATGCCATGGAGTACCTGGAGGGCCTGTCGCTGGCCGACCTGGTCGAACGCTACGGCCCGGTGCCGCCGGCGCGCACCGCGCACATTCTGCGCCAGGCCTGCGCCTCGCTGTGGGAGGCGCACGCCTGCGGCCTGGTCCATCGCGACATCAAGCCGCAGAACATCATGTTGTGCGACATGCGCGGCGAGCGCGATTTCGTCAAGGTGCTGGATTTCGGGCTGGTCAAGCAGATCGACGGCAACCAGACGCGCGACCTGACCGGCCTCATGCGCATCCTCGGCACGCCGCTCTACATGTCGCCCGAGCGCATCCGCAACCCGGCCGACGCCGATGTCCGCGCCGACATCTATGCCCTGGGCGCGGTCGGCTTCTTCCTGCTGACCGGCAAGCGCCTGTTCGAGACGGAAACCGAACACGACCTGACCTACCACGTGCTGCACGAAATACCGCGACTGGCTTCGGAATGCTCGCCCTTCGCGGTGCCCGCCGAACTCGACGCGCTGATCGGCCGCTGCCTGGAAAAGGATCCGGCGGCGCGCCCGCAGGCCATCGCCGAAGTCGCCAGCGCATTGGACGGCGTGCTGGTGCACCAGCCCTGGACCCGCCAGCAGATCGAAGCCTGGTGGCAAAAGAACTGGATCGCGGAAAGCGACCCGAGGCGCCGCTTCACGGCACCGGCGGCCTGAGCCACCTTTCCAGCTGAATCCTGAAGACCGTCCTCTGGATACCGTCCAGTCATTCTGGCTGGACATGAACAACCTGATTGGCAAGGAACGTCAGCCATCCGCAAAGGAAGGTCACATCTTCGGTTCGTCATTCCGGGCTTGACCCGGAATCCAGGAAGTTTCCGGCCGCCCATTCTGGATTCCGGCTTTCGCCGGAATGACAAGCTGATGTTCATTGCCAATGAAGTAAAAAAAAAGCCAGCCCCGGAGGGCTGGCTTTTTGTTTTGCTGCTTACTTCTTAGTGGCCGGAGGCGCTGGAGCTGCCGACGCCGGTTTCCGAGCGGATCAGCTGCGCCGGGAACAGGGCGCGTTCCTTCTTCGCTTGCGCGCTGTTGTCCAGCTTGGAGACCAGGTAGATCACCACGAACGCTGCGGTCATCGAGAAGATCGCCGACGACGCGTAGGGGTACATTGCCGTACCCTTGGCGTGGCCGAGCGAGACTTCCCACACGGCGGGCGACATGATCGTCAGCGCCACGGAGGAAACCAGACCCACCGTACCGCCGGCAACGGCGCCACGGGTGGTGCAGTCTTTCCACAACACGGACATGAACAGCACCGGGAAGTTGGCCGAGCAGGCCACGGCGAAGGCCAGCATCACCATGAAGGCGACGTTTTCCTTCTCGAACACGATGCCGAGCAGCACGGCGAAGATGCCGAGGCACACCGTCGTGATCTTCGACACGCGCAGTTCCGTTGCCGAATCCACGTTGCCATGACGCCACACCGAAGCGTACAAGTCATGCGACACCGCCGATGCGCCGGACAGCGTCAGGCCAGCCACCACCGCCAGAATCGTGGCGAAGGCCACAGCGGAGATGAAGCCCATGAACAGGTCGCCGCCCACAGCCTTGGACAGATGCACAGCAGCCATGTTGCCGCCGCCGTTCAGGCCCTTGGCGATTTCGCCATTGACGAAGTAGTCGGCCGGGTTGGGGATCAGGTTGGTGATGGCGCCGAAGCCGATGATGAAGGTCAGGATGTAGAAGTAGCCGATCCAGGTCGTCGCCCAGCCCACTGACTTGCGGGCTTCCTTGGCGCTGGGCACCGTGAAGAAGCGCATCAGGATGTGGGGCAGGCCGGCGGTACCGAACATCAGTGCCATGCCGACGGAGATAGCCGAGATCGGATCGTTGATCAGTGCTCCCGGACCCATGATGGCATCCTTCTTCGAGTGCACTTCGACAGCGCGCTTGAACATCGCCTCGGGGCTGAAGCCGAACTGCAGCATCACGGCGAAGGCCATGAAGGTGGCGCCGGTCAGCAGCATTACCGCCTTGATGATCTGCACCCAGGTCGTCGCGGTCATGCCGCCGAACAGCACGTAGATCATCATGATGCAACCGACCATGCTCACCGCCACGATGTAGTCGAGGCCGAACAGCAGCTTGATCAGCTGGCCGGCACCCACCATCTGGGCGATCAGGTAGAAGGCCACCACCACCAGCGAGCCGCAGGCCGCGAAGGTGCGGATGGGACCCGGGTCGAAGCGGTAACCGGCGACGTCGGCAAAGGTGAACTTGCCCAGGTTGCGCAGGCGCTCGGCCATCAGGAAGGTGATGACCGGCCAGCCGACCAGCCAGCCGATCGAGAAGATCAGGCCGTCGAAGCCGGAACCGAACACCAGACCCGAAATACCCAGGAAGGACGCGGCCGACATGTAGTCGCCGGCGATCGCCAGGCCGTTCTGGAAACCGGTGATGCCGCCGCCGGCGGTGTAGAAATCAGATGCAGTCTTGGTCTTGCCTGCGGCCCACTTGGTGATCCACAGCGTGATGGCGACGAAAATGCCGAACATCACGATGGCGGTCCAGTTGGTCGCCTGCTTTTGCGCCTGACCGAGGTCGGCACCAGCAGCCAGTGCAGCACCGGCTACCGAAAGGGCGGCGACGCCGCCGAGAATATGCTTGAGCTTGATCACTTGGAGGCCTCCTTGACGATTTCGTCCTTCATCGCGTCAAACTCGGTGTTGGCGCGGCGGACATAGATCGCGGTCAGAACGATGGTGAAAACGAGCACGCCGACGCCCAGGGGGATGCCGATCGAGGTCACCGCACCGACACTGATCTTGGATGCCAGGAACTGCTTGTTGAAGGCGACCAGCAGGATGTAGCCGAAATAGACAACCATCATGGCCAGGGTCATTTTGATCGAGTAGCTGTTGCGGGTGCTGACAAATTGCAGAAACTTCGGATTTTTTTCAATCCGTGCGACGATGTCTTCGTCTTTCATGGTTTCCTCCGGAGGTTGGAAGGGATTGTTTAGGTGACAATTAGTGCATTTGCAACGCATCATTCTAGAAACCGGCTCTTACACGGGCCTTACTCTGCCTGTCAGCCAGCCGTCAGCAAGACAGTGGTCGTCCATCCCGTTGCGGGGCTAGACGTTCCCGCCCCAAGGCCCTATAATTTGCGGCCTTTCCGGCCAGGTAGCTCAGTTGGTAGAGCAACGGACTGAAAATCCGTGTGTCGACAGTTCGATTCTGTCCCTGGCCACCAAGATCAGAGCGGGGGTTCTTCGGAACCCCCGCGTTTGTTTCCAGATCCGGTTGCCAATCGTCGATTGGATGCTCCGAGTGACCTCCTCCCCCGACCTTGAACGCCGCTTCGGTGGTATCGAACGCCTGTATGGTGCCGGCGCGCTGGCGCGCGTGACGGCGGCGCACGTCACCGTGGTCGGCATCGGCGGCGTCGGATCGTGGGCGGCAGAGGCGCTGGCGCGATCCGGCATCGGCCGCCTGACGCTGATCGACCTCGACCACGTCGCCGAATCCAATGTGAATCGGCAGATCCACGCGCTGGAATCGAGCTTCGGCGCGGCCAAGGTGGTCGCCATGAAGGAACGCATCGCGGCGATCAATCCGGCCTGCGCGGTCGCCACCGTGGAAGAGTTCATCGACGACGCCAACGTGGCGACGCTGATCCCGCCCTGCGATGCGGTGATCGACGCGATCGACCAGGTGCGCGCCAAGGCGGCGCTGATCGCGTATTGCCGCCGCGCCGGCATCCGCATCGTCACCACCGGCGGCGCCGGCGGCCGCATGGACCCGACGCAAATCGAAGTCATCGACCTGGCGCGCACCACGCAGGATGCACTGGCCTCGAAAGTGCGGGCGCGCCTGCGCAAGGAGTTCGGTTACACGCGCGACCCGAAGCAGAAGTTCGGCGTCGACTGCGTGTTTTCGCCGGAGCAGATTCGCCGTCCGGCCAGCGCCGACTCTTGTAGCCCGGGCGAGGAGTTCGACGCCGCCGCCGGGCTCGCCTGCGCGGGCTACGGCTCGTCCGTGGCGGTCACCGCGAGTTTCGGTTTCGCGGCGGCGGCGCGGGTACTCGCCGGTATACTCGCGCCATGACACAAACCCCCGTCGTCCTCGTCACCGGCGCCGCCCGTCGCGTCGGCGCGGAGATCGCGCGCGCCCTGCATGGCGCGGGAGCCATCGTCGCAATCCATTACCGCAGCTCGGCCGCCGACGCGGAACGGCTGGCCGCAGAGCTGAACGCGGCGCGACCGGACGAGGGTGGCGAATCCGCCGCGAGCTTCGCCGCCGACCTGCTCGACATCGACGCCCTGCCGCGTTTGGTGGATTCGGTGGTGCAGCGCTTCGGCCGACTCGACGCGCTGGTGAACAACGCGTCCTCCTTCTTCGCCACGAAAGTCGGCGCTGTCGACACGGCGGCCTGGGACGACCTGGTCGGCTCCAACCTCAAGGCGCCGCTGTTCCTCTCGCAAGCGGCAGCACCGCATCTGGAAGCAAGCGGCGGCTGCATCGTCAACATCACCGACATCCACGCCGAACGCCCGCTCAAGGGCTATCCGCTCTATTGCGCGGCGAAGGCCGGCCTGCTCGGGCTGAGCCGCGCCCTGGCACTGGAGCTGGGACCGCGGGTGCGGGTCAATGCGGTGGCGCCGGGGCCCATCGAATGGCCACAAAACGATCATGACTTTCCGCCCGCGTTGCGCGCCGCTATCATTGAACACACCCTGTTGAAACGCGTCGGTTCGCCGACCGACATCGCACGCACCGTGAAATTCCTCGTCTTCGATGCCCCCTACATCACCGGCCAGGTGATCAACGTCGACGGCGGACGGACGACGCAGTTGTGAATCCTCTCGCAAACAATTCGAGCGAAGCGAGCATCCTGTCGCCCCCTTCCACGGGAAGGGGGTTGGGGGGAAGGCTGGCCAAGAATTTGAAGGATGCCCGCAGGGCAGCCTTCGAGAGCAACAAGCTTGCAAAACGGCTGCGCCGCGAAGTGGGACAGGCGATCGCCGATTTCAACATGATCGAGACCGGCGACAAGGTCATGGTCTGCCTCTCGGGTGGCAAGGATTCCTTCGCCCTGCTCGATATCCTGCTCTTCCTGCGCGAGCACGCGCCGATCGGCTTCGACATCGTCGCGGTCAATCTCGACCAGAAGCAGCCGGGCTTTCCCGCCGAGGTGCTGCCCGACTACCTGCGCAGCATCGAGGTGCCCTTCCACATCGAGAACGAGGACACCTATTCCATCGTCAAGCGCGTGATCCCCGAGGGCAAGACCACCTGCTCGCTGTGCTCGCGCTTGCGCCGCGGCGTGCTGTATCGCGTCGCCGGCGAACTGGGGGCGACCAAGATCGCGCTCGGCCACCACCGCGACGACATCCTGCAGACGCTGTTCCTCAACATGTTCTTCGGCGGCAAGCTGAAATCCATGCCGCCCAAACTGGTCTCGGACGACGGCCGCAACATCGTGATCCGCCCGCTGGCCTATTGCCGGGAAAGCGACCTGGAAACCTGGGCCGAACAGCGCGCCTTCCCGATCATTCCCTGCAACCTCTGCGGCTCGCAACCCAACCTGCAGCGGCAGCAGGTGAAGCAGATGCTGCGCGACTGGGAGAAGCGCTTTCCAGGCCGCATCGAGACCATGTTCCGCAGCCTCTCCAACGTCGTGCCCTCGCACCTGCTCGATGCACGCCTGTTCGATTTCGCCGGGCTCACGGCCACCGGCACGCCCGATCCGGAAGGCGATGTGGCTTTCGATCCGCAAGCCCTGCCGCCCGTCGCACCGCAGGTGATCGACTTCATGGCGCACGACGACTGATGGACGCGCGCCGCCTGCCCGCCCGTCACGGCATCCTCTGGCTGCTGGCCGGCTTTGCGCTGTTCCGCCGCCATCCACCGCTGATGACCGCGCTCACCTTCGGCTACCTGCTGACGGTGCTGGTGGTCAACCTGGTGCCGGCCATCGGGCCCCTGATCCTGCCGTTGTTGCTGCCGACCCTGACCGTAATGCTGGCCAACGGCTGCCGCGCGGTCGAACGCAAGCAATCCTTCGACAGCAATACCCTGGGCGTCGGCATCGGCGCCCAGCGCGTCGGCCTGCTTCGCCTGGGCATCCTGCACCTGGTCGGCTCCAGCCTGCTGGTGCTGATCAGCGGCCTCGCCCTGGGGGAGCCGATCAACCTGAAGGACGGCATGGACGCCGACGAAGCGGCGGCGTTCGTTGCCGACATGGGGGTCATCGTGGTGCTCGCCTCGCCGCTGCTGATGGCCTTCTGGTTCGCGCCGCTGCTGACGGCATGGGATGGCGTCAGCGCGGGCAAATCGCTGTTCTTCAGCTTCGTCGCCAGCTGGCGCAACTGGCGCTCCTTCGCCATGTACGGCCTGGCGCTGGCGCTGGTCGGCGCCGTGCTGCCGGGCCTGATCCTGATCGCCGCCGGCGCCATCTCGCAATCGCTGCTCAGCATCCTCTCGGTCGCGCTGCGCATGCTGCTGATCTTTGTCCTGGCGCCGACCATGGTGGCCAGCGTCTATCTTTCCTACCGCGACGTGTTTGCGCCGCCCGAACCCGCGTCCGAACCCGCGCCGGAACCGGAGCCCGCCCGCACCGATGAGTGAGGCGGCCGGCGCGCTGGGGATACTCGGCGGCACCTTCGATCCGCTGCATGTCGGGCACCTGCGGCTGGCGATCGAAGCGCGCGAGGCTTTGGGCCTCGCCGACGTGTGCCTGATCCCGGCCGGCAACCCGCCCTTGCGCGCGCTACCCCAGTGCGCCGCCGACCATCGCCTGGCCATGCTCGAACGCGCGCTGGCGGACATGCCCGGATTCAGCGTCGATCCCGCCGAAGTGCTGGCGGCGGCGGGCAATCCGACACCGAGCTACACCATGGCGACGCTGGAGCGCCAGCGCCGCCGACACGGCAGCCAGCGGCCATTGGTTCTGCTGCTCGGCGCCGACGCCTTCGCCCGGCTGGAAGAATGGCACCGCTGGCGCGACCTGTTCGACCTGGCGCATATCGCCGTGGCAACCCGGCCGGGTCACGAGATAAAAGTCGGCGCCGGCGATACGGCGCTGGATCTCGAATTCCGCGCCCGAAAAGGCGCCGCCGCCGATCTCGCCGCCGCCCCGGCCGGACGCATCGTTCCCTTCGCCATCACCGCGCTGGAGATTTCGGCCACGGCGCTTCGCGAACGGCTGGCTCGCGGGCTCTCGGTACGCCATCTGGTCCCCGATCCCGTTCTCGACTATATTCAAACCCATCAGCTCTACCGGACTCCGCATGGACATTAGAAAACTGCAAAAAATCGCCGTCGCCGCCCTCGAGGACATCAAGGCCAAGGACATCGAGGTGATCAACACCGCCAAGATCTCGGCGATGTTCGACCGCGTCATCATCGCCACCGGCGACTCCAACCGCCAGGTCAAGTCCCTGGCGAAGAACGTCCACGACAAGGTCAAGGAGGCCGGCGGCCAGGTGATCGGCATCGAGGGCGAGGAGGCCGGCGAATGGGTGCTGGTCGATCTCGGCGACATCGTGGTGCATGTGATGCAGCCCGCGGTGCGGACCTACTACAACCTCGAAGAGCTGTGGAAGGTCGTGCCCAAACGCACGCGCAAGAAAGCCGACGCCGACACCGACGGCGAATGAAGCTGATCGTCGCGGCGGTGTCGGCCAGGCCGCCGGACTGGGTGGTCGCCGGCTGGACCGAATACGCCCGGCGCATGCCGCGCGAACTGCCGCTGGAACTCATCGAAATCAAGCCCGAGCCGCGCAGTTCGGGCAAGACCGCGCAAGCCATGATGGCGCTCGAAGCGACGCGCATCGATGCCCAGTTGCCGGCCCGCTGCCGGCGCATCGCGCTCGACGAACGCGGCGACGCACCGACCACGCGGCAACTGGCCGAGCGTCTGGCAAAATGGATGGAGGACGGCGCGGACGTCGCCTTCATCATCGGCGGTCCCGATGGGCTCGACCCGCGCATCAAGGACACCGCCGACGAAACCATGCGACTTTCCAGCCTGACCCTGCCCCACGCCCTGGTGCGCGTAATCCTCGCCGAAGCCCTGTACCGGGCCGTCAGCGTGACAAAGGGCCACCCTTACCATCGTGACTGAAGCTATGCTCGGAAGCCCCATTTGAGTCAAAACGAATGATCCTCTGCGAGACACCCCTCGACATGAACCAACGCAAAGGCGAATTGGTCGCCCCCCACCCCCGGTCCACGGCTGGCTTTGCACAGCCAGCCGGCTCTGGCGGCGCAAAGCAGTGCTTTGCGAAACCCCGCCTTCGCCCCCTTCCCAGGGCGGGGCTATTGGTCAGGTCGCTGCGCTCGATTTCACCAGCGGCCTGTCCTGATATTTCTCGTTAACCTCCAGCCATGATCGATCCACGCATTTACCTTGCATCGAGAAGCCCGCGCCGCCGCGAGTTGCTGACGCAAATCGGCGTCCGGTTCGACCTGCTGCTGTTTCGCAGCGGCTCGCGCGAGGACGAGGAGATCAGCGAAGAGTGGCTGCCCGGCGAGACGCCGGAAGCCTATGTCCAGCGCGTGGCGCGGGCCAAGGCCCAGTTCGGCGCCGACCTGCTGGCAAGGCGACCGCTGGTGGCGCACCCCGTGCTCGCGGCGGACACCACGCTCGACCTCGACGGCGAAGTCATCGGCAAGCCGCGCGACGGGGACGATGCCATGGCCATACTCGACCGCCTTTCCGGACGCAGCCACCGGGTGCTGACGGCAATCGCCATGGCCAAGGACGGCCGCATCGAGCACCGCCTGTCGATCAGCGACGTGCGCTTCCGACCGGTCAGCGCCGGCGAGATCCGGCGCTACGTGCAAAGCGGCGAGCCGATGGACAAGGCCGGCGCCTACGGCATCCAGGGCCGCGCCGCCACCTTCATCGAGGAAATCCGCGGCTCGCATTCGGGCATCGTCGGCCTGCCGCTGTGCGAAACCGCGCTGCTGCTGCGCGACTTCGGCTATCCGCTGTGAGACCCCTCGCAGCAACGCAATTGGCATAGAGAGCCGCCCCATGGTGACCGAGCAGTTCCTGATCAACTTCACGCCGCAGGAAACCCGCGTCGCCCTGCTGCAGCAGGGCGTGGTGCAGGAACTGCACATCGAACGCACCAACGGCCGCGGCATCGTCGGCAACGTCTACCTCGGACGCGTGGTGCGCGTGCTGCCCGGCATGCAGTCCGCCTTCATCGAAATCGGCCTGGAACGCACCGCCTTCCTCCACGTCGCCGACATCTGGACCGAACGCATCAACGGCAACGGCTACAACAGCCATGAAACCCGGCCCATCGAGCGCATCCTGGCCGAGGGACAGTCGATCACGGTGCAGGTGCAGAAGGACCCGATCGGCACCAAGGGCGCGCGCCTGACCACCCAGATTTCCATCGCCGGACGCCTGCTGGTGCACCTGCCGCAGGACAGCCACATCGGCATTTCGCAACGCATCGGCGACGAGGCCGAACGCGAAAAGCTGCGCGCGCGCATCCAGGCCCTGCTGCCGGCCGACCAGCCCGGCGGCTACATCCTGCGCACCGTCGCCGCCGATGCCGGTGACGAGGAACTGGCCGCCGACATCGCCTACCTGCGCCGCATCTGGCGCGAGATCAAGAGCCGCAGCGTCGGCGCCCTGCCGCCCACCCAACTGCACCACGACCTGACCCTGGCGCAACGCGTGTTGCGCGACCTGGTGAGCAGCGAAACCACCGGCGTGGTGATCGACTCGCGGGAGAACTTCCAGAAGCTGCAGGCCTTCGCGCTCGAATACGTGCCGCAGGTCGCCGACCGCCTGGTGCATTACACCGGCGAACGCCCGCTGTTCGACCTGCATGGCGTCGAAGAGGAAATCCAGAAGGCGCTGGCGCGACGCGTCGACCTGAAATCCGGCGGCTACCTGATCTTCGACCAGACCGAGGCCATGACCACGGTCGACGTCAACACCGGCGGCTACGTCGGCTCGCGCAATTTCGACGACACCATTTTCAAGACCAACCTCGAGGCGGCGCAGACCATCGCCCGCCAGCTGCGCCTGCGCAACCTCGGCGGCATCATCATCGCCGACTTCATCGACATGGAAGACGAGCAGCACAAGGAGGCGGTGCTGGCGGAATTCAACAAGGCACTGGCCAAGGACCACACGCGGATCACCGTCTCCGGCTTCACCCAGCTGGGGCTGGTCGAGATGACGCGCAAGCGCACCCGCGAAAGCCTCGCCCACATTCTGTGCGAACCCTGCCCGACCTGCAACGGCCGCGGCGAGGTGAAGACGGCGCAGACCATCTGCTATGAAATCCTGCGCGAACTGCTGCGCGAGGCACGCCAGTTCACCGCACGCGAAATGCGCGTGCTGGCCGCGCCGAACGTGATCGACCTGTTCCTCGAAGAAGAGTCGCAGGCACTGGCCATGCTGTCCGAGTTCATCGGCCTGCCTATTTCCCTGCATGCCGAGAGCGGCTATACGCAGGAGCAGTTCGACATCGTTCTGATGTAGAGCTAGAATTCTTCCCCGACGCGGGTGTCGTATAACGGCATTACCTGAGCTTCCCAAGCTCATGAAGAGGGTTCGACTCCCTTCACCCGCTCCAGTCCGCTGGATACCGTCCGCCCCTCCGGGTCGGACATAAACGAAGAAGGCCGGCGCAAGCGCCGGCCTTCTGCTTTCCGCCAATCGGCCGCGGAACTACTGCTGGGTGGTTTCGGCCTTCACGGCGATCCACTTGCCGGAGCGCAGTTCGAGCGAGTACTGCTCCAGCGACTCGAAGCGATAGGCCTTGCCGGACTGCTTGCCCTGCTCGACCACCACCGACCGCAGGCTGATGCGGTCGCAGGCGTCGCCGCCGGCGAGGTCCGTCAGGCGGGCGTCGGTCCATACGCGGCGCTGCTTGTAGTCCTTGAGGCCCTTCATGGCGGCAATGGTGCTTTGCGCCAGCTCTTCGCGGCCGAGGTCGACGCTGGTCAGCTTGCCGCCCTTTTCCTTGATGTTGGCGCGCACCGCGACATCCGCCGCGAACATGGCGATGATGGCCTGCGCGTCGCCCTTGGCGATGGCGCCGTCGAGCCCGGCCAGCCAGGCTTTGGCGATGTCGGTCGGCGCGCACTGTTTGGCGGCTGCGGCGGGCGATTTGCGCTTCTGCTCGAGCTGCTTCTGGCTTTCCTGGTCGGCCGTCTGCGAGTAGCGATCGAGTTCGGCGTCGAATTCACCGGGAACATAGAAGGTCGGCACCTTGTCCAGCAGCACCGGCAGCAGGATGGTCAGCAGCGCGCGCTCGCGAACCTTGGCCGGGGCACGCACGAATCCCACCTTGCCGGGATCGATGTCGAGCGCGTTGTCACCGACCTTCAGGGTGGTGCCGCCGCGATTGACCTTGTCGTAGGTGCCCTCGGGATTGTTGGTTGCCTTGGCCAGCTCCGGCGACAGCACATAGGGCTCGTGGTCGGTGCCGCGGATGCCGATGGTGGCCGACGAGGTGACGATGTTGTGCCCGCTGCGATTGGTCCTGGCAATCCAGCCGCTGATGACGCGCAGCGAGCCGGTGACGAGGCGGATGGAAAGGCTGTCGGTCGGCTTGTCTTCGGCGGCGTAGCGTTCGGCGACGAATTCGGTGCCGGGACGCACCGCAACCACGCCGGCATCCTCGGTGCGCAGCACGGCTTCGGCCTGGGAGCCCGCCTGCACGCGTTCGCCGACATAGACCGGATCACCCTCGCGCAGTTTGCGCTGGGCACTGCCGCGCGTTGCGCTGACGTCGCCACGCAGGCGCCAAACCACGGCAAAGCGGTTCGCGCCCGGGGCCGCCGCCTCGGCGGTCGGCGCCGGTGCCGCGGCTGCGGGCAAGGCCGTGCCCATTACGAAGAAGCAGAGGCCGAGGCTGCCGGCAAGAGCGCCGAGGCCGGCCCGATCGAATATCCATTTCATGGCGAACTCCTTTTGTTTCAGTAACACGGTGACTGCCCAACATTGAAGCATAGACGATCCTGCCCGTCATGCGGTTTTTTCACGGTCCGCGACATTTTTCCGCCCATCCGGAGCCGGCGGCCATCGCCTTCGTCGCGCCGGGGTCAGGATGCCCGGTCCATGCTCAGGTCTTCCAGGGTATTGACGTTGGCGAAGGCCTCCGCCTCGTCGTCAAAATCCACCTCGACCACCTTCAGCGACGCGTGCCAGAGGCCGACGCGGCGTTCGCCGCCGGCGAGAAAGGCGTCGAGACCGGGTAGCAGTTCGCGCCGCAGCAGGCAGAAGGCGCGGTGCACTCGCCCGCCCGCGCGGGCCACGGCGAGGTCGGCGGCGTTGGCCTCGAACGCCGCGTGCAGTCGTCCCACGAGGTCGGCGGGCAGAAACGGGGAGTCGCAGGGCGCGCTGACCAGCAGCGGGGTGACGGCATGCGCCAGCGCGGCCTGCAGGCCCGCCAGCGGGCCTGCGTAGCCGGGAATCGTGTCGCCCAGCACGGGGCAGCCGAAGCGGACATAGCGCTCGCGATTGCGGTTGGCGCTGATCAGCACGCTGTCCACCTGCGGCGCCAGGCGAACCAGCACGCGCTGCACCAGTGGCTGGCCGTCGAGTTCCTGCAGGCCCTTGTCCACGCCGCCCATGCGGCGGCCGGCGCCACCGGCGAGTATGACGCCGGTAACCGCTTCCTTCACCGGCGCACCATGTTCCAGACCATCGCCACGCCATCCAGCAGCAGGTCGCCGATCTCGGCGTCGAGCACGCCGTTGCCGCGCTCGCGCTGCTGGCGGCTGCGTTCGCGTTCGGCATACAGGATCGTCTCGGCCAGCAAGGCCGGGGCCGGCGGGGCGGCCTGCTTCGCCGCGGCCTCCCGGTAGCCGGACAGCGCCTGCTCGACCGCCTGCGGATCGAGGATGGCGATCGGCGCGCGGCAATGGGTGCAGGCGCTGTCCTTGCGGATATCCACCGGCGCGCCGCAGCCGGTGCAGCGCACCGTGCCGATGCGGACCTTGATCTCGTCGATCTCGGCGCCGGTCAACTGGCGCACGAAGCCCTTCTCGATCATGAACTGGGCAAAGGTGATGAAGCGGCCGTGCTGGCCGCAGCGCTGGTAGTTGAAAACGCCGCTTTTGACCCGGTCCTGGGAATGGATCAGGCGTTCGCCGCAACGCGGACAGTGCAGCGGATTCGCCAGCGGCAGGCGCTGGTCGTCGCGATGTTCGTGGATCAGGCGGAACAGGTCGATCACGCCGGCCGGCGCCAGTTGCAGGCTTTCGTAGTCGTCGAACCAGACGCCCTGGCAGGAAAAGCACAGGTCGAGCTCGACGTCGCCGTTGAGCTTGCGCGGGAAGCGCTGCGCCTGCATCGGCGCACGGCATGAGGGGCAGGCGGGGGCGGCCATGGCTCAGAACACCAGCGTCGCCCACTCGGGATCAAGCGCGCGATCGACGAAGGCGCTGGCGGCGATGGTGCCGGCATACTCGGGGATCAGCGCCTCGTCCTTGCCGACCAGCGCGCCCATGGCCATGGCGCAGGCGCGCAGCTCGACGCCGAGGTTGGTGGCCTGGCGCAGCATCTGGTAGATCGAGGTTTCGACCCCCGGCCAGGGCCGCATCCCGTCGGCAACGCCGGCCACCAGCAGGCGCACCGCCGGGCCGGCGAAATGGACTTCCACCCTGCAATCGAAGGCCGCCGCCGCCGCCGCGTGCACGAAGGGCGTGGCGCACAGCGCGGGGCGCTCCGGCGTCGCCGACCAGAGCAGAATTGCCAGCTTGTCGCGGCGTGCGCTCAATGGACGTCCCTCCCCCCGACCCCCTGCCCAAGGGAGGGGGTGACCCTGGTTCGCCGCTGGCGCGGCTCCACGTTACTGGCTCTATCTTTCACAGGAATTCCGCCCCGGGTTCGGCGCGCAAAACATGGGCGCGGTAGCGTTCGGCGTCCACCAGGCGGCCGCACTCGGCCTCCCAGTGCGTCGGCCGCGCGCGCACCATCCAGCCCGCGCCGTAGGGATCGCGGTTGAGGATGGCCGGGCGTTCCTCGGCGTCCTCGTTGGCCGCGACCAGCACGAAGGAGATCGGGCCGCGCACGGCGAGCACGGTCTTGGCGCATTCGACCGTGCCCAGCCCCCGCCCGCGCTCGACCTCGGCCCCCTTCGGCTTGGCGGTGAAGCCGATGATTTCGCCGGCGCGAAAAATGCCGTAGGCGGTGGCGCCGATCAGCGCCTCGCCCCCTTCGCGCTTCACCCACATGTCGTGCTCTAGGTCATAGAGCAGGGCTTCCGGAATCGCACCGCGAAAAGGAACGTGGCTCATCGGGTCGGGCACATGGCGCCAGGGGCCGGGCCAATCGGCATGGCTTCCTGCCGCATGCCGGCACAGCCGGAAAGCAGCGCCAGCGCAAGCAGGAGCGCACCATGCCGGGACGCAGCCCGTGGCCAGGCCAGCATGGTGGTGTGCGACAAATGGCGGAAGAGAGAGGGAGTCGAACCCACCAGGGACCGCGTGGCGACCCCTGCCGGTTTTGAAGACCGGCCGCCCCACCGGGGAACGTTCTCTTCCATTGTTGGTTTACTCATTCGAGCCATGCATGGGTGGTCGCGCCGCCGCGCAACAGGTGCTCATCGCGCACGCGGCGAGTGTAGCCGATGCGATCGAAGAATTCGAGGATCTGGATCGCCACCTTGCGCCCGCCGCCGCCATCGCCGTAGATGATGTCGCGCAGGTCGGCGGCACGCGCCATTCCCCGCTCCGCGTTGAGGCGCTGGACGATGGCGGCAAGCTCCGCGACGGCCGCAGCAGTGAAGTAATGGTCGTGGGCGACCGGGTAGAGCTCGCCGCCGCGAGCCATGCGGCGGAACAACTGGCGTACCACGTCTTCGGCGGTGCCGCTGGCGCGGAACACGTCGCGCACGCGCGGCGGGTTGAACGGCGCCGCGTCGAGCAGCGGCTTCAACACCGCGAACAGGTCGCGATCGCCGGCCGAGACGCTGGCGACATGCTCCGGCAGGTGCAGCCAGGCGCGGGTCTGCGCGATCCTGCCGGCGGCCAGCAACTGGCCGACCAGGGCATCGAAGGCGGCGCGCGGCAGGTTGGCGGAGGTCATGCGCCGCAGGCGTTCGCGCTCGACGCCTACCAGGTCGGATGCGCGTTCATGTTCGCGCGCCAGGGCGTCGAGCAGGCGCTGCTCCAGCGCGGTCCATGCCGCGCCGGCAAAACCAAGCTGCGACTCGCCGTCGTGGATCAGCGTCAGTCCGGCGCGCGACCACAGTGCCTCGGCCTCCGCTGCGGCCAGGTTCCAGGCGGCGGCGAAACGCAGGAGATCGACGCCGGCGCTGGCCTGCGCGGCCTGCAGCGAAAGAGCCGGCAGGGGATCGTCGTCACGCATCGCCGCCAGCAGGGCCAGCCGTTCGGCGCTGCGCTTGTGCCGCGTCGGCGGAAAAATGTCGAGTACGCGCCCGCCCCCGACGCTGCGCTGGGCGCCGGCATCGCGCAGCACGAAGCGGTCGCCGCGCAGGGCCAGGGTGTCGCGTTCGAGCAGGATTTCCACCAGCGCCGTCTCGCCAGCGACCGAAGGAAGTCCCTGTGGGGCGCCAACTTCCGCGCAGTCGAGCAAGGCGACGCGACCCATGATGTCCTCGGCGCCCAGGTGTACATGAACCGTCTGCAGATGCCGCAGCGGCGCCTGCCCGGCAGGCACGCGCAGTTCGCCCTGGAATCGGCGCAATGGAATCGCGAGCGCGGGATCGACCACCCACATGCCGCGTTCGATGTCGCGCTTTTCGAAGTCGCCGACCAGCGCCAGCGCGCAACGCTCGCCGGCCTGCCCCTGCTGTGCCGGCCGATCCTGCACATGCAGGCTGCGGACGCGCGCCCGTATCTGCCCACCGCGCGCCGGCGGCGACACGATCACCGTGTCGCCAGCGCCGACTCTTCCGGAATGGGCCGTGCCGGTGACCACCGTGCCGGCGCCGGCGAGGCTGAAGCAGCGGTCGATGGCCAATCGGAAACGCCCGCGCACCAAACCGCGCACAGTGCCGGCGGCGACCGCATCGAGGTGTTCGCGCAAGGCGGCCACGCCCTCGCCGCCGCGTGCCGAAAGCGGAAACACCGGGCTGCCGGCAAGCCCGGTTCCGGCCAGCAGCGCCGCCACTTCGGCCTGCGCCTCCGCCAGCCGCTGCGGCGTCACGGCATCGATCTTGTTCAGCGCCACGGCGCCGCACGTCAGGCCGAGCAGGTCGAGCAGTTCCAGGTGCTCGCGCGTCTGCGGCATCGGGCCATCGTCGGCGGCGATCACCAGCAGGACGAAGTCGATGCCGGTGGCGCCGGCCAGCATGTTGTGGATCAGTTTTTCGTGGCCCGGCACGTCGATGAAGCCGAGCACGCTGTCGTCGGCCAGCGGCGTGTACGCATAGCCGAGGTCGAGCGTGATGCCGCGCGCCTTTTCTTCCGGCAGGCGATCGGCATCGACGCCGGTGAGCGCCTTCACCAGCGTGGTCTTGCCGTGGTCGATATGGCCCGCGGTGCCGATCAGCATCGGCGCAGGCCCAGCCCCGCCACACTGGCGAGGAATTCGCTTTCGTCGGCCATCTCGAGGCAACGCAGGTCGAGCAGCAGCGCGCCGTCCTCAATGCGGCCGATCACCGGGCGCAGCGGATAGGCCACGCCGCGCAGGCTCGCCTCGATGCGGTTGAGTACGCCGCCCTTCTTGCCCTGCGGGCGGATGGCGAAACCGGCGGAAGGCAGGCGATCCACCGGCAGCGAGCCGGAGCCGATCTGCGATTTCAGCGCCACGACCTCCACCGTTACCGGCAGCGCCGCCAACGCCGCCTGTAATGCCGGCAGCAGGCGCTCGGCCGCGGCGCGCATTTCGGCCTCGGGCCGCGTCAGTTGCCGCACCGCCGTGACGCGCAGGTGCAGGCGGTCCGGATCGCGGTAGAGCGCCAGCACAGCTTCCAGCGCGGCCAGCGTCAGCTTGCCGACGCGCAGGCAGCGCTTCAGCGGATTCTTCTTGATCCTGGCGATCAGGTCTTTGCGGCCGACCATCAGGCCGGCTTGCGGCCCGCCCAACAGTTTGTCGCCGGAGAAGGTGACGAGGTCGGCGCCGGCGGCGATGGCTTCGGCCGGCGTCGGTTCGTGCGGCAGGCCGTAGGTGGCCAGATCGGCCAGCGTGCCGCTGCCCAAATCGATCACGAAGGGCAGATCGTGCTGGTGGGCGAGCGCGGCGAGTTCGGCTTCGGGCACGGCGTGGGTGAAGCCCTGGATCGCGTAGTTGCTGGCATGGACCTTCATCAGCATTGCGCTGCGCAGCCCGATGCTTTCCGCGAAGTCCCTGAGGTGGGTGCGGTTGGTGGTGCCGACCTCGACCAGCTTCGCCCCGGCGCGGCTCATGATGTCGGGCACGCGGAAGGCGCCGCCAATCTCGATCAGTTCGCCGCGCGAGACGATGACTTCCTTCTTCTGCGCCAGGGTACTGAGCAGCAGGAACACGGCGGCGGCATTGTTGTTCACCACCGTCGCCGCCTCGGCACCGGTCAGCTCGCACAGCAGCTCATTGACAACGTCATCGCGGTCGCCGCGCCCGCCGGACTCGATGTCGTACTCCAGCGCACAGGGGTTGCGTGCTGCCGTCAGCAGCGCCTGCACCGCCTCTTCGGGCAGCGGCGCGCGGCCGAGGTTGGTGTGCAGCACGGTGCCGGTGAAGTTGAACACCGGGCGCAGCTTCGGCGTCATCTTCGCCGTGACGCCAGCGCCGACTTTACTGATCAATGCGGCAATCAGCTCATCGTCGGCGGGCAGAGTGGCGCCCTGCCTGAATGCCTCGCGCGTCGCCGCCAGCACGTCGCGCGCCACGGCGGTGACGACGGCGCGGCCATGCAGATCGATCAGGTTGGAAATCGCCGCGGCGGAAAGCAGGCGGTCGACGGAGGGCAACTGGGAAAGGGGATTCATGATTTCACCCGCACCGGGCAGAAACGACGATGCGATCATTGTAGCGGTGGATCGCGGCCGGCGCCATCGCGATGAATACGCTCCGTCGCTTGACGCCGGTCATGCACCGGCCCCCGGTGGCGCGTGTAAATTGACATTACAGAATGCGCGGTGCAGAACCGCGCCCGACGAGGAACCGCCATGACCACCCGGAAACTGACCATCCCCTGGCCAAAGCTGCTGGGCATCGAACTAAGCCCGGTGAGCCACCGTGAACGCATCGTCTCTGCGCTCGGCGGCTTCGTTGCAATCTTTGCGGTGTATTGGACCAGCCAGCTGGTGCTGGGCCCGGTGGCATCGCCGATCCTGGTGCTGTCGATGGGCTCGACCGCGGTAATGCTGTTCGCCGTGCCGCACGGTGCGCTGTCGCAACCCTGGCCGCTGCTTGGCGGCCATCTGGTGTCGGGCCTGATCGGCATCGCCTGCCTGCTGTGGATTCCGCAGCCGATACTGGCCGCCAGCGCCGCCACCGGGCTTGCGCTGGGCGCCATGCACTATCTGCGCTGCATCCACCCGCCCGCCGGCGCGACGGCGCTGGCCGCCGCGCTGGGCAACGAGACGGTGAAGGCGATGGGTTTCGGTTTCGTGGTGGCGCCGCTGATGCTCAACGTCATGGTCATCCTGGTCGTCGCCATCGCCTTCAACGCCATGTTTCCCTGGCGGCGCTATCCGGCCGCGCTGGTGCGCGGCGCGCCGGCAGTCCCGCCGTCGGTCGCGGCATACGAAGCCATTTCGCATGAAGACTTCGTGTATGCCCTTTCGCAGCTCGATTCCTACATCGATGTCTCGGAAGACGACCTGCTGCGCATCTATGCGCTGGCCACCGGCCGCCACCACGACCTGCTGGCGCAGGCCGGGGGCACCGGCCCGATCAGCCCTTCTGCGACTTCCTGAAGGCGGAGAAGTCGCCGCCCTTCAGGTAATGCTTTTCGGCGACGTAGCGATCCAGCAGCAAAGCATCCTCGACCGTCTTCAACCCGCCGGTCAGGCGCGCGACCTCCTTGCCCGAACCATCGAGGAAGACCAGCACCGGCCGCAGTTTGCGCGAGTTGTAGCGCGTGACCATCGCGTGGCGGGGGTCCTTGTCGTCCAGTTCCAGCTCGCCGAAATCGGCATGGGCGCCGAGGAAATGCTTCGAATACTTCGCGGAGACTTCGGGCTTCTTTAGCACACTCACGGTGTAGCGACAAGCCCCTCAGTTCAGGTGGTCCCCGAAGTACAGCATGACATGTCGATCGGGCTGGGATTTCACCGCCGCGACGGCGGCAACGTCATCCGTGTGCAGCGGCAGCACGCCGTCGAGATGGTCGGCTGCCGCCGGAAGGCTGAAGGCAGCGGCGCAAAGGAATGCGAGCAGGGCAAGCAGGCGTCTCATGGATTCTCCTTGGGGTGGGCTAAGTGGTGACTGCGTCGTTGCGAATTGGTTCCTAGCGAAATGCACATTTGCTCCGAAGTGATGGAATCCCAAGTACTCTTGCCGCTAGGTGAATCAGTCTTGCTCGGCTCAGACCCTAAAATTCCGTAGCATGTGGTCGACAAATTTGGTGGCGGATTTCATTGTTGCGACTCTTGTCTCACGAGTACTACGTAGGGGAACGTTTCGAAATTTCGGGTTCGGACCAAGAAAGAGGAAATTGTCACCTTGTATAGATTCGCAGTTTGGGCAAGTGTTTGCCCAATAGCTACCACCAAATTTCTTGCTGTACCGGTGCTGAATTGTTTGTGGCCTTGGCTTTGGTGGCTCCTCCTCGGCAAACGGCACACCCGACCACCAATACACGAGAATCTGCTCCTTGCACCTAAAACAGGTTTCAACTTCAGCAAGGTAGGTATTGCCGGGAAAGTTACCCGCCGTTGGTGGCTGAAAAAGTGGCTGCGACCACTTTTCTGCTAGGAAACGTAGCCTTTCAGCATGTGCTTTGCACTGAGTACAAACTACAGGTTTTAGCCGCGCTGATTTAGGTCGCCAATAATAGGGGTTCAACAAGACTTGTTCTGCAGTAACTTCAATCCAAGGAATATTTAGTGACTCTGCTTTTCGCTCATCGACGGCATGAGTTGCCAATACTTCGATTGCGAGCACTGGCGTAGTCTCCCGAAATGCGACAACATCGCAAATGAACTCCCCAATTCGCTGCTCCTCTAGTGCAGTGGAAAAGCTATTCGGCGGCAGTGCCACGGTGGTCTCCGTCTTGCAGCTAGTACATTCGCAGGCGATCATGATTCGCTTGCCTTCAGATTTCGAATTCTCCAAGATTGCTTGCATTAAAAGTCGCTTTGCCGTTTTGTGGGCAACGGATTCGCCAGTACATGTGGAATTTGCTTTGTGGGCAAAATGGCGCGTCACTTTGCTCCCGGCGTGCAGTACCAAAGAGCAAGAACAATCAGGGCAGAAGTATTCCAAATTGCGGACTGCATCTGAAGCGCAAACCAACAACCCGACCGAATTCATTCCATAGGGAATAAGCAGCTCAGCGTCCATGATTTATTGAGAGAACTATGAAACCTCTTGGTTGTAGGAATACCCAACCTATCCATATTCACAACAAATTGCAAACGCCTAGCTAGGTAGAGATCGTTCTTCCGCGACGATGCCTCGTGGGGACCAATTGAGCGAAAAGTCTAGAGTTGCAAATGACTTAGTAGCTCAGTTCGACAACGATGGACGGCATGGGTTGTATCGCACAGGGCGTTGCGAACAAAACGCTGCGGTGCACCGCAGGCCAGAGAAGGAGGTGGTCGCACATCCTCCAATGTAAAAGGATGATACGAAATCGCCGTATCACCAGCGCCGACTCCCGACGCTGGCTGACCTATTCAGCCGCCCGGCACCAGCAACAGGTTTGGCCCGCTGCGCGCGTAGCCGGCTTCGTCGACCAGGATGTCGAGCGCCAGCGTGGCGAGGTCGTCGGCGACGGGATCGACCGCGGCCTTTTCGGCGTAGGAAATCTTCAGGTAGCTCTTGCAGGACTCGCAGGTCTCGGCGCGGATCGAATCGTTTTCCTTGCCGGACTCGTCCTGCAGCGCGCGGTAGGTGACGCCGTCGGTGACGTCGCAGGCGCTGCACTTCAGCCGCACCAGGTTCCATTCGGTGTTGCACAGGGCGCAGTGCAGGTAGCGCAGGTTGGACACTTCGCCCACCGTGCGGATCACGCTGCCCACCGGCAGGAAACCGCAGCAGGGGCAGACGCCGGGCACGTCCAGCGCGGCAATCTCCGTTACGCCGAGGCGCGCGGCGGCGCCGGTCCACAGCACCTGCAGGGCGGCGGCAATATAGGGCATCAGGGCGGCGTCTTCGCCATAGAGTTCGGTGTGCAGCACGCGCTCGGCCAGCGCCTCGATGCGTTCGGCATCGTAGCCGGCGAGCCGCGCCAGGTCCTTCTGCGCGACATCGGGGGCGAACTTCGTGACGGCGGCGGTGATGGCTGCCAGGCTCTCGCGCCAGGCAGCGGGGCGCGGCCAGGACTGGGCCGGCAAGGGCGGCATGCGGTGTTCGCGGGCTATGCCCATTTGCGCGGCATCGGGCAGGTCCAGCGCGGGCAGGACCTGCAGGGCATCGTGCTGGGCGCGGCTGATGGCGCCGAGGAAGCGCAGCCAGTCACCGAGGCTGTGCCCCTCTGCCAGTTGGTCGAAGCGCTGCGCGCGCCTGCTGAAAATGGTGGCGGCGTCGGGCGCGATGACGTGGGGCGGCTCGCTGCTCGACTTGATGGGGATGATGGGGGCTTGGGTGGAGGCGCTCATGAAGAAGAGTCTATTCGATTGGTGAGATACAAACGACCCGCGGGCCGAAGCCCGCGGGTCTGGTTGGCACTGAACAGCCTTGCTGCTTACGACTTGCCGGTGACCTGGCGATACCAGGCGCGATGGTGCTGCTTGGCCCAGGCGCGGGTGACCGTGCCATAGACCATGGCGCGCACCGTGCCGCGGACCCAGAGCGCGGCATAGACATGCACGAAGATCATCGCGATCATGATCGCGGCGATCGCGGCATGAACCACGGCGCCCAGGCGCACGGCATCCACCGGGAAGCTGAAGTAGGCGCGCCACAAGGCAATGCCGGAGACCAACAGCAGCAGCATGCACAGCGCCATGGCCCAGAACATCATCTTCTGGCCACCGTTGTACTTGCCCTGTTCCGGCATGTTGTGGTCGTTGCCGTCGATCATCTCGCCAACCCGCGACAGCCATTCCTTGTCCGCCGGCGTCATCGCGTTGAGCGACTTGAAGCGGAAGAACATCACCAGGAAGGCCAGCGCCATGACGACGCCGATGAAAGGGTGCAGGATGCGCGCCCAGACACCGCCGCCGAAGAGCTGCGTCAACGGATAGAAGGCCGGATGGAAGAAGGCAAGGCCGGAGAGCGCCAGCAGGATGAAGCAGATGCCGACGAGCCAGTGGTTGGCCCGCTCCTGCGCGTCATAGCGCGTGAGGTCTTTCGGATTGCGCATCATTTTGCATCCTCCTTTTCCAGCTCGTCTTCGAGTTCCTTCGACACCTCGTTCGGCCCCTTCATCACGTAGTGGAACAGGCTGCCCAATGCCACGGCAGCCATGGCCACGGTGGCCAGCGGCTTGGCGAAGCCCTTCCACAAGGACACCAGCGGACTGATGCTGGGGTCGTTGGGCAGGCCCTTGTAGAGCTCCGGCCGGTCGGCGTGGTGCAGCACGTACATGACGTGCGTGCCGCCCACCCCTTGCGGATCGTAGAGCCCCGCCTTGTCGTAGCCGCGAGACTTGAGGTCGACCACTCGCTTGGCGGCGTAATCCTTCATCTGCTCTTTCGAGCCGAACTGGATCGCGCCGGTCGGGCAGGCCTTGGCGCAGGCGGGAGCCTGGCCGACGGCCACCCGGTCGGAACACAGCGTGCACTTGTAGGCCTTGTTGTCTTCCTGCGAGATGCGCGGGATGTTGAAGGGACAGCCGGTGATGCAGTAGCCGCAGCCGATGCAGTTTTCCTGGTGGAAATCGACGATGCCGTTGGAGTACTGGATGATGGCACCGGGGGCCGGGCAGGCCTTGAGGCAGCCCGGGTCGGCGCAGTGCATGCAGCCGTCCTTGCGGATCAGCCACTCCAGCTTGCC
>JBIKLV010000164.1:0-4688 GCA_044359585.1 Sulfuritalea sp. | reverse complement strand
AACAAGGCGCAGGTGATCTACATCGTGCTCGCCGACAAGCAGTGGGGCATGGTCAAGATGAACCAGCAGTTCATGCTGCGCCCGATCAAGACCATGATCTTCAAGCACCTCGATCCCGACGAAACCATCAAGGCCGACCTCGGCGAGATCAAGTTCGACAAGCTGGGCGAAAGCATGGGCGCCTACGGCGAGCGCGTCTCCGATCCGGCGCAGTTGAAGCCCGCGCTGCAACGCGCGCTGGCGACCGGCGGCTGCGCCGTGATCCACGTCGATGTCGATCCGGTCAAGCACATGTGGGCGCCGGGTCTGATACATTTCAAGAAAATGCACGAAGAGCCCAAGGCCTGAGAATCCACTGAGTGGATCTGTCACACCGGCGAAAGCCGGTGTCCAGGCGTCTGCAAGCCCTGGATTCCGGCTTTCGCCGGAATGACGAATTGGACGTGTTCAGCACATCCCCAACGCGGAGGCGACAGCATGAACGAGATGGACCTGGTCCGGCTGAACTTCAATCCGGAATCGCTCTGGGCGCTCAACGCCATCATCGGCCTCGTGATGTTCGGCGTTGCGCTGGACCTCAAGGTGGCGGACTTCAAGGCGGTGCTGAACATGCCCAAGCCGGTCATCATCGGCATGATCGGGCAGTTCGTGCTGCTGCCGGCCTTTACCTTCCTGCTGATCCTGGTGATCAAGCCCTCGACCAGCATCGCGCTGGGCATGATGCTGGTGGCGGCCTGCCCGGGAGGCAACATTTCGAATTTCCTCACCCACTATGCCAAGGGCAACACCGCGCTGTCGATCACCATGACCGCGCTGTCCACCGCCGTGGCCATCGTCATGACTCCGCTTAACCTGTCGCTGTGGGGCGGGCTGAATCCGGACACGGCGAAGCTGCTCAAGGTGGTGGCGCTCGATCCGGCGGAAATGCTGCTCGCGGTGTTCCTGCTGCTGGGCCTGCCGATGATCGTCGGCATGTGGGCCGGCCACCGCTTTCCGGCCTTCGTCGAACGCGCGCACAAGCCGGTAAAGATATTCTCCATCGCCGTCTTCGGCGTTTTCGTGCTCGGCGCCCTGGCGGCCAACTGGCGCTACTTCCTCGACTACGTCGGCTTCGTCGTCATCGCCGTCTTCCTCCACAATGGTGTGGCATTGCTCACCGGCTATTACGCGGCAAAGTTCAGCGGCCTGCCCGAACGCGACCGGCGCGCGGTGTCGATCGAGGTTGGCATCCAGAACTCGGCGCTGGGCCTGATCCTGATTTTCAACTTCTTCGACGGCCTCGGCGGCATGGCCATCGTCACCGCCTGGTGGGGCATCTGGCACATCGTTTCCGGCCTGACCGTTTCCACTTACTGGAGCCGGCGTCCGCCCGCATGAACCAGAACTGCGTCCTCGTTACCGGCAGTTCCGGCTACCTCGGCAGCCAGGTGGTGGCGGCGCTGGCGGCGCGCGGCGATGTTGATGTCGTTGCGCTCGATGTGCGCGAACCGGCGCAGCGCCTGCCGAGGGTGATCTACGAAAGCGCCGACATCCGTGCGCCCGAGGTCGATGCCATCGTCGGTCGGCACACGCCTCGCGTGGTGGTGCACCTGGCCTCGATCGTTACTCCGGGCAAAAAGAGCAATCGCGAGTTCGAGTTCAGCGTCGATGTCGGCGGCACCCGCAACATGCTCGAAGCCTGCCTCGCGCACGGCGTCAGGCGCATCATCGTCTCGTCGTCGGGCGCTGCCTATGGCTACCATGCCGACAATTCCGAATGGCTCACCGAGACTGACGCGATACGTGGCAACCAGAGCTTCGCCTATTCCTGGCACAAGCGCCTGGTCGAGGAAATGCTGGCCGAGTATCGTGCCAGCCAGCCGCAACTGGAGCAGATCATCTTCCGCATCGGCACCATCCTCGGTGCGACGGTGCGCAACCAGATCACCGATCTCTTCGAAAAGCCGCGCCTGATCGCGATTCGGGGTTCCGACAGCCCCTTCGTCTTCATCCACGACCAGGACGTGGTCGGCGCCATCGTGCAGGGCGTCGATTCGCCGGTGACCGGCATCTTCAACGTCGCCGGCGACGGCAAGCTCAGCATCTTCGAGATCGCCGGGCGCCTCGGCAAGCGCTGCGTGGTCTTCCCGCCCGCCCTGCTGCAGGCGGCATTGTGGTTGCTGAAGCTGCTGGGCCTGACCCAGTATGGCCCGGAGCAGATCGATTTCCTGCGCTACCGCCCGGTGCTCGACAACCGGCGCCTGAAAGAGTTGTTCGGTTACGTGCCGAAGCTGAACTCGGCCGAAGTCTTCGAGCTGTGGCGTACCTCGCGTCAAGGCAAGGCCCAATGACAATTGAGCCGGTAGAACCACCGTTCGGGCTGAGCCTGTCGAAGCCCCGTGTGCAATGACCAGCCGCGAAATCAAGGGCAAAGTCGTCCTCATCACCGGCGCCGCTGGCGGCCTCGGCGCCGCACTGTGTCGTAGCCTTGCCGCGAGTGGCGCGCGCATCGCCGCGCTGGATATCGATGCAGAGGCGCTCGATGCCCTCGTCGCCGAACTGCGTGCCAGCGGGGCAGAGGTACTGGCCATTGAGGGCGACATCACCGACGCGAAAGACTGCGAGAAGGCCGTGGCCGGGACGCTGGCACATTTCGGTGTGCTCGACGGCCTTATCAACAACGCCGGCGTCAGCCATCGCAGCCTGTTGCAGGACACCGATCCCGAAGTGATCCGCCTCGTCATGGAAGTCAATTTCTTCGGTGCGATGAACCTGACCCAGGCCGCGCTGGCGCCGATCGTGGTGCAGCGCGGCTTCATCGTCGCCATCTCCAGTGTCGCCGGCTTTGCGCCGCTGACCGGTCGCACCGGCTACGCCGCCAGCAAGCACGCGTTGCACGGCTTCTTCGACACCCTGCGCAGCGAGGTCGAAGGCGCCGGGGTCGGCGTCACCGTGGTCTGCCCGTCCTTCATCCGCACCGGCATCGGCGCCGCCGCCACCGACGGCAGCGGCGCCCCGGTCAGCGGGCCGCGCATCACCACGGGCGGCGAATCCTCGCCCGAGGAAATCGCCGGGCGAATCCTCGCGGCGGTGGCGGCGGGGCAGTCGTTGTTGCTGCCGGACAGTACGTCGCGCATGGCCTGGTGGCTGAGCCGGCTGGCGCCGGGGTTCTACGCGCGGCTGATGAAGCGCAGGGTGGGCGGGGAGTTTACGGGCCTGTCCTAGGAGTTGGCCTTGCCGGTGTATTTCTCCCCGATTTTTGGCCCTTGTCCGGGTGGTCTTTGTGCCTCCCGGCCGCGCCAGCCGTACTCGCGACTCGACTCATCAGGATGGCGGGTCGCCAGGGCGGCGTTTCGCCTACCCCTTTCGCCATATTTACAGATCGGGTGCAGGGGAACATGATTGGAACTCATGGACACCACACCGCAATCAAGCACACCAAGGCGGCATTTGAGGTCGGCCGGCAAGGCGATGGGCAACTACGAAAACAGTGGAACCGAGGATCTTCGGCAAGCCAGCGAAGACAAGTACCGCGCCATGGTCGAGGCAACGGGTACGGGTTACCTGATCATTGATTCGACCGGCCGGGTCCTCGATGCGAACGAGGAATACGTGCGCCTGAGCGGTCATCGCGAACTCCACCAGATCCTGGGCAGGCCGGTTACGGACTGGACTGCGGCGCACGAGAAGGAAAAGAACGCCAGGGCCGTCGAGCAATGCGCCAAGGTCGGATTCATCAGGAATATGGTGATCGACTATGTCGACGCCAAGGGCCGGATCACTCCGGTCGAGATCAACGCAACCACGGTCGGCGTCGGTGATTCACTGAGGATCGTGTCCCTGTGCCGCGACGTGACCGAGCGCAAGCAGTTCGAAGACGCGCTGAGGGAGAGCGAAGAGCGCTGGAAGTTTGCGCTGGAAGGTGCGGGCGACGGCGTCTGGGACTGGAACATCCAGACCGGCACCGCGGTGTATTCCAGGCGCTGGAAGGAAATGCTCGGATTCGCCGAGAACGAGATCGGGAACGCCGCCGCCGAATGGTCGAGCCGGGTCCATCCGGACGATATGCCCGACGTCATGGCGAAAATCCAGGCCCACATCGCGGGGGAAACTCCGTCGGCCGCGGTGGAGTTTCGCATGCTGTGCAAGGATGGAAGCTGGAAATGGACACTAGGTCGCGGCATGGTGGTCAGCCGCAGCAGTGATGGCCAGCCGCTGCGACTGGTGGGAACCAACACCGACATCAGCGAGCGCAAGCAGGCGGAAGCGGCCCTGCAGGAACAGAAGGATTTCTTTCACCTGATCGCGGAGACCATCGGCGATTTCATTGCGGTTCTTGACCTGGATGGGCGACGGATCTACAACAGTCCTTCGTACAGCCACTTTTTCGGCGCCGCGACGGATCTGCATGGCACGGATTCATTCAATGAGGTTCATCCCGACGACAGGGAGCGCGTCAAGCAGGTTTTCAGGGAGACGGTAAAGACCGGCAAGGGGCGCCAGATTCAGTACCGCATGCAATTGGCCAACGGCAGCATCCGGGAAATGGAATCGATGGGCAACCTGATCCGGGACCAGGAAGGACATGCCAAGCGAGTGGTCGTGGTGTCGCGCGACATCACCGAGCGCAAGCAGATGGAAGACGAAGTGCGGCAGATGGCGTTCTACGATCCACTTACCAGATTGCCCAACCGTCGCCTGCTCGGTGA
>JBIKLV010000019.1:0-53901 GCA_044359585.1 Sulfuritalea sp. | reverse complement strand
CTGGCCTTCACTACATCGGATCGCGGCCTCAACATCATGCCGCTGTTCCACATCCACGGCCTCATCGCCGGCGTGCTGGCGCCGGTGTCGGCGGGCTCCGAAGTATTCTGCTCGCCCGGCTTTGACGCGCTGAAGTTCTTCGGCTGGATGGACGAGTGCCACCCCACCTGGTACACCGCCGTGCCGACCATGCACCAGGCCATCCTGACGCGCGCCCCACGCAACAAGGAAATCATCGCGAAGAACCCGCTGCGCTTCCTGCGCTCGTCCTCGTCCTCGATTCCGCCGCAGGTGATCACCGAGCTTGAAGCCGTGTTCGGCTCGCCGCTGATCGAGGCCTACGGCATGACCGAAGCCACCCACCAGATGGCCAGCAACCCGCTGCCGCCGGCGAAGCGCAAGCCCGGCGCGGTCGGCCTCGCCGCCGGCCCGGAAGTCCAGATCATGGATGAAGCCGGCAACATCCTGGCGCCCGACACCGTGGGCGAAATCGTGATCCGCGGCGCCAACGTCACCACCGGTTACGAGAACAATCCCAAGGCCAACGCCGAAGGCTTCACCAATGGCTGGTTCCGCACCGGCGACCAGGGCGTCAAGGACGCCGAGGGCTATGTGTCGCTGACCGGGCGCCTCAAGGAAATCATCAATCGCGGCGGCGAGAAGATTTCGCCGCGCGAGATCGATGAGGTCATCATGGACCATCCCGCCGTCTCGCAGGTGGTCTGCTTCGCCGTCCCGCACCCCAAGCTGGGCGAGGAAGTCGGCGCCGCCGTGGTGCTGAAGGAAGGCGCGACCGCCACCGAGAAGGACATCCAGGCCTTCGTCGCCACCCGCGTCGCCGATTTCAAGGTGCCGAAGAAGGTGCTGATCCTGCCCGAGATCCCCAAGGGCGCCACCGGCAAGCTGCAGCGCATCGGACTGGCGCAGAAGCTCGGCCTGGCCTGATGTACCGCGGCGGGAAAGGTTGTCCCTTTCCCGCCGACAAGATTCGTTGAATGCAACAAAACAGAACCCTGAGGAGAAGCACATGAAACTGACCAAGATCGCCGCCGCACTCGGCGCCGCTGCCGCACTTTTCGCCGCTCCCGCCGCCCACGCCTGGGAGCCCACCAAGCCCGTCGAGTTCGTCGTCCCCGCCGGCACCGGTGGCGGCGCCGACCAGATGGCGCGCTTCATCCAGGGCGTGGTGACCAAGCACAAGCTGATGAAGCAGCCGATCGTGGTGGTCAACAAGTCCGGCGGTGCTGGCGCCGAGGGCTTCCTCGAGGTCAAGGGCGCGGCGGGCAACCCGCACAAGATCATCATCACCCTGTCCAACCTGTTCACCACGCCGCTGGCCACCGCCGTGCCCTTCAACTGGCGCGACTTGACCCCTGTGGCCATGCTGGCACTCGACGAGTTCGTGCTCTGGGTGAATGCCGAATCGCCGCACAAAACCGCCAAGGACTACGTCGCCGCGATCAAGGCCGGCACTGACAACCAGTACAAGATGGCCGGCACCGGGGCCAAGCAGGAAGACCAGATCATCACCGTGCTGATCGAGAAGGCCGCCGGCAAAAAGGTCACCTACATTCCCTTCAAGGGCGGCGGCGACGTCGCGGTGCAACTGGTCGGCAAGCATGTCGACTCGACGGTGAACAACCCTATCGAGGCCGAGGCACACTGGCGCTCGGGCAAACTGCGCGCCTTGTGCGTGATGGATGCCAACCCCCTGCCTTACAAGACCAAGGTCACCGCGACCCAGTCCTGGGCCGACATCCCCACCTGCAAATCGGCCGGCATCGATGCCGAGTACCTGATGCTGCGCGGTATCTTCATGACCCCGGGAGCGACCCCTGAGCAAGTGGCCTACTATGTCGACCTGTTCAAGAAGCTGCGCGAACTGCCCGAGTGGAAGGAGTTCATGGAGAAGGGCGCCTTCAACCAGACCTTCATGAGCGGCAAGGAGTATGCCGACTGGGTGGCCAAGGCCGAGGCCCAGCACGTCGTGCTGATGAAGAGCGCCGGCTTCCTCGCCAAGTAAGCCGGTGTCGGATCAGGAACAGGGAGCCGGCCTCAACCGGCGCATCCCCGAGGCGGGAGTGGCGGCGCTGCTCCTTGCCGCGGGGATCATCGTGATCACGGACAGCCTGCGGGTCGGCATCGAGTGGGCCGACGACGGCCCCAAGGCCGGCTATTTCCCCTTCTTCATCGGCCTGCTGCTGAGCTTTTCCTCCGGCTGGACGCTGCTGCAGACGCTGCTCGGCTGGAGTCGTGAGACCAAGCTGTTCTCGCAATGGAGCGAGTTGCGCGATGTCTCCGCGATGCTGCTGCCGACCACCGTATTCATCGTCGCCGTGCCCTTCCTCGGCCTTTACTTGCCGGGCGCGCTGCTGATCGGTTACTTCATGAAGCGCCATGGCGATTTTGGCTGGGCGACCACGGTCCTTACCGCGCTGGGCGTGCCGCTCACCTTTTTCCTGATCTTCGAACGCTGGTTCCTGGTGCCCCTGGCCAAGGGCCCGATCGAAGCCTGGCTGGGGTTCTAGGATGACGACCAATCCCCCAGCTCCTTTCCCCAGGAAAGGGGTGACCAAGGTTCAACCGCTTCGCGGTTTCCGGTTTATTGGCACTACGCCTCCTTGGGGCGGCCCGGCGGAGGCGTAACGTGGATGAACTAAACAGCCTGATGCAGGGCTTCGCCGTGGCGATGACCCTGCCCAACCTGGGCTTCATGCTGCTCGGCCTGCTGCTCGGCATCCTGATCGGCGTGCTGCCCGGCCTCGGCGGTGCCAACGGCGTCGCCATCCTCTTGCCGCTGACCTTCTCGATGAATCCCACCTCGGCGATCATCATGCTCTCCTGCATTTACTGGGGCGCGCTGTTCGGCGGAGCGATCACCTCGATCCTGTTCAACATTCCGGGCGAGCCCTGGTCGGTGGCCACCACCTTCGACGGCTTCCCGCTGGCGCAGCAGGGCCGCGCCGCCGAAGCGCTGACGGCGGCCTTCACCTCGTCCTTCGTCGGCGCCTTCTTCGCCGTGCTGGCAATTACCTTTCTCGCCCCGCTGCTGGCGAAGTTTGCCCTCCAGTTCGGTCCGCCCGAATTCTTCGCCGTGCAGATGCTGACCTTCTGCAGCTTCATCGGCATGAGCAAGGACCCCCCGATGAAGACCCTGGCCGCGATGATGCTGGGCTTCGCCCTGGCCGCTGTCGGCATGGATTCGGTGACCGGCCAGCTGCGCATGACTTACGGCTTCACCGAAATGCTCAAGGGCTTCGACTTCCTGATCGCGGTGATCGGCCTGTTCGGCATCGGCGAGATCCTGCTGACCATGGAGGAAGGCCTCGCCTTCAAGGGCAAGTCGGCCAAGATCAACTTCCGCATCGTCTGGCAGACCTGGAAGGAGCTGCTGCAGTACTGGCGCACCTTCATCCGCTCGACGCTGATCGGCTGCTGGATGGGCATCACCCCGGGCGGTGCGACGCCGGCCTCCTTCATGGGCTATGGCATGGCGCGGCGCGCGGCGAAAGACAAGGAGTCCTTCGGCAAGGGCAACATCGAGGGCGTGATTGCGCCGGAAACGGCTGCGCATGCCGCCGGCACCAGCGCCCTGCTGCCGATGCTGACGCTGGGCATCCCCGGTTCGCCGACCGCCGCCGTGCTGCTCGGCGGCCTGCTGATCTGGGGCCTGCAGCCGGGCCCGCTGCTGTTCGTCGAGCAGAAGGATTTCGTCTGGGGCCTGATCGCCTCGATGTACCTCGGCAACATTGTCGGACTCTTCGTGGTGCTGACTACCGTGCCCTGGTGGGCGGCCATCCTGCGCATCCCCTTCCCGGTGATCGCGCCGGTGATCATCTTCATCTGCGCCATCGGCGCCTATACGGTGCATAGCTCGATCTTCGACGTGATCATGATGCTGGTGTTCGGCGTGCTCGGTTACCTGTTCAAGAAGCTGCGCTATCCGATGGCACCGCTGGTGCTGGCGCTGGTGCTGGGCGACATGGCGGAATCCTCGTTCCGCCAGTCGATGCTGCTGTCGCAGGGAGCCGTGAATATCTTCTATTCCAACTGGCTGGTCGGCAGCCTGATGGCGCTGTCCATCTTCCTGTTGCTGCTGCCGACATGGGGCGCGCTGAAGAACCTGCTGCGGCGGCGCGAAGCGCGCGCCTACCTGCGATGACTGGAAGGTGCGACGGCGGTTGCCGGACTCGATCAAGGATTTGACATGAAGTGGCTGCGTTTCAGGCATCAGGGAAGGACGGCATTTGGAGTCCTCGAAGGCGAGCAGGTCGCCGTTCATTCCGGCGACATGTTCGGCGAATCAAAAGCGACCGGCGAGCGGGTGCCGGTGGCGGAACTGGAATGGCTGACGCCGAGCGTGCCGGGCAAGATGATCGGGCTGTGGAACAATTTTTATGCCGCCGCAGAGAAGAACGGCTGGGCGACTCCGGCCGAACCGCTCTACTTCCTCAAGGCGGCCAGCAGCCTGTGCGCGCATGGCCAGCCCATACGTGCCCCGGCCAGCTATGACGGGCGGGTGATCTACGAAGGCGAACTGGCGGTCGTCATCGGCAGGACCGCGACGGCCGTCAGCGCCGAAGAAGCGCCGTCCTGCATCTTCGGCTACAGCTGCGCCAACGACGTGACGGCGATGGAACTGCTCAACCGCGATCCGAGTTTTCCGCAATGGACGCGCGCCAAGGGTTTCGACACCTTCGGCGTCGTCGGCCCGGTGGTCGACACCGAGTTCGATCCGGCGCAGGGCGAGGTGGTGGTCCTGCTCAACGGCCGCGAGCGACAGCGCTACCCGCTGGCCGACATGATTTTTCCGCCGGCGCAGCTGGTCTCGATGATCTCGCAGGACATGACCCTGCATCCGGGCGACGTCATCCTGTGCGGCACCTCGCTGGGCGTGCTGCCGATGAAGCCGGGCATGCGCGTCGAAGTCGTCATCGACGGCATCGGCACGCTGGCCAACGACTACGTGAAACTGCCATGAGGATCTGCATCGTCGGCGCCGGCGCGATCGGCGGCATGATCGCCGCGCGGCTGGCCCATGTCGGTCACGAGGTCACGGTGATTGTCCGTGGCGCCAACCTCGACGCCGTGCGCCGCAACGGCGGCATGAAGCTGATCTGGGAAGATGGTACGGAGATCCTCGGCCCGGTGCGCGCCACCGACAGTCCGGCCGAGGCGGGAACACAGGATTGCGTGATCCTGGCCCTCAAGGCCCACCAGTTGAGGCCCCTGTTGGGGCAAATGCCGGCGCTGCTGGCGGAGCACACCTCCATCGTCACCATGCAGAACGGCATCCCTTTCTGGTACTTCCACCGCCATGGCGGCGAGTACGAAGGGCGCACGGTGGAAAGCGTCGATCCCGGCGGCGAACTGATCGCCGCGTTGGGCGCGGTGCGCATCATCGGCTCCATCGTCTATCCGGCCTCGGAGCTGATTGCGCCGGGAATTGTCCGTCATATCGAGGGCAACCGCTTCACGCTGGGCGAACCGGACGGCAGCGACAGCGAGCGGATACGCGCGATCGCCGGTGCGATGCGCGACGCCGGCTTCAAGGCGCCGATCAGCAACGACATCCGCAGCGAGATCTGGCTCAAGCTCTGGGGCAACGTGATCTTCAATCCGGTCAGCGCGTTGACCCACGCCACGCTCGAGGACATCTGCCGCTTTCCGTTCACCCGCGAATTGGCGGCGAAGGTGATGGCCGAGGCCCAGGCCATCGGCGAGAAGCTGGGCGTGAAGTTCAAGGTGTCGATCGACAAGCGCATCGCCGGCGCCGAGGCCATCGGTGCGCACAAGACCTCGATGCTGCAGGATGTCGAAGCCGGCCGCGCGCTGGAACTCGATGCGCTGGTCGGCTCGGTGGTCGAAATGGGGCGCATCACCGGCTTGCCGACGCCTCACATCGACGCTGTTTACGCCTGCGCCAAGCTGCTGGACAAGACCCTGCAGGACGCCAAGGGCCGATTGCAACTGGGCTGACCGCCGTCCGCTTCCCGATGCCACCCTGGCGCCGCGGCGCTAGGGCGCCTACTGGTCGATGCCGACGATGTCGTCCGCTTCGAATTCGTCAGGAATCGTGCCGTCGCCGATGCCGGTGACCATGGCCGCCATGGTGTCGCTCTGCTTGACGAAGTACTCGGCGCTGATCGGATCGTAGAAGCGCTGGCCGAGGGCGAGCTCGCTGAACTTGATGCGGTGGCGGGTGGGATGTGTGGACATGCGGATCCAATAATCGGTCAGTTGTGTATCGGCTGTGATTTGCCGGCGCCAGCATGGTCAGGCGCCGGTGGCGTTTGCGCGAACTATGTCGCGCAAAAGTGTTTGATTCCCCCGCGAGTGCCGTTTGGCCGGCATCCTGAACCTGCGTTCAGAGTGGCCACGTTCCTGCCGCTTCAGGTTCGCCCGCCGGGGGCGATCACAACAGCGGCGTCTTTGGGCTGCGGCCGATGCCAATGGATATTGGTTCAAGGAATGTATGGCCTTGGCGAACACCGCAGGGGAAACCCGGGGAAACCAAGCAACCCATTCGCGAATCGGCGGCGGAACCTGCCTTAGAACAACTGCGAGTGTTGCGCCAGCGATGCGTCGAGCTTGGCCTCGATGGAATCGATTCTACGCTGAATCGTTTCGCTTTCAAGTGCCGCCGCAACATGTGCGGGAGTGTCGTTGGCCGCGAGCAATTCGTGGGCAAGATTGAGGGCCACCATGACCGCGACGCGTTCGCCGCTGCCGCGTGCGCCGGTGGCCGATTTGTCGCCAGCTTCCTTCAGCCTGGCGTCGAGCAGAGCCACTGCAGCCTGCAATTTCTCGCGCTGATCGGGTTCGCAGGCAACGCGGTAATCCTTGCCCAGCAGCTTGATGTCGAGGGTCTTGCTCATTCTTCGGGCAACCGCTCCATCAGCGTTTCGAGGCGTTGGCGGGTGACCTCGATCTTTGTCGCCAGTGCGGCATTCTCTGCCTCGAGGCCGGCCACGTGGGCGCGCAAATCCTGATTCTCGCCGCGCAGGCTGTTGCACACGGCCAGGATCTGTTCGACCTTGTGCTCAAGTTGATCGAGGGAAACGCTCATGGGCTCCAGTTTCCGGGAAAAGCTCAATCAGGTCAAGCAACAAGCCTCCGATTTGAATGTGGATTGACAAGGGTCGTCGGCATTTTCGCGCGCTCTGGCAAAATGGCTTCATGCCCCACGAAGCCTTTTCCGCAGCCGGCCTGCGTCGCGCGCTGGTGATCAAGCTGCGCCATCACGGCGACGTGTTGCTCGCCGCGCCGGTGATCTCCACGCTGAAACGCATCGCCCCGCAGTGCGAGGTCGATGCGCTGGTCTATGCCGACACCGCACCGATGCTCGAAGGCCATCCGGCGCTGGCGCAACTGCACCGCATCGACCGCAATTGGAAGCGCCAGGGCCTGCGCCGCCAGGGCGGCGCCGAATGGCGCCTGATCCGCGATCTGCGCGCCCGGCATTACGACCTCGTGGTGCACCTCTCGGTGCATACCCGCGGCGCCTGGCTGGTGCGACTGCTGCGGCCACGCTGGTCGGTGGCGCCGAAATTCCGCGCCGGTTTCTGGGCCCGCAGCTTCACCCATTTCTATCCGGCGCAGTCGGATCCGCAACGCCACACGGTCGATACCAACCTCGACAGCCTGCGCGCGCTCGGCATCACGCCGACCGAGGCCGATCAGCGCGTCGTCCTGGTGCCCGGCGCCGAGGCCGAGGCGCGCGTCGGCGAACTGCTGGCACGCCACGGCTTCGGCGCAGGCGGCTTCATCCATGTCCATCCCGCCTCGCGCTGGGCCTTCAAGTGCTGGCCGGCCGAACGCGTGGCGGCGCTGTGCGATGCGCTGGCGGCCAAGGGCTGGCCCATCGTCCTGACGTCGGCGCCGGATGCCGCCGAGAAGGCGCTGATCGCCGCCGTGAATGCATCGCGTGTCAGCAGTGCCGTAGCGCCGGCGCCGACTTTCGACTTCTCCGGCCAGCTCTCGCTCAAGGAGCTCGCCGCGCTGACCGCGCGGGCGCGGCTGTTCGTCGGCGTCGATTCGGCGCCGATGCACATCGCCGCCGCGATGGGTACGCCGGTGGTGGCCATCTTCGGCCCGTCGGGCGATCGCGAATGGGGACCGTGGGGCGCGGGACACCGCGTCGTCGCTTCGCTGAACCATCCCTGCCGGCCCTGCGGCATGGCGGGCTGCAACGACAGCAAGGTCAGTGACTGCCTCACCACGCTGCCGGTGGCGCAGGTGCTTTCCGCTTGCGAGGAACTGCTGGCCATTCCCGTCCCGCCGAAGGGCGCGGCATGAAGATCGCCATCGTGCGCCAGAAATACACGCCCTTCGGCGGTGCCGAGCGCTTCGTCGCGCGCGCGCTGGATGCCTTGCGGGCCAGGGGCGTCGATGTCAGCATCATCGCGCGGCAATGGCAGGGCGAGGTGCCGGGCATCCGCGTCGATCCCTTCTACCTCGGCCGCACCTGGCGCGATGCCGGTTTCGCGCGTGGCGTGCGGCGCCTGATCGCCGAGCGGCGATTCGGGCTGGTGCAAAGCCACGAGCGCATCCCCGGTTGCGACATCTACCGCGCCGGCGACGGTGTCCATGCCACCTGGCTGGAGCTGCGCGGCAAGCCGCTGGACCGCTTCGCGCCCTGGCATCGCTACACGCTGGCGGCGGAGGCGGCGATGTTCGGCCATCCGGACCTGCGCGCGGTGATCTGCAATTCGCGCATGGTCAGGGACGACATCGCGCGTCGCTTCGGCCTGCCCGATGAGACGCTGCAGGTGATCTACAACGGGGTCGACCTCGACGCATTCCATCCGCGCCTGCGCGAGGAGCAAGGGCGGGCGCTGCGCGCCAAGACCGGTGTCATCGGCGGGACGCCGGTAATCCTTTTCGTCGGTTCCGGCTACGAGCGCAAGGGCCTGCCGACCCTGTTGCGCGCCGTCGCGGGCATGCAGCGGAAGGATGCGCGGATGTGGGTAGTCGGCCGTGACAAGCAGGAAATGTTGATGCGCAAGCTGGCGCAGACGCTGGGCATCGACGATCGCGTCATGTTCCTCGGCGCGCAGGTCGATGTGCGGCCGTTCTATGGCGCGGCCGACGTCTTCGCCCTGCCGACGACGTATGACCCGTTTCCCAACGCGGCGCTGGAAGCGCTGGCCTGCGGCCTGCCCCTGGCGACGACGACGACCTGCGGCGCGGCGGAACTGGTGACGGAGGCGAATGGCGCGGTGGTCGCGGCGGGCGACGTGGCGGCGCTGGCGACCAGCCTCGATCACCTGTGCGGCCGCGCGCCACTGATGCGCGATGCCGCGCGCGCCAGCGTCGCCCATCTCGAACTTACGACGATGGCGGCGCAGTTGATGGCGCTCTATTCGCGGCTGGTGTAAGCCCGGGCGTCGGCCACGATCGGCCGCAGGCGCTCGACGAAAGCCTCGAAGGAAAATCGCGCGAGGTGGGCTTGCGCCAGTTCCGGTTGCGGGCGCGGACGGCCGTCGAGCAATTCGTCGAGCAGGCGCGCGAAATCCGCGCCGGCATCCAGGCGCGGGTCGCGATAGAGGAAGCCGGTCGCGCCATCCAGCACGGTTTCGGTGAAGGGCGGCGCATCCACCGCGATCACCGGCGTGCCGCAAGCCTGCGCCTCGATCACGTTGAGGCCCAGCGCTTCCTTTTCGGGCAGCCCGGAGAGCAGGTAATCGAGCTGCCGGTAAATGCTGCCGACATCACCCTGCTGGCCCCAGAAGCGTGCCTGGCCCGGCGGCAGCGCGGCGAGCGCGCGGTCGAGGTCGCGCACCGAAGCGTAGCCGCCGCTGCCGAAGATTTCCAGGTTCACCTGCGGATGCCTGGCCAGCACCGGCGCCAGTTGCGCGAACAGTTGGGGGAACTGCTTGATCGGCGTCAGGCGCGAGACGATGCCCAGCGTCAGGCCGCTGCGACGCGCGAAGGCGGGGTGCGGGCGTAGCGCTTCGGCCATGGGTTCCAGTGCGCCGAGCAGGCGGTCGCGGCCCTTGCGCCGGTCCCAGTCGTAACGGCTGGCGCGGCGTATGTCGGCATTGCCCCCGGTGGCGCTTTTACTGGTACGTGCGCCGAGTCCGGCGACACCCAGCAGCGGCGTGTCCCAGGCCGGCAGGCCGGCGGCCAGCAGGCCGCCGCGCACCCAGGAGGACACCGGGTAGATCCGTTCGTGCCCGGCGAAGGCCGCCGGATCGCGTCCCTGCACCGGCATGTGGGCGATGGCGCTGCGCAGGCGCTGCGGGACCGGGTGCCGCAGCGCCTTTGGCAGGGGGCCGTGCGAAAGCAGCCAGAGTGGTCCGGACGGTACATGGTGGTGCAGGTCCGCCACGCTGGCCACCGAGATGCGTTCGGTATCGGCAGGCAGGCCGAGGCGGTCCCAGAAACCGGCGCGCGGGTGCACCAGCAATGTCGTCGCCACGCCGAGTTGCGATAGCGCGCGGCAGAAGGAGCTGGTGTAGACCTCGCCGCCGCCGAAATGGCTCTGCAGGTTGATCTGGACATGTCTCATGGCTTGGCGGACACCCTTTTCATCGTCGCAATCAGCACGCCGCAGACAAAGGCGAAAAGACCCAGCCGCCAGCCGGACAGGTGGCCGTCGAGCAGGCAGCGCAACAGGTAACCGCCGACCAGCAGGCTCAACATCAGGCCGGCGGCGTCCTCTTGTTGCCTGAATTGCCGCCAGCCGCCGCGGATCGCCAGCCCCGCCGTGAGCAACAGCAGGCTGAGGCCGGGCAGGCCGCTGCCGAGGGCAAAATCCAGCCAGCCGCTGTGGCTGCTGACCATGCCGTGGTGGCCGTAGGCCTGCTCGATGGCGCGGCCGAAGGCATCGCGGCCGAAACCGAGCCCGAGCGGCTGCCCGGCGATTGCCGTCACGGCGCGGTGCGCCCAGGCGGCACGCATGTAGGCGGAGTCTTCCAGGATCGCACCGGAGGGAGTCGTCGGTTGCAGGGCCGGGTCGGGGGTGAGCCAGTAGCGGCTGGGCGAATTCCAGCCGATCGCGGCCGATTCGGCAAAGCGGCTCCAGCGCGCGTCCAGCGTCAGGGACACCCCGCCCAGAGTCGCCACCGCCAGCAGCAGGAGAACGAAGCGCGGGCGGCGCCCGGCCATCAGGGTCGGCGCCAGCAACAGCAGAATCAAACTGACCAGGGTGCCGTTGCGCACCCGCACGGCGAGGTCGGCAACCAGCGTCAGACCAAGTGCGATCCAGCCCGGCCGGGTGGCGAACATCGCATTGCCGGGTCGCGTCGCGAGCCGTTCGGCGAGCAGCAGGGCGAGCAGGAAACCATTCAGGCTGCTGTGGTAGTCGCGCTCGCCGAAGGGCACGATCCCCTTCGAGCCGTCGCCCACGGCGCCGGTGGTGGCCAGCAGCCAGAGCTGCCAGGCGAACATCCACAGCATGTGCGCCAGCAGCGCGGCGACCACGGCGCGCAGCGCGAGGCGAGGATCCAACCGGGCCGCGGCTCCCGCCGCCAGCGCCGCGACCAGCAGCGGAACGATCCAGTCGCCGCGCAGGTTGTCCAGCGCAAGAGTCGGCGCTGGCGCCACGGCAAGGGAATGCAGCACCAGCCAGGCCGTGGTCGCCGCCAGCCCCCACGCCGCCGGCGTCAGCAGCGGCGGCAGCCGTGGTCGCGGCGCGCCGCGCCAGGTGGCGAGCAGCGCCGCCAGGCCGACAAGCAGCAGCAGGTTGCGCAGCGCGATGGTGTGCGGAATCGGAAAGACGAAGACGATCGCGGCCAGCCAGGCCTGCCAGAACCGGGACAACGCAGGCAGCGCCGGGTTCATCGGCCGGCGTCCCGTCGCGGAAGAAGCGGCGCTAGAGGCAAGCCTGTCCCCGTTCGGCGTGCCATGCCAGCAGCCTGTCGCGCAGTGTTGCCGCGCGGTGCGCGTAGGTGTGGCATTCCATGACGTGCGCGTGGCAGCGTTCGGCCAGGTCGCGCGCGGCGTCGAAGTGCGCCAGCCAGTGGTCGATCCTGGCGACGCAGTCGTCCAGCCCATCGAACTCGGCCCAGTTTTCGCCCGGGCTGAAGTCGTCGCGTGCGTGCGTGCGCTTGTCGCAGAGCAGGAAGCCGCCGCTGGCGGGGATGCCGTAGCAGCGCTCGGGCAGGCCGGAGGCGACGGGTGCGTTGAAGTCGCAGGAGGCGCCGAAATTGAGGTTGATGCGGCTGGCCTGGATCAGCGCGACCTGGTCCGCCGCGCTCATGCCGGTAGCTTCGCGGATCAGGACGCGCAGGCCCTTGCCGGCAAGGCGTTCGCCCAGCGCGGCGAAGAACTCCTGGCGCGGACGCATCTCCTTGGCGCGGGCGCCGTCCATTGCGCCGAAGAAGGATACGTCGTACTGATAGTGGCCGGCCTCGCGCAGCCGGCGCCATGTCGCCGCCGAATCATCGACAAAATAATTGTCCGTGTCGGCGGCGTTGCCCAGGTAGAAATTCTCTGTGCCGAAGCACCGGCCGTCGATGGTGCTGTGGCTGGCGTAGAAATCGAAGGGGCGCAGGGCTTCCTGCAAGCTCAGGCGCCAGCGCGGTTGGTTCAGGTAATGCGGCGCGTCGCGATTCCAGGTCAGTACCGGCACGCCCTGCGCCGCGAGCGCGCGAAAGCGCCGCAGGGAACGCAGCGGCGACTTCAGCGCGGCGTAGAAGCAGGCGAAGTGGGCGACGGTCCGGCGCGGATCGGGCGGCGCAGCGCCGTCGTCGCTGCGGCGCACGTCGTAGCCCAGATCGCGGAAATGCGCGGCGAGCGGGATGAAGGTTTTCGCGCTGTCATGGGTGATGACGCTGCGCGGCGGTCCGCTCACGGCGCCTCCGGCGGCGCGGCCGGATTGCCGCCGCGCGAGCCGATGACGCGCGCCGGGACCCCGGCGAGGATCGAATAGGGCGCGCAGGAAGCCGTCACCACGGCGCCGGCGCCGATCACCGAGCCGCGCCCGATGACGATGCCTTCGAGCACGATGGCGCCGGCACCGATCCAGACGTCATCCTCGATGGTGACGTTGCCCGACACCATGCCCTGGGTGTTGATCGGCTGTTCGCGCGAGGAAAACACATGGCGGTAGGCGATCACGTGGGCGCGCGGCCCGATCAGGACGTCCTTGCCGATGGTCACCTTGCCGCGCGCGTCGATCGCGGCGTTGCGGTTGATCGAGGTGCGGTCGCCGATTTCGAGCCGGCCGAAGGCGCCGAGGTAGACGCCGCGATTGAGGTCCACTCCGTCGCCGAGGACGACGCAGGCCAGGTCGTCCGGGGCGTCGATCACGCAGCCGGTGCGTATCTTGCAGCCGCGGCCGAGGCGGACGTTGCGCGGGTGCTTGATGTGCGCGCCGAGCGATACCGTGGAATTCCCCCGCAGGCGGGCGAGCAGGGCGAACCAGAGCAGGCTGAACCAGAGCTTCATGTCCGCGCCTTGCGCACCGTGGCGGGGACGCCGGCCACCACGGTGAATTCCGGCACATCCTCGCGCACCACGGCGCCGGCGGCGACCACGGCGCCGTCGCCGATGCTGACACCGGCCATGATGACCGCATTGGCGCCGAGCCAGACGTCGCGCCCGATGCGTATTGGGGCGGCGATCACCGGCTGCGACTGTATCGTCGCGCCGCGCGCGTAGCGGTGCTGGTAGGAAATGATCTGCACGCCGGGGCCGATCAGCGTGTCCTCGCCGATGTCGACGCCGCCGCTGCCGTTGATGATGGCGAAGTTGTTGACCCGCACCCGGTCGGCAATGCGCACGCCGCCGTTGCCGCCCTGCACGTAGGCATAGCGGTTGATCTCGACCTTGTCGCCGAAGCGCACCCCGGGGCTGCGCGTGGCATCCACCGAGGCGTCGGCCTGTATCTTGCAGCCGCGCCCGAGGCGGATGCCCTCGTGGCCCTTGATGTAGGCAGCGAGGGACACCCGGTTGCCGGCGCGGCGCTGTTGCACGACAAAGAGGAGGTGCTTGAGAAGATTCACGTCAGAGGCTGTGAATAAATCTACTGCGCGACCGGATTGCTGCGTTGCTCATTCGCTCACTCCTTGCCTATCCATTTGATATGTCTCGTCGTTCGCTCAATCGCGCCTTGCACTCCGGCCTGCGGCGACGCCCCGCAGGAAGTCCCCTTTGGGGGCGATTTCTTCACAACCTCTCAGGCGTCCAGCGGGTGCGTTTCGAGCCAGGCCAGCAGCACGGCGAAGGTGTAGAACAGGCGGACATTGCCCTCGCCCTGCCCCGCCTCGCGCCAAAGCGCCTCGATGGCGGCGGCATCGAGCCAGGGAGCGCGCATTTTAGCCCCCGCCACCTGCGCGGCGCACCAGTCGCGCCAGGGGCCGGCGAAGTTGGTCCGCAGCGGCACCGAAAAGCCGTGCTTCTCGCGGTTCCAGACTGCCTCGGGCAGGTGCTTGCGCGCCAGCGCGCGCAGGATCGCCTTGCCGCCGCCTGCATCGAAGTGCACGCTGGCGGGGAGCCTGAGCATGCGATCCTGCAGCGCGTTGGCCAGCAGCGGCACCCGCACTTCGAGGCCGTGGGCCATGCTGGCGCGGTCGGTCTTGGCCAGGCAGTTTTCGGAAAGGTAGGTCCACAGGTCGGCGCGCAGCAGCGCGCCGCGATCGTAGCCGCCGTGGCGCGCCGCGAGGTCGCGCCAGAGTTGCAGAGTGGATTGGGGATGCGCCGCGCGCGCGACGTCGGGCGCGAGATACCGGCGCAGGTCCTTGCGGCTGCCAGGGTAGTCGCCCAGTTCGACGCGGCGGTAGAGCAGCAAGTCGGCACCGGCCAGCGCGCGCCGTGTCAGGCTGGCCGGCGCCAGGCCGGCGCGCAGCAGGGCGCGCAGCGCGCGTTTCGCTGCGCTGTCGGGATGGCGGTCGGCCGTGTCGAGGAAGCGCGGATAGCCGCCGAACAGCTCGTCGCCGCCGTCGCCCGAGAGCGCTACCGTGACATGCTGGCGCGTCAGGCGCGACAGGGCCCAGGTCGGGATGTAGGCCGGATCGGCCAGCGGCTGGTCGAGGTCGGCCAGCGCCGCTGCCAGCGTGTCGGCGCCGAGCTGTGGCGCGTCGAGCACGTGGTGCTCGGTGCCGTAAAGATCAGCCACGGCGCGAGCGGCGGGGCTTTCGTCGAAGCCTGCCTCGGCGAAGCGCACGCTGAAGGTCTTCAGCGACCGCGAGGTGGTCGATGCGGCCTGCGCCATGTAATGCACGATGAGGCTGCTGTCGATGCCGCCGGAAAGGAAGGCGCCGAGCGGCACGTCGGCTACCAGCTGGTCCTTGACCGCCTGCGCCAGCAGGACGTCGGTTTCGGCGACCAGCGCCTCGTGTTCGGGCGCTGCTTCACTGGCATCGGGGATGGTCCACCACTGCCGGGGCGCCGTCCCGCCAGCGCCGACTTTCCATGTCAGGCAGGCGCCGGGCGGCAGGGCATGAATGTCGCGTACCAGCGTGCGCGGCGCCAGCGGGGTCTGGAAGGCGAGGTAGTCGCGCAGGCCTTCGGCATCGAGCTTTTTCGGGAAGGCGGCCAGCGCGAAGAAGGGTTCCAGCGTCGATGCGGCGACGAAACCACCTCCCTGCGCGCCCCAGAACAGCGGCTTGATGCCGAGCCGGTCGCGGGCGATGAAGACGCTGCCGTCGGCGTGGTCGTGTATGGCGAAGGCGAACATGCCGTCGAGCTTTTCCAGTACCGCTGCGCCCCAGTGCAGGTAGCCCGCCAGCAGTACTTCGCTGTCGGAGCGGGTGGCGAAGGCGCGGCCGGCCGCTTCGAGTTCGCAGCGCAGCGCGGCGAAGTTGTAGATCTCGCCGTTGTAGACCATGGCGTAGCGACCCTCGGCCGCCGTCATCGGCTGGCGCCCGCCGTCGATGTCGATCACCGCCAGCCGCGCGTGGCCGAGCAGGGCGGCGCCGTGCGCCAGCACTTCGCGCGCATCCGGTCCGCGCGACTTGAGGGCCGCCAGCGCGGCGTCGAAGTCAGTACGGAAGGCGTCGCCTACGGCGAGCAGGATGCCGCACATCAGAAATCCTCCCGCGCCAAGGCTTCCCAGGCCGACAGCGCGCGCTCGGCGGCGTAGGGGGCGAGCGCGGCGGCGGCGACCTCGGGCGCGGGCTTCGGCGCCGCCAGCGCGGCGACCATCGCGACGGCCAGCGCCTCCGGATCGTTGCAGGGCACCAGCCAGCGCGCCAGCTCGCCACCGAGGATTTCGCGCGGCCCGGACGGGCAGTCGGTGCTGACCACGCGCGTGCCGCAGGCCAGCGCCTCGATCAGCACGTTGGGCAGGCCCTCGTGGTCGGAGCAGAGCACCAGCAGTTCGGCGCCCGCCATCCACGGATAGGGATTGGCCTGAAAGTCGGCGCTGGCGACACGGTGTTGCAGGCCATGCTGCGCGATCAGCGTGTCGAGCCGGGGATCGGGCGGCGTCAGCAGCAGCAGGCGCTGCGGCAGATTCGATGCGGCGAAGGCGGCGAGCAGCAGGTCGTGGCGCTTTTGCGGCGCGAAGCGGCCGACATGCAGGATGTAGGGTGTCGTGGGCCGTGCCGGGCAGGGCTCGGTGGAAAGGGCGCGGATCGCGGCGAGGTCGAAAGGATTGGCGATGGTGCGTATCCGTCCGGCATCGATCGCGAAGGAGGACCGCAGGTCGGCGGCCACGCCCTGCGACACGGCGACCAGCGGGCGCGCGCCGTAGAGTTCGCGATAGCGCGCCGCGCGCCGTCGCGCCTTGGCTGCCGGCAGGCGCGCTACCTCGGCCGACAGCGTGTTGGCGATGCGGCAGACGTGGCGCGGGGCGCCGGCCAGCGCGGCGACTTCGTCGGCGAAGGGCAGGGTCGACACCAGCAGGTCGGGTTGCCGCGTCGCCAGCAGGCGCGTCAGGCGCCAGGCCAGGCGGCGCTTGCCGAGCCAGCCGTGGCCGGCGCTGGCGGCTAGCGCGTGAAAGCGGCAACCGGCCGGCGCCGCGTACTTGCCGCCATCCTCGCAGACAACGAAGTCGACCTCATGGCCGCGCGCGGCGAGCCCGCTGCCGATCTTCGCCAATGCCTTTTCGGCGCCGCCGCCGGCGAGGTTGGTGGTGAACAGGACGAGATTCACGGCGCGCGATAGACGTACTCGTCGCAGCCGGATCCGAACAGGCCGGAGCGGCGCTTCACGTTGCGCTTGAGGGCCGTGAAACCCAGCGGTGCGAGGATCGCGTCCAGCTCGGCTGGCGAAATCGATTCGTAGGGATAGCCGCCCAGCCAGTCGCGGACGTCATGCAGGAAATCCATGCCGCGCTTGTTGCGGTAGCTTGCGACGTGGTCCTTCAGGCGCTTGCCGCGCAGCAGCAGGTAGGCGCCGAACAGTCGCACGTACCAGTTCTCGGCGGCGCGCTTGCCGGCCTCGTCGGCCTGGCAGTACCAGCGCTTGATGCGCGTCCATGTGCCGCAATAGCGGGTCTTGCCATAGAGCGCCAGCACCAGCAGGCCGCCGGGGGCGACCAGGCCCGCGGCGGCGCGGATGGCGCGGTTCATGTCGCCGGTGTGGTGCAGCACGCCCCAGGAGTACACGACTTCGCTCGGCGCGAGGCCGAGGGATGGAGCGAGGATGTCGCCGCGTTGCACCCGGTAGCGGCCAGCGTCCCAGAATTTTTCCAGCACGGCGGTGGTGGTGGCGACTGAAAGTGGGTCGTAGTCGATCGCCTCCAGGCGCGCCGCACCCAGCTTCAGCGCGGCCAGGCTGTGCAGCCCCGAGCCGCAGCCGATGTCGAGGAAGGAACGGCCGGCGATGTTGTCGCGGCCGACCAGGGTGTCCATGCGCGCCACCGAGGCGTCGATCTGTTCCTGGTCGATCAGCCGCGAATAATCCTGCCAGTTCGCGCCAAAGGCAAAGCGCAGATCCGGGTCGGGCGAGCTTGATTCAGGTGTCATGGCGCGGGCCTTGCAGGGAAGTCGTCAGTCGCTGTTCGACGGCCTGCCACACGGTATCGACGGAAATGTCCGCCATCGACGCTTCGGGCGTGCAGCGATCGGCGAGCGGGTGGTCGATGGCCGTAGCGCAGGGGTGGTCGAGCGCGCGCAGCACGCGGCTCGGCGAATAGCCGTGGTACAGCGCCACCATCGGGCGGTGCAGCGCGCCCATCAGGTGCGTGGGTCCGGTGTCGACGCCGACGTAGAGGTCGACGCGATCCATCAGCGCCGCCGTCTGGCGCAGGCTCAGTTGCCCGGCGCACAGCGTGGCCGCGGCACCGAATTCCGCCGCCAGCGATTCGGTGCGGGATTTTTCCAGCGCGCCGCCGAAGATCAGGAAATGCACCTCCGGCCAGCGCGCCTGGATGGCGCGGCACAATTCGACGAAGCTGGGCAGCGGCCAGTCGCGATAGGCCTTGGTCGGAAAGCTGGCTACCTGCAGGCCGACCAGCGGCCGCGCCTGCGCGATGCCATGCTGGTCGAGGAAGCCGCGCGCCCAGCGGCGCTCGTCGTCCGTCACGCGGTAGGCGATTGCCTTGCCGGCGGGCGCAATGCCGAGCGTCGCCGGCAACATCAGCTGGATGTCCACGGCATGCATCGTCTGCAGCGCCGGATGTTCGACGACGCGGTACAGCCGCCGGTTGAGCGCCTCGTCGGGCTGGCGGAAGGCCACCACGCGCCGCGCCACGCGCAGCGCATACTCGACCAGCGGCGCGTCGGTGTTGCAGACGAAAGCGAGGTCGTAGCGGCGGCCCGCCAGGCGCCCCATGAAGCGTGCCCGTCCCTTGGTGATGCGGCCGCTGCGATGGACGAAGGGCAGGTTGCGCAGCACCTCGACGCGCTTCGGATGCGCCAGCAGGTGGATGCGCGCGGCCGGCCAGTGTGCCGCGACCGCGCGCACGGCGGGGGTGACCAGCAGCGTGTCGCCGATGCGCGAGACATTGATGTACAGGATGTCGGCCGGTGCCGGCAGTTCCGGTTCAGTCCGGCCGGACGAATTCATACAGGTAGTCCGGAAACGAAAACTCGGCCGGCTCCAGGCGCCAGCCGACGGCGCGCTTGATCGCCAGCGAGATGCCGGAGATCGGCTTGATCAGGTGGTAGGCGGCCAGCGCGATGCCAGCGCGACGGGCCAGCTCCATGGCCTGCGTCGGCGTGATCCAGGCGATGTGGTCGAGGTTCACCACCATCACCCCGTCGCGCTTGAGTTGGCGGAAGAACTTGCGCGAAAACGGGTTGGGCGTCGCCACGTAGAGGCGCCCGCCCGGTGCCAGGTGGCGCGCGGCGAACTGCAGCAGGCGCACCACGTTGTCCACGTGCTCCACCACGTCGCCGGCGAAGACCATGTCGAAGCGTTCGCCGAGGTCGATGTCGGAGGTGGCGTCGACGCAGCGCACGTTGAAGCCGCGCTTGCCGAGTTCGGCGGTCAGCGATTCGAGGATGTCGATGCCCAGGCAATGCGCCGCCGCGCGGGCGATGCGGGCGTGGCGCCATTGCGGCTGGTCGACGTAGCGCATGGCGTGCGCCGCCATGCCGATGTCGAGCACGCGGCGCCCGCGCGCCATGGTTTCGACATAGTCCATCAGCTCGCAGTCGACGTGGATGCGCTGCGCGGCCTTGAGCCAGGCGCGCACCGCGGCCTTGGCTTCGCTGTTGTTGGGGTCGTCGGACACCGAGGTCCAGTCCAGGGGTTTGCTCATGGCGATGCGGCCCGGCGGAAAGTGGCTTCCATGCGATCGAGCATGGATTCCAGTGAAAAGTCGGCGCTGGCGCGACGGCGCGCTTCGGCGCCGAGGCGCGTTGCGAGCGCCGCATCGTCGAGCAGGCGGCCGATGGCGGCGGCCAGCGCCCCGGCGTCGCGCGGCGGCACCACCAAGGCGGTGGTACCGTCGCTGACCGCCTCGAGGATGGCGCCGACCGGCGTGGTGACGATGGGCAGGCCGCAGAGCATGGCCTGCAGTATCGCCTGCGGCACGCCCTCGTTGGCGTACGACGGCAGGCAGAAAACGTCGAGCGCCTGCAGCCAGCGTTCGGGATCGTTGCGCTGCCCGGCGAAGCTGACGCGATCGGCGAGGCCGAGCGCGGCGACGCGTTCCTCGATCGGCGCGCGCATCGGGCCCTCGCCGACGATCAGCAGGCGCAGTTGCGGCTGCGCCAGTTGCGCGAAGGCGTCGAGCAGGTAGAGGTGGCCCTTCCAGCTGCGCAGTGTGGCGACGATGCCGACGTGCCGCTCCTGCGACGACAGGCCGAGCGCGGCTTTTGCTGCCGCCCTGTCGACCGGTGCGAAACGCGTCGTGTCGATCCCGGTCGGCACCGAAACGACGCGCGCCGGGTCGAGGCCGAGCGTGTCGAGCAGGTGGCGGCGCAGGCTTTCGCCGGTGGTGGCCACGCCGCGCGCCTGGCGATAGAGCCAGCGGTTGGCGAAGTTGCCCGACACCGGCGCCGAGATGTGGCGCGTACGCACGATGGCCGGTGGCGCCGGCAGCGTGGCGCAGGCCAGGGCCACCAGCCAGGAGTCGGCCGAGCTGTGGGTGTTCACCACGTCGGGGCGCACCGTCGCGAGATGGCGGCGCAGGGCGCGGAATCCGGCAACGGTCTTGAACTCGATCGGCAGCGTCGTCACCGGCACGCCGAAGCGCGCCGCCTCGGCCGCCATGCGCGCGTGCGCCGGGCAGGCGACGCTCACCTCGTGGCCGCGCCCGATCAGGCCACGCGACTCCTCGAGGATGCGGATTTCCTGACCGCCCCAGCCACAGGAGGCTTCCGTGTGGAGAATCCTCACGCGGCCTCCGCAAACTGCAGTCGGTAAAGACTCGTGTACAAGCCACCGGCCGCAAGAAGCTCGGCGTGGCTGCCGATCTCGGCAATGCGCCCCTGCGCCAGCACCACGATGCGGTCGGCATGCTCGACGGTGGACAGGCGGTGCGCGATGACCAGCGTGGTGCGACCCTGCATCAGTGATTCCAGCGCTTCCTGCACCGCGCGCTCGGATTCGCTGTCGAGCGCCGAGGTGGCCTCGTCGAGGATCAGGATCGGCGCGTCCTTGAGGATGGCGCGGGCGATGGCGATGCGCTGGCGCTGGCCGCCGGAAAGGCGCGATCCATTCTCGCCGATCAGCGTGTCGAAGCCCTGCGGCAGCTTCTCGATGAAATCCAGCGCATGCGCCGCGCGCGCCGCCGCTTCGACTTCGTCGCGGCCGGCACCGCGCTTGCCGCCGTAGGCGATGTTGGCCGCCACCGTGTCGTCGAAGAGGAACACGTCCTGTCCGACATGGGCGATGTTGGCGCGGAGCGACTGCAGCGTCAGGGTCTCGATGTCCTGGCCGTCGATGCGGATCTGGCCGCTGCCGGCGTGGTAGAAGCGCGGCACCAGGTTGACGAAGGATGTCTTGCCACCGCCCGAGGGCCCGACCAGCGCCACGGTTTCGCCGGGGCGGATGGCGAGGTCGATGCCGGAAAGCGCGTCGCGTTCGGTCGCCGCGTAGCGCAGGCCGACGCCGGCGAATTCGATCTCGCCGCGGGCCCGGCCGGCGCCGCCCAGCGTCACCGTGCCCTGGTCGACCTCGGCGGCTTCGTCGAGCATGCGGAACACGCTCTCGGCGGCGGCCAGCCCGCGTTGCAGCGGCGCGTTGATGTCGGCCAGGTGCTTGAGCGGCGCCAGCAGCAGGAGCATCGCGGTGATGAAGGAAACGAAGCCGCCGACCGTGGTCTCGTTGCCGGCGGATTGTTGTAGGGCGACCCAGACCACGATGGCCAGTCCGACCGAGGCGAAGATCTGCGTGATCGGCGCCACCGCCGCCGCCGCGATCGCCTGGCGCATGCCGTAGCCGCGCAGCGCGTTATTCACCTTGAAGAAGCGCGCCATCGCGTGCTCTTCGCCGCCGAATATCTTGACCACCTTGTGGCCGCGGATCGATTCGTGCAGCACCTGGTTCATCTGCGCCATGCCCTCCTGCGAAGCCAGCGACAGTGCGCGCAGGCGCTTGGAGAAGGCGCGCACCACCAGTGCCGTGAGCGGAATCACGGCGAGGCTGATCAGGGTCAGCTTCCAGTTCAGGTACAGCAGCCAGCCGACCAGGCCGATCACCGACAGCGTGTCCCGGATCAGGACCGTCAGGGTCGAGGTCGCGGCGGCGGCGACGCCGTTCACGTCGTAGGCGATGCGCGTGGCCGGCACCGACGAGGCGTGGGCGTCGAAATAGATCGCCGGCAGGTGCATCAGGCGTTCGAACATGAGCTGGCGCAAGTCGGTGATGACGCGGTTGGAAACCCAGGACATGCCGTAGGAGGCGAAAAAGCCGGCCACGCCGCGCAGCACGAAGATGCCGACGATGGCCAGCGGCAGCCAGGCCAGCCAGCCCTGGTCGCCCTGGCCGAAGCCCTTGTCCAGCAGCGGCTTCATCAGCGCCGGAAACAGCGGCTCGGTGGCGGCCGCCAACGCGGTCGCCGCCAGCGTCAGGGCGAAACCCTTCCAGTGCGGACGCACGTGGGAGAGCAGGCGCAGGTAGAGGTCGCCGCTATTGGTCACGGCTTCATCCCCGGCAGGATCCACGGTGTCCAGCCACTGATCGCCGTGATGCCGTCGGCGATGTCGAAGGGTTGCGCCGTGGTGCAGGCGACGAAGCCGGGCAGGGTCGGCTGGTCGTAGAACTCGCGCAGGCGACGCAGGCCGCGCAGGTCGTGGGCGTCGGGCCGCTCCTTGTATTTGCACTCGATGCCGAACAGGCGTTGCTGCCATTCCACCAGCAGGTCGACTTCGTGGCCGCCGGAGTCGCGCCAGTACCAGAGCGTCGCCTCCGGATGTTGCCAGTGCCGCCAGCGCAGCCACTGGCCGACAACATGGTTTTCCCACAGCGCGCCGCCGACATGCTCGGGCGGCGGCGCATCGTCGGTGAGGCCCATGAGGAAGGCGGCCAGCCCGGTATCGGTGAAATACAGCTTGGGCGACTTGACCAGGCGCTTGCCCAGCGAGCGGTGGTAGGGCTCCAGCAACAGGATCTGGTTCGAGGCTTGCAAGGCACCGATCCATTCGCGCGCGGTGGTGGCCGAGATGCCGACGTCGCGGCCGAGGTCGGACATGTTGAGCGTCTGCGCGCAGCGCGCGGCGCAGGCGCGCAGGAAGCGCTCGAAATCGCGCAGGCTGCCGACGCGCAGGATGTTGCGCACGTCGCGCTCAAGGTAGGTCGCCAGGTAGCCCTGGTACCAGCGCTCGCGCGAAACGCCCGCGTCGCTCCACAGGCCCGGGTAGCCGCCACGCAGCCAGAATTTTCCCCAGGAACTGCCGGCGGCGGCCGGCGAGGCCAGCCATTCGGCGCCGGACAGGCCGAGGAAGGGAATCACCGCCGCGCGGCCCGCCAGGCTGTCAGAGATCTCCTGCATCAGCGCGTAGTTCTGCGAGCCGGTGAGCAGGAACAGTCCCTTCTGGTCGCGGTGCGCGTCCACATAGGCCTTGATGTGGCGGAACAGCGCGGGCGCGTACTGCACCTCGTCGATGATGACCGGCGGCGGAAAGCGCTGCAGGAACTCGGCCGGTCGCGTCTCGGCCATTTCCGCCTGGCTCGCGGTGTCGAGCGAAACGTAGCGGAACTCGGGAAAGTCATGCTCCAGCAGCGAGGTCTTGCCGACCTGGCGCGGGCCCACCAGCGCCACCACCGGGAAGCTGGCGGTGAGCTTGCGCAGTTCGTCGGCGAGCGTCCTCTTGATCCACATTTTGCAATTTTAAGGCGGCGGCGCGAAATTGCAAAGCCGACGGCGCGAATCCGTCGGCCGGAACGGGAGTCGCCGCCGCGACAGCGGCGGCGTCAGGGCGCCGGGCGACAGCGCAGCGCCTTGAAGATGAAGCAGGGCTTGCCGAAGCTCTTCTTGCATTCGATGTCGAAGCCGCGCTGCTCCAGCCAGTCGAGCAGTTCGAAATCGCGCTCGCCGTGCAGTTCGCCGACAATGTAACGGACCGTGGCCAGCTGTTCGGGCGCCAGTCCCTGCAGTATTTCCTTTTCCGCGCCCTCGGTGTCGATCTTGATCACGTCGATGCGGTCGAGTCCCAGTTCGCGCACGAAGGTTCCGGCCTGGCGCACCGGCACCGAAATCTTTTCCTCGCTGCCGCTGGCGCCGCGCTGGTAGAAGGACCAGCCGCCATGGTTGCCGGCGCCCGGCGAATGGATCATCTGCAGCTCGCCGTCCTTGTCTGACAGCGCCAGCAGGTGGCATTCGATGCTGCCCGGGCGGCCGCGCGACTGGGCATTGCGCTTGAGCATCTCCTGGTTGGCCGGAACCGGCTCGAAGGCGTGGATCTTGGCGGCAGGGTAGAGCTCGCTGAAGAACACCGTGGCGGCGCCGATGTTGGCGCCGATGTCGAGCACCACCTTGACGTCCTCGGCGCGCGGCAGGCGGGCGTGCCAGTACTCGGACTTGCGCCCCTTGAGCAGGATTTCGTAAATGACCAGCGCATCACTGGTGCCTTCGCGGTAGTGCACCGGCTTGTCGCGGTAATCCACCTCGACGATGGCGCCGGTGGGCGCGGGACGCAGGGCGGCCTTGGCGAAGCCGACACTGCGGGCGCGCAGCGCGTATTTGAGGAATTTCTTCATGGCTGACTTTCAGCGGAATTCAGCCGCGAATTTTAGCCGATTGGCGCGTCTTGCCGGCCTCAGTGCGCCGCGTCCCAGTTGGCGCCGACGCCGACTTCAACCAGCAGCGGCACCTTGAGCTGTGCCGCGCCGCCCATCAGCCTGGGCAGCGATTCGCGCAGCAGCGGCAATTCCTCCTCGGGCACTTCGAGTACCAGTTCGTCATGCACCTGCAGGATCAGCAGCGAGCGCAGCTGCTGTGCGTCGAGCCAGGCCTGCACCGCCAGCATGGCGCGTTTGATCAGGTCGGCGGCGGTGCCCTGCATCGGCGCGTTGATCGCGGCGCGCTCGGCGCCCTGGCGCCGGCCGGCGTTGGAGGAGCGGATCTCGGGCAGCCACAGGCGGCGGCCGAATACGGTCTCGACATAGCCCTTGTCGCGTGCTACGGCGCGGGTTTCCTCCATGTAGCGGGCGACACCCGGATAGCGCGCAAAGTAGCGGTCCATGTAGGCCGCCGCCGCCGTGCGGTCGACGCCGATCTGCTTGGCCAGGCCGAAGGCGCTCATGCCGTAGATCAGGCCGAAGTTGATCGCCTTGGCGGCGCGGCGCTGCTCGCTGGTGACCTCGGCCGGCGTCAGGCCGAAGACTTCGCCGGCCGTGGCGCGATGCACGTCCTCGCCTTGGGCGAAGGCTTCCAGCAGGCGCGGGTCGTCGGACAAGTGGGCCATGATGCGCAGCTCGATCTGCGAATAGTCGGCGCTGACGATACGGTGATTGGCGGGCGCGACGAAGGCGGAGCGGATGCGGCGGCCTTCCGCGGTGCGGATCGGGATGTTCTGCAGGTTGGGGTCGGTCGAGGCCAGCCGCCCGGTCACCGCTGTGGCCTGGCCGAAGCTGGTGTGCACGCGGCCGGTGGCCGGGTTGATCATCTTCGGCAGCTTGTCCGTGTAGGTGTTTTTCAGCTTGGCGAAGCTGCGGTGTTCGAGGATCTTCTTCGGCAGCGGGTAGTCCTCGGCCAGTTTCTCCAGCACTTCCTCGTCGGTCGAGGGCGCCCCCGAGGGCGTCTTCTTCACCACCGGCAGGCCCTGCTGGTTGAACAGGATCTCGGCCAGTTGCTTGGGCGAGGCGAGGTTGAAGGGCTGGCCGGCCAATTGCTGCGCTTCGGCCTCGATGGCCATGATCTTGCGCCCGAGTTCGTCGCTTTGTTGCGCCAGCGTGGCCGCGTCGATCAGCACGCCGTTGCGCTCGATGCGGAACAGCACTTCGGCGATCGGCAGTTCGAGGTCGCGGTAGAGCGCCTCCAGTTCCGGCACTTCGGCGAGTTGCGGGCGCAGCACCTGGTGCACCCGCAGCGTGACGTCGGCGTCCTCGGCGGCATATTCGGCGGCGCGCGCGACCTCGACCTGGGCGAAGGAGATGCGATTTGCACCTTTGCCGGTGACGGCGTCGTAGCTGATTGTGGCCAACCCGCAATGGCGCGCGGCGAGGGCGCCGAGGTCGTGCGCGTTGTCCGACTCCAGGACGTAGGACTGCAGCAGCGTGTCCTCGGCGATGCCGCGCAACTGCACCCCGTGATTGGCGAAGACATGGCGGTCGTATTTGAGGTGCTGGCCAAGCTTGCCGTGGTGCGGCGATTCCAGCCAGGGTTTCAGCGTGGCCAGCGTTTCCGTCAGCGGCAACTGTGTCGGTGCGCCGGCGTAGCTGTGGCCCAGCGGCAGGTAGGCGGCATGGCCGTCTTCCGTGGCGAAGGAAATGCCGACCAGGCGCGCCTGCATCGGGTCCAGGTCGGTGGTTTCGGTGTCCAGCGAGACCAGCGGCGCGGCGTCGAGGCGCGCCAGCCATCTGTCCAGTTGTGCCGCGTCGAGGATGCATTCGTAGGCGCTGCGGTCGGGCTCCAAGGTCGGGGCGGCAACGAGAGTCGGCGCTGGCGCGACGGCAACTTTTGCACGACTGGCCGGTGGCGGCGCCTCGCCGCTCAGCTCGCGCAGCCAGCCCTTGAATTCAAGTCGGGTGTACAACCCCGTCAGTTTCTCCGTGTCCGGCGCTTGCGGCACGAGATCTGTCACCGCTTGCGGCAGCGGCAGGTCGCAGACCACGGTCACCAGTTTGACGCCGAGCGGCAGGAAATCGAGGTGCTGGCGCAGGTTCTCGCCGACCGCGCCGCCGATCTCGGCGGCATGGGCGACGATGGCGTCGAGCGAACCCCAGGCCTCCAGCCATTTCACGGCGGTCTTCGGTCCCACCTTGGGCACGCCGGGAATGCCGTCGGAGGTATCGCCCACCAGCGCCAGGTAATCGATGATGCGCTCGGGCGGGACGCCGAACTTGGCCTTGACCCCGGCTTCGTCGAGCACTTCGTTGCTCATGGTGTTGACCAGCCGGACGCGTGGATTCACCAGTTGGGTGAGGTCCTTGTCGCCGGTGGAAATCACGCAGTCGATGCCGGCCCCCGTCGCCTGCCGCGACAGCGTGCCGATCACGTCGTCGGCCTCGACGCCGTCGACCATCAGGAGCGGCCAGCCGGCGGCGCGGATGCATTCGTGCAGCGGCGCGATCTGCGCCGCGAGGTCCTCGGGCATGGACGGGCGGTGGGCCTTGTATTGCGGATACCAGTCGTCGCGGAAGGTCTTGCCCTTGGCATCGAACACCACGGCGCGAAAATCTGACTTATAGTCGGCTTCGAGGACGCGCAGCATGGAAAGCACACCGCGGATCGCCCCGGTCGGCTGGCCGTCCGCGTTGCGCAGGTCGGGCAGCGCGTGGAAGGCGCGGTAGAGATAGGACGAGCCGTCGACAAGCAGCAGCGTGGGCATGGGGAGCGATGCTATATGAATGAGAAGGACAAGTTGCCGAAGAGCCTGGCCAGGGGCGCGCGCGGCGCCGAGGCTGGCTCGGCCACGCAGACCGCGACCAGCGCGCGCGAAGCCTGGCGGGTGTTCGGCATTATGGCAGAGTTCGTCGAGGCGACCGAGCGCCTGGCGGCGGTGCGGCCGGCCGTGTCGATCTTCGGCAGCGCGCGCGTCATGCCCGATTCGCGCTACTACCAGCTCACCGAAAAGATTGCCCGCCTGCTATCAGATGCGGGGTTTTCGGTGGTGTCCGGCGGCGGCCCCGGCGTCATGGAGGCGGCCAACAAGGGCGCCTTCGAAGGCAAGAGCATGTCGATCGGACTCAATATCCAGTTGCCGCACGAGCAGGCGGCCAACCACTATCAGGACATCTCGCAAAGTTTCCGCCATTTCTTCGCCCGCAAGTACATGTTCGTCAAGGTCGCCGCCGCCTACGTGGTGATGCCCGGCGGCTTCGGCACGCTCGACGAACTGCTCGAAGCCCTGACGCTGATCCAGACCGGCAAGACCCCGCGCATCCCGCTGATCCTGGTCGGCAGCGAGTTCTGGGCCGGGATGCTGGACTGGTTTCGCGACCGGCTGGTCGCCGAGGGCATGATCAATCCCGAGGACATGGATCTGCTGCAGGTCATCGACGACCCGGAGGCGGTGGTGGCGGCGATATTTGACCACTACGAATCGCGCGGCTTCGGGCCGCTGCCCGAAGAGCACGAATTGCTGCTGAACCTTTGATAAACTTGCCCCAGGGTTCGTCGCCGCGGGATTTCCGCCGCACGGGCCGTTTCCCCGAGGACCTGCCATGCGCCGCACCATCGTATTGTTGCTTTCCGCCCTTGCGCTGAATGTCGCCGCGCAGACCCAGCCGCCGAAACTGGAGCCGATTCCCGAGCCGCCCCCGCCGCCGCCCGGCTCGCTAAACGAAGCGCTCGAACCGCAGGTCACCATCAGCCGCCGCGGCGAGGACAAGGTCGAGGAGTTCCGCATCAGCGGCAAGCTCTACATGATGAAGGTGACGCCGTCGCACGGCGTGCCCTACTACCTGCTCGACCACAGCGGAGAAGGTCAGTGGGTGCGCCAGGATTCGAAGGATGCCGGCCTGCGCGTGCCGATGTGGGTGATCGGCACCTTCTGATCGCTGCCAACGAAGCCGAAGATCCCGGCCCCGCGCCGGGATTTCTTTCAAACGCCGTGCCGCCAGCGCCGACTCTTGACATAGCCCGCTACGGGCAGGTCTTTACCCCTCCCGAAATCGTTGTGCGCATGCTTGACCTGCGCCGCAACCATGGTCGCGTGCTCGACCCCGCCTGCGGCGACGGTGCCTTCTCGAACCGCATTCCGGGCTGCGTGGCAATCGAAATGGACCCCGCCCATTGCCCTTCCGACGCCTTGAACCTCGACTTCTTCGCCTATCCGGAAGGCGAGAAATTCGCCACCATCATCGGCAATCCGCCCTACGTCAAGGCGCGCGACATCCTGCCGGAAACCGCTCTGCGCCTCGGTTCCAGCCTGCTCGACGGCCATGCCAACCTCTACCTGCATTTCATCGAGAAATGCGTGCGCCACCTCGCCCCCGGCGGCGAGCTGATCCTGATCACGCCGCGCGATTTCCTCAAAGCTACCGGCGCGGGGCGACTCAATACCTGGCTCAGCGACCAGGGCACCATCACCGATTTCGAGGACCTCGGCGACGCGAAGATATTCCACGGCGCCACGCCCAACTGCGCCATCTGGCGCTTCGAAAAAGGCAACGCCAGCCATCGCCTGAAGGACGGTCGGCGCATGGCGTTGTCGGGCGGCCAGTTGATGTTTACACGCGGCATCTACAGCCTGCCGCTGGCCAGCGTGTTCGCCGTCAAGGTCGGCGCGGTCTCCGGCGCTGACGAAATCTTCAGCAACGCGGAATTCGCCAACGCCGATTTCGTCTGCTCGAAGACCGCGCAGAGCGGCGAGACGCGACGCATGATCTGGCGCGACCGCGAAGGTCCGATCGCCTGGCTGGAACAGCACAAGGAACGCCTGCTGGCGCGCCGCGTGACGCGCTTCGACGAAGCCAACTGGTGGAAGTGGGGCCGCCGCCACTACATTTCCGACGCGCCGCGCATCTACGTCAACGGCAAGACGCGCAACGCGCGCCCGTTTTTCCTGCATCCCTGCACCAACTATGACGGCGCAGTGATCGCTCTGTTCCCGCACCGCGCGAACCTGAAGGATGCCGAACTGCGGCGCCTGGCGGACATGCTCAACGACGTCGACTGGAGCGAGCTCGGCTTCGTCTGTGACGGCCGCTTTCTCTTCGCGCAGCGCAGCCTGGAGCAGGCCCTGCTGCCCGAGGCTTTCGCCGAATTCGCGGTCAAGGGTCTGGTGTAAGATCAACTGAAAAAACCGCTTGCGGTTTATCCAGGTAACAGAAACCCATGGTTCCACATCTCACAACCGCGCTGACCGGTCCGTTGCTCGACCTCGAGCGTCGCATCCTCGACAACGGCACTACCGTCGAGCGCTGGCTGCGTACTCAGTGGCTGGAGCACACGCCGCCCTTCTACACCTCGGTGGACCTGCGCAATGCCGGCTTCAAGCTCGCCCCGGTCGACACCAACCTCTTCCCCGGTGGCTTCAACAACCTCAATCCGGCCTTCCTGCCGCTGTGCGTGCAGGCCGCGATGTCGGCGATCGAGAAGATCTGCCCGGAGGCAAGAAACCTCCTGCTGATTCCCGAGAAACACACGCGCAACCAGTTCTACCTGATGAACGTCGCGCGCCTGGCGACCATCCTCGGCCACACCGGCCTCAACGTGCGCGTCGGCAGCCTGTTGCCCGAGATTACGGCGCCCACTACGCTGGACCTGCCCGACGGCCACAAGCTGGTGCTGGAGCCACTGAAGCGCATCGGCACCGAGGGCCGCCGCCTCGGACTTGACGACTTCGATCCCTGCGCCATCCTGCTCAACAATGACCTATCCGGCGGCGTACCGGCCATCCTCGAGAATGTCCACGAGCAGTTCCTTATTCCGCCGCTGTGGGCCGGCTGGCACGTGCGGCGCAAGTCGAAGCATTTCGCCGCCTACCAGGATGTCGCGATCGCCTTCGCCAAGGAACTGGGCATCGACCCCTGGCTGATCAATTCCGAGTTCGAGACCTGCGGCAAGGTGAACTTCCACGAGCGTTCCGGCGAGGAATGCCTCGCCGCCAACATCGACACGCTGCTTTACCGGATGCGCGCCAAGTACAAGGAATACGGCATCGAGTCGGAGCCCTTCGTCATCGTCAAGGCCGATGCCGGCACCTACGGCATGGGCATCATGACGGTGAAGGACGCCAGCGAAGTGAAGAACCTCAACCGCAAGCAGCGCAACAAGATGGCGGTGATCAAGGAAGGCATGGAAGTCACCGAGGTCATCATCCAGGAAGGCGTGCCGACTTTCGAGCGGGTCGACGAGGGCACCGCCGAGCCGGTGGTGTACATGATCGACCGCTATGTCGTTGGCGGCTTCTACCGGGTCAACACCGCGCGTGGGATAAACGAGAACCTCAATGCGCCGGGCATGACCTTCAAGCCGCTGGCCTTCGAGACCGGCTGCAGCCTGCCCGACGCCCAACTCGCGCCCGACGCGCCGCCCAACCGCTTCTATGCCTACGGCGTGATCGCGCGCCTGGCGATGCTCGCCGCGTCGCTCGAACTCGAGCGCGCCGCGCCGACGGAGTAGCCAGTGAAGTTTGCATTCATCATCGACCCGCTGGAAGGTCTCAAGGCTTACAAGGATTCCAGCGTCGCGATGATGCGCTGCGCAGCGAAGCGCGGGCACGAGATATGGACGATTCAGCGCGCGGCGCTGACCTGGCGCGACGCTTGCGTTGCCGCGCGCGCGCAGCGCCTGGAAGTCGGCGCCGACGATACGGCGTGGTACTCCGTCGTCGAAGAATCTGTGCTTCCGCTCACCGCTTACGACGCCGTCCTGATGCGGCAGGACCCGCCCTTTGATTTCGAGTACGTCGCCGCGACCTGGCTGCTGGAACGTGCAGAGGCCGAGGGCGCACGCATCTGGAACAAGCCGCGTTCGATCCGCGACCATTCCGAGAAGGTCGCCATCGCCGAGTTTCCGCACTACGCGCCGACCACGCTGATCGCGCGCGATCCGGCCGACATCCATGCCTTCATCGACGAACTCGAAGACGTCATCCTCAAGCCGCTCGACGGCATGGGCGGCAGCAGCATCTTCCGCGTCACGCGCACGGATCCCAACCGCAACGTCATCGTCGAAACCCTGACCGGTTTTGGCGCGCGCAGCATCATGGCGCAGCGCTACCTGCCGGCGATCAGCCACGGCGACAAGCGCATCCTGCTGATCGCCGGCGAGCCGGTGCCCTATTGCCTGGCGCGCATCCCCAAGGCCGGCGAATCGCGCGGCAACCTTGCCGCCGGCGGCAAGGGCGTGGCGCGCCCGCTGCTGGGGCGCGATCGCGAAATCGCCGAGGCGCTGGCGCCGACTCTCTGGGCGCGCGGCCTCCTGATCGTCGGACTCGACGTGATCGGCGACAGCCTGACCGAGATCAATGTCACCAGCCCCACCTGCTTCGTCGAGATCGCCCAGCAGACGCGCTTCGACGTTGCGGCGATGCTGGTCGACGCCCTGGAAAGGGAATGCGCCGCCTCCTGACGCTGCTCGTCGTGGCCTGCGTGCTCGCCGCCTGCGGGCCACCGGCGCCGTGGCGACAGGAATCCTATGTCTTCGGCACCCGGGTCGACCTGGCGATCACCGGAGTGCCCGAGGATCGCGCGAGAGCCGCCGCCAATCGAGTGCTGCAGGATTTCGACTACCTGCATCGCACTTACCACGCCTGGCAGCCGTCCGAACTGTCGGCGCTGAACGAGGCCATCGCCGCCGGCCGCAGCAAGGACGTTTCACCAGAATTCGCCACCTTCATCCGCGAAGCGCAGGTGGTGGCCGCTGCCGGCGACCACCTGTTCGATCCCGGCATCGGCCGCCTGATCGCGCTGTGGGGCTTCCATACCGACGACATCCAGCCGCGCCTGCCCGAGCCGGGCGCCTTGGCGGCGCTGGTGGCGCAGCATCCATCGATCGCCAATCTTCGGCTCGACGGCAATCGCGTTCAGAGCCGCAACAGGAGCGTAGCCATCGACTTCGGCGGTTACCTGAAGGGTGTCGCGCTCGACCGCGCCGCCGCGTCGCTCCGGCAGGACGGCATCGCCAATGCGCTGATCAACATCGGCGGCAACGTCATGGCGCTGGGCAGCCGCGACGGCGCCGGCACGCCCTGGCGCATCGGCATCCAGCACCCGCGCCCGCAGTCGGTTGGCGGTGCGCCGCTGGCGACGCTGGACTTGCGCGACGGCGAGGCCATCGGCACCTCGGGCGACTACCACCGATTTTTCGAATTCGGCGGGCGGCGCTATCCGCACCTGCTCGATCCGCGCAGCGGCTATCCCGCCGAGGGCACACAGGCGGTGACGGTGCTGGTGGCGCCGGGGCCTGCGGTGGGCATGAAGTCCGACGCCCTGTCCAAGCCCATCTTCATCGCCGGTCGCGACTGGCGCATCATGGCGCAAAAGCTCGGCGTCGACGCCGTGCTGAAAGTCGGCGCTGACGGCACGGCGCAGGCGACCCCGGCGATGCAGGCGCGCATCAAGATCGAAATTCCGGACCTGAAACTGGAGACCGTCCAATGACAGTCGATCCCGATATCGAACGCAACGTGCGCCGCACCGTCGGCATCGCCGCCATGCGGCGCATCCGTCGCATCGTCGACGCGGACAATGAACTCGAAGCGCAGAAAGCGCGCCTCGCCCGGCGCATCGCGCTGGCCCTGCTCGCCGCCGCCGCGCTTGCCTTGGCATGGTTCGCCTTCCGCTAGAATGCCGCCATGATCGGAATCTTCCTGCTCACCCACAGCACCTACGGCGAAGCGCTGATCCAGTGCGCCTGCCACGTGCTCAACAAGCGGCCGCTGCAGATCGCGCAGCTCGGCGTTGCCGCGCAGGACGATCCGCTCGACGCGCTGCCGCTGGCGCGCGACATGCTGAAGCTGGTGGATACCGGACAGGGCGTACTGATCCTTACCGACATCTATGGCGCGTCGCCCGCCAACCTCGCCATGAAGTTGCTCGACCCGGGTCGCGTCGAAGGCGTGGCCGGCGTCAACCTGCCCATGCTGCTGCGCGCGCTGACCTACCGCGACAAGGACATGGAAACCCTCGTCACCCGCGCCGTGGCCGGCGGCCGAGACGGCGTGCTCAACATGCTCAAACACTAGCCCGGGAAAGGCCATGCCACGCGCCGAAGCCGAAATCCTCAACAAGCTGGGCCTCCATGCGCGCGCCTCGGCCAAGCTCACCCAGCTCGCCGGTTCCTTCCCCTGCGAGGTCTGGATGGAACGCGGCAGTCGCCGCATCAACGCCAAGAGCATCATGGGCGTGATGATGCTGGCCGCCGGCAAGGGTTCGAGCGTGATGGTCGATACCGAGGGCGAGCGTGCCGACGAAGCGTTGCAGCAAATCCTCAGCCTGATCGCCGGCAAGTTCGGGGAAGCGGAGTGAGCGGCGGGAGGTACCGAGGCGTGGGCAGCCGATGACTTTCAGCCTCCACGGTCAGGCGGTATCGGGCGGCATTGCGATCGGCCGTGCCCACCTGGTATCGCATGCGATCCTCGAAGTCGCCCAGTACCAGTTGCGCGAGCGCGACGTGCCGGGCGAGCTGGCGCGCTTCGACAAGGCCGTCGAGGTCGCGGGCGCCGAGCTTAACGCCCTGCGCGGCGAAGCAAGCGTTCCCGGTGCGCCGGCCGAACTGTCCGCCTTCGTCGACCTGCACGCCATGATCCTGGCCGATCCGGCGCTGACCGACGGCGTCCGTGTCCTCATCCGCGATCGCCGCTGCAACGCGGAATGGGCGATGGTGCAGCAGATGCAGCAGGTGGTCGACCAGTTCGACGAGTTCGAGGACGCCTACCTGCGCGAACGCAAGCAGGATATCGTCCAGGTCGTCGAGCGCGTGCTCAAGGTGCTGCAGGGCAAGGCCCGCAAGCTGGCGCGGCGCAAGACCGCCGCCATCGACGACGAGCTGATCGTGGTCGCCAACGATCTGTCCCCGGCCGACACCATCCAGTTCAAGAACCTCAAGATCGGCGGCTTCGTCACCGACCTCGGCGGGTCCACGTCGCACACCGCCATCGTTGCCCGCAGCCTGGCGATTCCCGCCGTGGTCGGCATGCAGCATGCCCGATCGCTGATCCAGGATGACGACCTGCTGATCGTCGATGGCACGCGTGGCGTGCTGATCGTCGATCCCGACCTCGGTGTCCTGCAGGAATATCGCCTGCGGCGCTCCGCGATCGCGCTGGAGCGTTCGAAGCTCAAGCGCCTGGTCACGGGACGCTCGCAGACCCTGGACGGCGAGGATGTCTTCCTCCACGCCAATATCGAGCTGCCGCAGGACGCCGAGCGCGCCAAGGAAGTCGGCGCCGACGGCGTCGGCCTCTATCGCACCGAGTTCCTCTTCATGAATCGCGACGAACTGCCCGACGAAGACGAGCAGTTCGAGGCCTACCGCAGCGTGGTGCGGGCCATGGGCGAGCGGCCGGTGACGATCCGCACGCTCGACATCGGCGCCGACAAGGAAGCGCGCGCCCTGCGCAATCGGGCCGGCAACCAGGCGGCGCCCAATCCGGCGCTCGGCCTGCGCGCGATCCGCTTCTGCCTCGCAGAGCCGCAGCTGTTCCTGGTGCAGTTGCGCGCCATCCTGCGCGCCTCGCATTACGGCAAGATACGCCTGCTGATCCCGATGCTGGCGCATGCCACGGAGATCGAACAGACGCTGGCGCTGGTCGAACTGGCCAAGCTGCAGCTGCGTGAAGCGCGGCAGAAATTTGACGCGGTGGCGATCGGCGGCATGATCGAAATCCCTGCCGCGGCGCTGTCGCTGGGCCCCTTCCTGCGCCGGCTGAACTTCCTGTCGATCGGCACCAACGACCTGATCCAGTACACCCTCGCCATCGACCGCACCGACGGATCGGTTGCCCACCTTTATGATCCGCTGCACCCGGCCGTCCTCAAGCTGATCTCGCAGACCATCCAGGGCGCGCAACGGGTCGGCATGCCGGTCGCGGTGTGCGGCGAAATGGCCGGCGACCCCAAGCTGACCAGGCTGCTGCTGGGCATGGGTTTGCGCGAATTCTCCATGCATCCGGCGCAACTGCTGGAGGTCAAGCAGCAGGTCATGATGTCGGACTCGACGCAACTCGCGGTGCGCGTCGCCAAGCTGCTGAAGTCCGACGAGCCCGACAAGATCAGCGAGCAACTGGACAAGCTCTAGCACCGAGCCAGCCCCGATTGACAAGCCTCGCGCCACGCGGCATAGTCTGCCCATAGCGCCAATTTGACTCGGCTTGCGGGCGCACTACAAATACGGCTAAGCGAGACGGAAGTCACAACGCCCGGATCGCTTGTTTCACGCGCTCGCGGGCGTTGCTGTTTGCGGGCTCCGGATTGCGGCAATGCGCCGGTTGGCGCGCACGTTGGATGGAATTTGCATGTCAGGTGTCGGTCTCGTCGCTGCGCAGCGCGCGCAATTCAGCCAGCCGCTTCAATTGAAGGGCGGCGGCGTCTTGCCCGCCTTCGACCTCGTTTATGAAACCTACGGCACGCTAAATGCCGCGAAGTCCAACGCGATCCTGGTCTGCCATGCCCTGTCCGGCCATCACCACGTCGCCGGGCACACCGCCGACGAGTTTGGCAATCCCACTGCCAACCTTGGCTGGTGGGACAACATCGTCGGGCCCGGACGCCCGCTCGACACCGACCGCTTCTTCATCGTCGGCGTGAACAATCTCGGCGGCTGCCACGGCTCCACCGGCCCGGCCAGCCCCAATCCAGCCACCGGCAAGCCCTGGGGCGCGGACTTTCCCGTGGTCACGGTCGAAGACTGGGTCGACTCCCACGCCCGCCTCGCCGACCAACTCGGCATCGATGCCTGGGCGGCCACCATGGGCGGTTCGCTGGGCGGCATGCAGGCGCTGCAATGGACCCTGTCGTATCCGCAGCGGGTGCGCCACGCCCTGGTCATCGCCGCGACGCCCAAGCTCTCGGCCGAGAACATCGCCTTCAACGACGTTGCGCGCCAGGCCATCCTGACCGATCCCGATTTCCACGGCGGGCACTTTTACGAGCATGGCGTGAGGCCGCTGCGCGGCCTGCGCCTGGCGCGCATGCTCGGCCACATCACCTACCTGTCCGATGACCAGATGGCCGAGAAATTCGGCCGTCGCCTGCGCACCGGCGCCGGCAGTTATGGCTTCGATGTCGAATTCGAGATCGAATCCTACCTGCGCTACCAGGGCGACAAGTTCGCCGGCGTGTTCGATGCCAACACCTACCTGCGGATGACCAAGGCGCTCGACTACTTCGATCCTGCGCTGGACTATGACGGCGACCTGGCGCGCGCGCTGGCCCGGGCCAGCGCCAAATTCCTCGTGGTTGCCTTCAGCACCGACTGGCGTTTCTCGCCAGAACGCTCGCGCGAGATCGTCCATGCCATGGTGCATAACGGACAGGACGTGGCCTATGCCGAAATCAACAGCGCCCACGGCCACGACTCCTTCCTGATGGACGAACCGCACTACCACGCCGTGGTGGACGCCTACCTGAAACGGATCAAGCTATGACCCAGGCAATGGAGCGAGCGGATTTCGACCTCATCGCCAGTTGGGTGCAGCCCGGCGAGCGTGTGCTCGACCTCGGTTGCGGCGACGGCTCGCTGCTGAAACGTCTGATCGAGGAACGCGGCGCCAAGGGCTACGGCGTGGAACTCGAAGACGCCGAAGTGCTCGCTGCCATTGCCAATGGCATCAACGTGATCCAGGGCAACCTGGAGCAGGGCCTGGCCGGCATCGACGACCAGACCTTCAACCATGTCGTGCTCTCGCGCACCCTGCAGACCGTGCGCCACACCGAGCGCATCCTCGGCGAAATGCTGCGCGTCGGACGCGAGGCGGTGGTCAGTTTTCCGAATTTTGCCTACTGGAAGAACCGCATGGCGGTCATGGCCGGGCGCATGCCGGTGTCGGAAGACCTGCCCTATGAATGGTTCGACACGCCCAACCTGCGCTTTTTCACCCTGCTGGATTTCGAGTCGCTGTGTTCGAAGATGGGCCTCGTCATTCGCGAGCGGCAGGTGCTCGACGAGGCGGGCCGCCTGGTCACGGAAGAGCCGAACTTCCTCGGCAGCCTGGCGGTTTACCGGCTCGGCCGCTGACGCCTGCGCCGTTCAGTCGGGGGCTTTTACCTCGGTGGCCGGTGGCGGCGCTGCCGGCTCGGGGTTTTCGGTGCCTTCCTGAACCTCCGGTCCACCGGCCTTGCGCAGGCGCTTTTCCTCTTTCTTGGCTTTCTTCGCCAGGTCTCGCTGGCGTTTTTCGAACGAATAATTTGGTTTTGCCATCGGGGACCTCGGTCAGGGATTTGGGGAACTGGATGCCCGCAATTGTACGGCACCCGCTCTTCGAAGCGGCGCCGTTACGTGTCGTAGGCAAGCAGCACCACGTCCGCCGCCTCGTGCCGCAGCGGGATCAGTGCCTGGTACGCGGCCGAGGCGTGCCAGCCGGCGAGCGCCGCCGCATCGGGAAAACTGCCGACCACCACGCCGGCGTGCGCATGCTCGCCGGAGAGCACCGTGGCCAGCGTGCCGCGAAAAATCAGCTCGCCGCCCCAGGGTGCCAGCGTCGCCGGCACTCGGCTGCGGTACTCGTCCCATTTCGCCGCGTCCTTCACCGTGATGTGTCCGATCAGGTAGGCCTTGCTCATCTGTCGATCTCCGTCCAGGGTAGGCCTCAGGCCAGTTCGCCGCGCACTACGGGTATGACGCCGCCGCCGACGCTGATCTCGCGTCCGGCACCGTTGCCGCGCGCGCGCAGGCGTACCAGCGATGGCCGGCGCACTTCGTAGCCCTGCTCGATGCGCAGGTCCAGTTCGCCGCGCTCCAGGTAACCATACTCCAGCAGCCAGGCGCCGAGGAAGGCCGCGCCGTTGCCCGTCGCCGGGTCTTCGCGTACGCCGTGCGCTTCGAAGAAGAAGCGGGCGCACAGGTCGTTGCCGGCGTGGTGGGTTTCGCGGCAGAACAGGTAGGTCAGCGGCGGGAAGCCTTCCGCCAGCAGAGGTGCATAGGCGGCCAGGTTTAGCCGCGCGCGACGCAATGCGTCCAGGCTGTTGAGCGGTACCACCATCGCCGCCGTGCTGGCGCCGAACTGCTGCACCGGCGCCCGGCAGTCGATGTCGGTCGTGGCGAGGCCCAGCGCCGCCGCCATGCGTTCCGCCGCGCAGGTCGGTCCGGCGCTCACCGGCGGCGCCCGGAACCACGCCGTTTCCGGACCCGCGGCCTCCGCCTCGAAGCGCACCGGCACCTGGCCCACCGGGAGGTTGAGCCGCACCGGGCCACGCTCCTGTGGTGCCACGTGATGGCGCACGACCCAGGCCGTACCGAGGATCGGATGGCCGGCGAAAGCGATCTCGCGCGCCGGGGTGAACAGGCGCACGCGGTAGCCGCCGTCGGCCTCGGGCTGCGAGCCGACGAAGGTCGTCTCCGAGTAGTTGGTTTCCGCCGCCACCAGCTGCATCGTCGCCGCGTCCATGCCATCGGAATCGAGCACTACCGCCAGCGGATTGCCGGCATAGGCCTGCGCGGCGAAAACATCGACGATGTGGAATGGTCTTGCCATGATTGTCCTGCCTTGCGGGAGCGATGGTGGAATTCTACCGGCCGGCTGCCCTGGCGCGGAGCACCGCGCGCTCCGGCGTGTCGTGCACTGGCTCCAAAAGTCGGCGCCCCACAGGGACTTCCTTCGGTCGCCGGCGACACGGCAAAGTCCGCGTCGGCGACCGCCAGTGCCCGGCGCGCCGGCTAGAATGTGGTTCGCTTTGTTACGGGATCGCATGGTGACGCACATCCGCAGAATTCAGCTGCACCGCGAGAATTGATGCCGCCCTGGCTTGCCGCGCTATTCACCCGGCGCATGCTGATCTGCGTGTTTACCGGATTTTCGTCCGGCTTGCCGCTGTATCTGCTGCTGAACCTGGTGCCGGCCTGGCTGCGCTCCGAGGGCGTGGATCTCAAGACCATCGGGCTTTTCGCGCTGATCCAGTTTCCCTACACCTGGAAGTTCCTCTGGTCGCCGCTGCTCGACCGCTACGCGCCGCCGCTGGGCCGGCGCCGCGGCTGGATGCTGATCACGCAGATCGGCCTGCTGGCGGCGATCGCCTCGCTCGGGTTGTTTGCTCCGGGCAGCGAGATCGTGCCCATCCTGTGGCTGACGGCAGCGGTGGCGCTCTTGTCGGCGACGCAGGACATTGCGCTCGACGCCTACCGGCGCGAGATCCTGTCCGAGCAGGAACTGGGCCTGGGCAACTCGGTGCATGTCAATGCCTATCGCATCGCCGGGCTGGTGCCGGGTTCGCTCTCCCTGATCCTCGCCGACCGCCTGCCCTGGCTGCAGGTGTTCGTCATCACCGCGCTGTTCATGCTGCCGGGCATGCTGCTGGCCCTGTTCGCGCGCGAGCCGGCGGTGGCGGGCAATGCGCCGAAGACCCTGCGCGATGCGGTGGTGGAACCCTTCCACGAGTTCATCAACCGCGCCGGACTCAAGGAGGCGCTGCTGATCCTCGGCTTCATCTTCCTCTACAAGCTGGGTGATTCGATGTGCACGGCGCTGGCCACGCCCTTCTACCTCGACATGGGTTTCGCCAAGTCGCAGATCGGCATCGTCGCCAAGAATGCCGGCCTGTGGCCGGCAGTGATAGGTGGCCTGATCGGCGGCTTGTGGATGGTGAAGCTGGGCATCAATCGCGCGCTGTGGCTGTTCGGCGTGGTGCAGCTGGTGTCGATCTTCGGCTTTGCCTGGCTGGCATGGATCGGCCGCCACGAGACGGTAGGCGCGGTCGAACTGGCCCAACTGGCGCTGGTGATCGGCTTCGAGGCGCTGGGCGTGGGCTTGGGCACCGCGGCCTTCGTCGCCTTCATTGCGCGGGCCACGCACCCGCTCTACACGGCGACGCAGTTCGCGTTGTTCACCAGCCTCGCCGCCGTGCCGCGCACCTTCATCAACGCTACCACCGGCTACCTGATCGAAGTGCTCGGCTGGTTTCCCTTCTTCATGCTCTGCGCGTTGCTGGCGGTGCCCGGCATGGTGCTGCTGCTCAAGGTCGCACCCTGGAATCCGGCGTCCGCTCCGTCGAAATCTTGAAGGCTGGCTTGCCAGCGTGACAAATGTCACACTCAGCCGGCATTCGTGGCGGCAATACAACAGGCTTCAAGGAATTTGACGCATCACTCAACTTTTCATCCGACGCGACGTTATATCCTCATAGGCGCACGGTTCCAGTCAAGGAGACGGCAATGCTAACGGTGATGGAAATGAGTACAGGCAAGCTAATCGAGGATGAATTCGGCGCATTCGAGGACGAGGTCCTCAATGCCGAATGGACGCCGGCCAGTCCCGAGCTTCAGCTCGGACTGCAGGAAGTCCAGCATCGCACGACGACCGCCAAGGACGTCGATGCCGATGCGTTCCTCGCCGCGATGTACCTCGCGCAGCGCTAGCCGCTGACCCATCCGCCACCGCCGGCAAGCCCGGCGGGGTCGGCGGCGCGTGGCGCGCTTGTTGGTATCATCGCGCGCTTTCGCTCCCAAGCAGTGCACCATGACCTCCTCCGCCGAAACCGCCCCTCCCCTTCCGCGTCGCACCGATTTCCCGCATTTCCTCGCCATCCCGACGCGCTGGATGGACAACGATGTCTACGGCCACGTCAATAACGTCGTCTATTACAGCTATTTCGACACCGTCATCAACGAATGCCTGATCCGCGAAGGCGGCCTGGACATTCATGACGGCACGGCGATCGGCTATTGCGCAGAGTCGCAATGCCGTTATCTGGCGCCGCTGGCCTTTCCGGAAATCATCGATGCCGGATTACGTGTGCTGCATCTGGGCAAGTCCTCGGTGCGCTACGAGATCGCCCTGTTTCCCCAGGGCGAGACCACGCCTGCCGCCGTCGGCTGGTTCGTGCATGTTTTCGTCGCCCGCGCCGACGATCGGCCGACCCCTATTCCTCCCGGCATTCGCGCCTGCCTCGAGCGCTTGCGGGGCTGAACCGCGCTCAGGCAGGCAGCAGGCGAATCCGGCTCGGGCGCTGCGCCTGGATTACGGCCTGGTCGCAGGGATGAATTTCGAAGTTCTGCCCGGGGCCAAGGATATGGTCTTCGGCATCGCCGTCGCGCGTCAGCCAAAGCTGACCCTCGAGGCACTGCAGGGTAAGGCGACGGTCGTCCAGCACCAGCATCTGACCTGTTGCCAGCGCCTGCTCAAGTGCGCCTGCATTCGCTGCGTGCATTCCCTGATGGAATTCGCTAGCATGGCCGGCAATTGCTTTCGGCGACACCGCCTGGATCAGGCGGGCGCGCGAACTTCTTCCCAGGCAAATCAGCGAGGCAACCGATATGGCTTGCGTAGTCATGATTTCTTGCTCCTTCGAGGATTGCGGTGAAGGCATTGTTCGCTCGCCTGCAGACCGTGACCAGCGATTTCGCGGCTTTCAACGCATGAGCAAATGGAATGCATAAGGATGGCCTGCCGCCCTTGGAGGCACTGCGCATTTTCGCCGCCGCGGCGCGCCACCTGAGCTTCACGCGCGCCGCCGAGGAACTGTTCGTCACCCAGTCGGCGGTGAGCAAACAGGTGATCGCCCTGGAGTCGGCGCTGGCGACACGGCTTTTCGAACGCCGCACGCGCGCATTGGTCCTCACTGCCGCCGGCGAACGCCTGCACCGCTCGGCCGAATTGGCATTCGCCGAAATTCGCGCCGCGGCGGTCGAGCTGCGTGGCGGCGACGAACCGACGGTGACCCTGGCGACGACGCAGGCCTTCGCCAGTTTCTGGCTGATTCCGCGCCTGGCCGATTTTCGCCGCCGCCATCCCGGCATCGACATCCGCATCTCCGCCGATACGCGCCTGGTCGACCTCGACCGCGGACGTTTCGATGCCGCGGTGCGCTACCTGCAGGACCGCAACGCACCGGCTACCGCGTTGCGGCTGTTCGGCGACTCGGTGTTGCCGGTGGCGAGCCCGGCCCTGCTGAAAGCCGCCGGACCGCTGGCGAAGCCCGCCGATCTTGCGCGCCATGTCCTGCTGGTCTATGAGGATGGCGAACAGCGGCGGCCCTGGCTATCGTGGCCGGGCTGGCTGGAGATGGCGGGTGTGGCCGACTTGCGCCCGGCCGGCAGCGTCGCCTTCAACCAGTACGAACCCACCCTTCGTGCCGCGCTTGACGGCCAGGGCGTGGCGCTGGCGCCACTGGCACTGGTGGCCGACCTGCTTCGCGAGGGCAAGCTGGTCGCGCCGCTGCCGCAACGCTTTTCCAATCCGCGTGCCTATTACTTCCTGCTCGCCGAGCGCGCTGCCGCGAGCCCTGCAGTCGAGGCGTTTCGGGACTGGCTCGCGTGCCAGGTCGAATCCTGCATCGCCGCCGACGTTAAACTGCCACCAGACTGAGCCGGTCCTGCCAAGGAGCATCGATTGATATCGCCACACGCCCGGATTGCCTTTTGCCTTGCTGCGCTGGCGCAATCCGTTGCTGCCGCGAACGTTACCTGTCCCGATCTGGCCACGGCGGTGCAGGTCGCGGCCTGTCCGGCCGAAGAGGAACTGCGCTATACCTTCAACGGCTTCTGCGGCAGCGATGCCCAGGCCTACAAGGGTGAAACCGGGGTCTGCACCGATTACCAGGACTACCGCAGGCTGAAGAATGTGGCGCTCTGGGAATCCGCCGACGGCGCCTTCAGCGCCTATGTTTCCTGCGATCGCCTGGCGGCCGAAGTCAAGGCGGCCAGGGTGTCCTCGCTGCGCATCGTCAGGCAAGGAAAAATCAATCTGCTGATTTGCAGTTATGGGGATGGACTCAACTTCACCCTGCGAACCCGCGCCGAATGCCGTCTCGATGCGATCGAGGGCTGCGCCAACGACGCGGCGGCCTGCAGGGCCGCTTGCGACTGACTATCAGGAGGAGAACATGCCGAGGAAACGCGACAGCAAGCCCAAACCCGACCCGCAGCGGCCTGTCGTTCCGCCGCCGCAACCCGTCGTGTGCCGGCGTTGCGGCGCGCCCGGTCCGGTGGGCGACGACGGCTTTTGCGACAAGTGCGAGAAGGCGCTGGAGCAGGCCTGTCTCTGAGGCCGGGCCCGATCCTATTTGTTGACGGCGTCCCCGGCTGACGCGGCCGGTTCGGCAACACCGGCCTTGCAGCCGGTCACCGGCGTGGCGGCGCCGTCATTGAGCGTCGCGTCATTTCCCGTGAGTTGCAGCACCATGGCACCCTTGCCATAGCGTGAACCTTCCGTGCCGATCCGGTCGAGCCGCAACTCGCGCTCGGGCAGGATCAGCCAAATCGCGTCACCGCCGTCCAGCCTGCGCAGGTAAATGCGCTTGCCGCCTGCGCACAGGTATTCGGTGGCATTGGCCGGGCCGCGCGAGCGTTCCTGTATGGCCGTGTCGCCACCGAAGGGCCAGACCTTGATTTTCATTTCGCCGCAACCGGCGAGCAGCGCGGCGGCGGCGAGCGCCGCGAAACGAGCGGGATTGGATTGCATGGCCATGCGGGACTCCTTTTCAGGCCGGCATGGTGCCACAGATCGGCGCCGCGCCGGGCATGGCGCGGCAAAGGTCTATGTGGCGCATCGTCAGAGCTCGAGCGCGGCGGCGATTTCCCGCCGCGTCTCTTCGATTGCGCGTTCCAGGCTGCGCAGCTCCGGAACGCCCCCGAGCTCGCTTACGAGCGCCGACTCGAGCGCGCCGGCTTTGAGATGGAGGTCGTCGAGCCCGAGTGTGCCGGCACGTCCCTTGAAGGTGTGGGCCATTCGGGTCGCCAGTTCAATCTGCCCGGCCGCCATCGCGCGGCGAATGTCCGGCGCCACCGAGGGACTTTCATCGACGAATTTCGTCAGCCAGTAGCGATAGCGCTGCTCGTTGCCGAAAAAGCGGGTGAGCGCTGCCATGGTGTCCACGCCGCGCATCGACGGCAACGAGGGCCGCAGGGACTCGGGCGCCATCTCGACAGGCGCGGGGGTTCCCGGCGTCCGGCGTTCAGGCAGCCATTTGGCCAGCATCCGGTAAAAGTCATTGGCATCGAAGGGCTTGCAGACGTGATCGCTCATTCCGGCATCGCTGCTGATGCGCTTCTCGTGGGCCAGGACATGCGCCGTCATGGCGACGATCGGCAGCCGGTCGAAGCCGGGCCAGGTGCGTATCAGGCGCGTCGCGGACAGGCCGTCAAGGACGGGCATCTGGATGTCCATCAGCACAAGGTCGAAACGGTCCGGGCCGGATTCCCTGAGGATATCGACGGCTTCCTGGCCGTTGCCTGCAGTACACGGCGTGATGCCGACTGCTTGCAGCAGTTCGATCGCGATTTCCATGTTCATCGCATCGTCTTCAGCGACCAGCACGCCGGCCTGCGCGACATGAAGTGCGATCGTCGGATCGGCCTCTTCCTCCGACCGCTCCGCGTCGTCGCTGAGGCCGAGCCGGATGGCAAGGCGGAAGGTGCTGCCACGGCCCTCGCCGCTGTCGACCGTGATTCTGCCGTTCATCATCTCGGCGAAGTGCTGGCTGAGCGCGAGTCCAAGACCGGTACCACCGTATTTCCGCGCCATCGACACGTCGGTTTGGGCAAAGGGCTGGAACAGGCCGCCGATGTCGGCGGCGCGAATACCGACGCCGGTATCGGCGACGCTCATGACCAGGCCCGCGGACTCCGTTGTCGGACCATCGACGCCAATACGGACGTCAACCCGGCCGGTCGGGGTGAATTTGATGGCATTGCCTATCAGATTGAGCAGGATCTGCTCAAGCCGCAGGGGATCGCCAAGCAGACGGTCGGGCACCTCGTCGTCGATTTGAAAATCCAGCAGCAGCCCCTTGGTTTCCGCCTTGTTGGCCATCACCCCCTCGGCGTGCCGGATCATGTTGCGCAGGCTGAACGGGATCGTCTCGACCTCCATTCGGCCGGCGACGATCTTCGACAGGTCGAGCAGATCGTTGATGATGCGTGACAGGTGCTTGCCGGCCTTGCCGATCTTTTCCAGGTAGTCGCGCTGCGCCGGGTTCTCGCAGCGACTCAGCGCGAGCGCCGACAGGCCGATGACGGCGCCGAGCGGTGTCCGCAGTTCGTGGCTGACATTGGCGACGAAGGCATCCTTGGCCTTGTCGGCTATCCGCGCCGCTTCCAGGGCGTCGGTCAGTTCGGCGGTGCGTTCCCGCACCAGTCGTTCGAGGTGTTCCCGTTGTTCCTCAAGGGCTTTTTCGGCGAAGCTGAAGTCGCCGTTGTCGTCCAACACACTCCCGGGCATGGCGCGTTGCGTCAGGCGCGGTTTGATTCGCTGCAAGGAAGGGGAACTGCGGTAGTCGGTCAGTTCCGGAATCCGCAGCCTTCCCCCACGTACCCGCCGCAGCGGGCCGCGCGCCTTTCGTGTTGCGGGATTACTTCGGGCCATTGCAGGGTGTCCGGTCGTGTTGGCGGCGCGCTGTGCCGCTGATCGATTGGCCGTCGCGCGCCACATTGCCTGCCAACGGAAAAGCAAAGCGCAATCAGGTGATGTCCGCGTCGGCCAGCAAGCCCAAGCCTAGGGCAAAGCGGGAAAAATTCCTACTGACAGAAATGACAGGTTTTTCGCGAAAAACGCGATTTTTTGATCGAAATCAGGCGGCTTTTCCCGAAAGCAGGGGCTCTGCCCCCTGTCCACCCGTTTGGAACACAATGAAACCTGCAGCCGCGTTCGTATCGAAAACCTTGCCTGAAAGGACTCCTGATCATGAAAACCAAAGTAACCAGCATTCGCCCCGTTCCGCAGTTTCGTTCCCCGGAGCTCGCGGACTTCGCCGCCCTGCGGGTGGAAAAATACTATCGTGAGCGGGTGCAGGACACCTGGGCTGGCGGACACATCATGCGGGGTCGCCAGCCGGGACCGGATGCGCTGCAGTTATGCAGCAACGATTACCTGGCGCTGGCCAGGCATCCGCGCATCCTGCGCGCCATGGCCGACAGCATCCAGCGTGACGGCAATGGCCTGCTGATGTCCGGGATATTCGTGCACGGCGCCTGTCCGCACACCGATTTCGAGCAGCGCCTGGCCGAGTTCATGCACGCCGAGGCCGGCGTGCTCTGTCAGTCCGGTTACAGCGCCAATACCGGCCTGATCCAGGTCATCGCAGACGAACGAACCCCGGTCTATGCGGACATGATGGCGCACATGTCCCTTTGGGAAGGCATCAGGCTCGCCGGCGCCAAAGCGGTCACCGTCTTCCACAACGAAGTCGAGCACCTCGAGCGACAGATCCTGCGACATGGTCCTGGCGTGGTGGTGGTCGATTCGGTGTACAGCACTACCGGCAGCATCGCCCCGCTACGCGAAATCGTGGAGATCTGCGAGGCCCAAGGCTGCATCCTGGTCGCCGACGAGTCCCATTCCCTGGGCACCCATGGCCCGAATGGCGAAGGCCTGGTGGTGGAACTCGGCCTTGCGGAACGCGTGCATTTCCGTACCGCCAGCCTGGCCAAGGCTTTTGCCGGACGAGCCGGTTTCGTCACCTGCTCGCGACGCTTCGCCGACTACTTCAAGAGCGAATCGAATCCCGCAATATTCAGCTCAACGCTTCTGCCGCACGACATTCGCGGCCTCGATGCCACGCTCACCGTGATTCGCCAGGAGGGATGGCGTCGCGACCGCCTGCGCGCCAACGCCGCCTATCTGCGCAATGAGCTCGACGCACTCGGTTACAACCTCAACGACAGCGAATGCCAGATCGTCTCGCTGGAGTCGGGTAGCGAGCAGAACACCATCGCCCTGCGCGACGCGCTCGAATCGCGCGGCATTTTCGGCGCGATCTTCTGCGCCCCGGCCACGCCCAAGAGCCGCGCATTGATGCGGTTTTCGGTTCATGCCGCGCTGACGGACGACGAATTGAGGCGCATCGTCGCGGTTTGCCGCGATATTCGTGATGAACTCGATGTCGCGTCGTGGCCCTCGACGCGACGCAAGCAGCGCGGGAAGGCGGTCAGCGCCGGGTTGGTCCAGGCGAGCCGTGCATTGCAGCAGGTCGCCGCGGCGTGACCACGTCACCGCCGGGGGCTCAGGTCGAAGGCGCCAGCCCCTGGCGCGCTTCACGGTCGAGGTGGTCCAGGTACTCGCTGTAGGGATAGACGTACTTGAGGTTGAAGGCGCCCGGATTCTTGACCAGAGAATAGAGATACCAGTCCTCGCCCTTGAATTCGATGGCCGGGTGCAGGCAGGGCTGCCAGTCCTCGTAGATCGGCGAGTAGTTGCCGCCGGTCTTCCAGAAGTAGGGCAGCGAACTTCCGCTGCGCAGCTGGCGCAGCAGTTCTTCGGGCGCGGCCTGGTCGCTGGCGATCTCGTAGTGCCCCTGGAGCATTTCCTCGGTCTGCACGATCAGCAGGTAGGCGGTGCCATGCATGTCCAGCATCAGGATGCCGTCCGGCGAGCAGGACAGGTAGTGCTCGACGATCCCCAGATTGCCGCGGATCTCGGCGAAGCGCTGGGCGAAGCCCGGGTCGCGCAGGAAGGGATGCGAACCGACCGCCAGCGCATCGGAAAGCACGTGTTCGATCTGGTCGAAATGCTCCTGCTGCAGTTCGGCGATGGCCGAATTCAGAAGGCCCATGACATCGTCGTTCTGCTTGCGGATGAAGCGGTCGATGACCTTCTCGTTGAAGGCACGCACGGCGACCTGTTCGTCGGCCTTGCCGGTGAGCAGGATCTTCTTGATCGCCTTGTTGCGCAAGTTGCGGCAGAACTCCAGGCCGTCGATCTCGGGCATGTCGTAGTCGACCACGACCACCGAAACCTGCTCGAAGCGGCGCTCGTTATGCACTTCGCGGTGGATCATGTCGAGACTGACGTCGATCACGTGGCGCGTCTGGTTCTTGTCGCCACGGTGCCGGTAGAGCGAAAAGAAGCGTTCGGCCAGGGGTTCGGCGGCGCTCGCGCCGTTGAGCGCGACAAGCGCCGCGAATGGCGAATGGAACAGGCGGAACGCCAGCCGCGAGTCGAGCTGAAGGCTGAGGTTGGACAGAAACTGCGGACTGTCGTCGATGAAGGCGACCGTGGTCGGGAAATGGAAGGGCTGAATGACGCGGTTCTTCATGATTGCGGAAAGCTCAGGACGAATTCGGTGAAATCGCCGGAAACGGAGGTGCACTCGATGGTACCGCCGAATGAGGTCATCACGTCGCGACAGAAGGCCAGGCCGATGCCGGCGCCGAGCACGCTGTCATTGCTGCCGGTGGACGTGTAGAAGCGCTGGAAGATGTGCGGCAACATGTCCGGCGGGATGCCGCCGCCAGTGTCGCGCACCACGAGCCGGTTCGCCGCAGGCGAGGCATGGATGCGGATCGAGACCTCGCCCTTGCCGGCCCTGGCGATATGGCGCAGGGCGTTCTTGATCAGGTTGAAGAGCACGTGCACCATCAGCAGCTCGGAGCCGCGAAACGAAAAATCCCCGTCGCCTTCACGGAATACCACCGCCCGTTCCTCCTCGGAAAAGGGATAGCGCTGCAGGGCGACAACGACGGATGCCGCCATCGTGCAGGTCTGCAAGGCCTGTTCTGCGGCGCCGGTGACCCGGGCATTGACCAGCAGCATGTCGATGATGGCGTTCGAGTGGCGCGCTTCCGAATCGATGCGGCTGAGCACACCCTTCAGTGAATCGACGTGGGTCCCGCGAATCGGGCTCACCGGCAGCCCGCTTCGTTGCGCCATTTCGTGGGCTTCGATCAGCGCCGGCAGGTAGTGGGCCAGGCCCGCGGCACCGGCACGGATGCTGAGCAGCGGCGTACGCAGTTCGTGGGCGATGCTGCCCGCCGTCGCCAGCATCGCGCGTTCCTGTTCGATGCGGATGCGTTCGCTGTCGTAGTTGGAGACGGCGCCGGCCGCCACCGCGAACAGCGCGATCGCCAGGTAGTCCCAGCGTTCGAAGGCCGCCAGCGGGACGTCGCTGGTCAACGTGAAGGCGAGCACGGCCAGGCCGCTGCCCAGTACGAACTGCCCGATCAGCGTGACCCAGTCGAGCAGCAGGATCATGACGAAGACCGCCACCAGCGCCGAACCGATCCAGACGTCTGCGCCCTGGTTCTTCAGCAACATGTAGGTGAAGAAGAAGGGAAGCGAGTACAGCAGCGAGAAGTACCAGTAGTAGGGTAGCCAGGATTTCATCCAGCCGGGCCAGTGCCTGCTGAACAGCATGGGGACGAACAATGCGGTTCCGATCAGGCGCAGGCTCAGGCTTTCGTAGCGCTGGGGAAAGACGAATGCCCAGACGTACCAATAGAGGGGAAAGGCGACGATACCGATGATGGCGAAGGCTGTCAGCCGCCGCTGGATATAGACCACATTGCGCAGCGCCGGCTCCAGCAGTCGTGTGATCAGGTGCTTCAGGAAAGGTATGAGGGCGGTCATCGAATGGGGGGGCTCGGCGCGGCCATCACCGGGGGCAGGTGGAAAACGGACGCCGCCGCGCCGGAGTGCCGGCAGGATCGGCACGCAGTCTGGATCCGAAAGGCATGCTCATTCAATCGACGAAAAATCCCAAAATGTCATACAAGTGCCGCCGATGCAAGCGCTCCGTGGCAGGTGCTGCGGAATTCCGCTGTGCGCGAGGCTCCAGACGAAGGCCAACGGGCCGACTTCGTGGCGGAAAGCTCCATTTTCCGCCGATGCCCGGACTTGACAAGGGAATGTTGCACGGCTACAAAGCGCATTCTGCTTGCCTTGTCGCGTCTCGTCGATCCCCATCATGAGCCAACCCGTGTCTGACCGTCCTCACCGGGAATCCGGCCTGCTGCTGTATTCCGGCAGCGCCCTGCAGGATTTTTTTGGCGGCGTGGTGCTCGGTGCGCGCAATCTGGGCTTCGAGTATTGCGGGTATCTGATCGGAATCCCGGTATCGGCCAGCGAGTGGCGTTTCGTGATGACCAACAATTTTCCGCGGGCCTGGCAGCGGCGCTACCTCAGGCGCGGCTACCATGCCCTCGATCCCACGGTCGAGTATGCCAAGACCGGCGTCGAGCCGATGACCTGGTCGCGCGAGCTGTTTGCCGCCGAGGCCCTGCAGGACCTGTCGCGGGATGCCGGCGCGATCGGCTTCAACCACGGCTGGACGCAGCCGCTGCACGATGCCCGCGGCCGATTCGGGATGCTGACACTGGCGCGCGGCGATGCGGCGATCGACGCCGCCGAGCTGCAGCTCAAGCTGCCCATGATGCAGTGGCTGGCGCAGGTGGTGCATGACCGACTGTTCGCCGAGTTCATGGCATGGCAGCGCAACGAATCCATCGGGCGCCTGACCGAGCGGGAACTGGCCTGCCTGCGGCTTGCCGCGGATGGTGGCACCTCCGGCGAAATATCGGCAGCGACCGGTGTCGCCGAGCGCACGGTGAACTTCCACATGGCCAATGCCATCGACAAGCTCGGCGCGACCAACAAGACGCATGCCGTCGCGCTGGCGTTGCGGCTGGGCGTGCTTGCCTAGGAGTTTTTCGGCGCTGCCCCGCGGCCGATGGGCAGTGCCTGAAGCAATTCGAGTTGACGTGGCAGGCAGCGGCTGTCGAGGTCGTAATCCTCGACCACGGTCCGGCGCGCGGCGGCGCGGATCGACTGCAGCCGCTCGCGCTCGTCGATGGCCTGGGCCAGCGTTTCGGCGAGTCCCCGATGATCGAAGAAATCCACCAGTCGGCCGTTCTCACCGTCCCGGATGACCTCCTGTACCGGCGCGGTGCGCGAGGCCACCACCATGCAGCCGGCGGCCATCGCTTCCAAAAGTGACCAGGAAAGCACGAAGGGATACGTCAGGTAGGCATGCACGGTCGACACCTGCAGCAGGCGCAGATAGTCGGCGTAGGGCACACGGCCGAGAAAGTGCACGCGGCTGGCGTCGAGCTGCGCGCCAACTTCCGCAAGCATGGCCTGGCGCCAGCTCCCGCCGCTCGTCGGCTTGCTGCCATAGCTGACCTCGTCGCCGCCGACGATCAGTATCCGTGCCCGGGGGCGCAGCCTCAGCAGCAAGGGCAAGGCGCGCATGAAGGTGTGGAAACCGCGATAGGGTTCCAGGTTGCGGGCGACATAGGTCACCACCTCGTCGTCCGTACCCAGCGTGACGCCGGCGTTCTGCAATGAAATCCGCGCGGCCGGGTCGGGCGCGACACGGCGGGTGTCGATCCCGTCATGGACCACCTGCATTCGGTCCTGGACGATGGCCGGGAAGCGGCTTTGCTGCCAGCGCGTTGGCGCAAGCAGCAGGTCGGCGCTTTCCATGCTCATCCACTGCGTGGTGTTCTTGATCCGCAGCCGCAAGGCGTCATCGGCGGCCGCAGGAAATTCCGGATCGAAGCCGACATCGGCGCCGGTGGCGTGGTAGTAGTACTCCGCATGCAGCGCGATCGGCACGTCGGCGAAGACGTCGCGCAGGAACAGGGCCTCACCCCAGCCGGGGTGCGCAACGACGAGATCGGGGCGGAAGCCGCCGGCCTTGAGCTGCCGCAGGATGCCCACCACCTGCTGTCCGCGCCGGATGGCGGCTTCGTAGCCCTGCAGGTAGCGATGGCCGCTACTCGCAACTACCGTTGAGGCGTAGGGCGCCAACTCGACGCCGCGCAACGCCGCGCCCGTGCGCCGCAGGTTGATTTCCTCACCGATGGCGACGACTCGGTGCGCCGCATCGGCGGCAAAACGCGCCGCGACATGGCGGAACTGCGCAGGAAAGTTCTGGTGGAGGAACAGGACGTTCATCGGGGAAGACCCTCCAGCGCCTATGCCGAACCTGATCCGGACCCATCGATCGCCGACAAACGACACCGGGACGGGAGTGGCAGCATCGGTTCGCAGGCGGACATGGCGTGGCCTCCTCGGGTGGGATCGTCGTGCTAGAGCGCGTGCACCCGATCGCAGCGGGCGAAGCCGAGCAGCGGACCGGGCACGCCGCGGCCCAGCGCGATCACCTTGAACAGTTCGCCCATTTCGTTGGGCGAGATCAGGACGTTCACTGCGCCGCGTGCGCGCAAATCGACGGCGGACGCCGTATCGCCAGCGCCGACTCTCTCTTCCTGCATCAAGTCCCCGATGCCGCAGTTGAGCAGGAAGTTGGACTGGCTGGCATAGCCCAGCACCTCCAGCCCGGCGTCGAAGCCGGCCTCCGCCACCGCCGTGAAATCGACGTGCGAGGTGATGTCCGACAGGCCGGGAAACCAGAACGGATCGTCATGCACGCGGTGCCGGTAATGGCAGCGCAGGGTGCCACCGTCGCGCTGCGGGTAGTACAGCTCGTGGCGCGGCAGGCCGTAGTCGATCAGCAGCAGCGCGCCCTGTTCCAGGCGGCGCGCCAGTTCGGATACCCAGGAGCGCGCCGCGAGGCTGATTTCGCCGCGGTAGGGCGCGCGCACTCCGAGTGCCTCTGCCGCGGCCAGCAGCGCGCCGGCGGCCGGGCGTTCGACGCTCGTCAATTGACCGTCCGTCAGGCCGACGCCGCGTTCGAGGACGGCCGGTGCCGCCCGTTCATCGCTCCAGCGCAGGGCATGGGTCGGCATCGCGTCAAGCAGTTCGTTGCCGATCAGGCAGCCGGAAAAACGCTCCGGCAGTTCGTCCAGCCATTCGACGCGGTCGGCGAACTGCGGCGCCCGTGCGGCCAGCGTCGCCTGTTGTCGTGCGCGCAGTTCTCCCGAAAGCTCCAGGATCCGGTAGCGCTCCGGCAGGCAACCGAGCGCCGCCAGCGCCGGCAGCAGGTCCGCCGCCAGCCGCCCGCTGCCGGCACCGACTTCCATCACCAGCGGGGCCGAGGCCGCCAGCACCTGCGCCACCTGCCGCGCCAGCGCCGCGGCAAACAGCGGCGTCAGTTCCGGCGCAGTGAGGAAGTCGCCTCCGGCCTCATGGTCGCCGAACTTGTGCGAGCCGCCGGAGTAATAGCCCAGGCCCGGCGCATACAGCGCCAGCTCCATGTAGCGGGCGAAGGAGATCCAGCCGCCGCAGGCGTCGATCTCGGCCGCGATCAGGCGCAACAGCGCCGCGCTGGCGGCGCGCGCGTCGGCCGATGGCTCGGGCAGGTCGGCCTGCTGCAGCTTCATCGCGCCGGGAGGCGGGCGACGAGTTCAGCCATGCTCAATGTATCGTCCGTACCCTGCTGACGCAGGCCGGCGACGACGCCTTCGCGATTGGCGGGCGGCTGGTTCTGACTGGTCTTCCACTTGCCGGTGACTTCGCTGATGACGATCTCGATGCCGACGATCGCCTTCAGCATTTTCTCGATGTAGTCGGGCGGCGCGTCGGCGATATGCCAGGGTTCGGGGAGCGGACCTTCGTGGCGGTCGACCAGGGCCTCGAGTTGCGCGCGCAGCCAGGCCGGATCGTCGATGGCCCGCAGCCGGCCGCGGGCATGGACCACGACGTAGTTCCAGGTCGGCACCGCCTTGCCGTCGGCGCGCTTGGTCTCGTACCACGAGGGCGTGACATAGGCCTGCGGGCCCTGAAAGATCACCAGTAC
>JBIKLV010000003.1:0-138585 GCA_044359585.1 Sulfuritalea sp. | reverse complement strand
TTCTCTGGTTGTCCGGCGAACCGCAGGTGCATCCGCTGCTGGCTGTCCTCGGCATTGAACCGCTGGCGGAGGAATTCAACGCCACCTGGCTCAAGGAAGAACTCTCGGGACTGTCGGCGGCCATCAAGCCCACGCTGATGGACAGCCACCGGGTGGTCGGCATCGGCAACATCTACGCATCGGAGAGCCTGTTTCGCGCGGGCATCGACCCGCGCACGGCGGCCGGCAGGATTTCGCTACGGCGCCTGGAGCGCCTGGTGCCAGCGATCAAGTCGACCCTCGCCGCAGCGATCGATGCGGGCGGCAGCAGCCTGCGCGACTTCATCCATTCGGACGGCAGTTCGGGTTATTTCCAGCAGCAGTATTTCGTTTATGGCCGCAGCGGCGAAGCCTGCCGCGTCTGCGGGCGTCCCGTCAGGGAAATGCGCCAGGGACAGCGCGCCACCTTCTTCTGCGCCGCCTGCCAGCGCTAGCGGCGCGACCCAGCCGGATTATTTGGCGGTCAGCTGCAGGAACTTCGCCATCAGTTGATCCTTCGATTCGGGATGGTTGGGGTCGTCCGGTATGCAATCCACAGGACAGACCTCGCGACATTGCGGCGTGTCGAAATGGCCGACGCACTCGGTGCACTTGTTGGGATCGATGATGTAGATCTCGTCACCCTGCGAGATCGCGTTGTTCGGGCACTCGGGCTCGCACACGTCGCAGTTGATGCATTCATCGGTGATGATCAGGGCCATGAATGAGTCCTCAGGGTTTTAGTTTGAGTTTCAGCCGCTCGGTGACGAGCGGATGCACGAATTTCGATACGTCGCCACCCAGGGTCGCGATCTCGCGCACCATGGTGGCGGAAATGAACATGTAGTTCTCGTCGGGCGTCAGGAACACGGTTTCGACATCGGGATAGAGGCTGCGGTTCATCCCGGCCATCTGGAATTCGTATTCGAAATCGGAAACGGCGCGCAGGCCGCGCAGGATGATCGATGCGCCCTTGTCCTGCATGAAATCCATCAGCAGGCTGTCGAAGCCCTGCACTTCGACATTGGGATAGCCGGTGAGAATCCGGCGCGCGATGTCGACACGCTCGGCAAGCTCGAACAATGGCTGCTTCTTGCGACTCTCGGCAACCGCGATGATGACCTTCTGGAACAGCCGGGACGCGCGTCGCACCAGATCCTCGTGACCGCGCGTCAGCGGATCGAAGGTCCCGGAATACACGGCGATGGAATTGTTCATGCCTGCTCCAGCAAGTGAAAAAATACCTGGCCGGCACGCCCCTGCCTGGTCACCGACCAGCGCCCAAGCCGCTCCAGCGGTTTTTCGGCCTCTGCATACAGCCGCGCCCCAGGCGCGGCCAGATCCGCCAGCCGCGACTCTACCCCGGCCAGCCAACCCTGCCCATAAGGCGGATCAAGAAAAATCAAATCGAAGCGCCGACCGGGCGGGGCGGCGAATTTTAGCGCATCGCAGCAAAACAGTTCGACGCGAGGGCAGGCGAACATTTCGGCGTGCTTTCTCAATGCAGCAAACGCCGCTTTCGACCGCTCCACCAAGGCGACGTAGTCGGCGCCGCGCGAAGCCGCCTCGAAGCCGAGGATGCCGCTACCGGCGAACAGGTCGAGGCAGCTCTTGCCGCCCAGGTCCTGCCCGAGCCAGTTGAACAGGGTTTCGCGCACGCGGTCCGGCGTCGGCCGCAGGCCCGGCGCGTCGACCACGTGGATCAGTCGACTGCGCCATTCGCCGCCGGTGATGCGGATACGGCTCAAGGCGAAAGGCCGGCCTCAGTCCGCGGCAACCACCACGGTGACCAGGTTCTCGGCCTTGACGTGACGCGCGAACGCGGCCTTGACCTGCTCGATGGTGACCGCATTGACCTTCGCCGGAAATTCGTCGAGGTACGTCAGCGGCAGGCCGTAGAAGCCGATTGCGGACAGGTAGCCGAGCAGCTTGGCATTGCTGTCCATGCGCAGCGCCAGGCCGTCGACCATGTTCTTTTTCGCCGCCGCGAGCTCTTTCGTGGTCGGACCCCGTGCCATGAATTCGGTGAGCACTTCGTCAACCACCTTGAGCGCGGCATCGACCTGGTCGCGCCGGGTCTGCAGGCCGATCTCGAACGGGCCTTCCAGCTTGCGCGGCGCGAAGTAGGAATGCACGCTGTAGGCATAGCCGCGCTTTTCGCGGACTTCCTTCATCAGGCGCGAGACGAAGCCGCCGCCGCCGAGCGTGTAGTTGCCGACCAAGAGCGGAAAATAATCCGGATCGCCTCGGCTGATGGCGGGCAGGCCGACATGGACATGGCTTTGCGCGGCGGGATGATCCACCTTGATCGTCGCGCGTTGCGGCTTCGTCACCGGCGGCGGCACCAGCGCGCCGCCGCCCGGCGGCAGCGCTTCGGTCAGGCGCTGGGCGATCGCCTCGGCCTCGGCGCGCGAGACGTCGCCGATGATGGAGACGATGGCGCCCTTCGCGCCGTAGTGCTGGCGGTGAAACGCGACCAGGTCCTCGCGCGTGATGGCGCTGACCGACTCCACCGAGGGGCTGATGCCATAAGGATGGCCGGGATAGATCGCAGCGGCGAAGCGCTTGCCGGCGATGCTGTCGGGGCGCGTCTCGGCTTCGCGGATGCTGGCGATGCTGCGGGCCTTTTCGCGTTCCAGCACCGATTGCGGAAAAGTCGGCGCTGACAGCACGGCGCGCATCAGGTCCAGCGCGGCTTCGCGCTGCTTGCTGGCCGAAAGCGTGCGCAGGCTGAGGCTGGCGCGGTCGCTGTCGGCGCCGCCGCCGATGCGGGCCGCGATGTCGACCAGGCGCCCGGCGATTTTTTCCTCGTCGAGTTCGCCGGCACCGGCTTCCAGCAGGCCGCGCGTCAGCCCGGCCAAGCCGGCCTTGGCGGCCGAGACGAAGGCGCCACCGGCGGCAAAGTCGATCTGGACATCAAGGATGGGCAGCACGCGGGTTTCGACGAAATAGACCCGGGCGCCCGACGGAGCGACCCAGTTTTCGATCTTGACGCCGGCGAGGGCCAGGCTCGATGCCAGGCAGGACAGGAGAATGGCGATCAGGGTACGCATCAGTGCCTCCCAGCCGCGCTGGGCTTTTTCGGTTTGCTCTGGTCGAGCGGTTGCGGATCGAGAACGGCGACAGTCAGGGCATCGTCGGGAAAGTATTTCTTCGCCACGGCCTGCACGTCCTCGGCGGTGACGGCCTTGAGCCGGTCGAGCAGGACGTCGATGTCGCGCCAGGAAACGCCCGCCGCCTCCATGCCGCCGATTTCCATGGCCTGCGCCATCAGCGAATCGCGCTTGTAGATCTGCGAGGCGATGGCCTGGGTCTTGACCCGTTCCAGTTCCTCGGCCGACACGCCCTCGTCCTGGACGCGCTTCAGTTCGGCGCGCAAGGCAGCCTCCAGTTCGGTGATGGTCTTGCCTTCGGCCGGCTGGCCGTCGAGGATGAAGGTCGCTTCGCCGCGCAGGGTGCCGTCGTAGCCGGCGCCGGCGGACTGGGCGATGCGGCTGCCGCGCACCAGGTTCTTCGAGAAGCGCGAGGCGTCGTGGCCGTCGAGCACCGCCGCCAGCATTTCCAGCGCATAGGGATCGCGATCCTGGCGCACATCCTTCAGCTTCGGCATCTTCCACGCCATCGCCAGGTAGGGCAGCTTGGCCGGCGCCTTGACGCTCAGGCGGCGCTGGCCAACCTGCGCCGGCTCGTTCTGCGGCTTGCGCTCGGGCAGCACCTGCGCCTTGTGCGCGCCATAGTATTTCTGCGCCAGGCGAAACACCTCGCGATGATCGACGTCGCCCACGATCACGACATAGGCATTGTTCGGCGCATACCATTTCCGATACCAGTCGCGCGCGTCCTGCCAGGTCATGTGCTCGAGGTCGTCCATCCAGCCGATGATCGGCCGGCGGTAGGGATGGGCCTGGAACAGCGCGGCGTTCAAGCTCTCATAGACAAGTGCCTGCGGATTGTCGTCGGTGCGCAGCCGGCGCTCTTCCATGACCACTTTGATCTCAGCGGCGAATTCCTTCGCATCCAGCGTCAGGTTGGCCATGCGGTCGGCTTCGAGCTTCATCATTTCCGGCAGGGCGCCCTTCGGCACGATCTGGAAATAGGCCGTGTAGTCGCGGCTGGTGAAGGCGTTGTCGCGACCACCGGCCTCGGCCACGCGCTTGTTGAACTCGCCGGACTTGAGCGTCTTCGTGCCCTTGAACATCAGGTGCTCCAGGACGTGGGCGACGCCCGAAGTGCCGTCCTTTTCGTCCATGCTGCCGGCGCGGTACCAGACCATGTGCACTGCAGTCGGCGCGCGCGGATCCTCCTTGACGATCACGCGCAGTCCATTGGCGAGTTTTGTTTCGAACGGGTTGGCAAAAGTCGGCGCTGGCGCTACGGCGAATGCCAGCAAGGCCAGGGGGGCTATCATCGATTTCATCGTGGGTCGTGGTGTCTGCACGGTCGTGGAAAAAGTGCCTCTGTTAGAATTCTTCGGTCGCGCATCTTAGCGCGGCTTGCAGCCCAATTCTGCAGGCGCCCACCTCGGACCGCATTCCGCATGTTTGGTTTCCTGAAATCCAAGGACGACCCCGCCGCCCAGGCTTCCGCGCCTGTGGAGGCGCGCCCGTCTTGGAGCGAACGGCTTAAGGCGGGCCTGTCGCGGACACGGGCCACGCTCAATACGCCGCTGGGCGAACTCTTCAGCCGCGCGAGAATCGATGACGAGTTGCTGGAGGAACTGGAATCCACGCTGCTGATGGCCGATTGCGGCATTGATGCGACGCAGTGGCTGCTTGCCGAGTTGAAGACCGCCGTCAAGCGCGACAAGCTGGAAACCCCCGCCCAATTGCGCAAGGCGCTGGCGCAAGCCCTTGAGACCATGCTCGCACCGCTGGAACAGCCGTTGCGAGCAGACGGCCACCAGCCCTTCGTGATCATGATCGCGGGGGTCAATGGCGCCGGCAAGACCACCTCGATCGGCAAGCTGGCCAAGCATTTCCAGGCCCAGGGCAAGAGCGTGCTGCTCGCCGCCGGCGATACCTTCCGCGCCGCCGCGCGCGAACAACTGGTGACCTGGGGCGACCGCAACGGCGTCACCGTGATCGCGCAGGAGGGCGGCGATCCGGCGGCGGTGGTGTTCGACGCGATCACCGCGGCCCGGGCGCGCAAGATCGACGTCGTGCTGGCCGATACCGCGGGCCGCTTGCCGACGCAACTGCACCTGATGGAAGAAATCGCCAAGGTTCGGCGCGTGATCAACAAGGCCGACACCACAGCGCCGCACGAGGTGCTGCTGGTGCTGGACGCCAATATCGGCCAGAACGCGGTGCAGCAGGTCAAGGCTTTCGACAAGGCGATCGGCGTCAGCGGACTGGTCATCACCAAGCTCGACGGCACCGCGAAAGGTGGTGTGCTGGCCGCAATCGCCCGCCAGTGCCCCAAGCCGGTGCGCTTCATCGGTGTCGGCGAAGGGATCGACGACCTGCAGGCCTTTCGCGCCGGAGAGTTCGTCGAAGCGCTGCTGGGATCCTGACGGTGATCCGTTTCGATCGGGTGGCGAAGCGCTACCCGCCCGGCGTCGATGCGCTGTCCGAGGTGAGCTTCGAGGTTGCCGAGCGCGAAATGGTCCTGGTCGGCGGGCATTCCGGTGCGGGCAAATCCACACTGTTGAAACTGGTCGCGGCCATCGAGAAATCGACCGCCGGGGCGGTGCTGGTGGGTGGCCAGAACCTGGGGGGGCTATCGAAGGCCGCCCTGCCTTTCCTGCGCCGCCGGATCGGCATGGTATTCCAGGACCAGAAGCTGCTCTTTGATCGCAACGCCTTCCAGAACGTGATGCTGCCGCTGTCGATCGCCGGCTTTCCGCCGCGCGAAGCCACCAAGCGGGTGCATGCCGCGCTCGACAAGGTCGGCCTCGGCAAGCGCGAAAATGCGTTGCCGGTGATGCTGTCGGGCGGTGAGCAGCAACGCCTGGCGATTGCCCGCGCCGTGGTCGGCCGGCCCAGCCTGCTGCTCGCCGACGAACCGACGGCGCACCTCGATGCCGAGACGGCAAACGACGTGGCACGCATCTTCCATGACTTCCACCAGGTCGGCGTCACGCTGCTGATCGCCACTTACGCGCATGAGCTGTTTCCGGGCGCGCGACGCCTGCAACTCGACCACGGCCGGCTGCAAACGTGAACGACTTTTCCCCCGGCCCCTTTTCCAGGCAAAGGGGTGACTTTGGCTCACTGCGCTCGCAGGTGGTTGGCGGGTCCGCCTTGGGGCTGCCCGGCGGCAGACCATGAAAGTCTGGCTGCTCCATCACCGTGATGCCGCCTTGTTGGCATGGCACCGCTTGCTTGTCGTGCCGCTCAACAGCCTGCTTTTCGTCCTGGCGATCGGGGTAGCGCTGGCATTGCCCGCGGGCGGCCAGATGCTGCTGGCGAACGCGCGACAACTGACGGGCACGGTATCGGCCGCGCCGCAAATTTCCGTTTTCATGACAGCCAATGCCGACCGCGCTGCCGCGAAGGAGATTGGCTCACGCCTGGGCAAGGCCGAAGGCGTCAGGCAAGCGCGTTTCGTCCCGCGCGAAGAGACGCTTTCGCGCATGAAGGCAAACCCCGGTCTGCGCGACGCGATCGAGGTGCTCCCTGGGAATCCCTTTCCCGATGCCTTCGTGGTCAGCGTCGCCGATGAACGTCCCGAAGCCATGGAACGACTCGCCGCCGAGTTTCGCCGCTGGTCCGGCGTAGAACACGTGCAACTCGACTCGGCCTGGGTTCGCCGCCTCGAAGCGCTGATCGGACTGGGCCGCAACGCCGTGATGCTGTTGGGCGCCCTGCTGGGAGCGGGACTCATCGCCATCTGCTTCAGCATCATTCGCATGCAGGTACTGGTTCATCGCGCCGAAATCGAGGTCAGCGGCCTTCTGGGCGCAACGGAAAGCTTCGTCCGGCGGCCATTCATCTATCATGGCGCGCTACTGGGGCTGGGCGGAGGCGTCGTCGCCTTGCTGATCGTGGCGGCTGCAACGCTCTGGTTGCGCGCCCCGCTGGCCGACCTGGCCCGCCTGTATGACCTGGCGCTGAACCTGCAGCCGCTCGGCGCGTTGGACTCCGCGCTGCTGCTTGCTGCCGCGGGCGGGCTGGGCTGGCTGGGCGCGACCATTTCGCTGGGGCAGAATCTTGATCCCTGATGAAGCTCCGGCGGCTTGCACACCATGGCCTTTTGCAATGACCATCTGCCGCCGTGGCAAAAAAACCCGCCCCGAATGATCGTGAACGGCAAGACTGGAACGGAACCCGAGATTCGGGCGATAATATGGCGATGAACGAAGAGCTTCCCATCGAGCAGCCGGCCGGCGACCCCGCGCCTGCCACGCAGCAACCCACCGAACCCGTACGCCAGGAGCCGCCGGCTCCAGATCCTCGTCGCCGCCTGCGCGAACTGCTGGCCATACCCGATCATCAGCGCACCGATGCCATTTGGGACGAAATTATCGAGCTTGAAATCTGTCTGGCACCCGGCAACCGCATTCAGCCGGGTTCCCAGACCGAACAACCCGGGCGACGCCAGGGTCCAGGGCAAGGCGCCGGACAGCCTCAGGGGCGGCGTCCGGACCAGCAACGACGCCCGGACGCGGTTCCCGGTTCCAAGCCTTCCAAGCGTTTCTTCAAGAAGACCAAGCGCCCCCCCGGCGCCCCGCCCAAAGTCTGATACTCCGGCATGCCCGACTAAATTTGTCGGGAACTTCCTTCGATTTTGGCACTCTCATGTTTTGAGTGCTAATATCGTGTTCAAGGAGGTCACAAAGTGAGTCATACCCTGTCTTTAGACCATCTGCCGGTGATTGCCGCGAGCGGCAGCATCGAGGCGTTCGTTTCGGCCGCGAATCGGGTTCCGATGCTCAGCGAGGCCGAGGAGCAGAGGCTTGCCCGCCGTTTTCGTGACGAAGACGACCTGGACGCGGCGCGCCAGCTGGTTACTTCACACCTGCGTCTGGTCATCGCGATTGCCCGTGGTTATCTGGGTTACGGCCTGCCCCATGCGGATCTGATCCAGGAAGGCAATATCGGTTTGATGAAGGCGGTCAAGCGTTTCGACCCGGATCGGGGAGTGCGTCTGGTGTCGTTCGCCATGCACTGGATCAAGGCCGAAATCCACGAATACATCCTGAAGAACTGGCGCCTGGTCAAGATCGCCACGACCAAGGCGCAGCGCAAACTGTTCTTCAACCTGCGCAGCATCAAAGCGGCGCTGGCGCAGGACGAGAACTCGCGTCAGGGGTTCAATACCCTCGGCGCGGAAGAAGTGACTGCGGTTGCGAAGCAGTTGGGAGTCAAGCCCGAGGAGGTCATCGAGATGGAAACGCGCCTGACCGGCGCCGACGTTTCGCTGGAGCCGCTGAACGACGATGATGAAGACAGCTACGCGCCCATTGCTTATCTGGCGGCCGATCGTAGCGTCGAGCCGTCGGCGATCCTCGAGCGCAAGGAATATGACCGCCTGCAGGACGAAGGCCTGACCTCCGCGCTGGCCAGCCTCGACGACCGCAGTCGCGCCATCGTCCAGCGCCGTTGGCTGGTGGCGGACGGTGAGGAAGCCGCGACCTTGCATGAACTTGCGGCCGAGTATGGCGTTTCGGCAGAGCGCATTCGCCAGATCGAAGCCAAGGCGATGCAGAAGATGAAGGGCAAGCTGGCGGCCTGAGCATCTGCGCCAAAGATCAAGGGCAAACCCGTCGCCGGGTTTGCCCTTTTGTTTTGTTCGGCTTGGGACGCTTTGTCAGGCGATCAGGTAGTGATCGATCAGCAAGGCAAGGAACAGCAGCGCCAGATAGATGATCGACCAGCGGAAGGTCAGGCGCGCGACGGCATCCGAGTAATCGCGCCAGATCAACCATGCGTAACCCAGAAACATCGCATCGAGCAGCACGGCGCAGGTCAGGTAGAAGCCGCCGGACATGCCGATGCCGTAGGGCACCAGGGTAACCAACGTCAGGCCGACGGTGTAGAGAAACACGTGGCGGCGGGTGTATTCGGCGCCATGCGTGACGGGCAGCATGGGTATGCCGGCAGCGGCATACTCCTTGGTGCGATACAGCGCGAGAGACCAGAAATGGGGCGGCGTCCAAACGAAGATGATCAGGAACAACAGCCATGCCTCACCCGGCGCGTCGCCGGTCACCGCCGCCCAGCCGAGCACGGGGGGCATGGCGCCCGACGCGCCGCCGATGACGATGTTCTGCGAGGTGTTCGGCTTGAGGAACACGGTGTAGATCACCGCATAGCCGACAAAGGTGGCGAAAGTCAGCCACATGGTGAAGGGATTGACGAATGAGTAGAGCAGGAACAGTCCTGCACCGCCGAGCGCACCCGAAAACATCAGGGTTTCCAGGGAATTGACTTCGCCGAGCGGCAACGGCCGCCCCCGCGTACGCGCCATCAGCGCATCGATCTTCTGCTCGATCAGGCAGTTCGCCGCGGCGGCGGCGCCCGCCACCAGCGCTATCCCGGTAGTCGCGGCAAGCAGGATGCGCCAGGGCACCATGCCTGGAACCGCGAGGAACATGCCGATCACGGCGCAAAACACGATCAGCGACACCACGCGCGGCTTGGTCAATTGAAAATATTGACGCAGGCGGTGGGGACTGGATTGGAGTGCGAGGGCGAGTGCTTTCACGCTTTAACTGACAATTATTGAAGCCGGGATCAATCCTAAAAGTTTAGCATGCGGCAAGGTGTCGCATGCTTCAGCGCGCCACAATACGGCGAAAGTCAGCAACAATTCTTGCGGCATCCTGCGGCGGCGAGAAAACTGCCGCCAGGCGCCCTTGCGGATCGATCAAATGGATTGCGGCGGAATGATCGACGGTGTAGTTCTTTGCATCCGTCGCGTCATTGCGCCGATAGTAAATGCCCAGCGCCGCGACCAGCGGCGCGAGCGCGGCATCGTCGCCGCTGACGCCGATGAAGGCCGGATCGAACGCTGCCAGATATTGGCGCAGCAATTCCGCACCGTCGCGGCGCGGATCGACCGAAACGAATACCACCTTGAAAGTCGGCGCTGGCGACACGGCCTTGTCGGCCTTCAGCGCGGCCGCAACTTCCTTCATAAGCGCCAAGGCCGTCGGGCAGATGTCCGGACACTGCGTATAGCCGAAGAACAGGAAGCTCCAGCCGCCGCGCAGGTCGGCATTGGTAAGCGGGCCACGCGGGCCCTGCAGGGAAAACGCCGGCAAGGGCTGGCGGTCCCGGACGATGCTCACTGTCGGCACCTCGCCGGCCGGCATGGGGCCCGCGGCAAAACTGCTCCAGGCAAGATAGGCTCCGCCCAGTGTCAGCACGGCACCGGCGACCAGCAGCCAGATTCCCGCTCCGCCCTTCATCGACAAGCCGGCAAGCAAGGCGTCCCGCACTCGGGATGCCTTGCTGCCTTGCGCCTGTCAGCCCTTCTTGTAGGCGTAGGGATGCCAATCCTCCGACACCGACGGCGGCGTCGGCCAGTTGCCATGCGGCGGTGGCGATACAGTGGTCCACTCCAGCGACGGCGAACCCCAGGGGTTGTCGCCGGCGGGCGGGCCCTTCATGGCGCCGATGATCCAGTTCAGCACGGCAATCGCAAAGCCGAGACCGAGGACCACGGCGCCCGCCGTCATCAGTTGATGCGCCGACTCGAACTGCGGGAAGTGGGCATAGTCGTAGTAGCGACGCGGCATGCCCTCGACGCCGATGTCCATCATGGTCCAGAACACCACGTTGCTTCCGGCGAAGGTCAGCCAGAAACCCACCTTGCCCCAGAACTCGTTGTACATGCGGCCCGAGAACTTGGGGAACCAGTGATAAATGCCGGCAAAGATGGAGAAGGTGCCCGCCACCGCCATCACGTAGTGGAAGTGCCCGACGACATAGTAGGTATCGGACACCGCCAGGGTCAGCGAGGGCACGGCCAGCGGAATCCCGGTCAGGCCGCCGATCAGGAACAGGAAGACGACCCCCAGCGCATACAGCATCGGCGTAGTGAAGGCGATCGAACTCTTGTACAAGGTTCCCACCAGGCTGATCATCATGAGTCCGACAGGAATCGAGATCATCAGCGTCGTCACCATCTGGCCGATGCGCAGCCAGTCGGCCATGCCGGAAACGTACAGGTGATGGACCCATACTTCGCCAGCCAGCAGGACGATGCCGCCTATGCCGCCGTACACCACCATCTTGTAGTTGAACACCGAACTCTTGGCGTGGGTGGACAGCACTTCGAACACCACGCCGATGAAGGGCAGGAAGATCACGTAGACGGCCGGGTGGGAATAGAACCAGAACAGGTTCTGGTAGGTCAGCACGTCGCCGCCCTTGGCCGGATCGAAGAAGTTCGTGCCCAGATACTTGTCCATGCTGATCAGCGACACCGCCGTGCCCAGCACCGGAACGAAGATGAGCTGGAGGACGAAGGCGCCGAGGGTGCACCAGACGAAGATATTGAGCTTGTTCAGGGTGATCCCGGGCGCCCGCATGTAAGCCACGGTGGTGAGGAAGTTAACGCCGCCGATGATCGAGGCGAAGCCCAGGATCAGCACCGTGAAGGAATACATCGCTGTGTTGCCGGTGGTGATCGTCGAGTAGGGCGGGTAGCCGGTCCACATGATGTCGGGAGGATCGGGGATGAAGAAGGTCATCAGCGCCAGGATCACGCCGACATAAAACAGCCAGACCGACAGCGCATTGACGCGCGGGAACGCGACGTCCTTGGCGCCGATCATCAGCGGGATGCAGAAGTTGGCGAAAAATCCAGTCAGCGCCGGAATCTGGAAGCCAAGAATCATCACCGCGCCATGGGTGTAGAGCCAGACGTTGTAGTTGGTCGGATTGGCGGTAATGGTCGGGCCGATGGTCGAAAGTTCGGCCCGCATCAGCAGGGCCATGATGCCGGCGACGGCGAACGCGGCGAGCGAGCCAATCAGATAGAGGATGCCGACCCGCTTGTGGTCGGTGGTGAAAATCCATTCCTTTAGATTCATTCTGTCCTACTCCCTCAGGTCTTCTTGGGCTTCGCGGCCGGCGTGCCCGCCTTGGCCGGTGCCGCCGGTGCTTCCGTCGCGGTGACGGCGGCAAGCATGGTTTCTTCCTGCTTCATCCAGGCAGCGTATTCCTCGGCCGACTTGACGATGACGCGACCCGCCATGTAGCTGTGCATGACGCCGCAGTATTCGGCACAGGTCACCAGGTGCTCGCCCGGCTTGGTCGGATGGAACCACAGATACGTCACCCGCCCCGGCATCGAATCCTCCTTGACGCGGAAGTCGGGGATGTAGTGGCTGTGCAGCGTGTCGCGACTGGTCATGCGCAGCATCACCGGCTTGCCGGCGGGAACGATCAGCTCGTTCTGCGTGCGGACCCCATTGGGATAGGTGTAATCCCAGCTGTACATCCCCGATTCGAGCTTGACCTCAAGGCGATCGGCGGGAACATCGCGATAGTGGTTCCACAGCACCCAACCGTTGGCGGCGGTGTAGAGGTCGATCGAAAGAAAAATGAAGATCGGAAGCACCGTCCAGCCTACCGCCGATGCGGGCGACAGTTTCGGCGATGCACCCACCGGATTGGCGGCAGTCCGGCGCGAGGTAAACACGAAATATGCGGTCACCACGGCGAACAGGATGCCGATGATCGTGATATCGACGATCACCTCGTGCCAGAGACTGTCCCAGCCCCGGGCCGGATCATTGATCTTCGGCGCCGCGGGTTGTGCTGGTGCGGCCGCCCATGAGGACGCAGCAAGGGCGAACCCGAAGACCGCGACCGATGTGCGTCGGAGGATGGCTGCCAGTTGTTTATGCATTCCTTGCTTCCCCTTTCTTTCCTTCGATTCCGTTTCCCTGCCTGCGGGACATTCGCCGGCGGTAAATCAACGCCCCCGATCCCATCGACACCAGGCCCAGCAACAGGGAACCAACGCCGGCCAGCAGCGAGTAATTCCATTGATACCTGCCCTCGGCGTAGTTGTAGCTGAAGCAGGCACCGGTAATCATGTCGAACACCGCAGTCGAACTGGCTATCCGTTCCCAATCGGCATCAGTGATCGCAAGTTCGATCGTTTGCACATCCATCCGCGTGCCGTAAATGTAGCGGGCAACACGTCCCTCCGGCGTCAAGAACACCAGCACGTTCGGATGCAGGAACGCCTTCGCCGCATCCGACCAGAAGAAGCGGAACCCCACTTCCCCGGCAAACTTTTCCACACCACCCTCGCCGGCTCCATCCTTGAGCACGGCATGCCGCCATCCGTTCTTCATCGCCTCCGGCACACCCGCCGACTTGGCCATGAAGTCCTGCGCCGTCGCCACCGTGTCGCGCTTGTCGAAGGACACCGTCAGCACCCGGTAATCCTTGCCGAGCCGAAACCGCTTGACCTTCTCCAGCACCTTCGCCAGCTCCGCATTCATAGTTGGGCAGGTGCCGTCACAACCGTAGTACGACAACAACAAAATCAGCGGCTTGCCCATCATTTCCGCCACGCGGAAGTGCCGCCCTTCCGTGTCGGTCAGCCAGGTTTCCCGCTGCAGCCGGTTTCCCAGAAAGCGCGGCTCGTCGATTTGCATGATCGAAGCGTCCGGCGCGCTGTTCCGCGTCGGCTCACTGACCGCCCAGGCGCCACCAGAAGCGCTCCAGACTGCCGCTGCCGCAATTACCAGAAGTAGATTTGCGATACGACGAAGAACCAAATGATGTCAACAAAATGCCAGTAAAGGCCGGCGGTACGCATGAACCCTTCGTCGATGTCGTCGCCACGCATCACCGAGGGCAGACCGGCCATGAAAATCGCCAGGCCGACCACGACGTGCGATCCATGCAGGCCGGTGACTGAGAAGAATATCGTGCTGAAGGCGTTGGTACTGATGGTGAAACCATCATGGATCAGGTGCGACCACTCGTAGATCGACATGCCAAGAAAGATGGCGCCGAGTAACATGGTCAGCAAGTACCAGGTGCGAAAACCGGTCTTGTTGCCCAGATGCAGGAGGTGCTCGGCGTAGTGGATCGTCAGCGAGGAAGTCACCAGAACGAAAGTCATCACCAGCGGCAACACCTTGGGCAGGGTCACGTTTCCGGCCGGCGGCCAAACCTCGACGTGCAGCTTGGTGTACCAGTAGACAACAAAGAAGGAAATGAAAATCATCGCCTCGGCGAGGATGAACCAGCCCATGGCGCCGTAGGACAGGCTCTCGCCCTTGCCCATGGCCTCGCTGGTCCAGCCGGCCACGCCGGCGATGATCATCGGAAACGCCAGACCCAGCGAGAGGATAGCCGCAAAGCTGCTGTGGTAGACGAAATGCAGGGAAAACGCGACGGCAAGGAACAGGATGCCGAAACTGATGACGAAGGGCCAGACACTGGTATCCCAGTGGGCGTGAGCATATGCATCCCCGTGATGGGCGTCGTGCGCCATTGTTCCCCCTTGTATTCTCATGCCGGCAGCCGCAGAAATATCTTCGCGATAGTTGCCAGTTAAGCAATGTTAAAACATAATTGACCTAAATCAACTGCGCCGGATTATTTCAAGGTTCGGGCATTTTCGCAACACGAATCGAGGGGAAATTACAAAAATGACCATCAAGCACCTGCTTGTCGCGTTCGCCTGTGCGTCGCTGGCAACCGTTTCCGGCGCGGCAGGCAAACCGGCCGGCAATGCGGCGGCTGGCCAGCAAAAGTCGGCCGCCTGCGGTGGTTGCCATGGCGTCGATGGCAACAACGCGCCGGAGATGTTCGCGGCAGTCAAGGCTCCCAAGCTTGCCGGCCAGGTTCCGGAATACATCGTCAAGTCCTTGCATGATTTCAAGGCGGGCAAGCGCATCAATGAGGTCATGAGTCCGCAGGCCCAGGCTGTCGGCGAACCCGACATGGCCGACATCGCCGCCTGGTTCGGCAGCCAGAAGGTGCAACCCAACCCGGCGCAAAACAAGGAGCTGCTGGCCCAGGGCGAGCGGATATTCTTCAAAGGGAAAGGGCGTCCCGACGTCATCGCCGCCTGCATCGGCTGCCACGGACCGCAGGGCGTCGGCAATCGCGACTGGGCCAAGGTGATGTCGAAAGTTCCGGCCGTTCTCGCACCGGCGATCGGCGGCCAGCATGCCGGCTACATCGCCGACCAGTTGAAGGCCTACAAGTCCGGCAAGCGCGCCACCGATCCCGCAAAGGTCATGCGCGACATCGCCGGCCGCATGGATGAAAAGGACATCCTTGCCGTTGCCGAATACATCTCGACGCTCGGTCGGTAGGAATGGTGCATCACTGAACTGAACAAGGCCTGCGGCAATCCGCAGGCCTTTTGCTTTTGCGGGCAGGCGCTTCGGCGCCGGCCCGACTCAGTCCGCCAGAGCGGCGAGCAGTTTGTCGTGCACCCCGCCAAAGCCGCCATTGCTCATGACCAGCACCTGGTCGCCTTCGCGGGCATCGGCGACGACGGCAGCCACCAGTTGCGACAAATCATCGAACACTTGCGCGCGCGCGCCTAGCGGGGCCAGCGCTGCCGTTGCATCCCAACCCAGATTGGCGGCGAAACAGTAGGTTGCATCGGCACCGGCGAGGCTTTCGGGCAGTTGTGCCTTCATCGAACCCAGCTTCATGGTGTTGGAGCGCGGCTCCAGCACGGCCAGGATCCGCGCGCGACCGACACGCTGGCGCAGACCTTCAAGCGTGACGCGGATCGCCGTCGGATGGTGGGCGAAATCATCAATCACGGTGACGCCACGCACTGTGCCGCGCACTTCGAGTCGCCGCTTGATGCCACTAAAAGTTTCCAGCGCCTTGAGCGCCACCTTCACCGGCACCCCGGCGTGGCGTGCGGCAACCACTGCCGCCACGGCATTGGCCCGGTTGTGCGCTCCGGCCAGCGCAAACTGCTCGACCCGGCCCTGCCCCTGCCCGGCAAAACTCAGCGCGAAGCCTCCGGCGGCATCCGGTTCTCCCGCCTGCCAGCCCTCGTCGCCATTGAACCAGTCGACCGGAGTCCAGCAACCGCGTGACAGGACGCGTTTCAGCGATGCTTCCCCGGCATTGGCGACAATCAGGCCATTTCCCGGCAAGGTACGTACCAGATGATGAAATTGAGTTTCGATGGCACCAAGATCGGAGAAGATGTCAGCATGATCGAATTCAAGATTATTGAGGATCACCGTCCTCGGCTGGTAATGGATGAACTTGGAACGCTTGTCACAAAAAGCCGTGTCGTACTCGTCGGCTTCGATGACGAAGAAGGGGGAATCGGTCAGCCGGGCGGATACGCCGAACCCCTGCGGCACCCCACCCACCAGAAAGGATGGATTGAGTCCGCCCTCTTCCAGAATCCAGGTAAGCAGCGACGTCGTCGTGGTCTTGCCGTGCGTCCCCGCCACGCCGAGCACCCATCGCCCGCGCAGGATGTTCTGGGCCAGCCACTGGGGGCCGGAGACATACGCCAGATTGCGCTCGAGGATGGCTTCGAGCAGCGGATTTCCGCGCGAAATCGCATTGCCGACGACAAAAAGGTCGGGTTCCAGCACCAGTTGCCCCGCATCGTAGCCAGTAACGAGGTCGATACCCTGTTCACCCAGTTGCGTGCTCATCGGCGGATAAACATTGGCGTCGCAACCCGTGACGCGATGGCCGGCAGCGCGGGCCAGCAGTGCGATGCCGCCCATGAAGGTGCCGCAGATACCGAGGATGTGGATGTGCATGTCGCGCGCGATTCGCCGGAATAGGTGGAATAATGGGGCGAATTCTATCCCGCAGGGGATGCCGTCCGCAGCCCCGAGGGCGGCAGACACTGTGTCAGCCGCAATTGCCGATCCCGCCATGCCACGCCGCAAGCCCTCCCCTTCCCCGTCCAGCACCTTGCGCCGCGCCATTGCCGCCGCCGCCGCGCGCCTCATGGCCGAAGAGGGCATCGGTGACTATGGCACGGCCAAGCGCAAGGCGGCGCGCAGCCTGGGCGCCGGCGACAGCGAGGCGCTGCCGACCAACGAGGAAGTCGAAACGGAATTGCGCGCATGGCAGTCGCTGTTTCAGGAAGACGAGCAACGCGAGCGCCTGCACGACCTGCGCAGCACCGCCCTGGAAGTGATGGAGTTGCTCGCCGACTTCAATCCTTACCTGACCGGGAGCGCGCTGGACGGCACGGCCGGCCGCTATTCCGCTGTGGAGATCGACCTGTTCGCCGACAGCAGCAAGGATGTCGAGATCGCCCTGCTATCTCACGGCATCTCCTACGATACGATGCCTAACAAGCGAATCGGCATCGATGCCCAGCTGCGTTTGGAATGGAATGAACTGCCGATACTGATTTCTATTTTCCCGCCACTTGATCAACGACAGCAGGGCGGGCGCGGGCGCCATCGCGCGCGGGCGGCGGCGGTGGCAGACCTGCTGCGCGAGGCGGCGAAATGAAACACAAGGCTTTCTGGCCAGCAGTGGTCGGATTTGCTCTGGTTGTTGGATTCATGGCCTATCGTGCCGCTGTGCCGTTCAAAGCGACCGAGCCACCCTCGCCTGTTCCGGCCATTTCCGTGGCAGCACTTTCTGAGCTTGCCCTGACCAACACGAAGGGACAGTCGCAGAATCTTCGGCAGTGGCAGGGGAAGATCCTGGTCATCAATTACTGGGCCACCTGGTGCCAGCCCTGCCGCGAGGAAATGCCTGGGTTCTCCCGATTGCAGGAGAAATTTCGCGGCAACGGCGTTCAATTTGTCGGCATCAGCACTGATGATGAAGACAAAATAGTGGAATTTCAGAAATCGACTCCGATCAACTACCCCCTGTTGATTGGCAACATGACGGTCATGGCAAGCAGCGCGGATCTTGGCAATATCCGACAGGGCCTGCCATTCACCGCCGTGTTCGACCGTCGGGGCGACCTCGTGATGACCAAACTTGGGCGTTGGAGCGAATCCGACCTAGAGCCGAAACTGGCGGAACTCGCGGCACGATAGTGGACAAACTGCGGACATTTGCGGCAAACTTGCGGTCATGACGAAGCGAAAAAGCAGCAAAGCAAGCACCTCCTCCGGTTCTGATGACGCTGTTCTGGTCCTGCATGGCCCCAACTTGAACCTGTTGGGCAGCCGGGAACCCGACATTTATGGGCGCACCACGCTGGCCAGCATCCATCAGGCAATGGAAGACCGCGCCCGCGCCTTCGGCGTCCGTCTGGAAAGCTTCCAGAGCAACCACGAGGGCGAGCTAATCGACAGGGTCCAGTCGGCCCGCGAACAGGGCGTACGTTTCATCATCATCAACCCTGCCGGCTATACCCACACCAGCGTCGCCCTGCGCGATGCGCTGGCGGCGGTCGCGATTCCCTTCATCGAAGTGCACCTGTCGAACGTGCATGCGCGGGAGGCTTTCCGCCGGCACTCGTACTTTTCCGACATTGCCGTCGGCGTAATCGCCGGCCTCGGCGCACAAGGCTACGAACTGGCGCTGGAAGCCGCCCTGGCGCGCCTGCGCGCCGCGTCCTGATTCATCAATATAGCGGCGGCCGCAGCCGCCAACCCACGTTTTAGGAGTCCCCATGGACCTGAGAAAACTCAAGACCCTGATCGATCTCGTGCAGAACTCCGGCATTTCGGAACTCGAGATCACCGAGGGTGAAGAACGCATCCGCATCGCCAAGCATTTCACTGCGGCGCCGACCACAACGGTCAACATGCCCGTAACGGCCACGGCGACGGCTCCGGCCGCCGTGGCGCCGGCGCCGACTCTTGTCGCCGAGCCCATTCCCGCGCCGTTCGAAGGCCACGTCATGAAGGCACCGATGGTGGGCACCTTCTATCGTTCCAGCAGCCCGGACGCCTCGCCTTTCGTCGAGGTCGGCCAGACCGTCAAGGCCGGCGATACGCTGTGCGTGATCGAGGCGATGAAGCTGATGAACGAGATCGAAGCCGACATCTCTGGCGTCATCAAGGCGATCCAGGTCGAGAACGGGCAAGCCGTGGAGTACGGACAGCCCATGTTCGTGATCGGCTAAGCATGTTCGGCAAGGTTCTTATCGCCAACCGCGGAGACCAGCCGCCGAAAGGCGGCGCAGCAGCGCAGCTAAATTGCACAGTGGCTGAAGGCCACAAGGGCGATTTCGCCGCGGGAGAAATTCATGTTCGGTAAAGTATTGATCGCCAACCGCGGAGACCAGCCGCCGCGAGGCGGCGCAGCAGCGCAGCTAAATCGACCGGTGGCCATAGGCCACAAGGGCGGTTTCGCCGCGGGAGAACTATATGTTCGGTAAAGTATTGATCGCCAACCGCGGCGAAATCGCCCTCCGCATCCTGCGTGCCTGCCGCGAACTCGGCGTGCGCACGGTCGCCGTGCATTCCGAAGCCGACACCGAGGCGAAGTATGTCAAGCTCGCCGACGAGTCGGTATGCATCGGACCGGCGCCCTCGAGCCAGAGCTACCTCAACATCCCGGCCATCATTTCGGCCGCCGAAGTCACCGATGCCGAAGCGATCCACCCCGGCTACGGGTTTCTCTCGGAAAACGCCGATTTCGGCGAGCGGGTCGAAAAATCCGGATTCGCCTTCATTGGTCCGCGCCCGGAAACCATCCGCCTGATGGGCGACAAGGTCAGCGCCAAAAATGCCATGAAGGAAGCCGGGGTGCCTTGCGTGCCCGGTTCCGAGGGCGCGCTGCCCGACGATCCGAAGGAAATCGTCAAGATCGGCCGGGCGGTCGGCTACCCGGTGATCATCAAGGCCGCCGGCGGCGGCGGCGGGCGTGGCATGCGCGTGGTCCATACCGAGGCTGCGCTGCTCAATGCCGTCAATATGACCCGCAGCGAAGCTGGCGCCGCTTTCAACAATCCCACCGTTTACATGGAGAAGTTCCTCGAGAACCCACGCCATGTGGAAATCCAGGTGCTCTCGGACGCTCACCGCAATTCGGTCTATCTGGGAGAGCGCGATTGCTCGATGCAGCGCCGGCACCAGAAGGTGATCGAGGAGGCTCCGGCGCCCGACATCAACCGCCGCGTGCTTTCGCGAGTCGGCGACCGCTGCGCCGAAGCCTGTCGCCGCATCAACTACCGCGGCGCCGGCACCTTCGAATTCCTCTACGAAAACGGCGAGTTCTATTTTATCGAGATGAACACCCGGGTTCAGGTGGAGCACCCGGTGACCGAACTGATCACCGGTATCGACATCGTTCAGGCGCAGATCCGCATCGCCGCGGGCGAAAAGCTCTGGTTCAAGCAGCGCGACGTGGAAATCCGCGGCCATGCCGTCGAATGCCGCATCAACGCCGAAGACCCGTTCAAGTTCACGCCGTCGCCCGGCAAGATCACCAACTGGCATCCGCCCGGCGGCCCCGGCATCCGGGTGGACTCCCACGCTTATTCCGGCTACACCGTGCCACCCCACTACGACTCGATGATCGGAAAAGTGATCGCTTACGGCGACACGCGCGAACAGGCCATCAAGCGGATGCGGATCGCGCTCTCGGAAATGATGGTGGACGGCATCAAGACCAACATCCCGCTACATCAGGACCTAATGCTGGACCAGCGCTTCATCAAGGGCGGCACCAGCATTCATTACCTCGAAGAAAAGCTCGCCGCCAAGAGCGATGCCCTGAAAGGCAAGTAGCCGGCATGTGGGTCAGCGTCGCCCTGGAGACCGACGCCGCACATGCGGACGCCCTGTCCGATGCCCTGATGGCAGCCGGCGCCATTTCGGTGAGCGTCGAGGATGCATTGGCCGGCACCGACCTGGAAACGCCGCAGTTCGGCGAACCCGATGCTTCCGGCGGCGGGCCGGCCACCCCGCTCTGGAGCGAAAGCCGCGTGGTGGCGTTGTTCGATCCGAGCGACGACCTGATCGGGCGCATTGCCGCCGCCACGGTGGCGGCGGGCATTGATGACCTGCCCGAGATCGAACTCGACGAGGTCGCGGAACAGGATTGGGTGCGGCTGACCCAGGCCCAGTTCGATCCCATCCGCGTCAATGAGCGCCTGTGGATCGTACCGTCGTGGCACGCCGCACCCGATGCCGCCGCGATCAACCTGGTGCTCGACCCGGGCCTGGCTTTCGGCACCGGCTCGCACCCGACCACCTTCCTCTGCCTGCAATGGCTGTGCGACTCGCTGCACGGCGGCCGGGGGACGCAACTCAGTGTGCTCGATTACGGCTGCGGTTCGGGCATCCTTGGCATCGCAGCGGCGAAGCTGGGGGCGGCCTCGGTGCTGGGCGTCGATATCGACGACAATGCGCTGATCGCGGCGCGCGACAACGCCGCCAACAACCGGGTGGCGCTGGATCTGCGCCATTCCAGGGAAAAACTCGACGAACAGTTCGACATCGTGGTCGCCAACATCCTGACCAATCCGCTCTGCGTGCTGGCGCCGCTGCTCGCCGGACGGATCGCGCCCGGTGGCCGCATCGCGCTTTCGGGCGTGCTGGCCATCCAGGCCGACCAGGTCATTGCCGCCTATGCGCCGCTGGTCGCGCTGCGTGTCGGCGCCGAACGCGACGGCTGGGTGAGGCTGGAGGATACGCGGTGCTGACGCGCTGCCCGGCCTGCGACACCCATTTCCGCGTTACCGCGGAACAGATCAAGGCGCGCCTTGGCCGCGTGCGTTGCGGCGCCTGCCAGCATGCCTTCAACGCGCTCGATAGCCTGATCGAGGAGCCGATGCTGGCGACGACAACCCCGTCGGTGCCGGCGCACAGCCACTTCGCCCCACGCGACCTGGCACCCCCATCGGTATCGCATGCCACGGAGCCCGATGCTGCCGTGTCGCCAGCGACCGAAGGAAATCCCTTTGGGGCGCCGACTCTTGAGGCTGACTTCGCGCCGGTGCCCGAGTTCCTGTCGATTCCCGAAACGGCGTCTCACGCTCCCGGCCCTGAACCGCGAGAAGAGAATCAGGGCCGCAACGATGCCGGTGAACCAATCCCCGCGCCGGTCGATGCAGGCGCCGACACGGACAGTGCAGCCGCCCCGATCGACGCAAATGATATCGGCTCGGAACCCGGCGAAGATGCCACGGCGCCCGTATCCCTCGAAACCGAAGCGGCGCCGACCGAAGCGCCAGCGAACGAAGTGGTCGAACCCGATGACTCCGCGACCGCAAACGAGTTGCCTGAAGGGAACGAAGCCGTTGCCGAACCGCAGCCGCGGCGCTGGCCGTGGATAACCGGGATCCTGATCGCGGTGATCGCGCTCGGACTGCAGGCGACGTTGGCGTTTCGCGTCGAGCTTGCGGTGCTTTGGCCGGAAACGAAGCCTGCGCTGGTTGCCCTGTGCGATCTGGCCGGCTGTGAAGTGGGCCTCCCGGCAAAAGTCGGGCTGGTCGGCATCGAAGCTTCGGACCTGCATCCGGATACCGAAACCAAGGGCCGCCTCACCCTTACCGCAACTCTGAAGAATCGAGCGCCCTTTGCCCAGGAATTCCCCCACCTCGAACTTACCCTGACCGACACCGCCGACAAGCCGGTGGCGCGCAAGGTGCTCGCCCCGGCGGATTATCTGCCGGCGCGGACGCCCACTGCAGACGGCATGCCGCCCAACGCCGACATCGCCGTCGCCGTCCGCGTGGATTCCGGCGAGATGGCAGCCAGCGGCTACCGGCTCTACCTCTTTTTCCCCTGACACCCGAAAGTCCGAATGAAGACACTTATCTGCGGTTCCATGGCCTACGACACCATCATGGTCTTCGGCGACCGCTTCAAGAACCACATCCTCCCCGAGCAGATCCACATCCTCAACGTCGCCTTCCTGGTACCCGACATGCGGCGCGAGTTTGGCGGCTGCGCCGGCAACATCGCCTACTCGCTCAAGTTGCTGGGCGACGAACCGCTGATCATGGCGACGGTCGGCGACGACAGCGCGCCCTACATGCACCGCCTCAAGCAACTCGGGCTCGACGCCAGCCACGTCAGGGATGTGCCCGGCAGTTTCACCGCCCAGGCCTTCATCACCACCGACCTCGACGACAACCAGATCACCGCCTTCCACCCGGGAGCGATGACCCAGTCGCAGTTGAACAAGGTGACCGACGCCCGCGACGTCGGACTCGGCATCGTTTCGCCCGACGGCCGTGACGGCATGCTTCAGCATTCGCGCGAGTTCAAGGAGGCCGGCATCCCCTTTGTCTTCGATCCGGGCCAGGGCCTGCCAATGTTCAACGGCGAAGAACTCATGGCCTTCCTGAAACTCGCCGACTACTGCACGGTCAACGACTACGAAGCCAAGCTGTTGACCGAGCGCACCGGACGCTCGCTGGAGCAGTTGGCCGGCGAGGTAAAGGCGCTGATCGTGACGCTGGGCGGTAGCGGATCGCACATCTACGCCGAGGGTCGCCGCATCGAGATTCCGACGGCGCCACCTCAGTCGCTGGTGGATCCGACCGGATGCGGCGATGCTTACCGTGCCGGCCTGCTGCATGGCATCGGCAAGGGTTGGGCGTGGGAAAAGATCGGGCGGCTGGCGTCGTTGATGGGTTCGATCAAGATCGCCCACCGCGGCGGCCAGAACCACAAGCTTGCGGCCGACGAAATTGCGGGACGCTATCGCGCGGCGTTTGGCGACGACCTCTGGTAGGCGCTACGGTGCGGCTGCCTTGACATGGAGATGCAGATGAATCGGAACCGAATCCTCGTTGTCACAATCATGGTCGCCGGTACGGTGTTTCTCGCCGGTTGCGCCGGCAGCCAATCGGGCTCCGCCTACTCGCGTTCGCAAACGCGCGGCGAAATGCAGGTACGGATGGGCGTCGTCGAATCGGTGCGCACCGTGACCATCGAAGGCACCCAGTCGGGAGTCGGCACCGGCGCCGGCGCCATCGTCGGCGGCATCGCTGGCAGCAACATCGGGCATGGCAGGGGATCCACCGTCGGTTCGGTACTCGGCGCGGTGGTCGGCGGCGTCGCCGGCCAGGCCATCGAGGAAAGGACCAGCAAGAAGGATGGCCTCGAAATCACGATAAAACTCGATAGCGGTCAGTTCATCGCCGTGACCCAGGAAGCCGACGAACAATTCCGCGCCGGCGACAAGGTTCGGGTCCTGTCGGGCAGCGGGGCCACCCGCGTCTCGCATTGAAAGCGCCGTCGCGCTGAACCAGCTCAGTCCCAGCCGGAAGGCTTGGCCTGTTGCGGGCAGGGCTGGCGAAACACGCGGCGATCCTCAAGCCGCACCGCCGTGAGGCACCCGCCCCAGAGGCATCCGGTGTCGAGCGCCAGAATATTGTTTTCGTCGCGATAGCCCAGCGCGGACCAGTGCCCGCAAACAATGCGATGGTCCAGGCTGGCGCGGTCGGGGGCGGCAAACCAGGGCACGCACCCGGCCGGTCCCTTGTCCGGCGGCGCCTTGGCACCCGGCGCGCGAAACTCCATGGCGCCTGCTGCCGTCACGTAACGCATGCGCGTCATCGCGTTTACCACCACTCGCAGGCGATCCCAGCCGGCAAGGTCGTCGCGCCAGGCAGCCGGTTCCGAACCCCACATGTGGGCCAGGAAATCACGATAGTCATCCGCTTGCAGCGCCACCGACGCCTCGTCCGAAAGCGCCTGCGCCTGCGCTACCGACCACCCCGGCAACAGGCCGGCATGCACCATGGCCCAGTCGCCTTCGACGTGGAACAGCGGCTGAGCCCGCAGCCAGGCCAGCAGCTCGGCACGGTCTGGTGCGGCCAGCACATCGTGAAAGGTGTCCTCAGCGCTCGACTTGCCATAGCCCTCGGACTGCATTATCAGGTGCAGGTCATGGTTGCCGAGCACCACCGTCGCGGCGGCGCCCAGCGACTTGACAAAGCGCAGCACCTGGAGCGAGGCAGGCCCACGATTGACCAGATCGCCGACCAGCCAGATGCGGTCGGCGGCCGGATCGAAGCTGATATAGTCGAGCAGGCGCCCGAGCGGGTCGTAACATCCCTGCAGATCGCCGATTGCATATGTAGCCATAGCCGGCGAGTTTACCTTGAGCCTAGATCCCCCCCGAAAAATACTCGTCGTTCGCCGCGACAACATCGGCGACCTGGTGTGCACCACGCCGCTGATCACCTCCTTGCGCCAGCGCTTTCCTGAAGCCTGGATCGGCGCCCTGGTCAACAGCTACAACGCGCCGGTGCTGGACGGCAACCCCGACCTCAACGAAGTCTTCGTTTATACCAAGGCCAAGCACCGAGCGAAAGGCGAATCACTGCCGGGCATCCTGTGGCGGCGCCTGCAGATGATGCGACGGCTGCGCGCGATGGAAATCGACGACGTCATCATCGCCACCACGACGCCGCAACCGCGCGTGGTCAAGCTCGCACGCTGGCTCGCGCCGAAGCGCGTGATCGGCTTCGGCGCGGTCGGCGGACTGGATGTCGCGCTGCCGCTCGACGATGCCGGACGCCACGAAGTCGAGGACGTTTTTCGCATCGCGGCCGTGTATGGCATCGAGGGTTCGCCGCCGGCTTGCCGCGTCATTGCAGCGAGCGCCGTAGCACCGGCGCCGACTCTTGGCCCAGGCGCCGTAGGCAACCCGACCATCGGCATCCACATCAGCGCGCGCAAAGCTTCGCAACGCTGGCCGGCCGAACGCTTTGCTGAATTGATCAACACACTCGCCCGTCACGGTTCGCCACGCTTCATGCTGTTGTGGTCGCCCGGCGACGACGACAATCCGCTGCATCCGGGGGACGACGCCAAGGCAACGGAAGTGCTGAAAAGAGTCGGCGCTGACGCTACGGCAAGCCCGGCCGTCGACGCGCGCCCGACGCAAACCCTGCCCGAACTGATCGCCGCGCTGGCCGAATGCGATGCTCTCATCTGCGCCGATGGCGGCGCCATGCACCTCGCCGCGGGGCTGGGCCTGCCCATCGTCGCCCTGTTCGGCAATTCGGGCTCGGCGCGCTGGCGCCCGTGGGGCGTACCCTATCTGTTGTTGCAGAAACCGTCGCTGGTGGTGGACGACATCACCGTGGCGGAAACCGTGGCCGCCTTCAATGCGTTGCGGGCCGATATTCCGGAACCCAGCGCCTGAGCCCCGCCTTCACATCGTCCTCGTCGCGCCACGACGCCGCCAGCCAGGCTTCGAGTTCGGCAAGCCATTTGTCATCGGGCAGCGCCGAGGGCCTGGCGATGCGCAGTTTCGGATGCGGCGTAGGCAGGGTCGCCTCGCCGTCGGCGAGCAGTTCCTCGAAAAGCTTCTCGCCGGGACGCAGGCCGGTGAATTCGATCTTGATCTCGTCATCGCTGAATCCGGAAAGTCGGATCATGTCGCGCGCCAGGTCGACGATGCGCACCGGCTCGCCCATGTCGAGCACGAAGACCCGGCCGCCTTCGGCCTCCCTTGCCGCCAGCAGGCCCGCCTGCAGCACCAGTTGCGCCGCTTCGGGAATCAGCATGAAGTAGCGGATGATCTCGGGATGGGTCACCGTCACCGGCCCGCCCCGTGCAATCTGTTCGCGGAAGCGCGGGATCACGCTGCCCGACGAGCCAAGCACGTTGCCGAAACGCACCATGACGAAGCGCGTCGCCGAGCGCTGTGCCTGCACCGCCTGGCACACCACTTCCGCCAGGCGCTTGCTGGCGCCCATGACATTGGTCGGATTGACCGCCTTGTCCGTCGAGATCAGCACGAACTCGCCGGCACCGCTTGCCAGCGCGGCGCGCGCGACATTGAGCGTGCCCTGCACGTTGTTCTTCACCGCCTCCCAGGCATTGGCGCATTCCATCAGGGGCACGTGCTTGTAGGCCGCGGCGTGAAACACCACGTCCGGGCGGAACTCTGCAAACACCGCATCCATGCGCGCGACATCCTTGACGTCGCCCATCACGCAGGCGATCGGCTGTCCGGCGAATTCCTGTTCGATGCTGTAGAGCGCAAATTCGGACTGTTCGACGAACACCAGCAGGCGCGGCCGGAAGCGGGCGATCTGCCGGCACAGCTCGGAACCGATGGAACCGCCAGCGCCGGTCACGAGTACGGTCTTGTCCTCCAGCAAGCGATGCAAGCCGGCTTCGTCGAGTTCGATGCGGTCGCGACCGAGCAGGTCTTCGAGTTCGACCTTGCGAATCGCCGAGATCGCGACGCGGCCGGTGAGCAAGTCGTCGAGCGAGGGTACGGTCAATACCGACAGTCCCGCCGTCGCGGCCAGTTCGGTCGCATGGCGCCGCTCCGCCGCCGACGCCGATGGCATGGCTATGATGGCGTGGAGCGCTTCGGCGCGTCGCGCATGTTCCCCGATCGATGCGATGCCGCCCAGGATCGGTATGTCGCCCAGCTGACGTCCGGTCAGCGCGGAGCCTGCATCGACGAGGCCGACGACGCGCCAGACGCGGCTCAATTCCAGTTCCTTGATCAGGCGCATCGCCGTGTCGCCAGCGCCGACTATCAAGACCGGTGTTCCCACCCCCGTGCGACGCAGGAAGAAATGACCGTCCTTCCACGCGCGATAGCTGAAACGCACGCCGCCCATCAGCAATACCAGCAACAAGGGATCGAGAATGAAGACGGAACGCGGCACCATGCCCTGTTGTTGCGCCATCACCAGCGCTGCCGGCGTGGCGAGGCCTGCTACGCCACAGGCGATCAGGATGCGCTTCAGGTCGGAGACGCTGGCGAAACGCCAGAGACCACGGTACAGGCCGAAGGCATAGAAAATGATGCCCTGCACCGGGATCACGACCAGCAGCGCCGCCCACATGGCCGGGGAGAATCCGGCCGGAATGTCCAGGTTGAAGCGCAGCCAGTAGGCCCCTAGCCAGGCAAGTACGACCATCGTCAGGTCGTGCAGGAAGATCATCGCGCTGCGCTTCATGCCCGGTCACCGCGACATTCGTCGCAACTCGCCCAGGAACGGTCGATCACCAGCATCGCGCCGACGTAGATCACGGCCCACGCCGCCACACCCGCCGCCTGGATCACGGGACTACCGCGCAACAAGGCAAGGGCGGAAAGACCACAACCCGCCATCATTCCGTATTCGGCCAGGGCCACGCGGCGATGCGACCATCCCATGCGAACCAGACGCTGATAGTAGTGGTCGCGATGCGGATGCCAGAACCGTTCCCCACGCACGATACGCCGCATCAGCGTGACCGACGCATCGACCACGAAAGGCGAGAACACCAGCAATGGAAACCAGGCAGGCCAAACGCCGTGCAGCCAGCCCGCAAGTCCGACACCTCCGGCGAGGAAACCTAGTGGAACGGACCCGGCATCCCCCATGAAGACCCGTGCCGGAGAAAAATTGAGTACCAGGAATCCCGCCGCTGCCGCCGCAATGCACAGCGCCAGGCGGGCCAACTCCGGCATGGTATCCAGCAGCGCCGCACCGAAGACCGCAAAGCCGGCAAGCGCCATCCCGCCTGCCAGGCCGTCGCTGCCGTCCATGAAGTTGAACAGATTGATCGCCCACACCAGGACCAGGACCGCCAGTCCGAAACCCCAAGAAACCGGCGATGGCAGAAGGCTGTGACAGAGCATGGCCGCGGCGGCGATATGCGAAACCAGCCGCAAGGCGATCGGCAGTCCCCACCGGTCATCGAAGAAGGAGATGGCGCAGAGTGCAGCGGCAAGTACCAGCAACAGGCCGGGGCTCTGCGAAAACGGGATCGAACTCGCCAGCGCCACGGGCACCATGATCACCCCTCCGATACGCGGCGTGGGCGATGCATGCAATGAACGCAGGTTGGGCGTATCGATCGCCAGATGTCCCGCCCAACCCCGTCCGAGAAGGAAGTGCAGGGCGACAAGCGTGAGCGCGAAAGCCATCAGCGGCATCCAGGGCGAACCCGTCATGGCTCGTCACGCGTCATTTGTTGTCTTTCGTCGAACATCCGCTGCAAAAAATTCGCCATCTCCGTTGTGACCAGGTCAGCGCTGAACGCGGCCTGCGCCCGGCGCCTGCCGGCAACCCCCAGCGCGTTGCGCAGTGACGGGTTCCCAACCAGGACCTCCAGCTTTTCGACCAGGTCGGCGACATCTCCTGGCTGGTGCAGCAAACCGGTTTCGCCCTCGATCACGGCATCGGTAATGCCGTAAATCCTGGACGCAACGACCGGCAAGCTCACCGCCCCCGCCTCGATCAGTACCAAGCCGAATCCTTCGCGATAGCTCGGCAGGCAGAAAACATCAGCCGCCGCCATGTACTCCTCCACCGCCGAGGTGTAACCGACCCGATGAACCCGCGGATTATCGCGGAAAAGCGACTCGAACCCCTCTTCCGCCGGACCGACCAGCATCAGTTGCAGCTTCGGATGTTCAACAGCAAGTCTGTCGAAGGCCTGAATCAGGTCGGGTACGCCCTTTTCGCCGGTCATTCGGCCGACAAAAAGCAGGCAACACGCATCGTCGCCGATTCCCAGTTGCGAACGAATCCTGCTTCGGGCACCGGCATCCGGTCGAAAGCGCCGGACATCGACACCTGCCATGGAACCATTCGCCAGTACCTCGATTTTTTCCGGAACGACAATGCCCTCATCGATCAGGTATTGCCGCTGCGAACCGCTATCGGCCAGCAAGCGCGTCGCACAAAACGCCAGCAGGCGGTCCATCGTCTTCAGCAGCCATCGCGAAAAACCCCGTCGCGTCGCCCAAACCTGCCCGGTAAAGCAATGCACGCGTCGCGGCGAGCCGGCCAGCCAGGCCGCGATCATCGCCAGCAAGCCACCCTTGGGGGTCATGCTGATCACCAGGTCGAATCGTTCGCGCCGAAAAATTCCCGTCAATTCGAACAGGGTCCGGAGATCTTCAAAAAGGGCGATCTGGCGAATGATGCCCAGCTGCACAAGCCGGACCCGTGCTGGCACCACCGGGACGATATCGGTGTCCTTCATGTTCAGGAAAATCGTTACGTCATAGTTGGCCGACAGTCGGTCGAGGTGAGGACGCACGAAGGCGTTCAGGGTGAATGGAATTGTCAGGACAAAACAGATCCTATTCAAACCGCTTCTCCGCCAAGGCAATCTGATTCAAAACCTCGCGCCATCGCTGCAGTTCGTGCGGGCTCGCTACCACCGCGTGGTAGCGATGAATACCCTGCCAGCCGAAAGACTGGGCCAGGGCACTGGAGGCGTCCATGAAGATCCGGGCCACGAAAGTACCCAGGGCGAGAACGCCGAACCCATACTGCCTCGTAGCGAGGAAATGGCGCAGCTGCAGTCCAACCAGGGTTTTCCTCGTTCGGACCTGCTTCCGCCAGTGGATCCGGTTGCGCACCCGATACGCAAACATGATTTCCAGGGCCGAAGCGAAGCGACTGTCGCGGTAGCTGCGCAGCATGAGCTCCTGATCTTCGGAACAATAAGGACCAGGGGCCGCGTAGCGATGCCGCCGAAACCAGTCGATCCTGCCGAACCACGTCGGGTGGGGAAGATAGAATCCGCGCCATGGCCTGGCGCACAACTCCTCGTGCGCGAGCGCGAGCGGCATCGTGCCGACCGGTTTGTCGTCGGCGTCGATAGCCATGCAACGAACCACGACCAGATCGAGTTCCGGATCCTGTTCCAGCATCTTTAGCTGCCGGTCCAACCGCTCGGGATAGGAAATGTCGTCCTGGTCCATGCGGGCGAAGAATCTGCCGCGAGCCTGGTCGATCGCCTCGTTCAACCTTGCCGCCAGGCCACGATTCAGTCCATCGCGCAGGATCCTGATTCGCGAATCACCCAGATCGCGAATGCCGTCCACGGCACCGTCCGTGGACCCATCATCGATGACCAGCAACTCCCAATCGGACAATGTCTGCTGCATGATCGAAATGACCGCCGGCCGCAGATAGCGGCCCGCGTTGTAAATCGGCATCGCGATCGTTACCAGCGGCGCTTGCCCCGACGAGTGCGATTGTCCCTCACGAAGCCTAGCCAACGCAGCCCCTCAGCCAATCGCGTGTGCGCCGCAAACCCTCCTCGAATTCGATTGTCGGCTGCCATCCCGTCAGGCTTCTCAAACGGCTGCTGTCGAGAACGTTTTCATGCACATCGAATACTCGTGCCGCTTCATGAATCGTCAAGGCTTCGCAACCGACCTCCCTCAACAACGGCCTGATCGCATCGACCACCTCCAGGTTGCTGCGTCCCTTGCCGCTTCCGAGGTTGTAGGTCTGTCCGGCAATCCCCCGATCGAGCGTGGCGACGATTCCTTCGGCGATGTCTGCGACATGGAGGTAGTCGCGCACCGACCCGCTCGGCCCGAATATCCTGATCGGCACCCCGCGCAGGGCCGCCGCCATCGCGGTCGCGACAAAGCCCTGCCCGGAAAATGGCGCCTGTCCCTCTCCGTAGGCATTGGCTGGGCGAACGCAGACGACGTTGAGCCGATGCGTTACGGAATACAGGTAGGCATACTTTTCCAGGGTAAGTTTGGTTACCCCATAAGGAGATATTGGAAGCGTCGGATGGTCCTCCGAGATCGGCAGGGTCAATCCCTCCCCGTAAACCGTGCCGCCCGAGGACACCAGTACCAGCCTGCTTCCCGCCGCCGCAACTTCGGCAAACAGTTGGACCGTGGCGGGCAGGTTTTCCAGCAGATCCCCGAGAGGATTGTCGAAGGAGGTATTGGGAACCGTGGCATAGGCCAGATGGATGACTTCGTCGTGCCTTGCCAGCAGGCTGCGGATCAGATCGACATTGCCGAAGTCGCCGGAAACATAATCGGCGCCGTCGGAAAGATCGCGGCCGGTGATCCGGCTTCTCCCCATCACGGTAACCCTCCGGCCTCGCGAAAGAAGGCGCGGAACCAAGTGGCTACCGATGAATCCTCCCCCGCCTATCACCAGACATGCCCTGTTTGACACCGCCACCCCCGAACCAAGCTCACCGACGTGCTGCCGCCATCCCCTGCGGGCCCGGCCGATGACGCATTTTACAAGGTCACCCATCCCGCCGGAATCAAATCATGGACAGGCCGCCCGTTGGCAAACCATCTCCTCGGCGCGATAACTTTCTTGTCAGTCCGCGGATTTAGCCACGCCCCCCACCAGCTAAAGGAACTGTTGGCGATGATATGGTGGCGGCACAGGCTCATCAGGTGCATGTCGTTGTAACTGTCGGCCCCCTTGTTGTTGTCGATGTAGTGACAGGGCTGGGCGATTTGCAGGTGCTCTCGCACCCAAGCGATATCGTCGGAGAAAATGAAAAACTCAGGTGCGGGAAGCTCGCGAACAAAACGATCGGCGGCCAAGTGGTAGTAATCGGGGCCACAAAGCCCATGAACCGCCAACGCCTTCGGGTTGGCGACATAGTCGCCACGTCGGACATGAAGACTAATCGACGTCGAATCTGCAATGCGCGATGCCCACTCCGCATTGAGGCCGGTCAGAGGCGTTTTGAAGGAAAAGTCACGCCGGATTACGGCTTCAATATTCCGAAAGTACTTTTCCGACTGCCAGCAGCCTGCAAGATAGCTTTCCCGTGCCACGGAGGAAATGCCGGGCCAGTAGTCGAAATGCGGCTCCATGACGAACTTTTCGCCCCGCAATGCCACAGCGACTTTGCGCCGAAGGACTCTCCGGGCGAGTCGGTACCCGCGCCATCCAAGGAGCCGGCGCACATCCGACTCTTGAGCGAACTGGAATTCGCAGCCAAAAACCTGATCCAGCTGAAAGCCCTGGTGCAAGCCGTAATCGGCAAAATCCGAAACATGAAGCAGGAGCGGCGCACCGAGTTCCAATGAACGCGACCTTCCCGCCGCATACTGAAACATCTGATTGCCCAAGCCGCCGATAATATGGGAAATGATCATTGAAATGGATCAAAAGAAACTTGTCATTTGGATAACACGCGCCTGGTTGCCCTGATCCGGGCAACCGTATCCAAGACTCCAAAGAAGCCAAGGATGAATATTCTATTGTGTTGTGAGCACTTCCACCCGAGCGTCGGTGGAGTCCAGAAGATGATGCACGAAATCGGGCTCCGGTTCGTCATGAAGGGCCACGCTGTCACAGTAGCGACAAGTTGGCGCGCGGACCGGACGCTCGACTTCGTCGACGGCATGCACATCCGTTCGTTCAAGGTCATCGGAAACGCCGCCTCCGGCATGACCGGGGAAATCGCCAAGTACCAGGACCTGCTTGTGAAAGGAAATTTCGACTTTCTGCTCGTCATGGCCGCCCAGCAATGGACCTTCGATGCAATGCTGCCTGTACTGGATGCCATCCACTACAGGAGGCTTCATATTCCTTGCGGGTATTCCGGCTTCTACCTCGCGAAGTACCGGGAGTATTACAGGGATATGGCGAAGCACCTTCGGAAGTTCGATGCCCTCATCTACAACTCGACCAATTACCGTGACATCAATTTCGCGCGGGACAACAATCTGCCCAGTATCAACGTCATTCCCGCAGGAGCCAGCGAGCTGGAATTCCTGAATCCTGAAAAAACGAACATCAGGGAGCGACTCGGCATCGGAAAAGAGGATTTCATCTATCTTTCGGTTGGTGCGCCCGCCTACAACAAGGGGCACAAGGAAATACTGCAAGCCTACCTTTCGCTCGAGGTTCCGTTCGCCTCGACGCTGGTATTGAACGGCAATTACAACACCGATGATGATTCAAGCCTGGCTGCCCTGTTCCGAAATCCGCGACACGTCGTGAAAGAATACGGACGGCGCGCGCTCGGTCGATCACCCTTCAACATCACGCGGCTGGCGCGAAGTAACAGGAGTCTCGACAAGAGAATAGTTTTTGCCAACCTGGAACGGCAGGATTTGATCACGCTGTTTTTCGACGCCGATCTGTTTCTATTTGCTTCGCATGTCGAATATTCCCCGCTCGTCATCTTTGAATGCATGGCGACCGGCCTGCCCTTCCTTTCGATTCCGGTCGGCAATGTAGACGAACTCATCGAATGGAGTGGTGGTGGAGTACTTTGTGCCGGCAACAGATCCGCAGAAGGCTTTTCATCCGCAGATCCATTGGTCTTTTCTCGGGAAATGAAGGAACTTTCCCTTAATCAAGGGAAGCTCAGCGAGCTATCGGCGAAGGGACGGCAGGCCTGGATCGAACGTTTCACCTGGAACACGATCGCGAACCAGATCGAAAAACTCGCTATAGACAATCGCGGATGAAGTCAAATATGTCGCGAGCCTGGAGATCGACCAGCTTGCTGAGCTTGTTGATGTTGGCACGCGAATAGATCGCCTCGCCCGGCCGTTGCTCGGCGACGACGGCGATCTTTCCGAACTTCTCCTCGACTGCCTTGAGCAGGTCGACAATACGTACCGAACGTCCTGAGCCCACATTGATGATTTCCCGCCCAAGCGGCATTACCGCAAGCGCGCAAACCACTTGCGCCACGTCATCGACATGAATGAAATCCCGCTCGGCGATCCCCTCGTTAAGGAGCGTGAAGGGGCGCTTGAGTTTTGCGCAGGAGATCAGCTTCTGCACCACCGAGAACTGGTCGTCACCACCATAGGAGTTGAATACGCGCAAGATCAGATAGTCGATCGAATTGGCCTCGCAAAACGATTTCACGAGTTCTTCGTTGAACAGCTTGGTAAAGCCGTTCATGCTCACGGGGCTGCAAGGTTTGTCTTCCGCCGAATTGCTCGAATCGCCATAGACCGAGCAACTGCTGATGAAAATGAACCTGGGAATCCGCCTTTCCCGGCAGAGCCTGAGTGCCTTCCCGGTTGATACGACGTTTGATTCGAGAACATTGTCCGGCAGAAGGTTCAGGTCGTTCTTGAGGTCGTATGCGCAGTGAATTAGCGCGTGGTACTCGCCTTCTTCGACATCATCCAGGGATGTCCAATCGTGCCGTGAAACCGGAAGAAAGTCGAACTTCGAATGGATCTGGATGTGCTTCCCCAGGTTCCCCTTGGCGCCGGTCAAGATGGCTTTCATCGCGTCGTCAATCTTGCGGCCCGTCGAAAGCGGGACTCGTCAGCGGATTCGGTGAAAACCCGCCCAGCACCTCGGTTTCGTGGCGCCTTATGATGGGCGAATCGGCCCGGTATTTGTGTATGTGCGCGCGCTGTTCAGGCGTCAGAAAATAATAGGTATCGGAATACAACTGCTCCGCCGTTTGCGGACAGTCGCTGAACGCGGCAGCGAGATCTGTCCTGACTAGGTAGAGGTCCTGATGAAAGCATACGGGCGTATAGCCTTGCTGCTTTGCTACCTCAAGGATATGGGCCAATGGCTGGTGGATGTTCTTCGCCGCCTCGGCCACTGGTATCGGCCTGATGACTTTAGGCGAAAAGCTGTGCCCCCCTTCCATCATGATCACAGCCGGTTTCAGACCGAGATCCTGGAATATTTCCAGATCGAGGCCATCGACATCGATCACTACAAAACATACATCCCGGACATCGCCACCGCATCGCTCGACAATTCCAGCCACGCTTTCCTTGCCTATGCCACGATTGGGTGCGCCGACATAGGCATTCGCACACTTGATCCTGTCCTTGAGCTCACGGTAGTTGGATTCCAGATTTGCGAACTTATTCACGTCTCCCTCGATGAATACCCCATGCCAGCCTTGTTCAACCAGCCAGCGGCAATTTGACAGGTAAACCCCGTCCCACGCGCCAAATTCGACAAACGCTCTCTTTTTAGGCAACTGCGGTTCTATTCGTCTCAGAATTTCATGAATGATGCCGTCCTGTCCAACCTGGCTATAGACATTGCCATAACTGAACAGCAGCGAACCACGGCTCACGCGCTCCAAATCTCCAGGCGATCTGCGCTGAACAGTGGTTTCGGCTAAATGCCGGCAAAGTTTGTTCAAAAGTCGTTTGAGAAGCATTGGCCACACCTTGTTTTAGTTCTTGCCGCACTGAGATTGGACAGGAAACCGCCGAACCAGGGTTTCCGATTTCCTTGCCATTGAGGTCGCCCGCATCAGCCTAGGTGGCGAGCAACAATTCCCTTCCTGAATCGGTTCAAATTCATCAACAATTTGACGACAAAATAAAAGAAGCCGAGATTGTCCCGCTTCACCGCTTCGATCTCATCCTCGGACCGTCGAATATCTCCTGACACACCACCACGATAGTGAATAGCGGTAATCGGGTCGGCAATTCGGAATCGATAGCCGCGCAGGAACAAGCGCAGAAACAAGTCGTAGTCCGAAGCGATTCTCAGGTCTTCCCGATAACCAAATGACTTTTGAATATCCGTCGCGATAAAGGTCGACAGGTGTGGAATCGTATTGAAGAATGGAAGGAGAAAGGGTCGGGGGGCAAGCACCTCCACCTCTGTGTCATTCGGCCAGCACACGTCGCTACGACAACACAGGATCTTCGGCCGTTCGTTCCTTAGAATCTCGATCGCTCGTTCGAAACCTCCGGCATTGAGTCGGTCATCTCCATTAAGGAACAAGACGTATAGCCCATTCGCGCGCGCCGCGCCTTTGTTCATTGCGTTATATACGCCTGAGTCTTTTTCCGACACTAGGGTATCGACCAAATCTCCGGTCTCCCTGAGGATTTCCAGCGTTCCATCGGTTGATTCGCCGTCGATCACCAGGTACTCAATCTCCGCGGTTTTGACCTCCTCTACGGACTGCAAGGTTCGCTCGATGGTGGAGGCACAGTTCATCGTGACTGTGATGATCGATAGTAACGGAGGCGTTCGGACGGGTTCCATCGAAAAACTGGCGGCTCAGCGCGCCAAACTTCCGGGTTCGGCTGCTACCAGCCTCGCTACCAGTTCCGAGAGACCTGTCGCCGCCGACCAACCGAGAAGACGATGCGCTTTTGCCGGATCGCCTGCGCTTCGAGTAATGTCGAGAGGACGATACAAGGACGCGTCGCTGTCGACGTGTTCGCGCCAATCGAGTCCGACGTTCTCGAACGCCAGCGACACAAAATCGGCAAGCGTGTTTGATTGCCCCGTTGCGATTACGTAGTCGTCTGGGACTTCGGCCTGAAGCATGCGCCACATCACTTCCACGTATTCGGGTGCCCAGCCCCAGTCGCGCACGATGTCAAGACGGCCGAGAGTCAGTCTCTCCTTCGCGCCAGTGGCGATGCGGCAGGCAGTCGAGATTATCTTTCTGGTCACGAATCGCGCCGGGCGCAACGGTGATTCGTGATTGAAGAGAATGCCGTTGCAGGCAAATAGACCATAGGCTTCGCGGTAGTTCGCTGCCAGCCAGTGTGCAGACGCCTTTGCGACCCCATAGGGGCTTCTTGGCCGAAACGGTGTCTCTTCTGTGGCTCGATCCGCGCCGACGTCGCCAAAGCATTCGCTCGAGCTTGCATGATAGACCTTGATTGGCTTTCCAATGAACCGGATGGCTTCCAGCAAATTCAACGTTCCCAGGGAAATGCTTTCCATCGTTTCCGCAGGTTGGTCGAATGACAGACCGACCGAGCTTTGGCCCGACAGAAAGTAGATTTCTTCCGGATCACTGCGCATCAGGCTGTTTAATACGCTCCTGAAGTCGGTCTGAACCATCGACAGCGGCTTCACGGTGTCGCGTACTCCGAGTTTCAGCAGGTTCTGGAAACTGGCGACCTGAGCATCGCGCGCAGTGCCCCACACCTGGTAGCCCTTGGAAATCAAAAATTTTGCGAGATAGGCACCGTCTTGCCCGGAAATTCCACAAATCAATGCCCGTTTCACAAAATGCTCCGATACACATCATGTGTTTCGCTGGCACAGCGCTCCCAACTGAACATTGCCCGTCGCGCATGGCCCTTAGTCACAAGCTCTCGGCGCCGGTCGTTCGATTGCAGGACACGTTCGATAGCAACTCGAATCGCCTCGGATTCGACCGGATTGAAGTATTCGCCCGCATCGCCGACGACCTCAGGAATCGATGTGGCGTTGCTGCAAATTACCGGACAACCCATAGACATTGCTTCCAAGGGAGGGATGCCGAATCCTTCATAGAGCGAAGGGTAAACGAAAGCCGCAGCATCCATATACATCGCCGCCAACATCCTGTCATCGCCGCCAACCTGGCGGACATGCACTTCCGACAATCCCAGTTGACGCAGAAGAGCTCGTTCTTCCGCAACCATTGGCCCACCACCGAAGCAAAGGATCGAAAAACCGTCCCGCAAATAAGCCGAACTGGCAAACGCCCTTAGCAACGCAGCAAAATTCTTATAGCCACCTCGACTTCCCACGTAAAGCAAATACGGACGCAAACCTTCCCGAACCTTCACGCCACCTTGGTCCGTCGCGGGATGAGCGAACTCATCGTAGCCGAGATAAACCACCGAGGTTCGTTCGGCAGCGATCCCGAACAGTTCGATTAAATCACGCCGTGTACTTTCCGAAATGCACAAAACATGGTCGGCGCGAGAAATCGCGAACCTCTTTGCATCGGTGAAGTAACTGCCTGCAAACTCGAAAGGAAATCGCTCCGAAATCATGTCGTAGACCGTAATGACGCGGCGCGCCCCCTTCGGGGCAAAGGCGTCTTTCGAATAGTAGGTTTCATGAACGATGTGGGGGTGAAATCGACAAATTGCCCGACGGGCTAGCAATGCACTCAAGGCGAATGTGGGCCTAGCCGTCTTTGGAATCCGGGGCATGCGCCAACCATGGACCAACCTGCGGGGTAATCCCATAAGGTGGCCGTTGTAATGCAAAGGCGCAAATATCCTGGCCTCGACGGCTGGGCTGCAAGACAGGGCCTCACTCAATCTGCAGACATATCGCGAAATACCACCAAATTCCTGGAGAAGAAAGACTTGCTGGTCGAACGCAATGCGCAGACTCACTGAGCACCGAGCCACGCGGGTGAGTACAAGTCACCCAGTTCGTTTAGAGACCGAGTCTGCCCGGTTGCCAGGTCGACCACGGGCAGATGCCTAATGATGTCGGCTCGCTGCGCCTCTCGCGCAAATGTCAGTTGGGCATTTGCGTCTCTGGCCTCGCGGAACCGCGACGGATAGGAACGAATCTCGTCGATAGCGCCGACAACCGCTGGAGCGTAGTCTGCCCGCACAAAAAATGCATTGCATCCATTGGAGTTGGTGCCGACAAATCGATAGCCCTTTTGCTCACCGAGATGTATCAGCGCCGGAAGCGAAGCGCCAAAGTACAAGTTTGAATAGTGCGCATGCGTCCGCTGAAAATCCGCCTGATAAGGCACGGATAGGCGATGTACGTCACCCAGAACGGCGTTGTATTCGCACACCAGAACAACCGGGCGCACCACGTCCAGGGCCTGCCATACCCAGTAGTCATTGCCATCGATGTCTATGCTCAACAATCCGATGTCACCATGCAAACCGGACGATGCAATCAATTCGTTGATATTGTCCTTATCGATAAATGCGCACTTGGCCGTCAGGTCGTAGCGCCAGTATATGTCCTGACTCTGGATGCTACTGATGTGCACCTCTGATCCATCCATGATCAAGCCACGCCAATTGCGAAGAAACAGTATCAGCCGGGTATTTGACTCACGGTAATCCTCTACACCGAACTCAATGAAAGTTTCGGGAATGCCCGCTAGCCGTGACAGTATCCAATCGATAATGCCGTCTTCACCCCACTGGGAAAATACGGAAAACTCTGCAGCGGACAGAGATTTAAGCTTGGCCCGTTCTCGCGTCAGCGCTGCAACTAGCGCGGCTTGCAGCACCAACTGTTTTTCAGGCAGAAGTGGGAGTGCAATGGGCAATCGACGAAGCAGATTGACGATCTTTTGTTTCATGTCGTGCAATGCCTTTACTAAGGTTGCCGAATAATTTCATTTACAAAAAGATAGTCAAGAACAGCCGAGGCCGACAGCTCCGCCGACATGGCTGTTGTATCGATCCTGATTTCAGGGTGTTCAGGAGATTCATAGGGTGAGTCTATGCCTGTGAAATTCCTCAATTGGCCACTTCGTGCTTTTTGGTAGAGCCCTTTAATGTCCCGGCTCTCTGCTACTGCAAGGGGCGTGTCCACAAATATTTCGATGAACTCACCTTCATCCACCAAACTCCGCGCCATTCGTCGCTCCGCACGAAATGGCGAAATAAAGGCCGTCAATACGATCAGCCCGGCATCGAGCATCAGTCGCGCAACTTCCGCAACTCGTCGAATGTTCTCGACTCTGTCCAACTCCGTGAATCCAAGATCGCGACACAAGCCTTGTCGGACGTTATCGCCATCCAACAGGTGTGTGTGATGAGAAAGCTCGAAAAGCCTTTTCTCGACCTTATTGGCAATGGTCGACTTGCCGGCCCCAGAGTATCCAGTAAACCAAAGTATGCACGGCTTCTGGCGCTTGATCAGACTGCGCTGCGTTTTGTCGAGATCAATATGCTGCGTATGAACGTAACGTCCTCCGTCAGCTTGAATAGGCATGCTCAATCCTGGACTATTTGGTAAGGTTTGGTGATCTCGGGAAGCCCCGCTCACCGCAGAGAGTTTGCAGACCTCAACAACGCCACTGTCTGCCCAATACCTCTCCGAAGGTCGCCACAGGGTCGAAATCCCTTTCCTGCGAAACGTTCGCAGGAAACCTCATAGGACAACTGGTTCATTATTCGACTGTCAACCAGTTTGACTTCAAGCTCAGATACAAACTCGCGCAGAGTTTCTACAACCTGCCTAACAGTCGCATTCATTGTGACAACGTTGTACAAGCGCCCGTCAAACAAATCAGTGCGGAGAATCAGCGATATGGCACGCGCAGCATCAACAAGGTCTAGATAAGGCCGCTTCTGATCATAAGCCGTGCTCCAGACAGTTAACGGAATTCCCATCACAGCCTGCCAACAGAATTTGTTCACCGCAGTATGAAAGCGCATCCCGGGTGACGCTCCAAAAATCGTCCCGAACCTGCAAGAAACGAACCGCAAATCATTGCTATTCCCCAATGACTGAAGTAGCTGTTCTTCCTTCAACTTTGTCGTTGCATAAGGGCTTTGAGGTTGTAGATCCTCGGCAGCGCAATCCTCCGACACGATATCCTTCGCTGTCCCATAGACGCTTGTGGAGGACAACGCAAGGAGCTTGGCACCAGTCTCAGCGCAAGCCTCGGCCACTTTCCGCGTACTTTGAAAGTTGTTGGCCTCGAGTTCTTCCGCTCGATCAAAACTTCCTGCGGCATCGGTAATGGCCGCTAGATGTATCACCGCAAAAGCGCCGTCCAACACGGGCCGGATATCGTTCTTTGCCACGTCAAACTCAAGAAAGCGATACTTACCTGTCGGCGGCATGTTAAAGAGCGACGGATATCGCTGCGTCAGCAGATTGTCCAGAAGAAGAATTTCCGCCCCGGGAAACTGAACGGCAAGGTCACGGATCAAGTATGAACCGATATGACCCAACGCTCCGGTTACGACAATTTTCAATTTGTCCTCGCCTTCGTTCTTAGAAACTGTTCATGATCGCGAATGTAATCATCGGCCTCATAAACTCGGTCACAGAAAACGATGATCGTCGAATTATCTTCAAGGTACTCTTGTGTAGCCCAGATGCCGGGAGGTATCAGGACACCAAAATGGCCGCTGTCAAGAACGGCCTCTTCCATGGTTGCGCCATCGAAACACGTCAGGCGGATGCGTCCTGCGATGCAAACGACCAGTTGCGAACATTGAATATGCGAGTGCTCACCTCGCCGGGATCCCTTCCCTGCCGTAACCGAAAATACCCGGTTAATTACGAAAGGAATAGTTGCCTTCCCCTCGAAAACCGACAGAACACCGTTAGGATCTCTAAAGATAGGGAACTCGACGAATCTCATATTTGAACAGTCATCAACCTATCGACCCAGAAGTTTGTGGATTCCACCACTAACCGCGTCAAGATCTTCATTTGTGAGATTTAGGGCACAAGGCAAGTTAATGCCCCGCTCCGATACGCTGTATGCAATGGGATTCAGCTCACGACCTATCTTTTCGCGGCCAGGAAACGCCGGTAGCGAACTTAGTGGATAAAAGAAGGGTCTCGCCGGTAGGCCAAGCTTCGGCAGTTCAATGAGAGCCCGATCTCTTGTCATTCCGCAGGATTTTCCAAAAACAACTGCAGTCGCCCAGACGCCGTTGCGCACGTCACTAGGTTCCGGGTTCAATAGAATGTCCGGGATATCCGACAACCGCTCCCGGAAGCCATTCAATATCCAGCGCTTCTTTTCGACCAATTCTTCGATCCGCTGGAACTGGGCATAGCCAAGAGCGGCCTGAACATTGAACGGCATGTACTTAAAGGTAATTTCGGTATTGTAGTAAGTTCCTGGTTGCCGCCCATGATCTCTTAAGAATTTGCAGCGATCGAATAGCGCTTGGTCATCCAGCAACAACATGCCGCCTTCACCAGTTGATATCGTCTTGGTTCGGTGAAAGCTGAAGGTAGATCCCACACCGAACTTTCCAGCACGAACACCTCGATAGGTTGACCCCAAAGCTTCAGCAGCATCTTCGATCACTGTTATGTTGTGTCGATTGCAAACCTCAAGTATTCGGTCCCAATCAGGCATGTTTCCATATAGATCGACAACGATTACCGCTTTGGTTCGATCGGTTATCGCCCGTTCGATGGAAGCAGGAGTCAGGCACCAGTGCTCAGGGTCAATATCGGCAAATACCGTTGTTGCGCGCTGATAAGTGATCCCCGCTACAGAACCGACCCAGGTGCATTCTGGCGCTATTACCTCATCGCCCTCACCGATCCCCAAGCCAGCCAAGAGCAAATGGAGTGCAGTGGTGCAGTTTGGGGTCATCAGCGCAAAATTGCGGTTGTGATATGCAGCAAATTCAGACTCGAATTTCTCTACGTAGTAATAGGCTTGTTTGCCGTACCAACCATTCTTGACAGCATCCAGAACAAGCTTCTCTTCCAGAGAAGTCATCCAAGGACCGGCCATGTATATTTCAGACATAATCAGACCTCACCAACACCAAGCCAACTACAACGTCCATTAGGCCCAAGATATGTTCGACAAAACCAAATAGAGTTTGCCAGTCACTTAGGCAATCGGGTCTGGCAGCAGGACCGTTGCAGAAACAATCACCTAACGCGCTTAAGGTAGCCGCCGGGATTGTTGGTCAGCAGCAATTTGTTTTCTATAAGGGTATCTACTTCAAAATCCGGACATTCCTTCAAAAAAATCTGCAATGCCGTAGCTGGATTGTTACCTTTACCCCACTCGCGCGGCCGCTCTTCTGCGGGTGGCTGCCGCTCAATGGTTGTGTCCCCGCATATCAAATATTGACCTTTGGCAACAAAGGGTTCGTACAAGCGTAGTTCTTTCAGAACGTGATCATGGGTGTGGTCGGAATCAAGCAGCACAAGAACTTTTTTGTCCGGCCCTATCATTTTCCGAATGTCGGCAACGATACCGACATCAGTCGAGGACCCGTCGATAAGGTGAATCATGTCGCGCACCGGATTCTCCGGAGCCAGTAGTCTTGAACGTAAATCCTCCGGAATGAAAATATCCACACCGATGACTTTTGTCCCACCAAGCAACTTCATGATGGAAGCAAGGAACAGCATCGTTCCGCCCCAAGCCACACCAGATTCAATTATGTAATCAGGCCGAGACTTGAATACCGCCTCCTGAAGTGCAAACATGTCTTGCGGTAGCTGTAGGCATGGCTCACCCATCCAGTTGGTTTGATGCACCCAATAATACTTGTGCCCGGCGCGAACCTTTGCGGCAAGTGCCGCCTCGTGAAGTTCGGTGTCTTTCGCCATCTCCTGAGCCTTGCGAACGCGAAGGTCTTCAAATTCTGCACGTGTAAGAATGTTTTTCTGGGTAGTCATCTGTCAGTCCATAAAGTGTTGCAAATCAATATAAGGTCTTATGGGGCATATTGCCCCCAGATCGCCTGAAGTCCAAGAAATAGCTTCCGGTGAAGCTTGCCATGCAGTCACTTAAGAGGGTAGCCGTAACGCCCGAGATCCAGTTTTGTTCTCTCGGCGAGCCTTGCATTACTCTCGCGATAATAATCACTTATCCGCGCAGCCCATGCCTGTGGCAAGACAACTTTTACTGCAGGCCCGGCATCGAGCCATGCGCCTAACCCCTTGAAGGATGACAGTATAAGCTTTTGCGCGGCACCCAATCCAGGAATCCAGGACAAGCGCGACGACCAATAGTCGTAATGCATACGCCTGGCGCTATTTCTTCCGCGCTCGATATGCATCGATAGGTACTGCTGAATCGTTAAATGGGGAATCTCCAGAAGATCAGCCCATCGCTTGTAATACGCGTGCGGATCGGCGAGCAATTCCTCGTACATCAGTACATGGATTCGATCGCGGCCAAACTTCTTACTGAAGATTTCAAAGTACCTATCGTAATTCATCGCTTCGACAGGTGTTTGCTTCGGAAAGCTGAAGCAGTACTCCAACCATTGATCAAAGGTGACATGCTTTCGCCAATACGAACGCGGGACCCCTTTCAAGTAGGCGCCATGATTTGCATACCATGACGGCCATGTAGTTAGTTGATTACGAATCACCATGACGATATGTGCGTCGGGCATTAGTTCCTTGACTCTGCTCGCGCAAACGCTCGGGAGCGGCGAGGTCATGATGTCTTCATTCGAAAAAACGCAAACCTCCCCTTGGTTCGACGAGGCAAACCGGGCAGCAAAGATTCGTTCTGCCGCCGCAAAGTCAAAGTGGGAGTCATCATCCGAAACCATGCTATTCAGAATTGGCCGAAAGTCGGAATAGCCTTCGCAATCCTCGCCGAGGTATCTGATTCCTGGATGCTTCGCGAAGAGGCGGCGTTGCAAGAGTGTGCTTGCCGTCTTATTGCCGCCGATATGAATTAGCGTTTTCATATATCGTTCATTCAGATGAGGCACTGGGCTAGCGGAGAATTGGAATCGTGGAAATTTCTATTGTCCTTGTAAATCGGAAACGTCATAGGCCGGTCATGAAATCAGGCCCAACCTCCGGAATTGCCTTGCCGCCAGTTGCCTAAGTGTATCGGCAAGCACCATTTTGCACATATACAAACCAAGACGAAGCTTGTCGGTACCTTTCACCATGGGCAATAGAGTATCGAGCGCATGGCGGGAAAAGATCACAAGGCGCGGCAGTACGCCCTGGGTTCCTCGACAGGTTACTGCCCAACTGTCTGCAGCAAACCACGTGACCATATTTCGGACTTGACGCCGAGAAGGTTCAACAGTCGGAAGTTCAAGACAGCGGGACTCGAATTCCGCCATAAAGTCACGCTGCGCAGATGCGTAGTCCTCCAAGTTGGCGGAACTGGCCGAGCGAGAGTCCGGATGAGTCCGAAGAAAGATGAGGTCCAGATCTACATAGGCCAAGGTGCCAAGCGACGCTGCGAGGATGGGAATGAAGGTATCGCCATAAACCGGCAATCCGGATCCAAAGCGCGGCACGCTGCCAAATTGCTCGAACAAATCACGGCGAAAGACGCCATACGATCCCACTGTTCGAATGCTTCTGGAAGTATATGCATCAAGAAATTCCTGACTTGCCATCAAGCGTGGAACTGTGGGCTTCACTGGCTTCGGAAATATTCCGGCCGGCGATGCGGAGGCGACATAGTTTGTGAAAACCGAATTAACAGGGTTTGCGGAAAAGACGTAGTGAGAAATTTCGAGAAAATCCTCATGCATCAGATCGTCATCCGCCAGCCAGGTAAACCAATCGCCTTTAGCAGCAGCCAGCAAAAAATGATTGTTCTTGTAGGCGCCGATGTTCTGCGGGTGATTAACGATTCGGACCCGATCATCCGGCTTCAATCCAAGTGAATCGAACGTAACGGGGCTCTCGACAAAGTCGTTAGCAACTATGACTTCAATATTGTCGTAAGTTTGCGCAAGGATCGAAGCAAGGCACTCCCGGAGCAACTCGGGTCGATCGTAGGTCGTGACTCCGATGGAAATAAGTGGCCGGTCGACCAGCTTTGACACTGCGGGGCTCACGATTGAACCTCAAGCAACCAATGCTCAATCATTTCCGGTACCCGATACAAGCGGTGAGCATAATTGGCATCGCAATACGATGGGACGAAAACGGCATATCAGCACGAGCGCCCTGGCTTCCCTCGGAACTCAAGCGAGCCCGGGGAATACCGGATCACAAATCAAAATATGAATTGACGGCCTCGATGACCCGGTCGACATCCGGTTCAGGCAGTTCAGGATAGATCGGCAGACTGAGGATTCGATCAACAACCTTATCCGTCATTTCGAGTCCCGTTGCTGAAAGTGAAACCCGACTTGCATAAGTTCCATGCCGATGAGCAGCGACCGGGTAATGGATACCAGCCAGAACCTGACGGTCCATCAAGTGCCTTCGCAGGCCGTCCCGATCATCACAGGAAAGGACATACAAGTGATAGACATGCACAGTTTCTTGGCGTTGAAGTGGAAGAGTCACAGGCAGCCCGGCAAACGCCGCACTATATCTGCGAGCAATTGCCCCACGGCGTTCGTTGTTCAAGTCAAGTAGCGGAAGCTTGGCCGCAAGGATCGCGGCCTGAACTTCATCCAGACGGGAATTAATCCCCAACCGATCGGTTTCACGCCTCGCGTCCCAGCCGTACTGTCTGATGCGGCGAACTCGATCCGAAATCCTCTGACTGTTGGTCACAACCATACCGCCATCGCCAATGGCGCCAAGGTTCTTTGTCGGATAGAAGCTGAAACATCCCGCATCGCCAATGCTGCCGACCCGGCGTCCTTTGTAGATTGCTCCGGTCGCTTGGGCGCAGTCTTCAATCACCGGAATGCCATGCTTTTTGGCTACATCCAGAATCGAATCCATGTCGGCCGGCTGGCCATATAAATGGACCGGAACAATCGCCTTGGTTCTGGCGGTTATGGCATCGCCGAGAACTGCCGGATCCAGCGTGTAGTAGATTGGATCAATATCGACAAGAACAGGCGTCGCTCCCACAGCCAAAACCGCCGCAACCGTAGCCAGTGCGGTGTGTGAAACGGTCACAACCTCATCACCCGGGCCAATATCGAGTGCCCTGAGTGTCAGAATCAGCGCATCGGTACCGCTATTGACACCGATTCCGTATCTCGCCTGGCAGTATGCAGAAAAACTCTGCTCGAAGCTTTCAACCTCCGGGCCGAGAACATAGTTTCCGCCTTCCAATACAGACAATATGCGTGCACGAATGTCATCCCGTTGCGCTTGATAGGCAGCAAGCGGTGAGGATGTAGGAATCAACGGGAGACCTGTACCTTGGGTACGTAGCCTATCCACTGCCCGCCCGCATCGCGAAACTTCTGTTCCTTGGCCATGATCTCCTCGGCATGATTCCAGGCGAACAGCAACGCGTAGTCAGGGTAGCGCTCCTGAAACGCACTGTAAGGCCTTACCGGGATGTGGGCGCCGGGGCTGAACTTGCCCTGCTTGATCGGGGTGGTATCGCTGATGAACTCGACCAGATCCGGCGTTATGCCGCAATAGTTGGTCACCGTGGTGCTCTTGGAAGTAGCTCCGTAGCCGACCACACGCTTGCCCTGCCGCTTTAGGTCGTGCAGCAAAGCCATCAGTTCATCGCGTGACCGCTCAATGTTGCGCCGTAGTTCGATATAGGTCTCCGGCCGATGGAGTCCGAGGGCATCTTCCTTTGCCCGCTGTTCGGCAACCGATGGCGATACAGGACGTGCGCCCTTGTGTGCAATGACATAGCGCATCGAACCGCCATGGACATTCTGCGGCTGCACATCGATCACTTCCAGTCCATGCTCGCCGAACAAGTGACTAACAGAAGCAACCGAGAAATAAAACGCGTGCTCATCGTAGATCTGGTCGTATGAAACCTTCTGCACGATATCTCCCATGTAGGGATCTTCGAACATCAGTACACCACGAGGCTTGAGCAGAATTTGGATACCAGCGGCGACGGAATGCAGGTAAGGAATATGGCACATCACGTTGGCGCCGAGGAAAGCGTCCGCCTGGCCGTGCTCAGCCACGATGCGACGGGCCAGATCCTCGTTGAAGAAATCCGAGATGGTGCGGATGCCCTTGCCGCGAGCAACCTCGGCAACATTGGCCGAGGGTTCGATGCCCAGATGGCGCACGCCGGCACGGGAAAAATTCTGCAGCATGATGCCATCGTTGCTGCCTATCTCCACCACAAAAGGATCGGATGGATCGAGGTACCCCTTCATCACGCCCTCCGCGAAGCGCTGGAAGTGTTCCGCCATACGCACCGAAGTGGATGAGAAGAAGGCATAGTTTTCGTGGAACATTTTCCGCTCATCGACCAACTCAGTCAGTTGCACCATCTTGCAGCGCGGACAGAATGCGGTCTCAAGCTTGAAGAAGTGTTCCTCTGGGTACTGCTCAGGCGTGAGGAAGCCATTGGCTATCGGCATCTTGCCGAAGGAAATAAATGGTTCGATATCGGTGTCACAGATCAAGCAGGGTTTCAAGCGAGGTCCTTCCGGTCTTTTTGAGTTTTCAGCTCGTCGCTGGCGCCACGCCATTCGGGACCTCTGCAATCGTGCGCAGATTTGGTAGCCGCACTGACCTTGGCGTTGCCGATGTCGCAATGTACATTATACCGTCTAGTAAGCTTACGCCTACCACCAGAAGACTTTCACCGCTCTGCCTGGTGGGGATTCACAAGCTGTCGCCAGCAAGACGCGCCGCCTAATACGAAATCACTCCTCGCATATAGGGATGGCAGTCAAAGTCGATGAATTGGGTCCGCGTCGAGTCCTTGACAAACTCTGACAGCACATCAACTTGACGATTGAGGGCGCCAACATCTGCTCGGCGAATCCAGTCAGCGGCATCCGCGAGCATCTTCGAGGATGACATCGCCGCTATCTGTCGATAATCGTACTGTGGGCAGAATAGGTACTGTGCACGATTCAGCATCGATAGTTCGAAGTACGTAACGATTTTCGCGGCTTTCATTTGCTCAGGAGTCAGCCTGCCAATCTTGTCCAGACCGCGAAGTAGCGCCTCGTAGTCCGCGACCGTGTGCGGCTCGATTGCGAATCCGAAACCGCTATATGGGCTTTCGCCGCCAAGCAGGCAGGGAATCCCGACACACGCATACTCCATTCCGGCTGTTCCCAGACAGGTGACTATTGCGTCCGCCAGAAAACGTATCGACAGCGCATTGAAATCGGCGTCGGCATCAAGGAAAATGATGTTGGGTTGCGATACGCTGCCAAATATCGCGTGTAGGTCCACATCCTTGGTCCGGTAATAGGCAGCGGCTGGGTGTTCCTTGAATACCCAATTCACCGAATCCACCGTTTGCGCTACCCGAAGTGTTCGCTCAAACCAATCGAAATAGTCTTGAAATTCTAGCGGCTTCGAAAAATGTGAGTGGGGATGATCATTGAATGCATGTAGCATGACGAAGGCAAGCTTCTTCGTCGGATCGAACCCTTTGACTCGGCAGAATTGATCGCGATCGTCATAAATGCGTTTGTTCTTATTAAAAGCCAATTCCACAGCTAAGTGGCTAATCTGCTGATTGTGCCGCTCATCCAAATAGGCATTTGCGAGCGGTAATACAACATCGTCAGGCAAGTTCATAAGGTATTCGAAATGATGCCACTCGGGTTTGACCGGATAAAACCCCACATCAGCAGAGCTTCGATATTTCTGCACAAGAATCTCATGCGACCCGATTCGATTCAGAACTTCGATTTGGTGCTTCAACAAGTATCGGCTAAACGTCCCGCCGAACATTCCAATGGTGTGCGAAACGACAAAGGAATCCAGCGGATAGCGCCTGATGATGTAATTGATCATCTGACGGTGTTGAAAGAAGGCATAAAGCACACACAGGACATCAAGGTTAACCTTCTGAATCGTTGCATAACCCTTGACCAGCACGTTGTCGTACACGATATCGCCAAACTTGAGGCCATCTACCCTGAAATCGAGAATATCGCGCGGTGTCTTCAGCTTTCTCCAAACGCTGAATGCCGACACAGCCGCCAGCAACCGGCCGAAAAGGAAGCGCGGGGCAGTTGTATAGACAAAATGGCTATCGGGATGGTAGGACTCCAGTATCCGCCTGAGAGAACGGTCCCGCCATCCAGGAAGCAAGTACAGCGGGGTCAATTGCCTTGCATGACAAACGATTGATCCGAACGACGCATTGCACATGTTGATGACAGGATTTTCGGATGCTTCAATAAGCACATGGCGTCTTCCTGATACAACGGAGGAACGCGGTGTAAAGTGCGTCCAGAATTCTCTGTTGGCCTCAACGAACGCCTTCTCCCCATCGCATTTCACAAACGAAACGAGGTAGCCCCGGATACGGCGAAGGATTCTATTGATCATTGGTAAGTACAATCTCTCAAACTTTGAACTGGAACATCAGATTCCAGTGTCCAGTCAGCCGGGCAGGGGGTTCGTAATTGTCGAAAGTGTGTACCGGTGAATAGTTGGCTGATTGGTGAACGAGCTTATAGCCGAGCCTGCCCAATGTCTCGATCATTTCAGGTTTGTAGAAAACCATTCTGGGAATCACTCGGCCATGCATATTTACTTGAGCGCAGGCAAACGACTGCGCCGGCCCCATGGTGGTATCCGCAATAACCATGAATTCAGGTTCCAGACTTGCGGAGTTCATCAGGACTTCATTGTAATTTTCGAAGTATTGGAGCGAGCTTCCAAAATAAACGATGTCAAAATCAGTGCCTTTCTCTGGGAAGGTACTGACAAAACTTATGTCCGGATACTTTTCAAAGATTTTTCGCGCATTCTCGGCGATCGAAGGAAGTTCAACGACGGTCACCTCCACTCGCGTTGTCGGTAGCGAGAACTTCAAGTCGATGAATGTTGTCCCCAAGCCCCCACCGACATCCAGAATCTTCAAATTACTTCGTTGTAATAGCGACAACGCCGTCGGGAGAAAGTTGAGTCGTGGAAGCGTTGGACCATACTCAGGCACCTGGTTGGCCTCAAATCTAGCGAGTTTGCAACGCGCTTCATCGATTTCAGTACGCTCTGACTGATCTGAGTGGTAATTGGTTGTATCGGGAAAGCTCGCCGACACGGCAGCGAAACTTGGAAATGTGCCTGTATAAGTGATGCGTTCCGGCTCCGGCACGACGGACCGCCGTACGAGATTCCAGATCACCGGAGGAGTGATTTGCTTGCAGAATCTAATCAATATGGATTTCATCAACTGATACTGGTAGTCGGTCTGTGGGGTGAATGCATCGGGAAGGAGCAAGTCAATTGACAATGCGTCCCGACTTATTCGATGCCGCGACCAGCGCCTGCAAAGATTCAATCTCGGACAGAGGAAGTGCGCAAGGCCTTCCGCCGGGGGGAATGCAACTAACAGCCCTGCACCCGGCAATTAGTCCAACAACCATGGCCATGCTTTCGCAGCCGACGACGACATCGCTTTCGGCAACCTCATGCAAGAGCGCCTTCTTGCCGCCAACTCCCACGCGAACGCCGAACTCTTCGGTGACCCAATCGTACTTTCCCGCCGGTTCGGAGGGATGCGGCCTGACGACAACACGATCAACGGGCCGCCCCAAGGCACCAATATTGCGGAAGAAATAACGCAGAGCGTCATATTCCGTATAACCCCAATGCCGCTCATCGCCGAATTCGCGGAGACCGTGTTCGCTCAGCGGCTCACATACGAAGAGGACATTCAAACCAGACCCTCGTTCAGTAGTCGCTGGCTTTGCCTGACCATGCAGGGCGACTTCCTCCCGTATATCCTGGAAGTATGGATTCGGAATCAAGCGGATGGAATGTCCTGCAAAGCATTGACGGGCAATTGCCTCGGCCTGCGGGTCACCGACCCAGATTTCGTCCGGCAGGTGCTCGATTCCATGGCGCACGAAGCGCTCACGAAAATGCACCCAGTGATCAAGAAAGGCAATTGTACGTTTTCCCGTGCGTCGACCAGTATCAATGGCGCGCCATTCCAGGTCCGATTGCCAACTGGTGCCACACAGCAGCCAATCAGACCGGGCAACACCCTCTTCCAGAGACAAGGACTGCACTACCTGACCGAGCCGCCGTTCAAAAACCGAAACGGCGGGGCCGCCAAGCACAAAGGCGCATTGCAGCCCCTGCTGCGCGACATAGCTCGCAAGGACTTCTGCACCACCGGCATCGTGGGATACAACTGTAACCTTCATTACTTCATCATGGTTTGAAGTGAGATGTACACCACTTGGCATTCAGTTCAAGTGGCGCGGGAGAGAACACATTCTTTGGATTTTTCCGGGGGCGACGCCGCAATATCTCGATTGGAGGCGGATTTAGTATGTCACCGCCTCTGTCGCTCTCCAATTTCACAAAATCATCAACACAAACTGATGTGGGAAAAGTGCCATAACGACTGCAATAGTCCAAATTCATTTCTTGCCAGGCAAACGAAGCTGGCTGTCGGACTCGTGACTTGCCTCTCGTATGTAGCTCTTGCGCAGACATGCTGCTTCCATCGGGAGACGCCACCACTGGCCGGAATCGCCTTCCAGGACGATGAATCCCAACTTCGAATACAAATCAGAAACGACGGCGTTTTTTGCTGTCGGGCGGAACTCGCCGACAATTGCCGAAACGTCTCTTGCTTTGGCGATCTGGAGGAGATGATTGAACATGAGATCCTCGGTCGTTCGGGAAAAAACCCGGCAACTCATCAGCCAGTCAGATATTCGTAACACATTATTCTCGTGCACAGCGACCATGTAGGAGACCAGACCATGATTCGCGAAACGATCGACAAGAGACAAGGCCAATACGATTGCATTAGGGTCATCGCAGATACGTTCTATCTCGATCTGCGTAAGCCGTCGCGTTGTAAGGTTGAATTGATTGGTCTTCATCTCCATCTGCGCCAGGCGGGGAAACTCTTCGGACTCAGGCTTGCCGATTGTCGCCACCATGTCCAGCGAATCAAGATAGCTTCCAAGATCAGGTGCTCGCGCCTGTATTTCTGCCGCCTTGGAGCGCGCGGCGTAGGATTCGGCTCGAAGGAGGTCCTCGCCGGAGAACATTGGGCTGTCGAACAAATGCTGGCGGTCGACCAGACGAGGGAACTGGACGGGGTCTCCATCGAGATTAATTACCGTGACTTCGGGCAACTTCTGGCGCACTAGTTCGCATTCGGCAGGGTTGTCGTCGACAAACACCAGCGTTGCAATATCTATGTTCAAGTCGCTGGCGAGACAACGCAGATTGGTTGCCTTGTCTTCCCAGCTACACTTGAAAACCGCGAAGTCGCTCAACTGCAACGGCATGTGCGGGTGCCTCTCAAAAACCTCGGCAGCGGTCGCCCGATCATTCTTGCTGCAAACTGCCAGGATGACGCCGCGCTGCCTGAGCGCCTTGAGATATTCACAAAAGGAGGCATAGGCCTCACCTTCCGCGGTTCCCGGCCCCAATCGGATACCATCAATCCCGTCGTCGCCGATGACGCCTCCCCACAGGGTGTTGTCGAGATCTACCACCAGGGCCTTCTTTGTTTTGCCAGTTGCGCTGCGCCAGGCGGCTGCTAATAGCAAGGAATAGGCCGGCACGAAACGCGGGCTGAAACCCAGTTTGGCGTGGTGGTGGAGCCTGGGATCGTGCCAGTTGTGCCGCCCGACCCGTGCCGCCAGTCGGTCCACATCAATCCACCTTACGAAACCCGGTGCTGCCTCGATAAGGCGGGCATTCAGCGATTCGACGAAACGAGAGGCGGTCCATCCCGATCGGCGTTCGGCGATACCGAGAAATTCCTCCTCGGGAACTTCAAAGAGGTGTTGGAGGACGGGCTTCCCCAAGCGCGAGGCCAGAATCTCCCATAGAGCGTGCCAGTGCTTGACTTCGCGATCCAGTGCGTCTTCGACATCTTCATTCGGCGCTGAGACGCTCGGGAGGCTGCCTAATCCGGAAAGATTTGTGGCGATCACCACCGCATCGGGACGAAACGCATAGAGACTGCTGTCGGGGGAGAGGATCTCCTGCAAGTAGGCGCCGAAGGGTGCTTCATAGATGTCCGTGAGCATGCCTTCGGCAAGCAACGCACAGCGAGCGGCGGTGACAATAGGCTGCGTGGTATAGCTTCCTAGAATGGCAAGACGGAGGACCGTATCCGCTGAATGTGTGCGCTCAACCAACTCCGTGACCAGGTTGCTGACGATGGAATACTGCTCCGGGCGAAGCGCCCCTTCGCTGATCAAGCGGACCAGATCGGCTCTTACTGCACCGCTGTTTCCTTCTGAAATGGACTTCCCGGCTTCCGCAAGCTGTTGGGAGGCGCTCCGTTTCAACACGGAGGTTCCGTTTCCGCTCATCCTGGTCTTCGACACAGGAACGCGCCATGACAGGGTGTAACCTCAATCGGCTTTCCGCCATAGGCATATTCGGCCCTGGAATCAATTATGTCGAAGCCGGCATCGGTGAGATGCTTTAACACCTCATCCGGATTGCGGTAAAGATAGATGTGATCTACGTGTCCGGCATTGATGGCTGCGGAGATATAGGCGCGGCCGCCGGGCTTGGTCATGTCGAACAGGCTGCGGACAAACTCGGCAGGGTTCTCCAGATGTTCGAGCACCTCCTGACAGATTACGAAATCCGCCGGCTCAGGCGTGTCGGCGATGATATCCCTCACTTCAGTCCGGTAGCGATCCGCGAAGCCGAATGCGTCGACGACCCGTGTTGTAAAGGACAGCGAATGGCTGCTGATGTCGTAGCCGACTCCCCGTGCCTCCGGCAGCAACGCCAGCGCCTCCTTGGAGTACATTCCGCAACCGGTTCCGACCTCGGAAAATGTGCGTACGTCGGTCAAATTCGCCATCAACTTTCTAAAATAGCGAAGCATGCGATGGTGATGGGGCCAGACGAAGTGCGACAGAAACATCCCGGGAAGGTAGCACCTCAGCATAAAATCGGGATTGTGGTAGCACTGCTCGGCGATCGCCGCATAGGAGGATGCCTTGTATTCACCTTTGCGCTCGAAATAGATCTGTGCTCGCAGCGCGTCCGTGCAGAACTCGGCATAACCATCTATCGCCTCGTTCCAGGACTCGGGATTGCGCCCAAACAAGGCAGCAACTGAGGTGTTGAACTCTTCCTCCCATGCTGCGCCGAACTCATTGCGAGTACCTTCCCACACATCTGCGTAATTCGGATAGCTTGCGCGTATTGTGGCAAGCATCTGTTGATAGATCGATGTTGTCATAGTGTCGCTCATCATTCGTAAGTCAGAATTTCAATACCGAATTGGCTTCTGCCCGCACAAGCTCCATCCCTTCTTGGTCAGTGACGGAGATTTGGATGCCCACCACCCTGATCGCCTCTGAACGCCTTGTGACGATTCCCGTGATTGTCAGTACATTCGGCGCGTAGCAGGGTGCGCGGAACTGGCAGTTGATACTTTGCAGCAGACCGTGTTTTCCGGGGAGCTTCATTCCGAGAAGGGCGGAAATATACGAACCCACCAGCAGTCCATGAGCCAGCCGCACCTTGAACCCTCGGCTCGAGGCATATTCGTTATCCATGTGAATGGTCGAACAATCACCCGAGAATGACGCGAAATGGTCGATATCGCTTTCCGCGATGCTGACAGTCAGCGTCTCCTGCTTGCCAATCGGTAGTTGATCGAAGGAATACTCGTTCATCACGGGCCTGTGTAAAAACGGGTCCAATTCGTGTCCATTGGATTTTTTGTCGCATCTGGCGGGCCATCCATTGGGATCTCGCCTTTGCGGAAATGAGGTGGATGAGAGAGGAAAGCATACATATCCTCCTTAAGAAGCCTGATCCCCGTCTCGAACATCGCTCTCGCGTCCACCGCATGGACGCCCCCTCGCCCAATGGTCGCGGATCGGATCGAGCCGTCTTGAGCTAGGGAGTCGATGTATCGCGAGTAATCGAAGTTGCAATCCATCCCCAGATATTTGACATTAATTACGAAAGGCTTATCTACCAAAACGCCGTGAGCGTAGACGGGCGACTCCACCAGCTTGTTGTAGTAGTAGGGAACCGCAAACATTGTTTCCACGTGGTGCATGAGGGACACAATGTGTCCCGAGTAGTACTCAAATCCTATGCAAACGGCCTTGGCATTGGCGCGTACCATGCGATCGAATGAAGAGTCCGTGCCGAATGCGACGGGAGAGATATCGGAGCAAATATCGTGTGCCAAAGGCCCGATGGCGGTCACCGAAAATACCGGATGCAGGCTGCGCACACTGGCGGGGTGCATCCTGACATATTCTCCGAAGATTCCTGTCAGGCTTGTCGTTTCTTCCAAAATGAAGGGCAGACCGAAACGGCCGACCTGCTGGGTAAAGGTTGGAGTCACCAGAGTACCTTTGTCGCCAATGACTGACCTGAGGGCGCGATAGACCGCCTCAAGGTACTCCTCCCGCGAGGACACGCCTTCCAGCGGTCCTATCCCATATAGCTGGGTCGACAAGTAAACTACGTCGCCTTCCTGCAGGCCGATGGATGCAAAAGCATTGGCAAGGTCCCACTCGGTAGGGCGTTTCATGTGAAGCGAAGGCCGCGCTAAGAGAGCTTCTGCTGGAGCAACTGAACCAGGTCCCCCACACGGGTCATCTGCCCTATTTCTTTGGTGGAGAAGCTCACAGAAAACTCCTCCTCGATGGTCATGATCAGGTTCATGTGATTGAAAGAGTCCCAACCGCGCACTTCGGCCGCGGTCGTATTTTCATTCACCACCAGCTCCGGGTCGTTGAATACCTCCCGGAATATGTTGAGTAACTTTTCCTGCATGTAATCCCCCGTCTGCGGCGCATGGTTATTGCCGCGAGGTTGCCGTTCAAGTCTCGGCGGGCACTCGATATAGCTCGCCCGCTATGACATGCCTTCCGAATCAAGCAAATTCGGCCTAATTTTATCTCACTCGGCGACGGCAGCAGTTGCCCGCGCCTGGATATGACTACGATTTCGTCCCGACTAGAATGGCGAGCATCCGGACTACGCGCTCCGAGTCCTCTGATACAAGCAGACAACAACATCGGCCGGGCTTTCTATTTCACTCATTACCTATGCTCCCTGAAGCTATCACTCATTCAAGTACGAGAGATTTTCCCATACCTTGTGAAAAGCAGCCACGACCAGATCGATATCTTGGTCAGGAAACTCGTGCATGCACAAGGCCAGCCCCAGATAGTTGGAGTCATGGAGCCGCTCGGCAACGGGACAAATTCCCTTGGCGTAATCGACATCTCTTCGACATATGTCCGACGACCATGGAAATCCCTTTGACCCATAGGCCATCTTCTTCTGGTACATCGGTAAGAGGTGCACATTCACATATCCGGCCGCCAGTCCGGCGACACCTTCCGCTTCCAGGGCTTCGAGGATCCGTCCGCGGGAAACGCCAAGCCGGTCGGTGTCGAGAACGAGGGAATAGACATAGTAGGAGTGCGTGCAGTCCGGCTTTACGACGGGAATCTTCAGTCCCCTCAGCGATTGCAGACCACTGGACAACCGCTCAGCAGCCAACTGCCGTGCCTTGACCAAACCATCGAGCTTCTTCAGTTGTTCGCTGCCAATCGCGCATTCAATTTCGCCGAGACGAAAGTTGTATCCGACCATGTTGCGCAGATCCGTAACACCCTTGTCGCCGACCACCGCTTCCGCATGATTGCGGATCAGACGCAGGCGATCGGCGAATTCGTCGTCATCGGTAACCAGAATCCCGCCTTCGCCGGTATGGATGTGCTTGTGGTAGTTGAGGCTGTAGCCGCCGATATCCGACAAGGTCCCCGCGAACTTGCCTTTATAGAGCGCTCCCGGCGCTTGCGCGGTATCGGTGATGACCTTCAGGCCGTGCTTCCCAGCTATCTCCATCAATGCATCCATGTCTGCGGAATGCCCGAAGATATCCACGGCCATGATGGCTCTGGTGTATGGCGTTATGTTGGCCTCAACAGAGTTCGGATCGAGGCAGAATGTTTCTGGCTCGATATCGGCAAAAACCGGAATGGCATTCCAGTGCAGGATTGCAGTAGCGCTCGCACACATCGTCCACGGACTGACGATCACCTCATCGCCAGGTTCAATTCCAATCGCACCGACGGCGGCGATCAGGCCGGATGTCCATGAGTTGACTGTAATGGCGTGCTTGACACCAAAATAGCGCTCACAGGCGCGCTCAAATCGCTGAACCTCCGCCCCCCCATAGAAGTCAGGATCCCAACTACCGAGGAACTGGGACAGCACACCACTCTCGACGACACGTTTGGCTGCATCAACCTCCTCCTGGCCAATCGGGTTGTAGCGCTTGAATGGTCGCTCAATTGTTTTGGGGCCGCCGAAAAGTGCCAGATCGCTCCCACTCTTAACATTACTCATAAGCTCGCCCTGACTTCATCAAGATGCTCCAGTGTTTGCAGCGCCTCGGCTCCGGTGCATATCTGCGCTGGATGGCCATGAAGACTTTCCGCAAGCTGATTCGCGACGTGCCACTGAACACGATCAATATCGTTAGGCACAATTTCTTCCACGGGATCGAGCACCGTGTAGCCCGCGCAGGCAACATCACTCATGGTCCGCTGCCAGGAAATCCTGGCTCCACCTTGCTCATAGCGGAGCCGTCCATTCGGAGCAAGCAGTTCGACCGTATAGTGGGAAAAGTGTTCTTCCTTGGCTGCAAGAAAGTGAATGGTACCGCCCGCGAAGGACACTGCAAAATCAGGCTCCGGATCCAGCTCGTCCCAGACTCGGCCCTTGTCGATAACTCGCCATCCCTGCACATCGCCAAGCCAATGCTGCAAGAGATTGAAGAAGTGGGAGCCGTTGTTGAGCAAACCCTTCGAGTACCAAACCACTCCCTTAACCGGGCTGTCGATCAATCCAATTTCCAATCGGCGTTTTATTTCCTGCACTCCGGGCTCTGAACGTCGAACATAATTGGCAAACAACTTGCAGCCTGCTGCGGCGCATGCCTCGATAATGCCTCGAGCCTCATCGATGGCGTACGACAACGGTTTTTCGCACAGGATGGCCGATGGCGAAATGCGGCTCAATACGGAATGAACAATACCTCGATGATGGAGAGTCGGCGCCGATACAGCGGCGATGTCCGGCCGGTGAGACGCCGCAGCCGAAGCAATATCAGGGTAGGCCGGACAGCGGTAATGACTTTCGAACAACTGCCGTCGTCCAGGATCCGGATCAACGCCTGCAACCAGTTCGAACGCCGGATGCTGCTGAAACGCACGGCAATGCGTCAGCACATACCTCTCGGGAGGCAGGGCAAGGTCGTAACCCATTCCTACCTGGCCCAGGCCGACCACCAGAGCAGCAAGTGTCACGAGTCACCCTTGCGGACAATGGCACGGTTGATTTCGACCCATTCAGGATTTGTTCTCAGCAATTGAATGGCGTCGTGGCAACCGAACAAGGGATCAGCCGGGCCAAGCGTCTCGATTATTTTTTTCAACAGCTGATAATCCGCGAGTTCGTCGAGTGTCAGCCCGAGCTCCGGCCAGTGAAGAGATGGGGGTGCGATCAGGTGCACGCGAGAGAAAAGTTCCGGATGCCGGCAAATGTGCCTGGATACGTGCTCACGATCCAGCGGATCGCTGGTCATGCTTGCCGACCTTCTCAGCGCCTCCAGCGAAAACACCTGGGTGTCCATTCCGTCCGGATAACTGCGCACCAACGCATTACTGACATAGTCTGCATCGTGGTGAAAGAACATCCGGATGGTCTGCTCAACTAGGTCCGGATCGATTATGGGACAGTCCCCGGTTATTTCAACTACAACATCGGCACCGCCATGCTCCGCTGCGTCGATCACTCTCGCCATGACATCGTCCTCGCTGCCGCGAAACGCAGTCAATTTTTCTGCTGCAGCAAAAGCCATCAGGGGATCATCCGTCGAATTGGTGGTGGTAGCCAATACGATTTCGTCGATCGATGGTACCGCGCGCAAGCGACTCACGAGATGGTGCAGCATGGGCCGGCCCAGCGCGGACAACAGCACCTTGCCCGGCAAACGGGTCGAAGTCATGCGCGCTTCGATCGTAGCAACAACTTTCATTCGTAATCCCCGGATGTCAGGCCAACAAGTCCCATGCCATGGGCGTCCCCTTCCTGACGTCCCGACTTGCCTTGTGGCCAAGGACGTGCTCCAGGTATTTCGGCGGCATGCCGCTTCCAGGGCGGATGGCACGAACGTTCTCCCGCGTCAGCGTTTCTCCGGCAGCAATGTCGCGCACGACATAGAGCGAGCGGCGATATGCCAAGGATGACTTTTCGGCTTCGGTTGGGCCATAGCTCACGTGGCCCAGAGCCTGCCACGCGCGCCGGGTCTCGACCACAAGTTCCTGCAGTTCTTCCGGCTCGAGCGAGAACGTCGAATCAACGCCGCCGTCGGCACGCGAAAGAGTGAAGTGCTTCTCGATGACGGTAGCACCCAGGGCGACCGCGGCAACCGCGGCACCAATACCCATCGTGTGATCGGAAAGCCCGACTTCGCACCCGCTCCATTCGCGCAGATTAGGAATCGTACGGAGATTTGTATTTACCGGAGTGGCCGGGTAGGTGCTGGTGCACTTGAGCAGGATAAGGTGATCGCAGCCCGCGACCCGGGCAACGCGTACCGTTTCGTCGATTTCAGCAGCATTCGCCATGCCTGTCGAAACGATCATCGGTTTTCCGGTTGCTGCCACTTTGCGGATCAACGGCAAATCGGTCAATTCGAACGACGCAATCTTGTAGCAGGGTACATTGAGAGTTTCCAGAAAGTCGACGGCTGTTTCGTCGAACGGAGTGCTGAACACAACCATACCCAACTCGCGCGCACGTTCGAAAATTGGCGCATGCCATTCCCAAGGTGTGTGCGCTTGTTCGTAGAGCTTGTACAAGGTGTTTCCAACCCACAGGCTGGAAGGATCGACAATGGAAAACTCACCCCCTGGCAGATCAAGCGTCATGGTGTCTGCCGTGTAGGTCTGAATCTTGAGCGCGTGTGCTCCGGCTTTCGCCGCCGCTTGGACTATTGCCAGCGCCCGGTCCAACGACTGGTTATGGTTTCCCGACATTTCGGCAATGACGAAAGGCGGGTGCTCCCGGCCGATGTCATGGTGAGCGATACGCAAGCGGCTTCCCCTTCAAATATTGAACCGGGCGGCGGAATCCGAACCGCCATTGCGCCGCCACTGCAAAATTAACCGATCAGCACCGTCGCTCTGAAACCCAGCCTCTCCAAATGCCCTCAAAGACGCCCTGTTTTCCGGGCGAATCCGCGCAACGACGACCTTCACAAATGAGGCTTCATTTTCGAGCCAGCGGTTTCCTGCCGCAATCAGCATGGCGCCAAGACCAAGGCCATGCAACCCCGGATCGAGGTAGACCGATATTTCTGCCGTTTCTTCCTCGGTATCGTAGCGCAACACGCCGATATCCTGGCCAAGAATAGTGCCGATCAGCAGCATCTGCTTGGGGTTCTCCAGCACATCCTCGTACCATCGGCGATGCCTATCCATGTCTATCGGGTTGGGATCGAAAGCCGTACGTCGGATCCTCAAGTCGTTTCGCCAGCACCAAACCCGCTCGCAATCGGCGGCGCGCGCACGACGTAGTTGAATGCTTTCTCCATGCAATATCAGAGCAAGCAGGTTCGCACCGCAACCTTCAGTTACTTCAAAAGCTCGCTTGCCAATACGACGGACCAGACTGGGTCGCGAAGTCAGCGTGCTCAAGATTGCTGCCAGTCTGACGCCATCGGTATCCACCGCGTCACCCAGATACACGGCTGCACGACGAGCAGCGATTTGCCTGCCATTGTCGCGCTGGTTGTTCGCAAGGCTAACCAGAATGGCCGGCAGTCCAAGGCAACAGCGTTCCCAGCTCGTAGCGCCAGCGGCCCCTATCATCAAGTCGGCTGCGGCCATCAGTTCAGCCATCTTCGACGTTTGAATATGCAGTCTGGCGCGCGGAAGTTCGTTGCAGAGTCCGGCAATCGTTTGGCGGTGAGGATTGGCGACGCCGATCACGACATCGAGGTCGAGTCGTTCGCCAAGGCCGCTGTCCCTGATGGCTTGAATTACCAATGAAGTGAAATTGCCAGGATCACCTCCGCCCAGGAAAACCAGCAAACGCCTGACCTGCCCGGTCCGCGCCTGCACCATCGATCTCAGCGCCGCATACTCAGGACGAAGGAGGGCGAAACGCGGCCCAATGGCACGACGGCAACTGTCCGACACCAGCCCCGCATAGCGGTTGGAACGGGACTGCAAGTTCTGATCCAGCAGCAGGTCACAATCATGGGGCCGGTTGGCAAGATCGTCGATAGCCATGATCCTTCGGCCGTGCCCTCGCAGCATTCCTTCCCAGCGGCAGTCGATGCCGTAGTGATCCGCCACAAGCCAGTCCGGGTATCCCCACGCGTCGATCGCAGCCCTGCAATCGGCAGCGTCGCGCCGCCAATCGACCCCCAACCACTCGCCGTGGTCGCTGTCAGTGCGATTTTCAATGTTTGCCTCGGGTGCTGGCAAGCGCTGCACCGAGTGGCCGCGTGCTGCGATTAGTTCGCACAGATGTCCCGAAAACTCACGGCAAAGAAAGAGGATTTCATCGCCGAGGCCCCGCAAAGCGTCGGCCAAGGTGAGGCAGCGCATTACATGACCGCTGCCGATATCGATCGACGCGTCCGCTCGAAAGGCGACCTTCATGCCTACCGGATCTTGAATAGCGGCTGCAACGGATCGCAGCGCAGGAAGTCTTTCGGGCGGCCGGTCTCGATGGCCTGGCGCAACATCGGAAAAGCCTGGTCGTAGGCGTCCAGCAATCGCACGATGTCAGCGTAGCCATGGGCGTAGTTGAGATTATGGGTGCCTATCCACAGAATGCCGCGTGCCAGCAGTTCCTGCATCAACAGCGTCTTGGCTTCCCACATGGAGCAGCCGGCCGTGTCCTTGATGACGAGGAAGGTCCAAGACGGATGCCCGGCCATTGAAAGGCACTCGCCCAGGCCGTGCCGTTCGATCAACGCGGTGACGCCGCTGCGCAGTTGTTCCCCGCGCTCTGCCAGCGTTCTGGTTACGGGTTCGCGGGCAAGCTTGTCCAGTGTCGCGGCGGCCGCAGCCAGCGACAGGGTCTCGCCACCGAAGGTAAACGAAAAGAAGATCTCTTCCATCAGCTTCATAACATCAGCGCGGCCGGCCACCGCCGAAACCGGGTAACCGTTGGCGATTCCCTTGCCGAAGGTGGCGAGGTCCGGGATGACCCCGAAATATTCCTGGGCTCCGCCATTGGCAAAACGAAAGCCGGTGATAGTCTCGTCGAAGACAAGCAGGGCGCCATGCCGGTGGGCCAGTTCGCGGACGCCGGCCAGATAGCCGGGCGCCGGATCGACGACATTCATCGGCTCGATGATCACGGCGGCGAATTCGCCGGGGTAAGCTTTGAGCAGTTGCTCCAATGCGGCAAGGTCGTTGTATGCAAAGCTGTGCGTAAGATCGCGCACGCATTGCGGTACACCGCGGTGACGGGCGGTGGAGCCGATGTACCAATCCTGCCAGCCGTGGTAGCCGCATACCGCCACGCGATCACGCGCGGTATAGGCGCGGGACAGGCGTATAGCACCCGAGGTGGCGTCGGAGCCGTTCTTGCCGAAACGAACCATTTCCGCGCACGGCACCATTTCCACCAGGCGCTCGGCGACTTCCATTTCCAGCGGATGGGGCAGCGAGAAAATTACGCCATCCTCAAGCTGCTTGCGCACCGCCGCATTCACATCCGAATCGCTGTACCCAAGCGTGACCGAGGCGAGACTGCTAACGAAGTCGATGTATTCGTTGCCATCGACATCCCACACGCGGCAGCCGCTTCCCCTGGTGATGAAGTAGGGAGAAATTCCCGCCGGGTATTGCGTCTTGCTCTTGCTGAACGTTTGCGAACCGAGGGGAATGGTCTTGAGCGCTCTCTCGAGCAAGGCTTCCGAAACTTTGTATCTATCCGACATCACTTTCCTCTCAACAAAACTCGCGCATCGTCTTGCAGGGATTTCCTGAATCCTTCATTTCTCTCAAGCCTCGAATTGAGCAACTGCAGCCGTGGGTTGCTTTCAAGCAGCCTGAAAACGTCTTCGGTCGAAAACTCGGGATCTGCCGGGTAGAGCAGTTCATAGACAGCTCTGACGAATTCAAGGTCTTGCGCCTCGTCGACGGTCCATCTTAAGCCGGAACGGTCGACCTCTGCCGTGTAGTTGCCAAGCCGGAATCGTTCCGGACGCGACCGCAAGAAAGGTGTTACATGCTCCCTCTCCGAAGGAAGCCTAGCTTCCTTGTGCGCCTCCAGGAGGGACGAAAAGCGAATCACCTCAACATCCAGTCCATCGGGAAACGTTGGGGGGCTGACGTTTGCAAGGTAATCGTAGCTACCTGTTTCAAATTCTTGCAGCATCGCATCCATCAAGCGCGGGTCCGCAAGTGGACAATCGCCGGTTAGCCTCACGACCGTCTCAGGCCGATACGTCAGCGCACACTGGACAAAGCGATCGAGCACATCGTCGAGACTGCCCCTGGCACAGGGAATGCCGCGGGCAGCGCAGGCCTCGACAAGTGCATTATCCGACCGGTCGATGCTGGTAGCCACAACTAGTTGATCAATGCGGCCGGCACGACGGATTCTCTCGATCTGCCTAAACAACATAGGCTCGCCCAGCAGCGGCAGAAGAACTTTGCCCGGCAGACGGGAGGAGGAAATGCGTGCTTGCAGGATCGCCAGTACCTTCATGCGAGCTCCGGATAGGCGTCATCATGGGTTTGCTTCACCAGCACCCAGGCTGCTATGCGCTCGTCAGGATCAGCGTGAAAATGCTCGCCTTCATGGCTGTACGAGCACTTTTCCACCAGGACATATTCGGGATTGGCCAACCAAAGGCCGGCATAGCCCATCTTGTAGGACCAAAGCCCGGGCTGATGCACAAACGGCCTGCGGTGCGCGACGGCGGGATCGAAATCCACGATCATCAGCCTGCCGCCCTCCCGCAACACACGATCCGCCTCGGCAACAGTTCTCATCAGGAGAGTTCTATCGACCAAATAAAGGCAGAAGCCGAAAATGACAGCATCAAAGAAAGCATCGGGGAATTCGAGTCTGTCTGCCGTTCCCACCGCAAGACCCAATTCGGGATACTTCATCTTGCCGTCGGCGACCGCCGATACGGCGGGATCGACGCCGAAAGCCTCGCATCCAGTCAGTTGCTGTAGCCTGTGCAACTGGTGTCCGTTCGACGCCCCCACCTCAAGTATTCGATGTCCCGCGGCAATGTGACTCGAGAAACATCTGGTCGATTTCGGAACTGGGGAATCCGCCACCAGCTTCGAACGATTCCTTTCGAACCATTCATCGGCTGCCTTGCCTTCAGACCACGCCAGATGCTGCTCCCGATCATTTCTCTTCATCGTGTCCACCGGGCTGGATTGACTATGGCCTCATCCTCCACCGCAAACCGCTCCGGATCAAGCAGTTCGTTGCCGTCTTCACAGGCAACACGGAGGATTTCGCCAAGCTGCGACTGAGTTTCACAGCCAACGATCACCTGATCGATGCGCGATTCCGCCAGACAGAAACGCAGGCTTGCTTCGAGCGGGGTCATACCGGCCGCGGTGATTTCGCGATAAAGCTGCGCATGATGGGCGCGAATCGCGTTGAATTCGACGGCAAGTCGATCAGGCGGCATCAGCAGCAATCCCTGCAGGAAGGCGCTTCTTGCGTGCACCTCGATATCGAGCAACTTCAATCGATCAAGCACGCCGGAACGCAAAAATCGTTGGTCGTATATATTGAACGGCAGTTGTACCAAGTCGACAAAATATCGATCCAGAATACGGCTGGTCTGCTCCGGCCCATAAACGGTCACGCCGATCTTCGATACTAGGCCCTGTTGCTTGAGGTCCTGCAGCGCCGCCATGAGGCGTTCGCCTTTTGTAGTCAGCAGTTCTTCTGCGCGATGCACCAGCAGGCCGTAGACTTTTTCTTGTCCAAGCCGAGAGAGGGACTGACGAAACCCGGTGAGGACATGTTCGATATGTTCATTGTCTGTTTCATCCGCTGGCAGGACCGGCGTCTTTGTCACGATGGCAAACTCGTGCTGCGCCGGCAGCCCGCGACCGAGGACTTCCTCGCTGTCGCCATATCCGGCCGCGGTGTCTAGTACCCGGACGCCCTTCTCGGCAGCCAGTTGCAGGATGCGCCTCGCCTCGGCTTCCGGGGTCTTCCCCGTGGAATTGGAAACCCCGTAGTCCAGGCCGAACTGAACGGTACCGAGGCCCAGCTTCATGCCAGAGCGCTGCTCAATTGTCCCGCAATGCGCTCCTGGTCGTCGCGGCTCAGGCCGAAAAACATCGGCAGGCTGATTGCCTCAGCATAATAGCTCTCAGCCTCGGGAAAATCTCCGGCGCGAAAGCCCAGTTTGCGGTAGTAGGGCTGGATATGCACGGGGATGTAATGCACATTGACGAGAATCCCATTTTCGCGAAGCTTGGCAAACACTTCGCCGCGCGCATTGCGGGTATCACCCGGCACACGTACGACATAAAGATGCCAGGCCGACCGCGTATCCGGCCGTTGATAGGGTCGAATCAAAGGGAGTTCAGCTAGCAATAGCTCGTAGTTGCTTGCGAGGGTGTGACGGCGCTCGATGAATTCGTCCAACCGGTCAAGCTGACTCAAGCCCAGGGCTGCCTGAATATCGGTTATGCGATAGTTGTAACCCAGTTCGGTCTGCTGGTAATACCAGGGCCCGTGCGAGGCCTGATCCATCAGCGATGGATCGCGGGTAATCCCGTGGCTTCGCAAAAGCCTCAGCCTGGCGTCAATCTCGGCACGGTTGGTGAGCAGCATTCCGCCTTCCCCGGTAGTCATGATCTTGACCGGGTGAAAGCTGAATACGGTGATATCGGAATGAATGCAGGATCCGACCCTAGCGGCACCATCGCTTGCCCCGATTGCATGGGAAGCGTCTTCGATCACCGAAAAACCAAAGCGCCGGGCCAGTGCGCCGATCGCCGCCATGTCGCAGGACTGACCGCCGAAATGCACCGGCACGACGATCTTGGGCAACCTGCCTGTCGCCTCAGCCAAGACAAGCTTCGCCTCCAACTGATCTACGCTCATGTTGTAGGTGCGCGGATCGATGTCTACGAAATCGACGCTGGCGCCGCAGTAAAGCGCGCAATTGGCCGTGGCAACGAATGTATTCGGACTGGTCCACAGCCAATCGCCAGGCCCAAGTTCGAGCGCACGGCAGGCAAGATGCAGGGCCGCCGTTGCGTTGCACACTGCTGTGGCGTAGCGGGCACCACAAGATGTCGCCACCGATTCTTCGAATTGTTCGATTGCCGGTCCTTGGGTCAACCAGTCCGAACCAAGTACCCTAACCACGGCATCGATGTCGGCCTGGCTGATGTCCTGCCGGGCGTAGGGAATGTCCTTCATGTCCCGTTCATGCGCCGCAATTCTTCAACGGACAGAAAATGCGGATTGGTACCGGAACTGTAGTCGAAGCCTTCGGCTACCGCCTCCCCGGCTTCGCCAAGGGCATTGGTGTTGTAGTCGGCCTGCTTGATGAATCGAATGGAAGGACAGATCACGAAATGGTCCGCAAATTCCAGAGTCAAGTGGCTGTCATCAGCCGGACACATGATCTCGTGCAGTTTCTCTCCCGGGCGTATGCCGATGGTCTTGACGGGCAGGCCGGGCGCCAGCGACTCGACGAGGTCGAGGATGCGCATGGACGGAATCTTCGGCACGAAAATCTCGCCCCCATACATGCGCTCAAAGCTGCGAATGACGAATTCGATTCCCTGTTCCAAGGTAATCCAGAAGCGCGTCATGCGCGGATCGGTAACCGGCAATTCGGTTGCTCCGTTTGATAGCAACTGCTTGAAAACCGGAACCACCGATCCTCGCGATCCGACCACGTTGCCGTAACGCACCACGGCAAAACGCGTGGCATGGCCGCCAGCGATATTGTTGGCGGCGACGAACAGCTTGTCCGAGCAGAGCTTGGTCGCGCCGTAAAGATTAGCTGGATTCGCCGCCTTGTCCGTCGATAGCGCAATCACTCTCTTGACTTCATTCTCCAGCGCAGCGGCGATCACGTTCTCGGCGCCATGGATATTGGTTTTGATGCACTCCATCGGGTTGTATTCGGCTGCCGGCACCTGCTTCAGTGCCGCCGCATGGACCACATAGTCGATCCCGCGCATGGCCTGGCGCAACCGCGTTCCGTCGCGAACATCTCCCAGAAAGAAGCGCATCACCGGCTGCGGAAAGCGCTGTTGCATCTCGAATTGCTTCAACTCATCGCGCGAGAAGACCACGATCCGGCTCGGTGTGTAACGTGCGAGCAGGGTTTCAATGAACTGATGTCCGAACGATCCGGTGCCGCCAGTGATCAGGATAGATTTGTTGTTGAACATTGTGGGCGCTCTTCTCGATTCGCTATGTGCCGGTGCAAAGGGCGACTCCGCCTATTGCCTGCCGCCAATTATCTCACGGGAAAATTTCGGCCTGTTCCAGCGGCAGGCCGGCCTGGTCCTTCGGCGACAGCATGGGGTCCCCTGCAAGCGGCCAGGTGATTGCAAGGCATGGGTCGTTCCAGAGCAGCGAACGCTCGTGCTGCGGCGCATAGAACGCGGTCTGTTTGTAAAGCATCTCGGCATGGTCGGAGACAACGCAGAAACCGTGGGCAAAGCCGGGCGGCACCCAAAGCATCCGTCGACTCGCCGCGGAGAGGCTTATCGAAACATGGCGGCCGAAGGTCGGCGAAGACTTCCTGATATCGACCACCACGTCGAAAACCTCGCCAACCACAGCGCGGATCAGCTTGCCCTGCGGTTCCCGGATCTGGTAATGAAGGCCGCGCAGCACGCCCCTGGCCGACCGCGAATGGCTGTCCTGAACGAAGCTTGCATCGATGCCCGCTGCGGAAAAGTCACGCGCATTCCAGCTCTCGAAGAAGAACCCGCGATCGTCGCCGAATACCTTGGGCTCGATCAGAAGCACGTCCGGAATGGCGGTCGGCAGAATATTCACGGCGCATTCGAGGCCAGTTTGCGGAAGCCAGCGCTGGTTTCGAGCAGGAAATCGTAAGAACCTGCCGCGACGATGCGGCCGCGATCAAGTTCGACGATGGTATCGCAGCGCCTGACCGTCGTAATTCGATGGGCGATGAGGATGATCGTCATGTCGCGCTGCAGTTCCTCGATGGCCTCCATGACGGAATTTTCGGTCACGCTGTCGAGTGCGCTGGTCGCCTCGTCGAAAACCAGCACGTTGGCCTTTTTGTACAAGGCGCGGGCAATGCCTATGCGCTGTCGCTGTCCACCGGAAAGCCGGATTCCGCGCTCGCCGACCTGGGTATCGTATCCGCCCGGACTGCCGTCGATGAATTCCGCTATATGCGCTTGTCGCGCCGCGTTGCGCACGCGCTCCGCATCTATCGAGTCACGGGAAACGCCGAAAGCGATATTTTCCGCGATCGACGCGTCCGCGAGAAAGATGTGCTGTGGCACGTGCGCGATGCGTTGCTGCCATGCCAGTCGCTGCTCCGCCACGATCGGCACGTCGTCGACCAGTATTTGCCCATGCACCGGGTCGAGCAGACCCATCAGCAAATCCAGCACGGTGCTCTTGCCACTGCCGGTGGTGCCGACGAAGCCGATGCGTCCGCCACGGGGGATGACGAGATTGAAGTCTTCGAGCACCCACGGCCCGTCCGAGTGGTAGCGAAAGTCGACATTCCGGAAGCGGATCTCCCGTTCGAAACTCAAGGGCTGGATTGTTTCGCGGGCCCGGGTCGATGGCAGTGGCTGGTCCAGCAGATCCAACGCATCGGCCAGCGAGGCCTTGCTGCCGGTCAGTCCGGCCCAGGAGCCATAAGCGACCTGCACCGACTGGAGAAGGCGCTGGGCACCCAAGGCCAGCGCGCCCAGCACCGGCAACGCTGTGGCGAATCCTTCCCGCTGGTGGGACAGGCCATACGCGATAGCGGCGATCAGTACCATGGCTATGGTCTCAATCAGGTAACGCGGGGCAGCGGCGATGAACAGATTGCTTCCCTGGGCGTGGCGCAAAGGTTGGTCGGCCTTGATGTAGACGTTGCAGTAGAGTTCCTGGGTTCCGTCAAGCTGAACGTCCCGTATGCCGCCAAGTCCCTCCTGGAGAGATTTGAGCACCTGTGTCTGCTCCTCGGCGATGCGCCGTCCGTTGTCTTCCAATCGCCGGCGCGCCAGTCTCGAGATCAATCCATATGAAGTTCCGACGACGCCAGCGGCAATGACAGCCACCTTGGCGTCGATGCTCAACAGCGCCGACATGACGGCGAGCATCATCAAGGTCGAACTGAACAGGGAGATCGCAGGCATCAAGCCGCCATACACTACCGCCGCGACCTTGCCGGTAATGCCGCTGATGACTTCACTACTGTTGCGGGCGACGTGGACGCTGTACGGCTGGTAGAGGGTACGGCGATAGACCTCGATGCCCAGATCGGCGCCGGCTGCGAATGACAGGCGGGTCGTCGCCCAAAGCAGGGCAAGGCGGATCGAACCCGCCGTGATCGCAATGGCCGCAAATACCAGTGTCAGAGGCAACACCATCTGTTCCGCGGACGTAATCCCAAGCCGACCCGCCAGGTCCGCCACCATGTAATAGCTGAATACCTTCTCGGGTGCCGAAAGCACGCCGAGAAACGGCAGCAAGGCGCCAAGGCTGACAACTTCGGCCAAGGCGCTCGAAATCATCAGGCCAAGCACGGCAAGCAACTGCCGGCGACGCCTGGAACTCAGGTGGCTCCACAGGCGCCGCAGCAAGGCCGGCAGACTTTTGGATTGCGGTTGGCCGACAGCCGGCGTGTCTGCGGGCTCCGACATCAGTGTTCAGATCGGCGCTTGCCGAGCGACAGTATGGTTTTCATGTACTTCGATCGTTTCCATCCATCCTGCGATGACGGCTGCCAATCCGTTGCGGGACCCGCGGACGAAATTCGGTTTTTCAAAGCTTATCACGCACCCGCAAATACCTCGGAAAGCGCGGCATCCCTTTCCCTGTGAGTTCGCGGTAGCGATAAGTAACCAGGGTGCCTATGGGTGGCGGGTCGCGCCGCAGGGCGTCGCTCAGGCCGCTGCCAAGGGAGAAGCGACGGCCGTCAGCCATTTCCATCCGCAATGTGCCAACCACGCCCGCGTACTTGCCTTGGCCGGGCAGATGGCCAACGACCACGGCTTCGGCATCCTGCCAGGGCGTCAACTTGAGCAAGGCGCTGGAGCGTCCGGTTTCGTAGCTCGCATCGTCCCGATGAAGCATGAGCCCTTCGCCGCCGCCGCGAACGACTTCGTCTAGCCTGGCCCGCAGCGCCGACTCATCGGCTACACGGAACTGGGCAACGGCCTGCAGCCAGGGCAGGTTCGCGGCGGCGACAACCGTCCGGATCTGTTCTATGCGATCGGAAAAACTGCCCGACGCATTCGGAAGTTCGAAGATCATGTAGCGAACCCGTCGCCACTCACTGTCTTCCGGCGATTGGCGACGGACGATCGCGGAGAGTCGATCGAAGCTGCCGCGTCCGAGCCAGAGTTCGCCGTCGAGCGGCTGGCCGGGCAGGGCATCGATGAACCATTGCGGAGCGGGAACCACATTGCCGCTGCGAAAGCGAAGGATCCGGCCATCCCAGATGGCGCGCACCCCATCGAGCTTTTCACTGATCCAGTACCGCCTGACGTCGATTTTCCCGTCATAGCGCTCCGCCAGAAGCATCGGCAGCGGTTGCAACTCGTCCGCAAGGACAGGGATTGGGCATGCTGCTGGTCCTGCCAGGGTCATCAGCAGCAGGGCAATTCGTTGAATTCTCCGCCAGGCAGACCGCCAAGCTTCAAGCGCCATATCGCGCCATGAAATCCCGATAGGCCAGTGCAATGCCATCGCGCAACGGAATCCGCGCCTGCCACCCGATGTCGCGCAAGCGGCCCACGTCGAGCAGTTTCCTCGGCGTTCCGTCCGGTTTGCTGGCGTCGAACACGATGCGGCCAGTGAAACCGACCACCGACATCACGGTCTCCGCAAGTTCCCGGATGGTGACATCCTCGCCGACGCCGATGTTGTAGATGCCGTCGACGATGCCCTTTTCCATGAGGAACACGCAGGCATCCGCAAGATCATCGACATGGAGGAATTCGCGTCGCGGCTTGCCGCTGCCCCATACCACCAGTTCGCTGTCGCCCCGCTGCTTTGCTTCGTGCGCCTTGCGAATCAGCGCCGGCAGGACGTGGCTGTTGGCCAGGTCGTAATTGTCGTTGGGGCCATAAAGGTTGGTCGGCATCACCGAAAAATACTGCCTGCCGTATTGCCGGTTGTAGCTCTCGCAGAGCTTGATGCCGGCAATCTTGGCAATCGCGTACGGTTCGTTGGTTTGCTCCAACGGACCCGTCAGGAGGTAATCCTCCCGGATCGGCTGCGGGCAGTCGCGCGGATAGATGCAGCTCGATCCGAGAAAGCAAAGGCGTCGAATGCCAGCCTGATGGGCGCCATGAATCAGGTTGGCCTCGACCATCAGATTTTCATAGATGAAGTTGGCACGCAAACTGTTGTTGGCGTGGATGCCGCCGACCCTGGCTGCCGCCATGAAGATGAAATCCGGCTTTTCCCGGTCGAGATAGGCCTCCGTGGCGCTTTGGTTCAGCAAGTCCAGTTCCGCGCGGGTACGGGTGAGGATGTTGGTGTAGCCGGCCTGCTCCAGACGCCGGACCAGCGCGGAACCGACCATGCCGCGGTGGCCGGCGACGTAGATGCGGGCAGCCTTGTCCATCGTGCCTACTCGTTGCGGGCGAAGGCCTTGAAACCGTGCTGCTTCACCAGTTCGTCGCGTTCCGCCGCCTTGAGGTCCTCGCGCACCATTTCGGCGACGAGTTCGGCGAAGGTGATTTTTGGCGTCCAGCCTAGTTTTTCGCGCGCCTTGGTCGCGTCGCCGAGCAGGGTTTCGACTTCCGTCGGGCGAAAGTAGCGCGGATCCACCTGGACGATGCACTTGCCCTGCGCGTCATGACCCTTTTCGTCTACACCGGTTCCGCGCCAGGTCACGGCGATGCCGATTTCGGCGGCAGCGGCATCGACGAAATCGCGCACGCTGTACTGCACGCCGGTGGCGATCACGAAATCTTCCGGCTTCTCCTGCTGCAGCATCAGCCACTGCATCTCGATGTAGTCGCGGGCGTGGCCCCAGTCGCGCTTCGAATCGAGGTTGCCGAGAAACAGGCAATCCTGCAATCCGAGCTTGATGCGCGCCAGGGCGCGGGTGATCTTGCGCGTAACGAAGGTCTCACCGCGGATCGGGCTTTCGTGGTTGAACAGGATGCCGTTGCAGGCATACATGCCGTAGGCCTCGCGGTAGTTCACTGTGATCCAGTAGGCGTAGAGCTTGGCCACCGCGTAGGGACTGCGCGGGTAGAAGGGCGTCGTCTCCTTCTGCGGCGTCTCCTGCACCAGGCCGAAAAGTTCCGACGTGCTGGCCTGGTAGAAACGGGTCTTCTTTTCCATGCCGAGGATGCGGATCGCTTCCAGCACCCGCAAGGCCCCCAGGGCATCGGAGTTGGCGGTGTATTCGGGCTCTTCGAAACTCACCGCGACATGGCTTTGCGCGGCGAGGTTGTAGATCTCGTCGGGCTGCACCTGCTGGATGATGCGCACCAGGCTCGAACTGTCGGTCATGTCGCCATGGTGCAGCGCGAAGCGGCGGTTCGCGACATGCGGATCCTGGTACAGGTGGTCGATGCGATCGGTGTTGAACAAGGAAGTGCGACGCTTGATGCCGTGCACCTCGTAGCCCTTGCCGAGCAGGAATTCGGCAAGATAGGCGCCGTCCTGTCCGGTGACGCCGGTGATCAACGCGATCTTCTGATTCATTTGTTGCGACCGTAATTGTCTTCGAATCGCACGATATCGTCCTCGCCCAAGTAGCTACCCGATTGAACCTCAATTATCTCCAGTGGAATCTGACCTGGATTTTCTAGCCGATGCCTGACACCCAGTGGAATGTAGGTGGATTGGTTCTCACTAAGCAGCACGGTTTCTTCGCCGCGGGTCACTTTGGCGGTGCCGCGCACCACCACCCAATGTTCTGCCCGATGGTGGTGCATTTGAAGCGAAAGAGTTGCACCAGGGCGCACTACGATGCGTTTGACCTGAAAGCGCTCGCCATTGTCGATGCTGTCGTACCAACCCCAGGGCCGATGGACCTTGCGATGAAGGTCGGCTTCGCTGCGTCCGGCGGCCTTGAGGCGGCTGACTATGCGCTTGACCTCCTGGGTGCGGGCCTTGGGCGCGATCAATACGGCGTCTGCGGTTTCGACAACGACCATGTCTTCGCAGCCGATGCAGGCGACCAGGCCGTGCTCAGCAATCACCAGGTTTCCGTGCGAGTCCTCCATCCAGACGTCACCCTTCACGGCGTTCCCGTCGGCGTCGCGATCGATGGCCTCCCACAACGCGTCCCAGGCGCCGACATCCGACCAGCCGACATCAAGTGGAACCACGCGACAGGGAATTCCCAATTCCGGGGTGACCGGCAGCTTTTCCATCACCGCATAGTCGATCGAATCCGCCGGAGACGCCGCGAAGGCATCGGAATCGAGTCGAACAAAATCGCCATCGTCGTGAGCACCATCGACCGACTTGCGACAAGCGTCAAGGATTTCGGGTGCAAAGTGCCCGATGGCCTTGAGCCAGACAGAAGCGCGCAGCATGAAGATGCCGCTGTTCCAGTAATGGCGTCCATCGGCAACATAGCTCTCGGCGGTAGGTGCATCCGGTTTCTCGCGAAATGCCTGCAGATCCATCGCCGCGCCAAGTGCCGTGTCACCAGCGCCGACTTTCACCTCAATGTAGCCGTAACCGGTTTCGGGACGGTCGGGAAGGATGCCGAACGTCACCACGGCACCGTTGAATGCCTCGCCCAAACCGCAACGGACGGCCGACTTGAATGCCTCGACATTTCGTATATGGTGGTCAGCTGGAGTGGCCAGCAACACGGGGTCAGCGCCAGCACGCACCGCGTGGAGCGCAGCCACCGTCAGCGCCGGAGCGGTGTTGCGCCCGACCGGCTCCAACAGCAGGGCCCAGCGCGACAGCCCAAGCTGACGCATTTGCTCGGCGGTGATGAAGCGGTACTCTTGGTTGCTGACCACAATCGGCACATCTAGCGGCAAGCCTTCCAGCCGACGCAGGGTATTCTGCAGCAGGCTCTCCCCGCCCAGCAGTGGCTGCAGTTGCTTGGGATGCTTCTCGCGCGAAACGGGCCACAGGCGTGTGCCGGAGCCGCCACTGAGGACGACGGGGACAATTAGCGAATCAGACATTCATGTAGCTCCGGTACCAATCAACGAAACGCCGCACGCCATCGACCAGTTCGGTCCGCGGCTTGAAGCCCGTGGCGGTGGCGAGGTCCGTGACGTCTGCGTACGTCGCCTGGACATCGCCATTCTGCATCGGCAGAAAGTTCTTCTCCGCCTTCTTTCCCAGGGCCTGCTCCAGAGCCTCTATGAATGCCATCAGTTCCACCGGCTGGTTATTGCCGATGTTGAAGATGCGGTAGGGAGCCCAACTGGTAGCCGGGTCGGGCGACGCCCGGTCAAAACCGGGATCGGCCTGCGGCACGCGGTCCAGCGCACGGATCACGCCTTCGGCGATGTCGTCGATGTAGGTGAAGTCGCGCCGCATCTTGCCGTGGTTGAAAACGTCGATCGGGCGATCTTCCAGGATCGCCTTGGCAAACAGGATCGGGGCCATGTCGGGACGACCCCAGGGACCGTATACCGTGAAGAAGCGCAATCCGGTGGTCGGCAACGCATACAAATGGCTGTAGGTATGTGCCATCAGCTCGTTGGCCTTCTTGGTCGCGGCGTAGAGGCTGACCGGGTGATCGACGTTGTCATGCTCCGAAAATGGCATGCGCTCGTTGCCGCCGTAGATGCTGGAACTGCTGGCATACAGGAAATGCTCGACGCCATTGTGGCGGCAGCCTTCGAGAACATTGACGAAACCGACCACGTTGCTGTCGACGTAGGCATGCGGATTTTTCAGCGAGTAGCGCACGCCGGCCTGGGCTGCGAGATTGATCACGCGCTGCGGACGCTCGACGGCGAACAGATCGGCGATGCCGGACCGGTCGGCGATGTCGAGTCGCGAAATCCTGAAGCCCGGACTGGGCGTCAGCCGCGCCAGGCGCGCTTCCTTGAGCGCGACATCGTAGTAGTCGTTGAAGTTGTCAACGCCGATCACCTCGTCGCCGCGCGCCAGCAAAAGCTGGCAGACATGCATGCCGATGAACCCGGCGGCGCCGGTGACCAGGACTTTCATGGGGAGCTTCGCTGAAAAGCCAACATTTTCGCATACTTGGCAAAGCTGGCGCCGCAGCCGACAAGGATGTGCACCAGGCCGGGAAGCCCATCGAGCAGCCCCAGGCGGAAGAAATAGAACTTGGCGAAACGCAGCAGCGGCGACAACAGCAAGTGCGCCACCGTAGCCCGCCGGCCTTTCGCCAGCGCCGCCTCGGCCGCAATCGTGCTGTAGCGATTCTGCTTGGCCAGGTAGGCGTCGAGCGACTCCGCGGACTCGTGCAACAGATCGCCCGTGAGGCTGCCGACCTCGCCATCGGCAATCACTTTTTCGTGTACCGGATCGTCCGACCAGCGCGCGCGGCGGCGGTCGAACAGGCGCAGGCACCAGTCGGGATAGCCTTCGCCGTGCTTCAGGTAACGCCCCATGAACTTGTTGCAACGGGAGAGGCGATAGGCGGAAAAAGTCGGCGCCTCACAGGGACTTCCTTCGGTTGCTGGCAACACGGCAAGCATGCTCTGGCGTAGCGGCCCGGAAACCCGCTCATCGGCGTCGATGCACAGTACCCAGTCGTGGCTGGCCTGGTCCACGGCGAACTGCTTCTGCGGACCGAAGCCGCGCCACTCCGAGCGAATCACGCGCGCTCCGTGGCGTTCGGCGATGGCCACGGTATCGTCGTCGCTGCCGCCGTCGACCACCACGATTTCGTCGCAGAACGCCACGCTGGCAAGGCAATCTTCCAGCCGATCGGCCTCATTGAGGGTGATCAGGACGGCAGTAAGCGGCAGGCGATGGTCTGGAGTCATGGGCGGCTATAATTGCAGGCGGGATGCATTTTACGGCGCAAGACATCATCCCGCCCCTACCGATGCGCATTCTCCTGATCAAGACATCCTCGCTTGGCGATGTGGTCCACAATCTGCCGGTGGTCACGGATTTGCGCGCGAATTTTCCGAACGCGGCGATTGACTGGGTGGTGGAGGAGGCCTACACCGACATCGTCGGCCTCCATCCTGGCGTGCGGCGCGCCATCCCGGTTGCGCTGCGGCGCTGGCGCAGATCCCTGCTGGACGGAAACACATGGCGGGAGCTGCGTGCGTTTCGCACCCGCCTGCAGGAGGAATCCTACGATCGCGTGATCGATACGCAGGGCCTGCTGAAAAGCGCGCTGATCGCCCGCATGGCACGCGGCCGACGCTGCGGCTATGCGGCATCGTCGGCGCGCGAACCGCTTGCCGCACGCTTCTACGATGCATGCTTCGAAGTACCAAACGATCTCCACGCCGTCGAACGCAATCGTCAGTTGGCGGCGCTCGCCGCTGCTTACGCCATCGCGCCGGGGCCGGCCTATGGAATCGCCGTGCCGCCATCGCCGACTCTTGATGACCCCTGTGCCGTCCTGCTCACCGCCACTTCGCGCGACGACAAGCTCTGGCCCGAGGATTGCTGGGTGGCGCTGGGCTGCAGGTTTCAGGAGCGCGGACTGCGGTGTCTGTTGCCGGCGGGAAACGCCCTCGAACGTGAGCGCGCAGCGCGCATCGTGGCGCGGATCCCGCAGGCCGTCGCGATGCCGGCTGCGGGCCTCGGCGAATTGGCACGGCAACTGGCAGCGGCCCGCATCGTGGTCGGCGTCGACACCGGCCTGGTGCATCTGGCGGCCGCCCTCGGCCGGCCGACGCTCGCCTTGTTTTCGGCCTCGGACCCAACGCTCACCGGCGTCCTCGCCGCCACGCCGGCGATCAACCTGGGTAGCCGCGGCCAGCCACCCTCGGTCGATGCGGTGCTGGCGGCGGCCATGCCGCTGATCTGATGGCGCGCTTCCTTTACAGTCTGGCGATACTGGCGCTGTTGCCCTGGGCGGTAGCGCACCTGCTCTGGCGCGCGCGCCGCCAACCGGAGTACCTGCGCCACTGGGGCGAACGCTTCGCCCGTTACGGCGCTGCGTCTGGTGCCATAACGCCGACGATCTGGCTGCACGCCGTGTCGGTCGGCGAAACCCGTGCGGCGCAGCCGCTGGTCGCTACGCTGCGCGAACGCTATCCGGACCACCGCATCCTGTTCACCCACATGACGCCGACCGGACGCGCGACCTCGGAAGCCCTGTTCGGTGACCGCGTCGAGCGCATCTACCTGCCCTATGACACGCCCTGGGCCATGCGCCGCTTCCTGCGCCATTTCCGGCCGCGGCTCGGCCTGATCATGGAAACCGAGCTGTGGCCGAACCTGGTCGCCGCCTGCCGCGAGGAATCGGTACCGCTGCTGCTGGTCAATGCCCGCCTGTCGGATCGATCCGCGCGCCGCTATGCAAGCCTCTCGGCGCTGACGCGCGAAGCCCTTGCATCACTGACGGCGATCGGTGCCCAGTCAAATGATGATGCCGCGCGACTGGAAGCCCTCGGCGGGCGGCAAATCACCGTGACCGGAAACCTCAAGTTCGATATCGCGGTACCCGCCCAACAGTTCGAACTTGGCGCCGAACTTCGCCAACTTCACGGCGACCGAAAGACCTGGCTCGCCGCCAGCACCCGCGAGGGCGAGGAAGCGCTGATCCTCAATGCCTGGCGCAGGCTTGCACCCGTCGGTGTTCATGCGGATGACGCCAAGGCGCTGCTGGTCATCGTGCCGCGCCATCCGCAACGCTTTGCCGACGTCGCGAAGCTGGCCCGCGAAAGCGGCTACCGCGTGCAGTTGCGCAGCGAAAATACGGTGGTGGCTGGCGATACCGATGTGCTCATCGGCGACAGCATGGGCGAGATGTTCGCCTACTACGCGTCGGCGGACCTGGCCTTCATCGGCGGCAGCCTGCTCGATTTCGGCAGCCAGAACCTGATCGAGGCCGCGGCCTGCGGTACGCCCATCCTGATCGGGCCGTCAACCCGCAACTTCGCCGACGCGGCACGCGCCGCGGTGTCCTGCGGCGCGGCGCGGACGATCGTCGATGCCGACGACCTGGTGCGCCAGGTTCAGGAACTGCTGGCGGATGACGCGTTGCTGCAAACGATGGGCAGCGCGGGACGCCGCTTCGCCGAGCGCCATCGCGGCGCAACGGCGCGGACCATGGAGTTGCTCAGTCGAGCAAGCCGTTGATCGCGGCGACGTCGTCCTCGGACAGGCTGCCGGCGGAGGCCTTGAGCTTCAGCAAGGCGCCCAGGGTATCCAGCCTGGCCTTGGCCAGCTTCTGGCGCGTGTCGAAAAGCTGGCTTTGCGCGTTCAGCACGTCGATGTTGATGCGCACCCCGACTTCGTAACCGAGCTTGTTCGAATCGAGCGCGGACTGCGACGAGGTCAGCGCCGCTTCGTAGGCCTTTACCTGCGCCAAGCCTGAACTCACGCCGAGGTAAGCCTGGCGCGCGTTGAGCGCGGCGGTGCGGCGCGCGTTGTCGAGGTCGGCCGCGGCCTTTTCCTTCAAGGCGACGGCTTCACGGTCGCGCGACGCGGTGACGCCGCCGGCGTAGATCGGGATCGACAACTGCAGTCCGACGGTGCTCGATTTGCTGTCAAAGCCGCCCGTGCTGCCGCCACCCGCGCCGCTGCGGCCGTTGGTGGCCACCAGGTCCAGCGTAGGGTAGTGTCCGGCTCGCTGCTTCTCGATTTCACGCACGGCGATTTCGTACAGGGCCTGGTAGATCTGCACCGACGCACTCGCCGATTCGGCCATTTCGACCCATTTGGCGATGTCGGCCGGTTGCGGGCCCGCCAGCTGCACGCCCGGCTTCAGGTTCTTGAGGCCTTCCGGCTCCTTGCCGATCACGGAACGCAATACCTGGCGCTTGACGTTCAAGTCGTTCAGGGCGGCGATTTCCTGCGCGCTCGTCAGGTCGTAGCGGGCCTGGGCTTCATGGGTGTCGGTGATGGTGGTGGTGCCGACCTCGAAATTGCGCTTTGCAGATTCCAGTTGCTCGGCAATCGCCACCTTCTGCGCCTGCGCTGTCGCGAGCACGTCTTGCGCCAGCAGCACGTCGAAATACGCCTGGGCGGAGCGCACGATCAGGTCCTGCCGGGCCAGTCCAAACTGGGCTTCGGCCTGGGCGACGGCCAGTTCCGACTGGTTGTAGGCGACCCAGTTCTGCCAGCGGAACAGCGGTTGCGTCAGCCTTACTTCCCAGCCGTTGCTGTTGTAGTCGCGGTTGGTGGCGGTGGCACCGGTGACGCGAGCGGTGATTTCGCTGTCGGTCCAGGTCGTACTGGCACCGAAACCGATCGTCGGCAGCAAACCCGAGCGGCCCTGGGGCAGCTTTTCGCGTCCGGCATCCACGGTGGCCTTGGCTGCGGCGAACTGCGCGTCGTAGGCCAGCGCATCGCGATAAACCGCCATCAGGTCCGCGCCATGGGCCGCAGGGCCGAGCGCCAGACCCATGAAACCGCCGGCAAGCAGGAAAGTTAGGGATTTTCTGGCGCCGCTAGGCTTGGTTTTCATCGCGATCTCCGCGTTCTCATTCGGTGTCAGTACGTCGGCATGGCCGGATCAACATCCCGCGCCCAGGCGGCGACGCCGCCCTGCAGGTTGATGATGCTGCCGAAGCCCAGTTGTTCCAGATACATGCCTGCCTGAAAGCTGCGCGCACCGTGGTGGCAGATCATGACGATCTCGGCGTCGCGCTTCAGCTCCGGGTGGCGTGCCGGGATGCCGCGCATGGGCATCGAGAGCGAGCCATCGATGCGACAGGTGGCAAACTCCCAAGGCTCGCGCACGTCGAGCAGCACCGGCTTGCTGCGTTGCGGGTCGGCCAGCCATTGACTGAGCTGGGCGGCGGAAACCTGGCGCATGGATCAGAAAACGAAGGACGGCGCCGGCTCGGCATCGCGCAGGGGCGCGACCACGGTTTCAAATACGGCAACGCGGCTGAAGCCGTCTGCATTGCGCCGATAGAGAACAGCCTGCATGGCCGGCGCCGCGCCCTCGAAGGCAAACAGCCGGCCACCGGGCTTGAGCTGGTCGAGCAACAGTTGCGGCACCTTGGCCACCGCTCCGGAGACCATGATCGCGTCGTAGGGTGCATGGGCCGCCAGGCCGGACAGGCCGTTGCCGGTCTCCACCACCACATTGGTCACCCCGGCGCGACGCAGGTTCGCTGCCGCTGTTTCCGCCAGTTGCGGATCGATTTCGAGCGACCAGACATGGTCCGCATGGGCGCCCAGCAGGGCCGCCATGTAACCGGAACCGGTGCCGATCTCCAGCACGTTCTCGTGCTTCTCCATGGCCAGCGCCTGCAGCGCCAGGGCTTCGACGATCGGCGCGCACATGCGCGCACCTTCTGCGCCGCCGAGCGGCACTTCGGTGTCGGCAAATGCCAGCCGGCGCAGCGCGGGCGGCACGAACTCTTCGCGCTTGACCACGTGCAGCACCTCGAGCACGCCCGGATTCAGCACCTTTCCCGGACGCAGTTGTTGCTCGATCATGTTGAAACGGGCTTGTTCGAAATTCATTGATGTCTCCTGAGATCTATATTAGCATACTCTAATGCTAGTCTTATGCCGACAAGGGCAGGATTCTACGCTGCCGCCGACTCGGCAACAGGTTCCTTGACCCGGAACCACGCTGCGTAAAGCGCCGGCAGGAACAGGCAAGTGAGCACCGTGGCGACGATCAGGCCACCCATGATGGCCACCGCCATCGGCCCCCAGAACACCTGCCGCGTCAGCGGGATCATGGCCAGGATCGCGGCGCCGGCGGTCAACACGATGGGCCGGAAGCGGCGCACCGTGGAACCGACGATGGCTTCCCATTCGCTCTTGCCGGCCTGCTCGTCCTGCTCGATCTGGTCCACCAGGATCACCGAGTTGCGCAGGATCATCCCCATCAACGCGATCACGCCGAGGTTGGCGACGAAGCCGTAGGGCACCTGGAAGATCAGCAGCGCCAGCGTGACGCCGATCAGGCCCAGCGGCGCGGTAAGGAAGACAAGGAAGGTACGGCTGATGCTCTGCAACTGCATCATCAGCAGGGTGATGACGCCGACGATCATCAGCGGCACCACGGCCTTGATCGAATTCTCGCCCTTGGCCGATTCCTCGGTCGAGCCGCCCAGATCGATGCGGAAACCGGGTGGCAGCTTGGCGCGCAGTTCGATCAGTTGCTCGTCGATCTGCGCCGAAATCGCCTGTGGCTGCATGGCGCCCACCGCATCGGCCCGCACCGTGATGGTCGGCAAGCGGTCGCGACGCCAGATCAGGCCTTCCTCCAGCACCGGCACCAGGCGGGCCACCTGGGCCAGCGGCACATGGCGCCCGCCGGCGGTGACCAGGTCGAGGTCGGGCAGGCGCGTCAGCGTGCGCGGATCAGCATCGCCCTGGCGTCCGCCGTCCGCGCGCCAGACCACGTCGATCAACTGGTCGTTCTCGCGGAACTGGGTCACGGTCGCGCCAACCAGCCAGCCCTGCAGGGTCAGCGCGACGTCCTGGCTGGACACGCCCAGGGCGCGGGCGCGACTCTGGTCGATCTCGACCCGCACGGACTTGACGCGATCGTTCCAGTCGAAGTTCACGTTGCGCAGGTTGGGATGGGCCCGCATCACGGCGGCGATGCCTTCCGCATTGTCGCGCAGGGCGAGCAGGTCTTCGCCCAGCACGCGGAACTGCACCGGGTAGCCCACCGGCGGCCCGTTCTCCAGCCGCACCACGCGCAGACGCAGGTGCGACCAGGAGCCGTCCGGTGCGTCGAATGCCGCCTCGAGGCGGTTCTTCACTTCTTCGCGCTCCTTGAGGCCCTTGGTGACGATCACCATCTGCCCGAAGTTGTCGGCGAAGAGCTGCTGGTCCAGCGAAAGGAAGAAGCGCGGCGCGCCGTTGCCGATGTAGGACGACCACGAGGCGATGCGCTCATCATTGGCCAGCAGGGTCTCGACACGCTTGACCTCACGTTCCGTGGCCTTGAGCGAAGCGCCTTGCGGCAGCCAGATGTCGATCATCACCTCGGGCCGGCTGGCGGCGGGGAAGAACTGCTTCTGCACGCCCTTGTTGAAGGCCACCAGCGACAGCACGAAGATCCCGATGGTGGCAATGATCACCAGCCAGCGATGGCGCAGGCACCACACCACCAGGGCGCGAAAGCGCCGGTAGAAGGGCGAGTTGTAGATGTCGCCGCCGTGCTTCTCGGCGATCGCGCGCAGCTTCACCGGGTCGAGCAGCTTGTAGCCCAGCCAGGGCGTGAACACCACGGCGACGATCCAGGAGACCAGCAGGGAGATGGTGACCACCTGGAAAATCGAGATGGTGTATTCGCCCGCCCCCGACTTGGCGAAGCCCACGGGCGTGAAGCCCGCCGCGGTGATCAGGGTGCCGGTCAGCATCGGAAAGGCGGTCGAGGTATAGGCGAAGGTCGCCGCCTTGAAGCGGTCCCAGCCCTGCTCCATCTTCACCACCATCATTTCGGCGGCGATGATCGCGTCGTCAACCAGCAGGCCCAGGGAGATCACCAGCGCGCCCAATGAAATGCGCTGCAGGTCGATGCCAAAGAGCTTCATGGCGAGGAAGGTCATCGCCAGCACCAGCGGGATCGACAGCGCGACCACGGTACCCGTGCGCCAGCCCAGGCTGAGGAATGAGACGGCGAGCACGATGGCCATGGCCTCGCCCAGCGTGCTCACGAATAGGTTGAGCGATGTCTTGACGATCTGCGGCTGGTCGAATACCACCTGCACGTCCATGCCCACCGGCAGGTCCTGCTGCAACTGGTTCATGGTTTTCGAGAGGTTCTCGCCGAGGTCGATAACATTGCCGCCACGCGCCATCACCACGCCGATGCCGACCGCGTCGCGCCCGCCGAAACGCATGCGCGGTTGCGGCGGATCCGCCAGGCCACGGCTGACGCGCGCGATGTCGCCGAGCCTGAAGCTGCGTCCACCGAAGGCGAGCATGGTTTCGCGGATCGCGTCGACGCTGTCGAAGGCCCCGGTGACACGCAGGCGTACGCGGTCGCTCTCGGTCTCGACATGGCCGGCCGGCGCCACGGCATTCTGCCGCTGCAGGGCGTCGAACACCTGGGTCGGCACCAGGCCCATGGCGGCAAGCCGCGCCGGGCTGACGTCGATGTAGATCTTTTCGTCCTGCACGCCGATCAGCTCGATCTTCTTCACGTCGGGCACGCGGCGCAGCTCGCGCGCCAGCTTGTCGGCCTCGCGCCGCAGGTCGCCCATGGTGTAGCCGGTCTTGTCGTCGCGCGAGGTCAGGGCAAAGATCTTGATCTGCACGTCGCCGAACTCGTCGTTGGGAAAGGGGCCCTGCACGCCGGCCGGCAAGGTATGGCGGATGTCGTCGAGCTTCTTCCTCACCTGCCGCCAGGCCTCGGGGACCTCGGTCTTGGGCGTGAAGTCCTTGAGGATGACGATGGTCAGCGACTCGCCCGGTTTCGACGCCGTGCGCAGCACATCGACCCAGGGTGTCTCGGCAAGCTTCTTCTCGATGCGCTCGGTGAGTTGCTGCTCGACCTGCTGCGCGGTCGCCCCCGGCCACAGGGTACGCACCACCATGACCTTGAAGGTGAAGTCCGGATCCTCGGCGCGGCCCAGGCTGAAAAAGGAAATCACGCCGCCGACCATGAACACGATCATCAGGTAGAGCACCATGGACTGGTGCTTGAGCGCCCACTCGGAGAGGTTGATCTGCTTCATTTGCCGGCGGCCTGGGTGGCGATGCGGACCTTCTCACCCGCGGTCAACAAGTTAACGCCGGCCGCCACGATCTGCTCGCCGCCGGCCAGTCCTTCGCTGACAACCGCGCCGGCATCGGTCAGGGCCGCCACCTTGATGCGCTGCAGATTCACCGTACCGTCAGCGCCGACTTTCCATACCGCCGGCTGGTCGCCCTGCTGGAACACGGCGGCCAGCGGAATCACCAGCGCCTTGCCGCCGCCCGCCGCGCCGGTAAAACGCACCGTGGCCGTCATGCCCAAGGGCAGCAGCGGATCGGCGTCCTTGAGGCTGATCCGCGCGGCAAACGTCCGCGTTGCCGGATCGGCCACCGGCGACACCTCGCGCAGCCGGCCCGCCAGCGGCTTGCCGGCGGTGCCGGCCGACCAGAAGCTGACCTCGGCCGGCTGGCCGGGCTTGAATCCGGATACCTCGCCTTCGGGAATGGCAATGGCAATTTCGCGCTCGCCGTCGGGCGCCATGCGGAACACGGCCTGACCGGCACTCACGACCTGCCCCGGCTCGGCCAGGACCTGGCCGATCACGCCGGCGCGGTCGGCCACCAGCGTGGTGTAAGCGGCCTGATTTTTCGCAAGCTGCGCTTGCGCCTCGGCGGCCTTGAAGGTGGTTTCGCGCGCATCCAGCGCCGCGGCGCTGATGAAGTTCTTCGCCCTGAGGTCGCGCGTGCGCGCCAGGTCGGCCGCCGCCAGCGAACGCTGTGCTTCGGCCTGCGTCGCCTGCAAGGCAGCATCGGCCGGGTCGAGCCGCGCCAGCACCTGGCCGGGTTTCACCGACTGGCCGACGTCGGCGCGACGCTCGACGATCTTGCCGGCGATGCGAAAACCCAGCGTGGTCTCGATGCGGGCCCGCACTTCGCCGCTGTAGCTGCGTTCGGTGCCCGAATTCGCCGTACCACCGCTGGTGCCAGCCGTTGGGTTTGTGGTAGCGCCGACTGTCAAAGTACGCACCAGCTTCAGCGGTGCCGGCGGCGCGGGTGGCTCGCTGCAGGCGGCAAGCAAAGGAAGGATGAGGAGAAAGGCGGCGCGTTTCATGAAAGCTCCTTCAGGCGTGCGGCTTGGGCAACAAGTCCTGCACGCGATGGACGAGGTCGTCGACATAGGTAAATACCACCGGGATCACCAGCAGGCTGAGGAAGGTCGAGGTGATCAGGCCGCCGATGACGACGATGGCCATCGGCGCGCGGAAGCTCGGATCGGTGCCCAGGCCGATCGCAATCGGCATCATGCCGGCGCCCATGGCTACCGTGGTCATGACGATCGGCTGGGCGCGCTTGCGGCAGGCGTCGAGCAGCGCATGCCAGCGATCGAGGCCATGTTCGCGGCGTGCCAGCACGACGTAGTCGATCAGCAGGATCGAGTTCTTGGTGGCGATGCCCATCAGCATGATGAGGCCGATCATAGACGGCATCGACAGCGCGGTCTGGGTCACGAACAGCGCGAGGAAGGCGCCCGGCACGGACAGCACCAGTGCGGCGAGGATGGTCACCGGCTGCACGAAATCCTTGAACAGCAGCACCAGCACGACGTAGATGCACAGCACGCCGGTCAGCATCGCCAGCGAGAAACTCTGGAACAGCTCGCCCATCGCCTCGGCATCGCCCACCGTGGTCTGCAGCACGCCCGGCGGCAGGACCTTCAGGCTGGGCAGGGCCAGCGCCTGCTTTTCCACCTCGCCCAGAGGCTGGCCGTTGAGTTCGATCTCGAAATTGATGTTGCGCAGGCGGTCGTAGCGGTCGATCTCGGCCGGGCCGCCGGTGATGGCAAGGCTGGCCACCGACCCGATCATCACCGGACCATGCTTGCCCGGCACCGAAAGCCGTTCGAGCAGGCCGAGGTCCTGGCGCGCCGTCGCCGGCAGTTTGACCACGATCGGAACCTGCCGCTGCGCCAGATTCAGCTTGGCGATGCCCTGGTCGTAGTCGCCGGCGGTGGCGATCCGCAACACGTCGGCGATGGCCGCCGAGGTGACGCCGAGGTCGGCCATGCGCGGAAAATCCGGCTTCACCACCAGTTCGGGTCGCGCCAGGCTAGCCGTGGTGGTGATCGCGCCGACGCCGGGAATGGTCCGCAGGTCGCGCTCCACCTTGCGCGCGTGCTCCGCCAGCAGCGGCCCGTTTTCGCTCGCCAGCACCAGCACGTACTTTTCGTTCGACCCGCCCAGCCCGACCTTGATCTGCACCCCGGGCAGGGCCGTCAATGCTTCGCGCAGGGCCTGCTCCACCGCCTGTTTCTTGACGCCGCCGCGCTCCTTGCGCGGCGTCAAATTGATCGTGAGCGTCGCCTTGCGCACCTCGGAAGCACCGCGCGGCGCGAACGGGTCGCTGCCTGCCGCGCCGCCACCGATGGCGGTGTAGATCATCCTCACATGCTGATTCTTCTCGACGATGCGGCGCGCGGCCTCGGCGGCGGCATGCGTGTCCTTGAACGTGCTGCCCGGCGGCAGCGAAATATAGACCTGGGTTTGCGAGAGATCATCCGGCGGCAGGAAGCCCGTCGGCAAAAGAGGCACCAGCGCGAACGAACCGAAGAAGAAGCCGGCGGCGGCCAGCAGCGTCGCCACGCGGTGCTTCAGGCACCATGTCACCCAGCGCGTGTAGATGCCCATCCAGCGCGGCTCGCGGTGTTCGCGGGTGGGTGGCCGCAGCAGGTACGCGGCCATCATCGGCGTCAGCATGCGCGCCACCACCAGCGAGAAGAACACCGCGATCGCCGCCGTCCAGCCGAACTGGACAAAGAACTTGCCGGCCACGCCGCCCATGAAGGCGGTGGGCAGGAAGACGGCGATCAGGGTAAATGTGGTGGCGATCACCGCCAGGCCGATCTCGTCGGCGGCTTCCATGGCCGCCTTGAACGGCGTCTTGCCCTCGCGTAGGTGGCGCATGATGTTTTCGATTTCGACGATCGCGTCATCGACCAGGATGCCGACCACCAGCGACATCGAGAGCAAGGTCACCACGTTCAGCGTGAATCCCATCAGGTACATCACGCCGAAGGTCGGGATCGCCGACAAGGGCAACGCCGTGGCCGAAACGAAGGTGGCGCGGCCGTCGCGCAGGAAAAGCCAGACCACCAGCACGGCAAGCACCGCACCCTCCACCAGCAGCGCCATCGATCCGTCGAAGTTCTCGATCACCGGGTCGACGAAATTGAAGGCCTCGGTGACCACCAGGTCGGGATGGTCGACCTTGAGTTTTGCCAACGCGGCGCGCGCCCCGTCGGCGACGTCGACCTCGCTGGCGCCGCGACTGCGACTAATCTCGAAGCCGACCACCGGCTTGCCGTTGAGCAGCGCCGCGGAGCGCTGCTCGGCGACCGTGTCGCTCACCCTGGCCAGTTCCGACAGCCTGACGCGGCGGCCGTCGGCCAGGGAGATCTCCATGGCGCCGATTTCCTCGGCGCTTTGCACGGTGGCGATGGTGCGTACCGACTGCTCGGCGCCACCCACGTCGGTACGTCCACCCGAGGCCTCCTGCTGCACCTGGCGCAACTGGCGGGAGACATCGGAGGCCGTGGCGCGCAGCGCCATCAGGCGATCCGGATCGAGTTCGACGCGTATCTCGCGCGTTGCGCCGCCGACACGCGCCACGGCACCGACGCCACGCACGCTCAATAAGGTCTTGGTGACGGAGTTGTCGACGAACCAGGACAGGGCTTCCTCGTCCATCCGCGCCGACGCGACGGTGTAGGTGAGGATGGGCGCACCGGCGACGTTCATCTTGGTGATCACCGGATCCTTCAGGTCGCCGGGCAGGTCGGCGCGCACGCGCGATACCGCATCGCGCACGTCGTCGAGCGCCTCCTGGGTCGGTTTTTCGAGGCGGAACTCGACGGTGACCGTGGCCGTGCCGTCCTGCACCTTGGTGTAGATGTGCTTGATGCCCTGCAGCGTGGCGATGCTGTTCTCGATCGGGCGTGCCACCTCGGTTTCCATCTGCGCCGGCGCCGCGCCGGGCAGGACTGCGGAAACCGTGACGGTCGGCAGGTCGATGTCCATGAACTGCTGGATGCGCATGCCCTTGAAGGCCATCAGGCCCGCCAGGGTGAGCATGATGAACAGCAGCACCGCCGGAATGGGGTTGCGGATCGACCAGGCGGAAACGTTCATTGCTTGGGCTTTTCGTCCGTGGAGTCGACGATGCGGACGGTATCGCCGTCGGCGAGGAAGCCGACGCCGCTGGCGACTACCCTGGCGGAAGCATCGAGCCCGATGACCTCGATACGGTCGTCATTGCGGCGGTCGGTGGCCACCTTGATCTGCACCACCTTGCTGCCGTCCAGCTTGAACACATAGGCGAAACCTTCGCGCAGCAGCAGCGCCGACTGCGGCAGGGTCAGCGCCGGCTTGCTGCCGAGCCTGAATTCGCCGCGCGCGAACATGCCTGCGCTAAGCTTTCCCGCTGCCGTGGCAGGCAAGTCGACATAGACCAGCGCGGTGGCGGTTTTCGGGTCGACGGTCGGCGCCAGCGCGCGCACCGTGCCGTCGACCTGCTCGCCACCCGGAGCAGTCAGGCGCACGGCTTGTCCCGGCTTGATCCGCCCCAACGCTGCCGCACCGACTTCGGCGCGCCACTCGAGGCGTGCGCCGCGAATGATGCGAAACAGTTCCTGTCCGGGCTGCACGATCATTCCGACCGTGGCACTGCGGGCGGAGACGATGCCGTCGTCGGAGGCGACTATCGATGTCCTGGATTTCTTCAGTGCCGCCGTCTGCAGGCGCGCATTGGCCGCCTCCAACCGTGCCTGTGCCGTATCGGCCGCAGCCTGGGTCTGGGTCAGCTGTTGCGGGCTGTAGAAGCCCTTGTCGCGCAATTGGCGGGCGCGTTCATGATTGGCGCGCGTTTCGGCGACCACGGACTGCGCCTCGGCAACGCTGGCGCGGATTTCCGCGTATTCGCTGTCCACGGTCTCGGGCGCAATCGCCGCCAGGGGCTGGCCGCGGCGGACCACGTCGCCAACATTCACCCTGACGTCCGTAATGCGGTAATTGCTGATTTCCGGACCGATCACCGCCTCCTGCCAGGCGGCGACGTTGCCGCCGGCCTCGAAGGCCTGCGGCCAATCGGCCTGTTGCGGGACGACCGTGGTCACCGTCAGGGCCGGCTTCGCGGCGGCGGCAGGCGGCGCCTCCTTCGGCGCTTCGCCGCAGGCCGCAAGGGCGAATGCAGCCAGGACCAGCGAAATGCGCCTCACGATGCATTCCTCCCCGTCGCGAGGCCGTTGAGCGCCAGGTCGAGGTGGGTCCGCAGGTAGCTGTCCGGGTCATGGCTGCCACAACCGCAGGCCCCGAGGGAATAGCGCCAGACCAGCATCATCAGCACCGGGGCGAAGATCACGTCGATCGCGGTTTCGATGTCGACCGCGCGGAACTCGCCGGCGGCGATGCCGCGCTGCAGGATACGGCGCATCAGCTCGCGGCCACGGGTGATCACGGTGTCGTTGTAGTAGGTGGCGAGTTCCGGAAAATTGCCCGCCTCGCTGATCATCAGCTTGGGCACGCCGGCCAGCGAGGTGCTGCCGATGCGCAACCACCATTCGCGGATCAGGCCGCGCAACAGGTCGGCACTGCTGCCGGTGAAGCTGTCGACCATGCCGGCGCCCGCTTCGAGGATCGGCACGATGCCCTCCTGGATCACGGCTTTGAACAAGGCTTCCTTGCTGTCAAAATACAGGTAGAGGGTTCCCTTGGAGACGCCCGCGCGCGCCGCGACGTCTTCCAACCGGGTACCAACGAAGCCCTTCTCGACGAAGAGTTCCAGTGCCGCCGCGGTAAGCTCGGCGGGACGCGCCTCTTTGCGGCGCTGACGGGGGTGGGCAAGCGTTTCCATGGGGCGCTTTAGTTACTGACCAGTCAGTCAGTATACGGATTGATTCAGGAAGGTCAAGTCCCGGCGCCGTCCCGCGCCTGACACTCACGGCGAATCCGCGGTAAAGTCAAAACGGACTGGCCGCCGCCCTCGAACATCGGGTACTGCGCCGGCCGGCATTGGGGGCAGAGACATGCGCATCGAAGAAGAACTGAAGCTCGATTTCAAGGACGTCCTGATCCGGCCCAAGCGCTCGACGCTGACCTCGCGCTCCGACGTCGATATCTCGCGCGACTTCGTCTTTCGCCATTCCGGGCGCCGCTACCACGGGGTGCCGATCATCGCGGCGAACATGGACACCGTCGGCACCTTCGAAATGGCGCGCGCGCTGGACCGCCACCAGCTGGCGACCGCGCTGCACAAGCACTACGATGAAGCCGCGCTGGTGGCCTTCTTCCAGGGCCTGCCCGAATCCTCGACGGTATTCTATTCGATGGGCATCACGCGCGAGGACTACGAGAAGTTCCGCCGCGTCAAGGAAGCGGCGGGCGATGCCATCGCCTGTGTCTGCGTCGACGTCGCCAACGGCTACACCAAGTCCTTCGTCGATTTCCTGCAGCGCCTGCGCGCCGGTTACCCGAACATCACCATCATGGCCGGCAACGTGGTCACCGGCGAAATGGCGGAAGAACTGGTCCTTGACGGCGCCGACATCGTCAAGGTCGGCATCGGTCCCGGCTCGGTATGCACCACGCGCAAGATGACCGGCATCGGCTATCCGCAGCTTTCCGCCATCATCGAATGCGCCGACGCCGCCCACGGCCTGGGCGGCCTGATCTGCGCCGACGGCGGCTGTACCTCGCCCGGCGACCTGGCCAAGGCCTTCGGCGGCGGCGCCGACTTCGTCATGCTGGGCGGCATGCTCGCCGGCCACGACGAATGCATGGGCGAGGTGGTGGAGCAGGACGGCGTGAAAAAGCTGCGCTTCTACGGCATGAGTTCGCGCGCCGCGATGGACCTGCACTCCGGCGGTGTCGCCAACTACCGCGCTGCCGAGGGCAAGGAGGTGCTGCTCGACCTGCGCGGCCCGGTCGACTGCACGGTGCAGGAAATCCTCGGCGGCGTGCGCTCCGCCTGCACCTATGTCGGCGCCCACAAGCTGCGCGAACTGTCCAAGCGCACCACCTTCATCCGCGTCGCGCGGCAATTGAACGAAGTCTTCGGCCAGTCCTAGGCGGCCATGAACCGCCCGGCCCTTTTCGCCCGGACGCTGCTCGCGCTGATCGTCCTGCTGCTCGCGGCGGCCTGCGGCGGCGGCAAGGAATCGCCTCTGCCGGCCGGCACCAAGGTGCTGGCGCTGGGCGACAGCCTGACCGCGCCGCACGGCGTCCGGCCCGGCGAAGATTGGCCCACCCTGCTCGGGCAGCGCACCGGCTGGGTGGTGATCAACGGCGGCGTCAGCGGCGACACCAGTGGCGGCGCGCTGGAACGCCTGCCGGCGCTGCTCGAAGAACACCAGCCGAAACTGGTGCTGGTGACGCTGGGCGGCAACGACATGCTGCGCAAGCTTCCGCCGGGGCAGACCGTGGCCAACCTCGGGCGCATCGTCGACCTGGCGCGCGCCACGGGCGCCAAGGTCGTGCTGCTGGCCACGCCCAAACCCAGCCTGGCCGGCGCCGTGTTCAACAGCCTTTCGCCGCCCGACTTCTACGCCGATCTCGCCAAGGACAAGAAGGTCCCGCTGATCGAAGACGCAATCCCCAAGGTGCTTTCCGACACCGCGCTCAAGGGCGACCAGATCCACCCGAACGCCGCCGGTCACGCCAGGCTCGGTGAACTGATCCACGCCGACCTGAAGAAAATCGGCTTCGTGCGCTGATACCTTTGCACTTGGGAACATGATGTGATATCATCAACGCATCAAATCATCACCCACTCCCATGCGCACCACCCTCGACATCGAAGACGACGTACTGCTCGCCGCCAAGGAACTCGCTCGGTGTAGCGGCACCAGCGCCGGGCAGGTGATCTCGCGCCTGGCGCGGCAGGCGCTGACGCAGGCGCCGGCGTCCAATGCAGCCGGTGTCAAGGAACCGGACGCCTTTTATGGCTTTCGCCCGTTTCCCTCGCGCGGCACAGTGGTGACCAACGAACAGGTCGATACGCTGCGCGACGACGAAGGCATTTGATGCGAGCGCTGCTCGACGTCAACGTGCTGATCGCACTGCTCGACGGCGCCCACCTGCACCATGCACGCGCGACAGCCTGGCTGCGAGAGCATATTCGCGCCGGCTGGGCTTCCTGCCCGCTGACCCAGAACGGGTGCATACGCATCATGTCGCTGCCGGGGTATTCGAATCCGGCGCCCGCGGCAGCCGTCGCGGAACGACTCGCTGCCGCTGCGGCAACGCGCCATCACGAGTTCTGGCCGGATGCGGTCAGCCTGGTCGACGCCGGCCGCATCGACTGGAACTCGGTGCTCGGCAGCCGCCAGGTCACGGACGTCTATCTGCTGTCGCTGGCGGTCGAAATGGATGGCTGCCTTGCCACGCTCGATCGTTCCGTGCCGTTGCAGGCCGTGCGCGGAGCAAAGCCGCGCAATCTGGTCGCAATCTGATCGGGTCCGTCACTGCAACCCTGCCGGCCGCCGGGTTGCATTCGCCTTGCCTTTCCAGTAGCTTCGACATCCCGCCCCAGCCGTCCCAGAAGTGAGCCAGCCCCATGAACGCCAACGAAAATTTCATTGCCGCCGACGCCCACGTCGACGCCGCTGCCATCGCCCCGCTGCCGAACTCGCGCAAGATCTACGTCGCCGGCAGCCGTCCCGACATCCGCGTACCGATGCGCGAGATCGCCCAGAGCGCTACTGCCGACACGCCCAACCCGCCGATCACCGTCTATGACTGCTCCGGCCCCTATACCGACCCGGTGGCCAGCATCGACATCCGCAAGGGCCTGCCGCAACTGCGCGCCGGCTGGATCGCCGAGCGCGGCGATACGGAGGAACTGCCTGACCTGTCGTCCGAATATGGTCGCCAGCGTGCTATCGACGCGGAACTGGCCGGCCTGCGCTTCGACCTCGCGCGCAAGCCGCGCCGCGCAATCGCCGGCAAGAACGTATCGCAGATGCACTACGCCCGCCAAGGCATCATCACCCCCGAAATGGAATATGTCGCGATCCGCGAGAACCAGAAGCTCGACGGCCTCGAAGACCTGCTGCGCCAGCAGCATCCCGGACAGAGTTTCGGCGCCTCGATCCCACGCGTGATCACGCCCGAGTTCGTCCGCGACGAAGTCGCCCGCGGCCGCGCCATCATCCCAAACAACATCAACCACCCCGAGTCCGAGCCGATGATCATCGGCCGCAACTTCCTGACCAAGATCAACTGCAACATCGGCAACTCGCCGCTGGCCTCGACCATCCAGGACGAGGTGGACAAGATGACCTGGGCCATCCGCTGGGGCGGCGACACGGTGATGGATCTCTCCACCGGCAAGAACATCCACGAGACGCGCGAATGGATCGTGCGCAACTCCCCGGTGCCGATCGGCACGGTGCCGATCTACCAGGCGCTGGAAAAGGTGGACGGCAAGGCCGAAGACCTGACCTGGGAAATCTTCAGGGACACCCTGATCGAACAGGCCGAGCAGGGCGTCGATTACTTCACCATCCACGCCGGCGTACTGCTGCGTTATGTGCCGCTGACCGCCAAGCGCATGACCGGGATAGTGAGCCGCGGCGGCTCGATCTTGGCCAAGTGGTGCCTCTCGCACCACAAGGAAAACTTCCTCTACACGCATTTCGAGGACATCTGCGAAATCATGAAGGCCTACGACGTCGCCTTCAGCCTCGGTGACGGCCTGCGCCCCGGCTCGATCTATGACGCCAACGACGCGGCGCAGATGGGCGAACTCGAAACCCTGGGCGAACTGACCAAGATCGCCTGGCGGCACGACGTGCAGGTGATGATCGAAGGTCCCGGCCACGTGCCGATGCACATGATCAAGTTCAACATGGACGAGCAGTTGCGCCTCTGCGGCGAGGCGCCCTTCTATACGCTGGGCCCCTTGACCACCGACATCGCACCCGGCTACGACCACATCACCAGCGCCATCGGCGCGGCGATGATCGCCTGGTACGGCACGGCCATGCTCTGCTACGTGACGCCGAAGGAGCACCTCGGCCTGCCCGACAAGAACGACGTCAAGGACGGCATCATGGCCTACAAGATCGCGGCCCACGCCGCCGACCTGGCGAAAGGCCATCCGGGCGCGCAGGTGCGCGACAACGCGCTGTCCAAGGCACGCTTCGAGTTCCGCTGGGAAGACCAGTTCAACCTCGGCCTCGACCCCGACAAAGCGCGCGAATTCCACGACGAAACCCTCCCGCAGCACGGTGCCAAGCTGGCCCACTTCTGTTCCATGTGCGGGCCGCATTTCTGCTCCATGAAGATCACCCAGGACGTACGCGAATACGCCGCCAAGCTGGGCGTCTCCGAGCAGGAGGCGCTGAACAAGGGCATGGAAGTCAAGTCCGTCGAGTTCGTCAAGGCCGGCAGCGAGATCTACAAGGCGTCGTAACGCGGATGGCATCGAGCTTTACCCTCAGAAGATGAAACGCGCGACAGGCAAATGAAGGCCCGCCCCCCCATCCCCCCTCACAGGGGGCTACCAATCGGCTCGCTTCGCTCGACGGTCACCCGTCGCTCCGAACGAGTTACTTCACGCTAAAAGTCGGCGCTGGCGACACGGCGATCATGGACTGCCGACCCGGCTGCGGCGCCTGCTGCATCGCGCCTTCGATCAGCACCCTCGACAAGGCCGCCGGCGAGCGCTGCGTACACCTGACGTCCGACTATCGCTGCACGCTGTTCGGCAGCTCGCGGCGGCCGTCCTGTTGCTCCGGCCTGCAGCCCTCGGCCGAGATGTGCGGCAGCAACCGCGAGCACGCCCTGGAATGGCTGGCGCGGCTGGAGGCTGACACCGCCGCATGCTAGACTCGGCGCCCTTCCCCGGCGCCAATTTATTCTTCCGACATGGATTTCCACCCCCTGCTGCAGGCGCTGATTCTCGGCCTCGTCGAAGGCTTCACCGAGTTCCTTCCGGTCTCCTCCACCGGCCACCTGATCCTCGCCGGCGACCTGCTCAAGTTCAACGACGATCGCGGCAAGCTGTTCCTGATCGTGATCCAGGCCGCGGCCATGCTGGCCATCGTCTGGGAATATCGAGCGCGCTTCGGCCGCGTGCTGACCGGCCTCGGCAGCGACCCGGCGGCGCGGCGCTTCGTCCTCAACGTCGGCATCGCCTTCCTGCCGCTGGCCATCCTCGGACTGATCTTCGGCAAGGTGATCAAGACCACGCTGTTCAACCCGGTCGCGGTGGCGGCCGCCTTCATCGTCGGCGCCTTCATCATCCTCTGGGCAGAAAAGCGCCAGCACGTGGTGCGCATCGAGGACGTCGACCAACTGACCCCGCTGGACGCGCTCAAGCTCGGCCTGGCCCAGGCCTGCGCGCTGATTCCCGGCACCTCGCGCTCGGGCGCCACCATCATCGGCGGCCTGCTGTTCGGCCTGTCGCGCAAGGCCGCCACCGAGTTCTCCTTCTTCCTCGCCGTGCCGACGCTGATGGCCGCCAGCGCCTACCAGGCCTGGAAGGAACGCCACCTGCTGGTGGCCGACGACCTCGGCCTGTGGGCCGTCGGCTGCGCCGCCTCCTTCGTCTCCGCCTTCCTCTGCGTGCGCTGGCTGCTGCGCTTCATCTCGACCCACGACTTCACCCCTTTCGCCTGGTACCGCATCGCCTTCGGCATCGTCGTGCTCGTCACCTGGCAGATGGGCATCGTCGATTGGAGTAGCCCGTGATCCGCGCGCGCCGCCGAGCCGCCTCAAGGCGTGCGCAGCCAACAACATGGAGCCGTCGCCAGACGGCGAACCGCCGTCACCCCCTTTCGCGGAAAGGGGGCCGGGGGGAATGATCTTATATTTGCATGGCTTCACCAGCGGCCCGCAATCGCACAAGGCGCAAGCGCTCGGCGTGCGCATGCGTGAGCGCGGCCTGGGCGAGAAATTCCTGAGCCCGCAATTGCCGGCCTCGCCGCGAGCGGCCATCGCACTGGCGGAAGACCTAGTCACCCGCCACGGCGTCACCACCGTGGTCGGCTCCTCGCTCGGCGGCTACTACTCGACCTGGCTGGCGGAAAAGTTCGACCTGAAGGGGGTGCTGGTCAATCCCGCGGTGGTCGCCCATCTCTCGCTGCAGAAATACATCGGCCCGCAACAGTGGCTCTATACCGGCGAGCGCTTCGACTTCACCCTGGAACACGTCGATGAACTGCGTGCCATCGAGATTCCGGTGCTGTCCAAGCCGGAGCGCTTGTGGCTGCTGGTGGAAGAATGCGACGAGACGCTGGATTACCGCGATGCCGTGCGCCGCTATGCCGGCGCGAAGCAGACCGTGCTGCCCGGCGGCGACCACAGCTTCACGCGGTGGAACGACTACCTTGATCCGATCATCGACTACGCCGGAATGAAGTGACGCACCCAGCGGCGACGCCTGAAAACACCCGGCGCGGCATCGTCGCCGGGATCGGCGCCTACCTGATCTGGGGTCTGGTGCCGATCTTCTTCAAGCAGATCGTCGAAGTGCCGGCAACCGAGATCATCGCCCACCGCGTGGTCTGGGCCATGCTGTTGATGACCGCCATCCTCGGCGTCGGCCGCGGCTTCGGCGACGCGCTGCGCGTGGCGCGGATTCCCGCGCAGTTGGCGCGCATCGCGCTGGCGGCGGCGCTGGTGATCAGCAACTGGCTGACCTTCGTCTGGGGCGTGAACAATGGCCACATCATCGAAACCAGCCTCGGCTATTTCATCCTGCCGCTGCTCAACGTCGCGCTCGGCGTGCTGGTGCTCAAGGAACGCCTGCGTCCGCTGCAATGGGTCGCCGTGCTGCTCGCCGCGGCAGGCGTCGCGATCGAGGCGGTGCGAGCAGGCGGCCTGCCCTGGATCGCCCTGGTGCTGGCCGGCACCTTCGCCATCTATGGCCTGATGCGCAAGCAACTGCCGCTCGACGCCGCCAGCGGCCTGTTCCTCGAAACCGCCTGCATGACGCCCGTGGCGCTGCTCTGGCTGGCGTGGATCTGGCATTCCGGGACCAGCCACTTCGGCAGCGGCGCGGGCCTGCCGGACCGCCGCGACCTGCTGCTGATCGCCACCGGCGCGATCACCGCCATCCCGCTGCTGCTGTTCGCCGTCGCGGCGCGGCGACTGCCGCTGTCGATGATCGCCTTCCTGCAATACATCGCGCCGTCGATTGCCTTCCTGATCGCCGTGCTGGTGTATCACGAGCCCATGGATTTCACGCGCACGCTGGCCTTCGCGGCGATCTGGTGCGGGCTCGCGGTCTACAGCGTCGACCTGCTCAAATTCACCGCCGCGAAAGCGGACGCACCCGTACCGTGAGTTTCGATTCGGCCCAGTTCAAGCGCCTCGAACGCAAGGGCTACAACCGCATCGGCGCGCGCTACCTCGCTGCCGCCGGCAGCCGCGGCGAACTGGCGGCGGCGCTGCTGGCCGCCGCCGAGCTGGCCCCGGGCCAACGGGTGCTCGACCTCGCCAGCGGCCCCGGCCTACTGGCCCGCGCAGCGCAACAGGAGGTCGGTGCGACGGGTCTCGCCGTCGCCAGCGACATCAGCGAAGGCCAGCTCGCATGCTGTCCCGACCTGGTCCGCGTCGCCGCCGACGGCGAAGCGCTGCCCTTCCCCGCTGCCAGTTTCGATCGCGTACTGTGCGGCCTCGGCCTGATGTTCTTCCCCGACGAGCATGCCGCGCTGCGAGAAATGCGCCGCGTGCTGCGCCCCGACGGCCGGCTGGCGCTTTCGGTCTGGGGTGCGGCCAGCGAGGTGCCGCTGGTGGAGGCCGCACTGGCCTGCATGCGCCGCCTGCTGCCGCCGCCGAAGGTGGCGCGGCCCTCGATATTCCGTTTCGGCGACGCCGGCGAGCTGGATCGCCGTCTCGCCAGCGCCGACTTTTGCGACCGCGACATCCGGCCCTGTCGCTTCACGGTCGACTTCGCCGATGCCGCCGCCTACTGGCAGGGCTTCCTCGACCTCGCCGGCGGCGCGGCCGAAAGCCTGTCCCGGCTGCCGCCGGAAAAGCAGCGCGAGCTTGCTTTCGCGGTCGCCGAAGAGCTTGCGCCACATGCCGTGGCGGGTGGCTACCGGCTCGCCGGCACGGTACTGGTCGCCACGGCCAGACCGGTATAATTCGCCCCCCTCGCTTCCCGCTCAGGCCCCGCCCCGGGCCACCCCTCCATGAATGTCCTGTTTGAAGAGGACGGCGCTTTCCGTGCCGGCGGCGTGCTGGCCGATAATGTGACCTCGCTGCAGATCGAATTGCCCTCGGGCAAGCGCAGCAAGGTCAAGGCCGCCAACGTCCTGCTGCGCTTCGCGACGCCGGCCCCCGGCGACCTGCTGGAGCGCGCGGAAACCGACGCGGAAGGCATCGACGTGGATTTTCTCTGGGAGGTCTGCGGCGAAGCGGAGTTCGGCTTCGAGGAACTCGCCGCGGAATACCACGGCGCCAAGCCGGACCCGGTGCAGGCCGCCGCGGTCCTGCTGCGCCTGCATTCGGCGCCCATCCATTTCCACCGCAAGGGCCGCGGGCGCTTTCGCAAGGCGCCGCCCGAAATCCTGCAGGCCGCGCTGGCCGGCCTCGAAAAGAAGCGCCAGCAGGCCGCCGCGATCGAACGCATGGTGGCGGAACTCGCCGCAGGCCACCTGCCCGCCGAGTTTGCCCCGATCCTGCCGCAACTGATTTACAAGCCCGATCGCAATCGCCCGGAGACCAAGGCGCTCGAAGCCGCCTGCGGTGAAACCGGGAACTCGGCGGCACGCCTGCTGTTCGACTGCGGCGCGCTGCCGTCGACGCACGACTACCATCTGGGCCGCTTCCTGTTCGAGTTCTTCCCCGAGGGCAAGGGCGGCACCGGGTTTCCGCAATTCGCCGCGCCGGTCGAACCGGCAGATCTGCCGCTCGCCGACGTGGCCGCGTTCAGTGTCGACGATGCGCATACGACGGAAATCGATGACGCCTTCTCCGTCACCGCCAAGCCCGAGGGTGGCTGGCAGATTGGCATCCATATCGCCGCGCCGGGCCTGGGCTTCGGCCCCGATTCCGACCTCGGCCGCATCACCCGCGAACGGCTATCCACGGTCTATATGCCCGGGCGCAAGATCACCATGTTGCCGGAACATGTGGTCGAACATTTCACACTGGCCGCCGGCCAGACCGTACCGGCCATCTCGCTCTACCTCGACGTCGCCAGCGACCTGCGCCTGCTCGGCCACGCGACGCTGCTGGAGCGCGTGCCCATCGTCGCCAATCTGCGCCATCACGACATCGAGCCCGTGTTCAACGCCGACACGCTGGCGCAAGGCCTCGCCGAGTTCCCCTACTGCAACGAACTGAAGCTGCTCTGGGAATTCGCCCAGGTGCTCGAAGCCGGGCGCGGCAAGCCCTCTGACAACGGCAACCGCAAGGACTACAACTTCATCGTCGACTGGAATGCCGACAGCGGCATCGCAGTCGAACCGGGCAAGGGCCGCGTCAGCATCGACGAACGTGCGCGCGGCAGTCCGCTCGACACCCTGGTCGCGGAACTGATGATCATGGCCAATTCGACCTGGGGTGCCATGCTGCGCGACGCCGGCATCCCCGCGCTGTACCGCGTGCAGACCGCGGGCAAGGTACGCATGAGTACCGTCGCCGCGGCCCACGAAGGCCTCGGCGTCGAGTGCTATGCCTGGTCATCCTCGCCCCTGCGACGCTACTGCGACCTGCTCAACCAGTGGCAACTGATCGCGCTGCTGCAGGGCGAAGCGCCGTCTTTCCCGCCGAAATCGGCCGACCTGCTGGCCGCCATGCGCGATTTCGAGCTGACCTACGCCGCCTACGCCGAATTCCAGCGCGGCATGGAACGCTACTGGTGCCTGCGCTGGCTGCTGCAACAGGGCGCAACCACGGCGCAGGCGCGGGTGCTGCGCGAAACGCTGTTGCGGCTCGACGAGATCCCGCTGGTCGCCCGCGTGCCCTCCGTGCCCGAGTTGCCGCGCGGCGCGCACGTAGTGCTCGGAATCGAGGGCATCGACTTGCTGGAAGCCGAACTGCGCCTGCGCTATATCGAGCTGGCGCCCGAATTGGCGGCCGAATTGGCGTCCAATGACGGCTCTGATGGCGACTTCGCCGACGACGGGGACGGCGAACTCACGGCGTAAAATCGACGGGCCCATGCCTATCCCGTCCAGCCTGTCGCGCCGCTCCTGGCCTTCGCTGCCAAGCCTGCCCATGCCGGGTTTCCTTGCCGCCATGGATGCGCCGCGGCGCAACCTGACCCTGGCCCTGGGCGTATCGCTGCTGCTGCATGGCGTCCTGCTCGCGGTCCGCTTCACGCCGCCGGATTTCGTCGACCGCGCGCGCGAACGCGCGCTGGAAGTCATCCTGGTCAACAGCAAGAGCAAGAGCAAGCCCGACAAGGCGCAGGCCAAGGCGCAGACCAACCTCGACGGCGGCGGCAATACCGAGGAAGACCGCCGCGCCAAGACGCCGCTGCCGCCCTCGTCCAATACCCGGGAAGGCGACCAGCTGGTCGATGCGCAGCGCCGGGTCGCCGAACTCGAAGCGCAGGCGCAGATGCAATTGACGCGCTTGAAGGGCGAACGCTCGGTCAGCGCCGACCGGACCAAGCCCGAACCCAACCCGACCGCCGATCCGGCGCGCACTGGGCTCGACATGGCTTCCAGCGCCATGGCCATCGCCCGCCTCGAAGGCCAGATCGCGCGCCAGATGGAGGAGTACAACCAGCGGCCGCGCAAGAAATTCATCGGCGCCCGCGTCGAGGAATACCGTTTCGCCCAGTACGTCGAGGACTGGCGGCAGAAAATCGAGCGCATCGGCAACCTCAACTATCCCGCCGCCGCCAAGGGGCGCCTTTACGGCAGCCTGGTGCTGACGGTGATCATCAAGGCCGACGGCGAACTCAAGCATGTCGAAGTCAGCCGTTCCTCGGGCCAGGCATTGCTCGACGATGCGGCACGGCGCATCGTGCAACTGGCCGCACCCTATGCCCGGTTTCCCGAATCGATCCGGAAAGATACCGACGAGCTCGAAATCACCCGCACCTGGACCTTCACCAACGCCGACCGCCTGCGAGCCGACTGAATGACTGACCGCTACGCCGTGATCGGCAATCCCGTCGGCCACAGCAAGTCGCCGCGCATCCACGCCCTGTTTGCCAAGCAGACCGGGCAGGACATCAGCTACGAGGCGATCCTGGCGCCGGCGGACGGCTTCGCCGAAACGGTCCGCGCCCTCATCGCGACCCGGGGCGGCCGGTGGCGCGGCGTCAATGTCACGGTGCCCTTCAAGGAGGATGCCTTCCGCCTCGCCACGCAGCGCACCGCGCGTGCCGAGGCGGCCGGCGCGGTGAATACGCTGAGCTTTAACGCGGGAGCCATCGTTGGCGACAACACCGATGGCGCCGGGCTGGTGCGCGACCTGAAGAACAACCTCGGCTGTGATCCGGCCGGCCGCCGCATCCTGCTGTTGGGCGCCGGTGGCGCCGCGCGCGGGGTGATCCTCCCGCTGCTGCTGGAAGGCCCCGCCGAACTCGTAATCGCCAACCGTACCGAGGAAAAGGCGGCCCGCCTCGCGCTCGAATTTGCCCGCCTGCCAGCGTGCGCGGTTGGCATCAAACCGGATGGCGCAGGCTTCGGGAACCTTGCCGGACGCGCCTTCGACCTGGTGATCAATGCCACCTCGTCAGGCTTGAGCGACAGCGAGATGCCGCTGCCCGCCTCGGTCTTCGCCCCACGCTGCGTCGCCTACGAGATGGTCTATGGCCGCGACACGCCCTTCATTAAGCAGGCGCGCGCAGCCGGTGCGCGGGTCGCCGACGGCCTCGGCATGCTGGTGGAACAGGCGGCCGAAGCCTTCTTCGTCTGGCGCGGTGTACGGCCGCATGCGGCGCCGGTACTCGCCACGCTGAAAGGCGGGCAATGAAGCCAGCACCCCGCTGGCTGAAGTACGGGCTGGCGGCATTTCTCGGGCTGCTGCTGCTCTGGCAGGCCTGGTACCTGAGCTGGGTGGTCTGGTGGAAATGGGTCAATCCGGGAACCACCAGCTTCCAAAGCCAGCGCCTCGATGAAGCGCGGCAGAAGAATCCCAAGGCCGAGCCGAAGTTTGAACTGCGGCGCCAGTGGGTGCCCTACGAAAAAATATCGGTGCAGCTCAAGCGCGCAGTCATCGCGGCAGAAGACGACAAGTTCGTCGACCACGAGGGCTTCGACTGGGAAGGCATCCAGAAGGCCCTCGAAAAGAACCAGAAGAAAGGCAAGGTGGTAGCCGGCGGCTCGACCATCTCGCAGCAATTGGCGAAAAACCTGCTGCTGTCGCCGACCAAGTCGTTTTACCGCAAGGGAGAGGAAGCCATCATCACGGTCTGGATCGAACTGCTGTGGGACAAGCGGCGCATCCTCGAGGTGTACCTCAACGTCGTCGAATGGGGCGACGGCGTGTTCGGTGCCGAAGCCGCCGCAAAACGCTACTTCGGCGTCTCCGCGGCGCAACTGGGCGCCGAGCAGGCGGCGCGGCTGGCCGTGATGCTGCCCGCGCCACGCCGCTACGAACGCAACCCCTACTCGGCCTACATGAACGGCCGCACCCAGCTGATCCTGGGCCGCATGGGCGGCGCCGAAGTGCCGTGAGCAATGACGAACACGACTAGAATATGCCGGCCATGTCCGAGATCCTGAGCCCACCTGCAGAAGACGATGCCGAGGCGCGCAGCCGCGCCGAGGAACAGGAGACCCTGCGCGAGGTCGAGGAGCTCGTACGGCGCCAGGACTGGCCCGCGCTGCGCACCCGGCTGGAACCGCTGGCGCCGGAATCCGTGGCGCGCATCCTCGACGCCCTGCCGCCCGACGATAGCGTCAAGGTCTGGGAACTGCTGGACAAGGAGCAGGGCGAGGACGTGCTCGACGAGATGTCCGAAGCCCTGCAGGAATCGCTCGACGAGGAACCCGACGCAGACCCCGCGGCCAGCGCCGGTGACCTGCAAGGCGTATTGCAGCCCGGCGACGCGCAACGCAAACCGGTGATGATCAACGCCTTCGAACTGCAGAACGGCCGCCTGCGCCAGATCCAGGTCGACAGCAAGCAAGACCTCGCCGCCACCGCGCCGATCTGGGTGGACCTGCTCGCGCCGTCGAAGGAAGAACGGCAGTGGGTCGAGGACATCTTCGGCCTGGAACTGCCGGACGCCGACGACCTGAAGGACCTCGAGGAATCGGCGCGCTTCTACATCGAGGACAACGGCGACGTCCATCTGCATTCGGACTTCCTGCTGGACAAGGAGGACGAGTCGCGCAACGTGCCGGTGGCCTTCGTCCTGCACAACAACATCCTGTTCTCGATGCGTGACGAGGAACTGCCGGTGTTTCGCCTGCAGCGCCTGCGCGCGCGCATCCAGCCGGGCTACGTGACCGACGGCAAGGACGTGCTGCTCGACCTTTACGACGCCGACGTCGAGTACTCGGCGGACGCGCTGGAGGACATCTACGCCGAGCTGGAAAAGGTCAGCCGCACCGTGCTGACGCCGCAGGTCACCGACGATGAAGCCGCCGAAATCCTCTCCGACATCGCCAAGGAAGAGGACCTCAACGGCCGCATCCGGCGCAACGTGCTGGACACGCGGCGCGCGCTGTCCTTCCTGATGCGCAGCCGGCTGCTGTCCACCGACCAGTACGACGACGCGCGCCAGATCCTGCGCGACATCGACTCGCTGGACGGCCACACGTCCTTCCTGTTCGGCAAGATCAACTTCCTGATGGATGCCACGGTCGGCTTCATCAACATCAACCAGAACAAGCGCGTGTCCAAGCTGACCACCATCAGCGTGGTGTTCGTGCCGCTCAACATCATCGCCGGCATCGGCGGCATGTCGGAGTTTTCGATGATGACCCAGGGCGTGCCCTGGCCCCTGTCCTACGGCGCCTTCATGGTCGCCATGGGCCTCTTCGGCTGGGGCACCTTCGTCACGCTGCGCAGGCTGGAAACGCGCAAGGCGCGCAAACTGCTCGCCGCCCGCCGCGCCGGGCGCGAGGGCTAGTAGCGCCGGGTTCCGGCGCTACTTCGTCACCAGCTTCAGCCCGAGTATCCCGGCCACGATCAGGCCGATGCAGACCAGCCGCGCCACCTCGCGCGACTCGTCGAACAGGATCATGCCCAGGATAGCCGTGCCGACGGCGCCGACTCCCGTCCATACCGCATAGGCGGTGCCCACCGGCAGGGTTTTCAGCGACCAGGCCAGCAGGACGACGGAGGCCGCCATCGCCGCCAGCGTCCAGGCGCTGGGGATCAGGCGGGTGAAGCCTTCGGTGTATTTCAGTCCGATCGCCCAGGCGATTTCGCACAGGCCGGCCACCAGCAACACGCCCCACGCCGCGCCTGGGCTGAGCATAGGCATCGGATTACGCTCCCATCGCCGTATCGCCAGCGCCGACTTTTCGCGGAACTGCCGGCTCAGCCGGCGGCGAAGATGGCGTCGGCCGCCGCCACGGTAGCGGCGATGTCGGCCTCGCTGTGCGCGGCGGAAACGAAGCCGGCTTCGAAGGCGGAGGGCGCCAGATACACGCCGGCATCGAGCATGGCGTGGAAGAACCGGTTGAAGGCCTCCTTGTCGCTGGCCATTACTTCGGCATAGGAGGTCGGCGGCGTGGCGGCGAAATAGACGCCGAACATGCCACCCACCGATTGCGCGGAGAACGTGACGCCACGTTTCTGTGCCGCTCCCGCCAGCCCATCAACCAGCGACTTCGTGCGCGCCGTCAGGGCTTCATAGAAACCCGGTGCGGCGATCTTCTTCAGCGTCACCAGGCCCGCCGCCACCGACAGCGGATTGCCCGACAGCGTGCCGGCCTGGTACACCGGACCCAGCGGCGCAATCTGCTCCATGATGTCGCGGCGTCCGCCGAAGGCGCCCAGCGGCATGCCGCCGCCCACCACCTTGCCGAAAGTCGAGAGGTCGGGCGTGATGCCATACAGGCCTTGCGCCGAACCCGGGCCGACGCGAAAGCCGGTCATCACCTCGTCGAATATCAGCACCGCGCCGTGGAGGGTGCACATCTCGCGCATCGCGGCGAGAAACTCGGGTTTCGGCGCGATCAGGTTCATGTTGCCGGCCACCGGCTCGACGATCACGCAGGCAATTTTCTTGACGTGCTTGAGGAAGGCATCTTTCAGGCCCTGGGCATCGTTGTAGTCGAGCACCAACGTATGTTGCGCCAGGTCGGCGGGCACGCCAGCCGACGAAGGATTGCCGAAGGTCAGCAGGCCGGACCCGGCCTTGACCAACAGGCTGTCGCCGTGGCCGTGGTAGCAGCCCTCGAACTTGACGATCATGTCGCGCCCGGTGAAGCCGCGCGCGAGGCGGATTGCACTCATGGTCGCTTCGGTGCCGGACGACACCAGGCGCACCATGTCCATGCTCGGCACCCGCTGCACCAGCAGTTCGGCCAGTTCGACCTCGCCTTCCGTCGGCGCGCCGAAGCTGAGACCTTTCGCCGCTGCCTCCTGCACGGCACGCACCGTGTCGGGGTCGGCGTGACCGAGGATCAGCGGCCCCCAGGAACCCACATAGTCGAGGTAGGCCTTGCCGTCGGCATCCCAGACGCGCGAACCGGCACCACGGGCGAAAAAGCGCGGCGCGCCGCCGACGGAACGAAAGGCGCGCACAGGGGAATTGACGCCACCCGGAATGGTTTTCTGGGCGCGGGAAAAGAGGTCTTCGTTGCGGGTCATGAGCGGGGATCCGAAATCAGGAGTCGGGGGTCGGATTGCAGCGGTGCCTGGCGCCGCCGAAACCGCGGTCAGGCTTGCTCGGTGGCGAACAGTCGCTGGTAGGCATCGGCGCGGGTCTTGATGTCCATGGCATCGAACAGGTCGCTGACCACGGCCAGGATGTCGGCACCGGCATCGATAACCTGGGGCGCATTGTCGAGCGTGATGCCGCCAATGGCGGCGACCGGCAGGCCGAAGCGCCGCTTGGCTTCGCCCAGCAGTTCCAGAGGCGCGCGCACCGCTGCGGGCTTGGTGCGCGACGGGAAGACGCTGCCGAAGGCAAGGTAGTCGGCGCCGGCCCTGGCGGCTTCCTCGCCCAGCGCCAGGTCGTTGTAGCAGGAAACGCCGAGGATGCGCTTCGGACCGAGTGCCTCGCGCGCGGCCAGCAGGGATCCGCCGGGAGCGTCGCCGCGGCCGAGATGGGCGCCGTCGGCACCGATCTCGACCGCCAGCCAGACGTCGTCATTGATGATGAGCCTGGACCCGGCGGCGCGGCAGATGCGCAGCATTTCGGCCGCCTGGGCACGCCGCAGCGGACGCGGAGCGATCTTGTTGCGATACTGCACGAAGCGGGCGCCGCCATCGAGCGCGGCCTTGACCAGCGCCGAGAGGCGGGGCAGCAACAGGTCGTCCAGAGTGACGGCACACAGGCCGTGAAGTTTCATGTCCAAAACCGTCCCCCCGCTGGCGTCATGGCACCGGGACCGGCGGACCGCCCGCCTCCCGGCATCTGTCTTCCTTGTTCCCGCATCTCAGGCGTCATCGGCTTCCTCATCCACGTCGCGCGACCAGAACAGGCGATCAGGAATGAATTGTCCCATGCCCGGACGAAATCCGGCAGACAGCGTACGCCAGGTGTATTCCTGGGCGCCCATCACCGCATCGGCGACGCCGGCGCCGCTCGCCAGGTGGGCGGCGATCGCCGACGCCAGGGTGCAGCCCGAGCCGTGGTAGCTGCCCGGCAGTCGGTCCCAGCGATCCGTGCGCACCACGCCATGGCTGCCGTACAGCGTGTTGACGACCTGCGGCGTGCCTTCGTGGGTTCCCGTGACCAGCACGTATTCGCAGCCGGCCTCGATCAACCCGTGGGCGCAGTCGACCAGTCCCGAATCGCGTCGCGCGCCGTCCTCGAACTCGCCGAGTTGCTGCGCCAGTCGCCGCGCTTCGAGGCTGTTGGGCGTCAGGATGGTTGTTTGCGGCAGCAGCATGCCGATCATCGCTTCGATCATTTCCTCGTCGGCGAACTGGTCGCCACGGCCGGATGCCAGCACCGGGTCGAGCACCACCGGGATGTCGGGGTAATCGGCGATCACCTCGGCGATCGCCGCGATGACTTCGACGCTGCCCAGCATCCCGAGCTTGAAGGCCGCTACCGGCATGTCTTCGAGCAGCGCCCGCGCCTGATCCGCGACCCACTCGGCATCGATGGGCAGGACGCCCTCGACGCCGGCCGTGTCCTGCACCGTGATCGCCGTCACCACCGACAGCGGATGGCAGCCCAGGCTGGCCAGCGTGAGTATGTCGGCCTGCAAACCGGCGCCGCCGGTCGGATCGGACGCGGCAAAAGTCAACACGATGGGGGGCGACGGATTGGTTGAAACGGCAGGGCTCATCAAGGCGGGCGGCTTGGTTTAATATTCCCGAATTCTATCCGAAGGGAACGAGCCACCTGCGCCGCGCGGGCCTCCTTCCACATTCCGTCGACCGCGCAAGCGCCGCGACACGAGGTAACGCACTGACATGACCGCCGAATCGCCGTATCGCAAATGGATGTGCCTGGTATGCGGCTTCATCTACGACGAATCGCTGGGCCTGCCGGACGAAGGCCTGTCGCCCGGCACGCGATGGGCCGCCGTGCCCCCGAACTGGACCTGTCCGGAATGCGGCGCACGCAAGGAAGACTTTGAAATGTTGAAAATCTAAGTATGATTGCGGCTGGCAGGCCTTAACCACACAAAAATCAACAAACGGAGCGACGGGGAGACATGGACGAAGCTCGCGCGGGCGGCAGTAACGCTGGATGGTTCGCGCGCCGGCCCATCCCGTCATGTTTGAAGTGCTCATACGGCATGGAGTAACGTGAGCGAAACGCCAAAGCTTTCCGGGATCAAGGTGATGGTGATCGACGATTCGAACACCATCCGCAAGACCGCCGAAATTTTCCTGTTGCAGGCCGGCGCGCAGGTGGTGCTGGCGGAGGACGGTTTCGACGCCCTGGCCAAGATCAACGATCACCTGCCCAACGTGGTCTTCTGCGACATCCTGATGCCTCGCCTCGATGGCTACCAGACCTGTGCGCTGATCAAGAAGAACCCGAAGTTCGCCTCGACCCCGGTGATCATGCTGTCGTCCAAGGACGGCCTCTTCGACCGCGCGCGCGGCCGCATGGTCGGCTCCGACGAGTACCTGACCAAGCCCTTCACCAAGGACAGTCTCCTGAAAACCGTTGCCACCCATGCCGGCCTTGGCTAACGGGTGATTCTCCCATTCGTGAGGTAGCCACCATGCCCATCAAGAACATCCTGGTCGTCGACGATTCGCCCACCGAGCGCCACATCCTTACCGAGTTGCTGACCAAGGCGGGATACCTGGTAACGACGGCGGAAAGCGGCGACGAAGCGATCGCGCGGGTCAAGGAGTTGATGCCCGACATGGTCCTGATGGATGTCGTGATGCCCGGCACCAACGGCTTCCAGGCCACTCGCGCACTGTCGAAGGACGAGGTCACCAAGAATATCCCGGTGATCATGTGCACCACCAAGAGCCAGGAAACCGACAAGCTCTGGGGCATGCGCCAGGGTGCCCAGGACTACGTCACCAAGCCGGTCGACGGGCCGGCACTTCTGGCCAAGATCGCTGCGCTAGGCTGATCCGGACATATGGCAAAACGCATCAGTCTGCGTGAGTTCCAGCAGAATCTTTCAGAACGGCTGGTCTCGGCAAGGCGCGGCGAAGGCGGACGGGCCCTGCTCGGCGTGGAGTCGGGCAGCGACGACCTGCCTGGCGGCAGCCACTGGTTGATCGACCTCGCCGACTCGGGCGAAGTGTCGCCGTTGCCGGAACTGACCCCGGCCCCGCTGACCAAGCCATGGTTCGCGGGCATCGCCAACATTCGCGGCGTGCTTTACAGCGTGGTGGACTTCGCCGCCTGGCGCGGCGGAGCACCGACGCCGATCAATGCCCAGTCGCGCCTGCTGCTGGTCGGCGCCCGACACGGGATAAACACGGCCCTGCTGGTACGCCGCGCACTTGGCCTGCGTCCGCAGATGCAGTTGCATGCCGCGGCCGACCCGGAACACTCCGCAGGAACACAAGACGTCGGCGACGCGGCACCCTGGCTCGGCGGCCGCTTTACCGACGCACAGGACGTCATCTGGACCCAGCTGCGGATTCCCGCGCTGCTGGCCGACCCGAACTACCTCGATATCGCTCTCTGAGCGTTCAGTAAAGGACATACCATGGCCTTCAAGCTTCCCTTCAAGTTGCCGACCTTCGACCGCCGCAGTCGAGCGGCGTCGCCGGACGCCGGAGGCGGCGCCGCACCGTTCGTCGACCGACGCGGCAAGGGCAGGCTCCCGCTGATCGGCCATCAGGACGTCCAGACGCAGTTCCGCATCCTGGGTTCGGTGTTCCTGATCAGCCTGCTGGTCACCATAGCCGCCATCTTCATGCAGGTTCAGGACACGGCACGTGGCACCACCTTCCTTTCCGCCGCCGGCCACATCGCACCGCTGACCGAACAGATTCCCAAAGCCACCCTGTCGGCCATGCAGGGCCAGAAGGACGGCTTCGCCGAATTGCGCGACGCGCGCGACACTTTCGGCAAGCTGCTCGAAAGCCTGCTCGAGGGCGGCGAAATCAAGGGCATCCGGGTTTCCGCGACCAGCGGCGAGGCGCGCCCGGCGCTCGATACCCTGCGCGAATCATGGGTCAAGCAAAACGACATCGTCGCCCAGTTGCTGGCGCAGGAAAACCGCCTGATTGCGCTCAACCGCCTTGGCACGGAAGCCGTGCAGCGCGGCCCGGCCATGCTGGAAGCGGCCGACACGGCCGGCGGCAAGTTGTCGCCAGTGGTCGCGCGCATATTGCGTGCGGCGACGCAGTTGGCGTTCGCGCCCGGCTTCGACGAAGCGCTCGGCGCGCAACTGGCCAAGGATATTGCCGCCGCACAGGAACTCGCGCCCGCCGACTCGCCGCTGGCGCAGGGACTGAAGGCGATGCAGCCAGGGGTCGCCGCTCTCGAGGGCGATCTCAAGGCCCTGGCACAGGCACGCAAGGCCGGCAGTACGCTGGTCGTTGGTTTCCGCAACATGGCCGGAAGCGCCGCCGCGCTGCTTTCCGCCTACGAGAAGGACGTCGCGGAAACCGGCGTTTCATCGGTCGCGGCAACCCTCTTCGGCTCGCTGGCGCTGCTGATGCTGGTGCTGATGGTCAAGGCCTTCAACGACGAAGGTGTGCGCCGCAGCGGCGAAGCCGAGCACCAGCGCCGCGTCGCGGAAGCCGAAAAGGATGCGACGCAAGGCGCCATCCTGCGCCTGATGAACGAGATGGGCGACCTCGCCGACGGCGACCTGACCGTGCGCGCCACGGTATCGGAGGACATCACCGGCGCCATTGCCGACTCGGTGAACTACACGATTGAGGAACTCGCGGTTCTGGTGCGCGGCATCAACGATGCCGCGGAACGCGTGACCAACGCATCGAACGCGGCGCAAACCACCTCCAACGAACTGCTCGCCGCCACCAAGATCCAGTCCGAGGAAATCAAGGGCGCCAACGCGGCGGTTCTGGACATGGCCGAATCGATGAAGGCCGTGTCTTCATCGGCCCTCGAATCGGCCCGTGTTGCGAACGCCTCGCTGGAGGCCGCGCAGAAAGGCGCCGCCGCCGTGTCGAACTCGATCTCGGGCATGAACGAAATTCGCACCCAGATCCAGGAGACCTCGAAACGAATCAAGCGGCTGGGCGAATCCTCGCAGGAGATCGGTGAAATCGTGGAACTGATTTCCGACATTACCGAACAGACCAACGTGCTGGCGCTCAACGCCGCCATCCAGGCCGCGTCGGCCGGCGAAGCGGGACGCGGCTTTTCCGTGGTTGCCGAGGAAGTCCAGCGACTTGCCGAGCGTTCCGGGGAGGCCACCAAGCAGATCGCCGCGATCGTGAAGACGATTCAGACAGACACCCATGATGCCGTCGCCGCCATGGAATATTCGACCCAGGGCGTGGTCGAGGGAGCGAAGCTGTCCGACGCAGCGGGCCAGGCGCTGAACGAGATCTCCTCCGTTTCACAGGATCTCGCACGACTGATTCAAACCATTTCCAGCGATACGCAGGCGCAGGCCGACATCGCCACCAAGGTGGCCGACTCAATGCAGGACATCCTGCGCATCACGGGCCAGACCACGACCAGCACGCAGCAAACGGCCGTATCGATTGGCGAGCTGACCGAATTGGCCACCGAACTGAAGGGTTCGGTCTCCGGCTTCAAGGTTTGAAAAGACGATCCATGACGCACTGCGCGCGGCAGTCCATTCCATGAGCATCGAACTCGATATCGGTCCGCTGTCCTGGGTCAAGGGAGAAATAGACCTGGCCCTCGAACGCGCGGGCGAGAGTCTCGCCGCCTACGCCGCCGATCCGGCATGCGACGGACTTACGAAGGCGCGCGCCAGCATGCACCAGGCGCATGGCGCGCTGGCCATCGTCGGGCTCGACGGCATCACCGAGTTCGCCGACGCCATCAAGCAGCTGCTGGCGGCGTTGGGCGATGGCACGGTACCGGACGTCGGTGTCGCGGTCGCCGGCGCCCAGGGCGGATTCGCGGCGCTGCGCGGTTACCTCGACGACCTGATGGCCGGCCACCCCGACCAGCCGCTGAAACTGTACTCACCTTACCGTGGGATGGCCATCGCGCGAGGCCAGACCGACCCGGGCGCGGCGGCGCTGTTCTTTCCCGACCTGACCCAGCGTCCGCCGAAGCGCGAGAAGGACCCGCCGCCGCTGGCGGCAGACGCACTGGCGGCGCGCCTCAAGGTGGCACGCCTGGGTTTCGAGCGCGGCTTGCTGAAGTGGCTGAAGAGCGATCCCAAGGGCATTGCCGAGATGAAGGTCTCGGTCGCCATGATCGAGGCGACGCGCGGATCACCCGCCTCGCGGGCTTACTGGTGGGTCGCGATCGGCGTCCTCGACGCGCTCGCCGCCGATGGCCTGCCCGACGCGAACGGCGCCAAGCGCTTCGCCATGCGCCTGGGCGCGCACATCAAGAAGCTTACCGACGGCCAACCCGATCCCGACCTGCTGGCCATGCGCGAGGCGCTTTACCAGGCCGCCTGCGCCACCGCCGGCGGCGAGCAGTTGGCCATCGTACGCGCCGCCTACCGCCTCGATGGCATCGTACCGACGGCGACGCCCTCGGAAACCGAGCGCCTGCTGCCCCATATCCGTCGCCTGCGTGAACTGCTGGCGGCCGCGAAGGATGACTGGAATCGCCTGTGCGCTGGAACCGCGGCCGCCCTGCCGCCCTTCCATGAACACACCGCGAAGATCGCCGAAGAGGGCGCCGCCACCGGACAGGCCGACTACCGGCGACTGACCGCCGCGATCCTCGACACCGCCGACCAGTTGCGCCGCGACCCGGCGCGTCACGACGAGGTCATGGCGCTGGAAATCGCCACGGCCATCCTGCTCGCCGAATCCGCGCTGGAGAACTTCCAGTCGCTCGACGCCGAGTTCGCGCATTCGACCGACGCCGTGGTCAATCGACTCGCCGCACTCGGGCGCGGCGAAGAACTCGGCATGCTCGACCTGCCGCATCTGGACGCCATGGCGCGTCGGGCGCAGGAACGACTGCTGCTGGAATCCGTCGCACGCGAGATCCGCAGCAACCTCGGCGCCATCGAAACCACGCTGGACGCCTACTTCCGCGATCCCTCGCGCCAATCCACGTTGGCCGCGCTGCAACAACCGATACGCCAGATCCAGGGCGCCCTGCTGGTGCTGGGCCAGGATCGCGCCAATGCCGTGCTGGCCGAATGCGCGGCGGCGGTCGAGCGCTTCGCGCAGCCAGGATTTGCCGCGCAGCCGGGCGAGTTCGAGGATGTCGCGAAGAAGCTCTCGGCGCTGGGTTTCTTCGTCACCCAGTTGCAGGGCGGTGCCGCCGACATCGACGCCATACTCGCCCCGCCCGTGGCAGCCAAGCCGGCCGAGGCGGAGGTCGCGGAACCGGCCATTGCCATGGAAGCGGAGCTTGCGCCGGCACCGGTGGCGCCGACCGCCGCGGAAGCCCTGCCCGAACTGTCGCTGGACACCGCAGCGGACACAGAACCGGCGCCACTGTCGATGCCGGACACCGTGACTCATGCAGCGGACTCGCTGCCGGACTTCGAAGTGGAAGGCGTCGCCGCGCCACCCGAAACTCCGCCACCGCCGACTCCGCCCGCCGTCGAGACGCCCCCTCCCTCGGCGGAAGCCTCGCGACTCATCGATGCCAGCGAAGAAGACCTCGACGCGGAACTGCTCGGAATTTTCCTCGAGGAAGCCAACGAAGTTCTGGCCACCATCGGCCAGCAACTCCCCCTGCTGCACGCCAACCCGGGCAATCACGAGGCGCTGGTCACGATCCGGCGCAGTTTCCATACGCTGAAAGGCAGCGGTCGCATGGTCGGACTGGCCGACCTGGGCGAAGCCGGCTGGGCCGTGGAACAGACACTCAACGCCTGGTTGCACGAGACCCGCCCGGTGACGCCGGCCCTGCTCGAAATGCTCGACCTTGCCGCCGACATATTCAAGGCCTGGGTCGCGCAACTTGAATCCAGTGGCAGCCGGCATTTCGACTACGCCGAGCTTGAGCACCGTTGCCAGCGCCTTGGGGGCGTCGAAGATGCTGCGGTCGCCGTGCCGCCAGCGCCGACTTTTGAAACGCCCACGCCAGAAGCCGCAGAGCCCGAGGTCGCCGAACCCGCAGTCGTCGTGGCGGACCTTGCAATGCCCGAGGTCGGTGAGACTGAATCCGTCGCGCCCGAAATTGTCGCACCGGAGTTCGCCGCGCCGGAGTTCGCCGCGCCCGAGTTTGCGGAACCCGGCGGCATCGAACCTCACGCCGGTGAAGCCGCACCCGAAGTTGTCGAACCCGAGTTGGTCGAACCCGAGTTGGTCGAACACGAAGTCGCCGAACCAGAAGTCGCCGAGCCAGAAGCCTTTGTGCCCGAGGCCTCTGAGCCGGAATCTTTTGAGCCGGAACCGCTTGAACCCGCGCGGTTTGAAGCTGAAGCTCTTGAACCTGAACCGCTCGAGCCAGAACCGCTCGAACCCGAAGTCGCAGCACCCGAATTTGTCGCACCGGTCGAAGCCCTGCCGGAACCGGCCGCCGCCGAGCCGGTCTCGGCGGAGGTGGTGGACTTTCCCGGCCCGCCGCCGGTCCGCATCGGCGATGTCGAAATCGCACCGACGCTCTACAACCTGTACGTCGACGAAAGCCGCGAACACATTGCAACGCTGCAGGCCACGCTCGGCATCGAAGCCGTGCCCGCCAACGACACGATCCGCGCCGCCCATACCACGGCCAGCATTTCCGCTGCGACAGGAATCATGCCGGTGTCGACCCTCGCGCGCGCGCTGGAAGACGCCCTGGGGCGTCTGGCCCTGATCGGCGCCGTTCCAACGGAAGCCCAGCGCTTCGTTTTCGCGCGTTGCGCGGGCGCCCTCGAAGGCATGCTCGGTGCCGTCGCCGAGCGCCGCATGCCCGGCGAAGAAGCCGACCTCACGGCCGAGCTCAACGCGATGACACCGGCGATCGAACCGTCGGTCGAGATGCCGGGCGAGCCCGAGGTCGAGGTGCCGGGTGAAGCGTCGGAGCAGACGGCAGTCCCGGAAGTCTCCTTGACGGCGGCGGATCGTCGCGCGACCCGGATCGAGGACGAGATCGACGAACAGATCCTGCCGCTGTTCCTCGAGGAGAGCGTCGACCTGATGCGCGACATCGGCGAAGCCCTGCGCCAATGGCGCGCGGCGCCGACCAGCCCCGAAATCGCCCGTTCGCTGCAACGCGCGCTGCACACGCTGAAGGGGAGCGCGCGCATGGCCGGTGCCATGGGCTGCGGCGAACTGCTGCATTCCATGGAAGACCGCATCGACCAGGCCGTTCGCATGAATTCGGTGCAACCGGCGACCATCGACGGACTGGAAACCTCCTACGACCGCGCCGCAATGCTGATCGAGCACCTGCGCAATCCGGACGCCCCGGCACCGGAGCGGGAAGAACCCGCTCCGTCGATTGCCGACGTCTCGGTATCGGTCGAACAGGAGGCCGCGGAAGCGCCTGAGCCAGAACACGAAGAACCCGCCGCGGTGGAAGCCCCGGCGGCCAAGGCGGCCGGCGCACCGACCGCCTACGTTCCCGCGCCGCAAGTGCATCTGCGGGTGCGGGCGGATCTGGTCGACCAGTTGGTCAACGAAGCCGGCGAAGTGGCCATCGCGCGCGGGCGCATCGAAGGCGAACTGCTGGCGCTGAAGACATCGATGCTGGACCTGACGGAAAACATCATTCGCCTGCGCAAGCAATTGCGCGAGGTGGAAATCCAGGCCGAATCGCAGATGATGTCGCAGCAAGCGCTGGCCAGCGAACGCGCGCAGGAATTCGACCCGCTCGAGTTCGACCGCTTCACCCGCTTCCAGGAAGTGACGCGGATGATGGCGGAAAGCGTGAACGACGTCGCCACCGTGCAGCAGAACCTGATGCGCAACCTGGATCAGGCGAATGCCGCCATCGCCGCACAGGCCCGGCTTTCCCGCGAACTGTCACAGCGCCTGATGGGCGTGCGCATGGTGCCGTTCGAAAGCCTCGCCGAGCGACTGCATCGCGTCGTGCGGCAGGCTGCCAAGGACACCGGCAAGCGCGCCAACCTCGACATCCGCCACGGCCAGACCGAGCTCGACCGTTCGGTGCTGGACAAGATGGCTGGTCCCCTGGAACACATGCTGCGCAACAGTATCGCCCACGGCCTTGAAGACCCCGCGACGCGCACCGCCGCCGGCAAGGATGCCATCGGCCAGATCACCTTGTCTTTGGCGCAGGAAGGCAACGAAATCGTGGTGTCGATCTCCGATGACGGCGCCGGTCTGAACTTCGAGCGCATCCGCCGTCGCGCTGTCGAACACGGCCTGCTCAACGCGGATGATGAACCCGATGAAGCGGCGCTGTCGCAGCTGATCCTGCATTCGGGGTTCTCCACCGCCGAGGAAGTCACCACGCTCGCCGGTCGCGGCGTCGGCATGGACGTGGTGCGCAACGAAACCGCCAGCCTCGGCGGGCGCATCGAAGTCAGTTCGACCACCGGCCAGGGGGCAAGCTTCCGCGTCTACCTGCCACTGACCCTGGCGGTTACACAGGCCGTGCTGGTCACCGTCGGCAGCCGGCACTACGCCATCCCGTCCTCGATGATCGAACAGGCCACCGAGCAGCGCCCGGAAGCGGCGGAAAAAATCCGCAACGCCGGAAGCACCGAATGGCTTGGCAATCGCTATCCCTACCATTACCTCGGCGAATTGCTCGGCCATGCCGATGCCACACCGCCGCAGGAGCGCCGGCACTGGATCCTGCTGGTCAAGGGCGGCACGGAGCGCGTCGCGCTGGAAATCGACAGCCTCTCGGGAACGCGCGAAGTCGTGGTCAAGTCCGTCGGGCCGCAACTGGCGCGGGTAGCCGGACTTGCCGGCGCCACTGTTCTCGGCAACGGCGAAGTCGCACTGATCATCAACCCGATCGCGCTCGCGGCACGATTCGTCGAACGCCGTGCCGTTCTGGCGCCGGATCTCGCAGTCGCGGACAGCGACGGCGCCACCCCGGCCGAAGCACCGCCGGTGCCGGTCCTGTCGGCCAGCACCATCGCCGCTGCCGTGATGGTGGTCGACGATTCGCTGACGGTGCGCAAGATCAGCGGCCGCCTGCTGGCGCGCCACGGCTATCACGTGCTGACCGCCAAGGACGGCGTCGATGCGCTGGAACAGCTGGCGACGGTGCTGCCCGACGTGATGCTGCTCGACATCGAGATGCCGCGCATGGACGGTTTCGACCTGGCGCGCAACATCCGTGGCGACAGCCGCCTGAAACACATTCCGCTGATCATGATCACCTCGCGCACGGCGGGCAAGCACCGCCAGATGGCCGCCGAGATCGGCGTCGACCATTACCTCGGCAAACCCTACGACGAAGACGACCTGCTGGCCTGCATCCGCGACTGCCTGGAAAGAGGTCACTGAATCCCGCACCGCCGGCACCACCGCACGACAAGGACAGTCAATGACCCAGCACACCGCCGCACGCCCGTTCAAGGTTCTCGGCATCCAGCAGATCGCCATCGGCGGCCCTTCCAAGGAGCGCCTGAAGACGCTCTGGATCGACATGTTCGGCCTGGCCGTGACCGGCAACTACGTCAGCGAGCGCGAAAACGTAGATGAAGACATCACCGCCATGGGCAGCGGCCCCTTCAAGGTCGAAGTGGACCTGATGCAGCCGCTCGATCCGGCGAAGAAACCCGCCGTCAATGAACCGCCGCTCAACCACGTCGGGCTCTGGATCGACGACCTGCCGAAAGCCGTGGAATGGCTGACTGCTCAGGGCGTGCGCTTCGCCCCGGGCGGCATCCGCAAGGGCGCCGCCGGCTTCGACATCACCTTCCTCCACCCCAAGGCCAACGAGCAGTTCCCGATCGCCGGCGAAGGGGTGCTGATCGAGCTGGTACAGGCGCCGCAGGACGTGATCGAGGCTTACGCCCGCCTCGCCTGATTCGACGGCCCGGGTCGCAGTCTCAGGCCGAAAATACCCGGAAGCAGTCGCGCCCTGCGCCCTTCGCGGCGTACATCGCCTGGTCGGCCCGGCGCATCAGTTCGGCCGGCGACAGCTCCCCGCCGGAATACATCGCGACGCCGATACTGACGCTGATCTCCAGCGGCATGCCGAGCACGCGCATCGGCTCACGCACGCCAATGACGATTTTTTCCGCCATGCGTTCGGCATCGGCGGCACCGCTCAGTCCCGACAGCACGATGGCGAACTCGTCGCCGCCCAGCCTGGCCACGGTATCGACCGCGCGCACTGCGGCGCGCAGCCGCTGCGCCGCGAAGCGCAGCACCTCGTCGCCGATGGCATGCCCGTAGGTGTCGTTGATCGCCTTGAAGCGATCCACGTCCACCAGCAGCAGCGCGATCTGGCCGTGGCTGCGTCGCGCGAGCTGGATCGACTGTTCCAGGCGCGCGCCGAACAGCAGCCGGTTGGCCAGCCCGGTCAGGGTGTCGGTATGCGCCAGCGCCTGCAACTGGCGCTCGTTCTCACGCAGTCGCGCGTTCAGCGCCTCCAGTTCCGCAGTCCGTTCGCCGACGCGCCGTTCGAGTCCAGCCTCGGAGCGCTTGAGTGCCGCCACCAGTTCCTGCTTGGCGGCCAGCGCCTCGCCCTGGGCTGCGTCCTTCTCGCGCCGCAGGCCGTTGATGCGGTCGGCCAGTGCGAATGACAGCAACAGCATTTCCAGAGCCGATCCCATCTGCAGTGCGTAGAAACTCAGGAAGGTCGTCGGCAGCAGATCCATGTTGCGCAACCCGAACACGGCCGCCCCCAGCAGCAACACCGTCCACGCCAGGAGAAAAATCCGCGCCCCGGGCTGACCGGCGCGCCACCCGCGCAGGCCCGCCACCACGGCAACCAGGGAAAACGTCACCCCCGTCAGCGAGGTCAGGATCGCCGCCAGGCGATACGGCGCAACCAGAGGTGCCAGCATGCAGACGGCAAACAAGCCGGCAAGGCCGACGATGGCGCCGTCCAGGCGCGGCTGGTTGCGGCGCGTGCCAAGAAAGCTGCGGGCAAACAGGGCGCCGAACAGGCCCGCCGCGGCAAAGCCGACGGCAAAGGCATGGTTGCCCCAACCCGGCCACGCTGCCCAAAGGAACTGGTTGCCCAAGCCGTTCATCGATACCTGGCCAACCGCCATGCCGGTGGCGAACAGCACATAGGTGAGATACACCGGCTCGCGCAGCGAAAGCCACAGCAACAGGTTGTACAGGGCCAGCGCCAGCAGCATGCCGAAATATACGGAAAGCACCGCGTACCCGAACATGGACTCCTGCCAGAACGCGTCGGGCTGCCAGAGCCGCAGCGGAACCGTCAGGGTTCCTTCGGAAGCGATGCGCAGCCAGACCGTGCCGGTGCCGGATTCGGGCAGTTGAACGGGAAATACGAAGTTGCGGTGCAGGATCGGCCGGGTCGCAAAAGGACGTCGGTCACCTGCCGTCAGGCGCTCGCCGCCGGGCCCGAAGAACTCGATGCTGTCGAGCGTCGGAAAGCCCACTTCAAGGAACCAGTCGCGGCGCGCCTTGGCATCCGCCGCCAGATCGACGCGCAACCACCAGGCCGAGGACCCGTAGCCGAAGTTCAGCGCCTCGCCATCATGGAGCGGGGCCCGGCGAAACTCGGCGCCGCGGCGTTGGGCATCGGACAGTGACATGCCGCCGGATTTGTCCTCAAGCACCGCGACTTCGGCCGCGAGAGGAAGGGACAGGGTATCCGCTGTCAGCCGCAAGGCGGCCACCGCCATGTCGATCTGGCAGGCCCAGAGCAGCACCAACGACAACAGGACGGGCATGCGCGGCACGGCACGATCCGGTGGAAGATATCGGCAAATTCTATCCGACGCTGCTCGGCGCAGTCGGGATCCGGGGACAAGCATTCGCACCGTGGGTAGAATTCGTCTCCCCCGCGGCCGAATACCCTGCGCTTTGACGCTTTATTTGCGGGAATACCCCGAACTGCCTCAAGCAGAATGCAATTCGGGCCGTAATCCCGAATTGCCGCCCCTGACCATGAAAAAGGACATCCGATGCGCCGCACCCTGATTACCGCATTCTCCTGCCTCGCTGTTGCCACGCCGGTGCTGGCCGGCGAAGAGCCGCCACCCAACTTTGCCGAAGACACGCTCACCGGCGACTGGGGTGGAACCCGCAGCGCGGCGGCGAAGAAAGGCTTCGAGTTCGAAGGCCTGGCACGCATCGATGCGTTGCGCAACCGAGGCGCCATCAGCAATGGCAGCAGGCACATCAGCCACCTCGATTTCAAGCTCAAGATGGACCTGGAGAAGGCCGCCGGCTGGAACGGCACCAGCGCCATGATCAACGTCGTCAGCGACGGCGGTTGGGGGCCGAACGCGCGTCACGTCGGCGCGCAGATGGGCGTCACCAACATCGAAGTCGGCGCACCGACCACCACGCGCCTGTTCCAGGCCTGGCTGCAGCAAAGCTTCCTCGATGATCGCCTGGCGGTTCTGGCCGGCCTATACCCGATCGATTCCGAATTCTTCACCATGGATTCGGCCGGCGTCTTCATCGGCCCGCAATATGGCACGCCCGCCGACCTGGCGCAGACGCGCGGACCGTCGATCTTCAACAACTCGGCCTTCGGCCTGCGCGCGAAGTGGAACATCACCAAGTCCGTGTACGCCATGGGCGCGTTGCTCGACGGCATCCCCAACGATCCGGCGCGACCCAAACGCACCGCGATCCGCTTCGCCAAGAACGATGGAAGTTTCGGCATCGGCGAGTTCGGCTGGCTGCCGGAAGCCGAGAACGAAAAATTCAAGGGGCACGCCAAGGCCGCGATCGGCCTGTGGGGCTACAGCACCAAGGTGAATGACCAGCGTGATCTCGATGGCGCCAACAACCCGCTGCAGCGCAGCCAGCGCGGCGGCTACATCCTCGGCGAGCGCAGCCTGGTGAACCTCGGTGGCGAGCAGGAGCGTTTCATCTCCGCCTTTGCGCGCTACACCTGGACCGACGGCGATTCGACCCCGGTCAAAAACAGCGTGAACCTCGGCCTGCACGTCAAGGGTCCGGTCGCCTCTCGCCCGGACGACGTGCTCGGCTTTGCCTGGTCGCGTGCCGGCATGTCGCAAAAATGGCGCGACGTGCAGGCCGTGCCGGGCGACACCAAGTCAGCCGAAGACGTGCTGGAAATCACCTGGCGCGTTGCCGTGACGCCCTGGCTCGCGATCCAGCCCAACTACCAGCAGATGCGCAACCCCGGCGGCGGCAACGCACCGAAGGCCAAACTGCTCGGCGCACGCATCGACGTTACGCTGTAAAAAAGCAAGGCGCGCCGGAGTGGCGACACTCCGACGCGCCGTATCGCCAGCGCCGACTTTTGCGGGCGCCTACTTGAAGCCGATGATGGCCTGATCCACTGCCAGGCTTTCGCCCGGATTGGCCAGCAGCTTGTCCACCACGCAGTCGCGCTCGGCCTTCAGCACGTTCTCCATCTTCATCGCTTCGATCTTGGCCAGCACTTCGCCGGCCTTGACCTCCTGGCCGACCTTGACCGCAACCTGGGTCAAGAGGCCCGGCATCGGCGACAAGAGGAACTTGCTGGTATCGGGCGCCGCCTTGACCGGCATCAGCGCCAGCAGGTCGGCGGCGCGCGCGCTCATCACCTGAACGTCGGCCTGCACACCCCAGTGGAACAGGCGGTAGGTCGAGCCGCGGCGTTCGACCTGCATGCAGATCTGCTGGCCGTTGAGCGTGCCGCGATAGAGGATGTCGCCGAACTGCCAGTGCGAACGGATCGCGTAGCTGCCGCCGCTCAGTTCGACATCCCAGCCGCCATCGGCTTCGGTGATGGTGGCCGGATGCCGCTCGCCGTTGAACAGCACCACGTACTCGCTGCCCGGCTTGTACTCGTGGCCGGGCATCTGGCCCGTGATCGTCGCGTTGCGCGCCAGGTACTGGCGATGGATCGCCCCGGCCGTGGCCACCAGCATCAGCGGATCGTCGTGCGGCACGTCGGCGGCATTGAAACCCTTCGGATACTGGTCGGCGATCAGGCCGGTGTTGAAATTGCCCGAGGTGAAGCGCGGGTGCTGCATCAACGCGGCCTGGAAGGAGATGTTGCAGGCGACGCCGCGGATCACGAACTCGTTGAGAGCGTCCCGCATGCGCGCGATGGCCTGGTCGCGCGATGCGGCGTGCACGATCAGCTTGGCGATCATCGAGTCGTAGAACATCGAGATCTCGCCGCCTTCATAGACGCCGGTGTCGACGCGCACGCCATTCTCCGCAGGCGGCGGCACGTATTTCACCAGGCGCCCGGTGGAGGGCAGGAAGCCGCGGAAGGGGTCCTCGGCATTGATCCGGCATTCCATCGCCCAGCCGTTGATTTTCAGGTCTTCCTGTTTGAAGGCCAGTTTCTCCCCGGCGGCGACGCGGATCATCTGCTCGACGAGGTCGAGCCCGGTAATCAGTTCAGTCACAGGATGCTCGACCTGCAACCGGGTGTTCATTTCGAGGAAGTAGAAGCTCTTGTCCTTGCCGCCGACGACGAACTCGACGGTGCCCGCCGACTGGTAGTTGACCGCCTTGGCCAAAGCCACGGCCTGCTCGCCCATGGCCTTGCGCGTCGCCGCGTCGAGGAAGGGGCTTGGCGCCTCCTCGATCACCTTCTGGTGCCGGCGCTGGATCGAACACTCGCGCTCATGCAGGTAGAGGGTGTTTCCGTGAGCGTCGCCGAGTATCTGGATCTCGATGTGGCGCGGTTCCTCGATATATTTCTCGATGAAGATGCGATCGTCGCCGAAGGCGTTCTTCGCCTCGGTCTTGCAGGCCGCAAAGCCCTCGGAAGCTTCCTGGTCGTTGAAGGCCACGCGCAGGCCCTTGCCGCCGCCGCCCGCCGAAGCCTTGATCATCACCGGGTAGCCGATGTCCCTGGCGATTCCGACCGCCTGCTCGGACGTATCGATCGCGTCGTTGTAGCCGGGGATGACATTGACCTGGGCTTTCAGCGCCAGCTTCTTCGAGGCGATCTTGTCGCCCATCTGCTCGACCGAGTAGTGCTTGGGACCGATGAAGATGATCCCTTCCTCCTCCAGCCGGCGCGAAAAAGTGGCGTTCTCGGACAAAAAGCCGTAGCCCGGATGCACGGCCTCGGCGCCGGTCTGCTTGCAGGCGGCGATGATCTTGTCCATCACCAGGTAGGATTCCTTCGACGGCGGCGGCCCGATGCAGACCGCCTCGTCGGCCATCGTCACGTGCATCGCATCCTTGTCCGCTTCGGAATACACGGCAACGGTCTTGATGCCCATCTTGCGTGCGGTCTTGATCACGCGACAGGCGATTTCACCCCGGTTCGCGATAAGTATTTTCTTGAACATGTTTTCTCTCCCCGACGCTTACAGCGGAATGTTGCCGTGCTTGCGCCACGGATTCTGGATGTCTTTGTTCTTGAGCATCGCCAGCGAGCGGCAGATGCGCTTGCGCGTCTCGTTGGGCATGATGACGTCGTCGATGAAGCCGCGCGCGCCGGCGACGAAGGGGTTGGCGAACTTGGCCTTGTACTCGGCCTCGCGCCCCGCCAGCTTGGCCGGATCGTTCTTGTCCTCGCGGAAGATGATCTCCACAGCGCCCTTGGGGCCCATCACCGCGATCTCGGCGCTGGGCCAGGCGAAATTGACGTCGCCGCGCAGGTGCTTGGAGGCCATCACGTCATAAGCGCCGCCGTAGGCCTTGCGCGTGATCACTGTGATCTTCGGCACCGTGCATTCGGCATAGGCGTAGAGCAGCTTGGCGCCGTGCTTGATGATGCCACCGTATTCCTGCGCGGTGCCCGGCATGAAGCCCGGCACATCGACGAAGGTGACGATCGGGATGTTGAAGGCATCGCAGAAACGCACGAAACGGCCGGCCTTGATCGAGCTCTTGATGTCCAGGCAGCCGGCCATCACCATCGGCTGGTTGGCGACGATGCCGACCGTCTGGCCTTCCATGCGCGCGAAACCGGTGATGATGTTCCTGGCATGGTCGGGCTGCACCTCGAAGAAGTCGATGTCATCGACCACCTTGAAGATCAGTTCCTTGATGTCGTAGGGCTTGTTCGGGTTATCCGGCACCAGCGTGTCGAGCGAATGGTCGAGGCGGTCGGCCGGATCGTCGGTCGGCCGCACCGGCGGCTTTTCCTTGTTCGACAGCGGCAGGTAGTTGAAGAAGCGGCGCAGCATGACCAGCGCCTCGACGTCATTGTCGAAGGCGAGGTCGGCAACGCCGGACTTGCTGGTATGGGTCACCGCGCCGCCGAGTTCCTCGGCCGTGACTTCCTCGTGGGTCACCGTCTTCACCACTTCCGGACCGGTGACGAACATGTAGGACGAATCCTTGACCATGAAGATGAAGTCGGTCATCGCCGGGCTGTACACCGCACCGCCGGCGCAGGGCCCCATGATCATCGAGATCTGCGGTATCACGCCGCTGGCCATGACGTTGCGCTGGAACACGTCGGCATAGCCGCCGAGTGCCGCGACGCCTTCCTGGATGCGCGCACCGCCGGAATCGTTGAGGCCGATCACCGGGCAGCCGACCTGGATCGCCTTGTCCATGATCTTGCAGATCTTCTCGGCGTGCGTTTCGGAGAGCGCGCCGCCGAATACCGTGAAGTCCTGCGAGAAGACGAAGACCATGCGGCCGTTGATGGTGCCGTAACCGGTGACCACGCCGTCGCCCGGGATCTTTTCCTGCTCGGCCATGCCGAAATCGACGCAGCGGTGCTCCTTGAACATGTCCCACTCTTCGAAGGTGCCGTCGTCGAGCAGCAGTTCGATGCGCTCGCGTGCCGTAAGCTTACCCTTGACGTGCTGGGCGTCGATGCGCTTCTGGCCACCGCCGAGCGCGGCGCGGCGCCGCTTTTCTTCCAGTTGGTCGATGATTTCGTGCATGGTTTGGCTCCTGAGAAAACCTGTTTATCCTGCGGAGAGGTCAAGCAGACGACGGGCGGCGACCGCGGGCGTCATGCGTCCTGCTTCCACCTCCTCGGTCGTGTCCTTCAGCGCCGACATCACGGCCGGCGCCTGGTGAAAGTGGGTGCGCAGGCCGGCGTCGATCAATTGCCACATCCAGGCCAGGGCCTGATGGCGGCGGCGGGCGTCGAACTCGCCGCTGACGCCCAGCGTGGCGCGGAACTTTTCGATGGCTTGCCAGAATTCGACCAGCCCGTCCTTGCGCATGGCTGACAAGGTGAGCACCGGGGGCTTCCAGTTGGGCGAACTCGGATGCAGCATGGACAGCGCGGAGCGCATCTGCGCGGCGGCCAGTTGCGCCGCGGCCGGATCGATGTCGGCCTTGTTGAAGACGACCAGGTCGGCCAGCTCCATGATGCCCTTCTTGATAGCCTGCAGGTCGTCGCCCGCATTGGGCAGTTGCAGCAGGACGAAGCAATCGGTCATGCCCGCCACGGCGGTTTCTGACTGGCCGACGCCGACCGTTTCGACGATGATGATGTCGTAGCCGGCCGCTTCGCACAGGAGCAGCGCTTCGCGGGTGTGCGCGGCGACGCCGCCGAGGCTTCCGGACGACGGCGAAGGCCTGATGAAGGCTTCGATGCGCTGCGAGAGCAGCTCCATGCGCGTCTTGTCGCCGAGTATCGAGCCGCCATGCAGCGTGGACGACGGATCGACGGCGAGCACGGCGATGCGATGCCCGCGTTCGATCAGGTACATGCCCAACGCTTCGATGAAGGTCGATTTGCCGACACCGGGTACGCCGGAGATGCCAATCCGCAGCGAACGCCCGGCATGGGGCAGGATGGCGTCGAGCAGTTTCTGCGCCCGCAGGCCGTGGTCGCGGCGCGTCGACTCGACCAGGGTGATGGCCTTGGCCAGTGCCCGCCGATTGCCGGCGAGCAGGCCCTCGACCAGCGCGAGGCCCTGCGCATCCACTTCGGACTGGCCCAGTTCGGGCATCGGACGCATTGCTCAGCCTCCCGCCGGGCCGCCCCAAGGGAGGCGAAAGCCACCGGTCCGGAAGCGGCGCAGCTGCTGAACCTTTGTCACCCCTTTCCTCGGGAAAGGGGCTGGGGGTAAGGCAAACATTCAGGCGCTTGCCGGCAGGTGGGCGGCGCGAATGGAGCGCAGCACTTCGTGGGCGCACTGCGGGATCGGCGTGCCTGGGCCGAAGATGCCGGCGGCGCCGTCCTTGTAGAGCTGGTCGTAATCCTGCGCCGGAATTACGCCGCCGACGAAGACGACGATGTCGTTGGCACCCTGGCTGCGCAAGGCCTTGATCAGCGCCGGAACCAGTGTCTTGTGGCCGGCGGCCAGCGTCGACACGCCGACGGCATGGACGTCGTTCTCGATCGCCTGACGCGCGGCTTCTTCCGGCGTCTGGAACAGCGGGCCGACATCGACGTCGAAGCCGAGGTCGGCAAAGGCGGTGGCCACCACCTTGGCGCCGCGATCGTGGCCGTCCTGTCCCAGCTTGGCGATCATGATGCGCGGGCGGCGGCCTTCGGCGGCGGCGAAGTTGTCGATCAGGTCGCGGATTTCCTTCATTGTGCCATCCTCGCCGAAAGCCGCACTATAAACGCCGGACACGGTCTGGTTGGTGGCGCGGTGGCGACCGTAAATTTTCTCCAGGGCATCGGAAATCTCGCCCACCGTGGCGCGCAGGCGGATCGCCTTGATGCTGAGGTCGAGCAGGTTGCCGGTCTTGTCCTTCGCCGCCGCGGTCAGGGCGTCGAGCGCCGCTTGCACCGCCGCGTTGTTGCGACTGGCGCGGATCGACTTCAGGCGCGCCACCTGTGAATCGCGCACTGCGTGGTTGTCGACGTCGAGGGTGTCGATTGCCGCTTCTTCCTTCAACTTGTACTTGTTGACGCCGACGATGACGTCCTGACCGGAATCGATGCGCGCCTGCTTTTGCGCGGCGCAGGTTTCGATCTGCAGCTTGGCCCAGCCGCTTTGCACGGCTTGGGTCATGCCGCCCATCTTGTCCACATCCTCGATGATGCGCCAGGCTTCGTCGGCGATGTCCTGGGTCAGCTTTTCCATCATGTAGCTGCCGGCCCAGGGGTCGATGACGTTGGTGATGTGCGTCTCTTCCTGGATGATGAGCTGGGTGTTGCGCGCGATGCGCGAGGAGAACTCGGTCGGCAGTGCGATGGCTTCGTCGAGCGAATTCGTGTGCAAACTCTGCGTGCCGCCGAACACCGCGGCCATGGCTTCAATGGTGGTGCGCACCACGTTGTTGTAGGGGTCCTGCTCGGTCAGCGACCAGCCTGAGGTCTGGCAGTGGGTGCGCAGCATCAGCGACTTCGGATTCTTTGGCGCGAACTCGTTCATGATCCGCCACCACAGCATGCGCGCGGCGCGCATCTTGGCGATTTCCAGGTAGAAGTTCATGCCGATCGCCCAGAAGAACGAAAGCCGTCCGGCGAAGGCATCGACGTCCATGCCCGACGCCAGCGCCGTCTTCACGTACTCGCGGCCGTCGGCCAGGGTGAAGGCCAGTTCCAGCGCCTGCGTCGCGCCAGCTTCCTGCATGTGGTAACCCGAGATCGAGATGGAGTTGAACTTCGGCATGTTCTGCGCCGTGTAGCCGATGATGTCGGCGATGATGCGCATCGAGGGCTCGGGCGGGTAGATGTAGGTGTTGCGGACCATGAACTCCTTGAGGATGTCGTTCTGGATGGTGCCGCTCAACTGTTCCTGGGAGACGCCCTGCTCTTCGGCGGCAACCACATAGCCGGCGAGGATCGGCAGCACCGCGCCGTTCATGGTCATCGATACCGAAATCTTCTCGAGCGGAATGCCGTCGAACAGGGTCTTCATGTCTTCCACGGAATCGATCGCCACGCCGGCCTTGCCGACGTCGCCGGTGACGCGCGGATGGTCCGAGTCGTAGCCGCGATGGGTCGCCAGGTCGAAGGCGACCGAAACGCCCTGGCCGCCGGCGGCGAGCGCCTGACGATAGAAGGCGTTGGATGCCTCTGCCGTGGAGAAGCCGGCGTACTGGCGGATGGTCCAGGGCCGCACCGCGTACATCGTGGCTTGCGGCCCGCGCAGGAAGGGCGCGAATCCCGGCAGCGTGTCGGCATAGGGCAAGCCTTCGACATCGGCCTTGGTGTATAGCGGCTTGACCGTCAGGCCTTCGGGCGTCACCCAGTTCAGCTTGGCGACATCGCCGCCGGGCGCCGACTTGGCAGCGGCCTTGGTCCAGGCGTCGATCGAGGGAATGCTGACTTCGGGTGCCTTGCTCATGGTTCGTCCTTTTTAGTTACGGCCGCTGCGCTTAACGCCGATGATGCCGGCGTTAGCCTCCACTGAAACTTCGTTTTAGTTACTGCCGCTGCGCTTAACGCCGATGATGCCGGCGTTAGCCTCCACTGAAACTTCGTTTTCGATGCGCTTGACTTCCGGATGGGGAGCCATGATACTGCATCCATAATTATGAATGCAAGACAGTCCTCCCAAATTCTTGCGGCGCCCGCCCTCTACGAACAGGTAGCCGAGCGCCTGCGCAATCGTATTTTCGCCCATGAACTTCCGCAAGGGGGCTGGATCGACGAGCAGGCCCTGGCCGCGGAATACGGCATCAGCCGCACGCCGCTGCGCGAAGCGCTGAAAGTACTGGCGGCAGAGGGCCTGGTGGTGCTCAAGCCGCGCCGTGGCTGCTATGTCACCGAACTGTCCGAGAACGACATCGACGAGGTGTTCCCGGTCATGGCCCTGCTCGAAGGTCGCGTCGCCGCCGAGGCTGCTCGCCGTGCCACCAGCGCCGACTTTTCGCGGCTGGCGGCGATACACCAGGAACTCGAAAAGCACGTGGCGGCCAACAATGCCGACCGCTTCTTCGAGGCCAACCAGCGCTTCCACGACGCGTTGCAGGAAATCGCCGGCAATCGCTACCTGGCCCAACTGATCAACGACGCACGCAAGGTGATCAAGCTCACGCGCCGCGATTCGCTGCGCCTCGAAGGCCGCCTCAAGCAGTCGCTGACCGAACATCGCGGCATCCTCGAAGCCCTGCGCCTCAAGAATTCGACGCTGGCCGGGCAATGCATGCACGACCACCTCCTGTCGGGACGGGCGGCGCTGGCGCGACTGGCGACGTCGTCGGGTTGACGGGCCGATCGGCGCCGACATGAAACGCGGTCCGCGGACCGTCGTCGTCATCGGGCCCTTCCGCTCCGTCGGCAAACCTGCCGCGCCGCACCGCGGTGCGACGCGGTAACATTCCTGCTCCGCCGTTCCGGATCGAACCACCGCCACATGGCACTGCTGCGCGACGCCCTCGATCGAACCCTGCTTGAGCCGCAAAGCGCGCAGCGCTGGCATGCCTTGCGCATCGCCTGGCAGGAAACGCGCGATCCCGAGCGCAGAAGATCGGTACTCGACAGCCTGGCGCAGCAATCCGACGGCGACCCGCGCGCCGACATCCTGCGCCTGACGTTCCTCGCCGGGACAAGCGGCGCGGTGCGCTTCGAAGACGCCGCGGCAGCCCGCGTGCTCGCCGCGCAGCCGGTCGATCCGGATCGCCTCGCGGCCTTCATGGCCTATCGCTGGCTGGCCGCATTGCAGACCATCGAACGGCGGCCGGACTTCGTCGCCGACCTGTCCGCCGGCCTTCTGCCGGAAATGGCTGAACGCCTCGCGCGAGTTGCAGCCCGGCAGTTACCGCCAGGTTTCGCCGCACGTGCGCCGGACGACATCCGGCGGGTGGCCGTGGTGGTGCCCTACGTCGGACATCGCTTCCATACGCCAAGCATGATGGCGGTCGAACAATGCATCGTGCTCGCGCGCGAAGGCATCCAGGTGCAGATCTTTTCCGCGCAGGAACTGCTGCCGGCGGATGCCGCGCTGTATCGCGGTGACGGCCGCAGGCTGGTGCTGCCCCCGCTGCAGCCGAAGTCCTGGGCAGGCATCCTGCCCGCCGGCATCAACATGACGATCAGCGATGCCCGCTACAGCCTGCCCGGACGCTGGCGCAACCTGATGCCGGCGCTGACCACGTTCGACCCGGATGTCGTGCTGCTGGTGGGGCTCTACTCGCCGCTGGCCGGCGCGCTGCACTCGGTACGCCCGGTGGCCGGCATCAGCGTCAATACGGTCGCCCCGATCGCGCCGCTCGATGTCTGGCTGACCGCACAGCCGGGCACCGACCGCGAGGAAACCTGGGGCGGCACTTTCCCGTCGCCGCAACCCGTGCATCACCCTTTCCGCGTCAAGCGCCCGGCCGCAGGGGCGCCGCTCCTGCGCACCGCGCTGGACATCGACGATAAGGCCGTGGTCTGGATCACGGCGGGCTTCCGGCTCGAACACGAGATCCGCGACGAATGGGCAAAGCGGATGCTGGAACTGGTCTCGCGCTATCCCCAGGTGGTCTGGCTGCTGGTGGGCGGCGACGGCAAGTTGCCGCCCGCCCTGGAGCAGGCAGGACGGGGGCGCGTGCGTGCGCTGGCGACGCGTGACGACCTGCCCGCCATCCTGCGTTGCTGCGACATCTACGTGAATCCGCCGCGCATGGGCGGTGGCTTCAGCGTCGCCGAGGCCATGGCCGAAGGCTTGCCCGTCATAGCGCTGGCCGGTTCGGACGGCGGCGACAAGCTTGGGGAGATGGCGCTGCCGCACCTCGACGCCTTTACCGAACGCCTCGCCGCCCTGATCGAGAATCCCCGCCTGCGCCACGAAATGGGCGCCGCCCTGCGGCAGCGCTTCGACCAGCAACTCGACATCGCGGCCTCCGGGCCCGCGCTGCTGGACGCCTGCCGGCTCGCAGCCAAGCTGGCGCGAGAAAGACTGCGCCCCTCAGTCAGGGCAGGTTCTTGAACTTGGTCGGAATCCCCAGCACCAGGGCGTCGTCCGGCACGTCTCGGGTCACCACGGCGCCGGCGCCAATGAAGGCGCGGTCGCCGACCACCAGCCGTTCGAGCAGCGTGGCGCCGATAGCGACCGTGACGCCGCCGCCGATGCGCGAAAGTCCGCCCAGGTTGGCGCCAGGCTGAAGGCGCGAAAACGACCCGATCCGCGTGTCGTGGCCGATGGTGACGCCACGATTGACGAAAACATGGTCATCGAGCCGGGCGCCGGGACCGACCACGCTGTTGGCGCCGATGAACACGCCTTGTCCGATGCTCGCCAGCGGCGAGACCCAGGCCGTCGGATGGATCAGCGTGTGGTAGCGCAGGCCGAAACGCCGCTCGATCTCCGCCGCAAGGATGGCGCGGGTCGGCGTGGTCGGCCCGAGCAGGTAAAGCTCGCCGGCCATGGGCCGGAAATCGTCCAGCGTTTCGATCCGCGGCGGATCGCACAGCCCGGCCAGCGCGGCGACCCTGTCCGCCAGCGCAATGTCGCGCTCACCGCCCGATTCGGGCAAATGCAGCACCACCCGGGCCGGCACCAGACCATTCGCCAGCGCGCAGTCGAACAGGTCGGAAACGATGTTGCTGGCGCCGAAAATCACCAGGCGGCCGGTGGCAGACGTGGAATTCGGCGACCCCATGACGGCATTCCAGGACATTGGATGCACGGATTCTGTCATGAATGTCGGCGCTTCAGGCTGGGCGCCGCCGGATGCGTCGCAAGACGTAGTCGGATGCAAAGCTCGCGACAACCAGCAAATCCTCATTGCAACAAGCGGCAATGGCCTGGTCCAGTGCTGCGGCGAAGTCAGGGATGCACAGAATCCGGTCCGTTGGTACGCCCGCCTGCAACAGCGCGGTCCGCAGCAAGTTGGGCACCGCCTCGGGCTCGCGGCCGCGAAGATCAATATAGTTCGAGCACAGGTAATGGTCGAAATGGCCCGCAAGGGCTGCCGCGCTCGCCGCGATGAAACCGTCGGGCCGATTGCCGACCGCCGTCAGCAGCAGCAATCGCTTCCCGGCCACGGCAATGCTGTCCGCAACCGATGCCAGTTCAGCGTTCGCCTCCGGCCCGTCCGGCCAATCGACCAGGGCGGTGAACGGCAGATCGTGGTGGAGGTTCAGCCGCCCCGGATTGGTCTCCGGCGTGGAAGCGAACGTACGCAGTGCCGCGGCCGACGCGGCGAACGGAATGCCGAGTCCGTGTGCCATGGCAAGCGCGAACGCGGCATTGCAGGCCTTGCCCATTGCCGCGCCACCGAGGGTTGCGGGGATATCGAGTATGTCCAGTCGGCCGATCTCGGTCGCGCCCTCGGCCAGAATGATCCGTGCCGATGGCCCGGCCCCGGCGATGCCCGCCGAGCACCCGCCGACGGCGCGATGCGAAGCCAGTTCGGGGTGGTCCGGATTGCGGCTGAACAGGCAGAGCCGGCGGCTGCGCACGCGGTCGCGCATCGCCAGGCACAACGGGTCGTCGGCATTGAGCACCACGAGTTCGCCCGCATTCTCGGCAATGATGCGCTTCACCCGTGCCATTTCCGCCCGGCTGTTGATGCCGTCCAGTCCGAGATGATTGTCGAGCACGTTGAGCACGGCCGCCACGTCGAAGCGGTCGACCCCCATGCCGGCCCGGACCAGTCCGCCACGGGCCATTTCGAACACGCCCGCGTCGACATCGGGATGCAGCATCAGGTTGGCGGCGGCAATTCCCCCGGCGTGATCGCCGGCATGCCGCGGGCGGCCGTCGACAGAACTTCCCTGCGTCGTCGACAGCGCCACCCGCATTCCCGCTGCTTGAAGGATGTGGGCCAGCATGCGGCAGGTGGTGGTCTTGCCGATGCTGCCGGTGACGGCGGCGGTCGGTATGCGCATGGACGTCGCCGCACCCGGCAGCCGGTCGAGGATCGGCCCCACCACGTCCCGCTGCGCGGCATTGTCGATCCAGTGCGGACGCAGGCCCGGATTGGGATTGACCTCGATGATGCCGCCGCCGACTTCGCGCCACGAACGGCTGATATCGACCGTCAGGAAATCGATGCCGGTCACGTCGAGGCCGACCACCCGCGCGACGTCCTCGGCAAGGCGCACATTGTCGGCGTGCATGATGTCAGTGACATCTTCCGCCGTTCCCCCGCGCGAGATGTTCGCCGTGCGTCGCAGCAGGATGCGCGCTTGCGCGGCCGGCACCGACGCTGCCGTCATGCCCTGGCTGGCGAGCACCGCCACCGCCTCCTGGTCGATGTCGACCCGGTTCAGCAGCTTGCGGTAATCGCGCCCGCGGCGCGGATCGCGATTGAGCCCGGCGACGAGTTCGGCAACGGTCGACCAGCCATCGCCGGTGACGCTGGCCGGCAAGCGGCGCGCCGCCGCAATCAGGCGCCCGGCGACGACCAGCAGGCGATGATCGTCGCCGGCGACCAGCGACTCGATCACCACGCTGTCGCCGCCCTGGGCAGCCGCTAAGAACGCCTGGCGAACCTGCTCGGCAGTCGTCAGGCCGACGCTGACGCCGCGCCCCTTGCCGCCATGGCAGGGCTTGACCACCACCGGATAGCCGATCGATCCGGCAGCCTGCATTGCCTGCTCCGCGTTCTCGACCAGGACCTGCCGCGGCTGCGGAAACGCCAGGCGCTGCAGCAGCTGGTGGGTCGCGGCCTTGTTGGAGGTAAGCCTTACCGCGAAATAACTGGTGGTATCGAGCATGGTCTCGTGCAACCGGCGGCCTTGCCTGCCCTGGCCGAGCTGGACGAAGCGCGCCGGATAGCCCAGGCGAGTCCAAGGAATGTCGCGCTGCTCGGCCGCCCGCAGCAGCGCCAGGGTGAGCTGGTCCAGGCTCAGGCCGTGGGCGCGGTTGAGGAACAGACCGTGGCTTTGCGCCAGGTTCGCGGCCAGGCGGCTGAGGCTTTCTGTTTCCGCGACCGGCGCCAGGAACAGCTCGGCACTGGCCGCGGCCAGTACCCATGCATCGAGTCCCACGGCCGCGATCTCGCATTGCAGGGCCACCTCGACCACGCTGCCCGAGACGGAAAGGACGCACGCGAAGCTTGCCGGCCTGACGCACAGATCGCGCTGCAGCGACAGGGCCACGTGCAGCATGGCGCCCAACGGAGAGTCGGCATCCCCTGTCGCATTCCGCCAGAGTTCCTCCAGTTCGCGCAAGGCATCGGGCCAGCGCCCGGGCGGGATGGCGGGCAGGCTGTGCGCCGACAGTGGCAGTCGCGCCAGCGGCCCGAGTTCGCACCGGACCACCAGCACCGAATCGCGGTGATGAAGGTTCGGGCCGGCAAGGAATCGCGCGCTCTGCAGCTCCATCGTGGGATCAACCGGGTTCCGGCGCCGTGCCGCCGGCAACCGAAGGAAGTCCCTGTGGGGCACCGACTTCCATCTCGCAGATGAAGTCCTCGAACTTGCCGCCGGGCCCGCGCGGGATGGCCGGCGCGAAATACTCGAAATCCACGGCGAAGCGGTAGCCGAGATAGTCGTCGAGTTTCCCGGCCAGCGCGCCCTCCTCGGCCGCTGTCAGCGGCCGCTCTGCGGCAAGGCGCAGGGTCACGCGCTCGAGGCTGCGCTGGACGATCTGGTATTGGCGCACTGGCGCGATGTCGCGATAGCTGTAGGCGCCGGTCAGCGGCCAGAAGCGCCGTCCGTCCGGCAGGCACAGCAGGTTGCGCTGGCGGCCGAGGATGCGGCGGATCTTCGGCAGGCCGCGGCCGCAAGCGCAAGGCCCGTCGGCCACGGCCAGGTCGCCGAGGTCGTAACGGATCAGCGGTGTCGCGAAATTGTGCAGGTCGGTGACCACGATGCGTCCCGTTTCGCCGGCGACGCAGGGCCGGTCATCGTCGCGGAGCAATTCGAGGACCAGCCCTTCGGACATCACGTGATAGCCGCCGCCTTGCGGGCACTCGATGGCGATCACGCCGATTTCCTGGCTGCTGTAGAGATCGGCGATGCCGACGCCGAGAATGCGCCGGCATCGCTCGCGCAAGGAATCCTGCAGCGTCTCGCCGATGGTGCGCACCTGGATCAGGCGGCCGAGGCCGCAACGATCCACGGGATCGCGCTCCGCCAGATCGAGCAGCGCCGAAAAATTGTTCGGATAGGTCAGCAGGTAGCCCGGCTTGATCCGCCGCAACCAGTCGGCCTGTTGCCTGACATCCGTTTGCAGGTTCATGCCGTGCGACGGACCCGAGACAAACAGCTGATTGACCGGCGATCCCCAGTCCGCCAGGCTGGCGCCGCGCCGCGCGCTATCCCCTTCCGCGATCATCGCCCGGATGACCGCCAGCGACTGCGAGAAATCGCGCTGCTGCCACAGGTGCTCACGCAGCGTCATCGCCATCCAGATCAGGTTGTTGAGACCGCTGCGCCGAACGCTGACCGGTTCGCCGGTCGAGCCAGTGCTCTGTGCCACCGACAGGTCGCCGTGTTCCGGCGGCAGCCATGCGCTGTCGATATCGGCGCGACGGGATTGCAGGTCGGCACGGCGCATCAGGGGAATCGCCGCGAGGCATTCCTGCAACCCCTGCGCCTGGGCGGGACGGAAGCCGGCAAGCCGTTCCGCGTGAAAGCGCGAATGGCGGCGCGCGTGTTCCAACAGCAAAGCCAGTTGGCGAAGTTGCGCCCGTTCGATATCGGCAGTTGCAAGCCACTGCGACTGCTCGAATTGCGCGAGCAGGGCTGCGAGAAACAGACCCTGTTGCCCCGGCATGGCGGGCCAAGCCAGTCCCGGCAACTGGGACAGTAGCGGCGGCCAGGCCGGCGTCTCGGCGGAACCGGCGTGGCAGCCGGAAGCGGTCATGCGCGGTCCCGCGTTTTGCGCAGCAGCACGGTGGGGCAGCGCTCAGCCAGTTCGTAGCTGCCCGCCCGCTTCGCGACAAGATCGAACCCTGCCCGTGCGAGATGGCCGATCGCAGCGTCATAACGCATGAAGTTGTAGCGCGCCGGCGATCCCCGATAGAAGTCCATCGTCGCCACTTCGGCAGGCGCCCAGCCGCGCGCCTCGGCCAGTGCCTGCCAGTCGATCCGCGCGGCGTTCCAGGTCTGCCAGACCGCATCGACCGCAACATCCGGCGCCTCGGCCAGGCCCTGCAGCGCCATCGCCAGGCGCCACTTGAAGGCGTGAAAGCTACCGATCGCGCCGGACTCCAGCGCGGCGAAGACTTCGTCGGGGGTCTCCGCGACATCGGGACGGCAGAACAGCCTCATCATCAGGTAGCCGTCGCGGCGCAGGCAGCGATGGATCGACGCGAGCAGGCGCGACAGTTCGTCGCCGTGGCCGACCGCCGCCAGGCATCCATCACCTATCGCCAGATCGAAATGCCGGTCCGGAAACGGCGCCTCCAGCCAGTCCGCGCAGATCGCCCGGCGGCTTCCGGTATCGCCCGGCCACACCTGATCTATCATCGCCCGCACGCGTTCGACGGCCAGCAGCTCGATACCCGGCGGCCAGCGCGCTTCGGCGATTGCGGGAGTCACTCCCAGCAACCACACCCGCTTGCTCGCGGCCGCACCGAATACGTCCGCTCGACCGGCGAGCATCTCCTCGATGATGCGGATGTCTTCCACGCAGGGGCGCAACGGGGATCCGAGCAAGGCATACCGCTCGGCAAACGCGCGCCAATGCCCTCCGGCGTCCGGTCGTGCCGCTGATTCGCTTCCGGCGTCAGACACCGTGCATCTGCAGCCAAGCCAGCAAGCGCTTCCAGCCGTCCTCGGCCGGCTCCTTGCGATAGGTCGGCCGGTAGTCGGCGTGGAAGGCATGCGGCGCGCCTTCGTACACGTGGATCCGCGACTTGCCGCCGGCCTTGACGATCGCGTCCCTCATCGACTCCACGTCGTCCAGCGGAATGCCCTGGTCGGCGCTACCGTAAAGACCCAGCACGGCTCCCTTCAATTGCGGCGCAATGTCGAGCGGATATTTCGGCGTGCGGTCGTTGACCTCGCCGTCGATGCGGCCGTACCAGGCGACGCCGGCCTTCAGTGCCGGATTGTGGGCGGCGTAGAGCCAGGTGTGACGGCCGCCCCAGCAGAAACCCGTGATCGCCAGCCGAGTCGCGTCGCCGCCGTTCTTGCCGGCCCAGGCCACGCAGGCGTCGAGGTCGGCCATCACGCCGGCATCGGGCACCTTGGCCACCACCGCCGCGTAAAGGTCGGCGACGTTGGCGTACTTGCGCGGGTCGCCGTAACGGGCGAACAATTCCGGCGCGATCGCCAGGTAGCCTTGCTTCGCCAGGCGGCGGCAGACATCGGCGATGTATTCATGCACGCCGAAAATTTCAGACACCACCAGCACGACGGAAAGGCCGGTCTTGCCGGCCGGCATGGCGCGGTAGGCGACCATCTCGCCATCGGCGACCGGCACCTTGACCTCGCCCGCGACGAGCCCCTCGCTGCTGGTCTTGATCGGACTTTGCGCCGCCGTCGGTTGCACGGACAGGGCGAAACCGGCGCCCAGTGCGGTGACCATGAAGCCGCGCCGGCTCAGTTGCGCGGCCGGCAGCAGGCTGTCGAATTCGGCCTGTTCGTTGCTCTTCCTGGCGACCTGCGTTTCCTTCGTATGCATCGGGAACTCCTCATCCATTTCGGGAAGCCATATCCTACTAGCGTCGCCGTCCGACAGGGCGGGGACCTACAATACCTGGCCACGCAATTCATAAAACGAGGACGCCATGAGCACGCCACCGATCAGCCGCTACCCGGTACCCAAGCTGGAAGACCTGCCCGCGGACATCCGCGCCCGCATCCTCGAGGTGCAGGAAAAGTCCGGTTTCGTTCCCAACGTCTTTCTCGCGCTGGCGCACCGTCCCGCCGAATGGCGCGCCTTCTTCGCCTTCCACGACGCGCTGATGGAAAAGGACAGCGGCCTGACCAAGGCCGAGCGCGAAATGATCGTGGTCGCCACCTCCAACGCCAACGGCTGCCAGTATTGCGTTGTCGCCCATGGCGCGATTCTGCGCATCCGGTCGAAGAATCCGCTGATCGCCGACCAGGTCGCGATCAACCACCGCAAGGCCGACATCACGCCGCGCCAGAAAGCCATGCTCGATTTCGCGATGAAGGTCGCGCTGGATTCGGGCGCCATCGGCGACGCCGACTACGACACGCTCCACGGCCACGGCTTCACTGACGAAGACATCTGGGACATCGGCGCCGTGGCGGCGTTCTTCGGCCTCAGCAACCGCATGGCCAACATGACGGCCATGCGGCCGAACGACGAGTTCTACCTGATGGGACGCGTGCCGAAGCAGAAGTAGCGATCCAAAGAGTCGGCGCTGGCGTTACGGCACCCGGCGCAGCGGACGCATGCGCGGAGCGCTTCGCGCGCGGGTGCTTTGCAGACCTGGGATTCCCCTTCGGGGGCAGGTCACATCTTGCATTCGGCGTCGTCGCCCTTGCCGATGCCCTTGCCGCCGCCCTTGTTCTGGGCGATCGAACTCGGCATGGTGACCTGGATGCCCTGCTGCGGTGGCACCGGCACGGGCGCCGAGT
>JBIKLV010000018.1:0-54867 GCA_044359585.1 Sulfuritalea sp. | reverse complement strand
TGATGGGGTTCATGCCCAGGCGCAGCGTGCCGCGGCTGAGGTCCTGCACCTCGTGGATGGCGCGGGTTCCCGCTTCCAGCTCGCCGAGCGCGCGCCGGGCGTGGTGCAGATAGACCTCGCCGGCGTCGGTGAGCCGCACATTGCGGCCGGAGCGGTCGAGCAATTGCACGTCGAGCGCCTCTTCCAAAAGTCGTATCTGCTGCGAGAGCGTCGGCTGCGATACATGCAGCGCCTCGGCCGCGCGGGTAAAGCTGTGGTGTTCCGCGACCGCGAACAGGTAGCGTATCGAGCGCGGGAACACCAGTTTTGATTCCATAGTCGATTCCTATAGATTCGGACGAAGAATAGTCTTCGTCGATTCTAGCCCAAAGCCACATGCGCTGCGAGGTTGAACGTGAGCCATCAATGGGTCGCGAGGACCCTGACGCGGGGATCGGGACACCTCCGTAGCTTGATGCAATCTCGGGAGTGAGCGACATTTTTGAATAGTCGATGCCTATAGGTTGGATCGGAAAATAGTCTTGGACAATTTCACTTAAGGCATACAAAATTTAAACGTCAACTAATTCGTGGCCTGTCCGGAATTCTGTCGAAGCTTTGGCGGTCCGATAAGGCAGGCGGCTCGGGTTGATCGCCAGCGGAAATCGAGGGCGCCGGAATACGCCTTCGCGGGTGTCCCCCGGTTTGTTGTGAAGCAAGGATTGCTTGCCAGTGAATCCGCAAGTCATACATCAAAGGAGAAGTCCAGCTATGTCATCGACTACCAGGGAAAGGGTATTGCGGCATCTGACCGCGGTCGCCGAATTGCAGCCGCCAGTGCAGAAGACTGGCAAGGCGCCATATCCCACAGCAATCACTCCCGAACTGTTTCGGGCCTATACGCGCTCGCCCCACGACGTTGGCGGCGAGCAGGACGTTCCCTGCGAATGGACCGAGGAGGAGCACGAGGCGTGGGGGCATCGGGCCTACGTCACCACTGAGTGCCTGGCCTGGCGTGGCGCCTGGTGCGCGGAGGAGCGGCGTCGCATGCAGAACGTCGATCTGGGCACCACGCAATACCTCGGGTTGCCCTACTACGGGCGGTGGCTGCTGTCTGCCGCGCGAATCCTGGTAGACGGGCACCACGTCACCCTGACCGAACTGATCAACAAGATAGACGAGGTGAAAAAGCGCCATGAGCCAGCACGATAGAACCCATCACGCCACGATCGCCACCGGCAAGGGCGATCCCCAGTGTTTCAAGGGCACAGCCGGTCCCGCCAAATTCAAGGTGGGTGAAACCGTGCGCATCAAGGATCTGCCCGACGTTTTCTACACCCGTTGCCAGGTTTACACGCGTGGCGCCGTCGGCGTGGTCGCCGTGGTGACCCACGAGAGCCCGGCGCCCGAGGATGAAGCCTGGGGACACGTCGATCATTCCGAGTGGTTCTACATCGTGCGTTTCAAGCAAAAGGACCTGTGGCCGGAGTACCCCGCCGCGTTCGCCAACGACACGCTGCAAACCGAGTTTTCCGAGCGTTGGCTGGAAGCCGTGTAGTTCGCAGATCCAACCGAGACAGAACAGAAAGGTATAACGCAAATGTCAAACGATCACGATCACGATCACGGCCACGGGCATGGCCACAATCCTCCGGGCCCGATGGTCGAGGAAATTAGCGACTTCGAGGCGCTGGAAATCGCCGTCCGCGAACTGGCCATCGAGAAAGGCCTGTTCACCGCCGAAGACCACCGCCGTTTCACGGAGTTTGCCGAGCATATCGGCCCGACGCCGGCAGCGCGCATGGTGGCCAAGGCCTGGCTTGACCCGGAGTACAAGAAGCAGTGCCTGACCGATGCGATCAAGGCCAGTTTCGCCGTCGGTGTGGATTGGCTGAACCCGACCGGCTTCGGCACGCCCAGCGACTACACCGACCTGCGCGTGCTCGAAGATACGCCGACCCTGCATCACGTCGTCGTGTGTACCTTGTGCTCCTGTTATCCACGTCCCATCCTGGGCTTCCAGCCGGAGTGGTATCGCACCCCGAACTACCGCCGTCGCCTGGTCCGCTGGCCGCGTCCGGTTCTCGCCGAATTCGGCTTGCAACTGCCACCGGAAGTCGAGATCCGCGTCGAGGATTCCAACCAGAAATGTCGCTTCATCGTGATGCCGGTACGTCCCGCCGGTACCGAAGACTGGACCGAAGACCAGCTGACGGAAATCGTGACCCGCGACTGCCTGATCGGCGTCGCCCTGCCCAGGCCGGGCATGACCACCAACATTCCGCTGCCAGTCCATAAGCCGGCCAATCCGGGCCACCATTGACCAAGGAGACAATTATGAGCCCCCACGCTCACATTCGTTCGCTGCCCCCCGAGGGGGCGCATGCCTCCCTTGGGGCGGCCCTGCGGGAGGCATAGCATGGCTGATTCAGGCAACATGAATGCTTCTGCCGGGGCGGCGGGCGGAGACGCAAGCTGGACTCCGGTGCCGCTGTTGGAAGAGATCAAGGAGCATGGCCGCGTCTGGGAAGACCTCGCCAATCAGTACGGCGTAACGAATCCCGATCCCCCGTGGAAGACCAGCCTCGACGGGATTTGCGAGGCGCTGGCCGCCGGTTCCTGCTCTTCCGTGGCTACCGCCGAAAAGCGCTGGCTGGACGGCAAGGTCGACCGCGCCAGCCTCGATGCGCCGCTGCCCCTGCTGGAACGGCGCTGGGAAGAGGATGAGCTTTCGGAAACGCTGTATCAGGATGTTCCGTTTCCCGAGCGGCAACTGCTCTGCCTGGCCCATTCGTTGATAAAGCGGGGGCTCGTCGATCCCGACGAGCTCGCCGCTCGCATGAAAGCGGTGCATGAGCGGCTGACCGCTACCTGAGCGGAGGCGGTCGGCGTGACCGGCGCGGGGCGATGCGGAAAAGAGTCCCGGCCTGTTTGACGGGAGCGAAAAGTGCAAAACCGTCATCGTCGCGCATTGAAATACGGCATTCACCAATGTGTGTCCGCAGGGCGCGCAGGGGAGGGTGTCCGCAGAAAGTGATGCAATCGCGACCGAAACTTGTCGCGGAAGCTGGCCAACGGAGAAACGATCAGTGTCAATACGCGGAGTGAATATCAGCATCAAGGGACTGGGCTACCGCTACAGTTCGCGCGGCAACCCGACCTTCAGCAACCTCATGCTGGAATCGCCGCGCGGCGAGGCGCTGGCCATCATCGGCCGCTCCGGTTGCGGCAAATCCACCCTGCTGCACATCATCGCCGGCCTGAATCGTCCCACCGAGGGCACGATGCATTTCGACGACAAGAAAATCGAGGGGCCATCGTCGCGCTGGGTCATGATGTTTCAGGCGCCGCACCTGTTCCCCTGGATGAAGGTATCGCAGAACGTCGGCGTCGGCCTGGGCTTTGCCGGATGGCCGGAAAAGGAGAAGGCCGAACGCGTCGCCGAGGCGCTGAAGCTGGTCGAATTGTCCGACTACGCCGACACCAATGTGCAGGACCTTTCCGGCGGGCAGCAGCAGCGCGTCGCGCTGGCCCGCTCGCTGGTCATGGAGCCCGAATTGCTGCTGCTCGACGAGCCGTTCTCCGCACTCGACGCCTTTACGCGCGCCTCGCTGCAGCGCGACGTGCGCTCGATTGCGAAGCGACTTGGTTTCAACCTGATCATCGTCACCCACGACATCGACGAAGCCGTGCTGATGGCCGATCGCGCACTGATCATGGCCGGCGCGCCCGGCAAGATCGTCCATGAATTCGAAGTCAACCTGACCGATCCCCGGCAACGCCAGGATCCGGCGGTACAAAGCATGCGCGCCCGTCTCATGGATGCCTTTCACACGGCGGCGCAAGTGGCGGGGTCGCCCGCCGAAAACGCGGAGGCAGAGGCGGCATCCGAACCCGCTTGAACAGAGTTACCCGGCACACCTGACCACACCCCAGATCAGGAAACCATCACCCAAGGAGACCGAGAATGTGCAGATTTTGCAATGATCAAGTCCAGGTACCACACGACGAGCACGGCGAACCGCAGTTCGATTTCAAGCGTCATGGCGACGGCATCGACGATCCCAACCTGGTGATCGAGTACGACCCGCTGTTCAGCAGCGTGCTGGGTACCAGCGTCAATCGCCGCGAACTGCTCAAGATGGGCAGCCTCGGCGCGTTGAGCAGCCTGGTGCCGTCGGCCGCTACCTATGCCCAGGAAAAGAAATGGGATCCGACGATCCGCATTGGCTACCTCCCCATCACCGACGCGGCGGCACTGCTGGTGGCGCATGAAATGGGCTTCTTCAAAAAGGAGGGCCTCGACTCCGTCGCACCGACGCTGATCCGCGGCTGGTCGCCGCTGGTCGAGGCGTTCTCCTCGCACCGGACCAACCTGACGCACATGCTGATCCCGATCCCGATCTGGATGCGCTACAACAACAAGTTCCCGGTCAAGATTACCGCCTGGAACCACACCAACGGCTCCGGCATGATCGTGCACAAGGACAGCGGCATCAATTCGCCGAAGGACTTCGGCGGCAAGCAGTTCGCCGTGCCGTTCTGGTATTCGATCCACAACATCATTTCGCAGAAGATCATGCGCGATGCCGGCATCACGCCGGTGATCCGCCCGCAGGACGCGAAGCTGGCCCCCAACGAGTGCAACTTCATCGTGCTCAATCCGCCCGACATGCCGCCCGCGCTGGCAGCAAAATCGATCGACGGCTATTGCGTCGCGGAACCTTTCAACGCGCTGGGCGAACTCCGCGCCGGCGGCAAGATGCTGCGCATGACCGGCGATGTCTGGAAGGGCCACCCCTGCTGCGTGGTGGTGATGCACGAGGCGGACACCATGGACCCGGCGCGCGCCGCCTGGGCGCAGGGCGTCCATAACGCCATCGTTTCCGCGCAGATCCACCTGCACGAGAACCGTTCCGCCATGGCGGAAATGCTGTCCAAGGACGGCAAGGGCTACCTGCCTTTCCCGAAGGAAGTGGTGCAGCGCGCCGTCATGCTCTACGACATTCCCTATCCGGGCAACGCCGCCGCGATCAAGAACAAGGACTGGGGCATGGACCGCATCAACTTCCAGGGCTGGCCGTATCGTTCGGCCACGGAACTGGTGGTCAACGACATGAAGAAGACCACCATCACCGGCGACGCCGCCTTCCTGGAAAAGCTGGACGCAAAATTCGTCGCCAACGACCTGGTCAATTACAACTTCATCAAGAAGGCGCTCGACGCCAATCCGAAGTGGAAGAACGACCATAGCGTGCCGAAGACCGGCGATCCCTTCGTCCGCACGGAAACCATCAGCCTATGAGCAACCCTGCCCCGGCCGCCGGTCTGGCCGGCACCAGGACCTCCCGCGCCGCCGAGGCGACGGCGCGGGGGGTCCTGAATTTTTCGATCGGATTGCTGATCCTCGCCGCGTTCTGGTGGCTGGGCGGCTACATGATTTCCATCAATCCGAAAACGCAGACCTTCGCCGGCTTCGGATTGATTCCCACCCTGCAGTCATTTCCGGAACTGTGGAACCTGGGCAAGCTGCAGAACGCCATTGTCGCCAGCGGCTACCGGCTCGGCATGGGCATGCTGATCGCCGTCGCGATCGGCGTTCCGATCGGCATCATCATGGGGCGCAGCAAGCGTTTCCGCGAACTTAGTAATTCGTCCTTCCAGTTCCTGCGCATGATCAGTCCGCTGTCCTGGATGCCGATCGCCGTCTTCGTCTTCGCCGCCTGGGACCATTCGATCATTTTCCTGATCGCGATCGCCTCGGTCTGGCCAGTGATGTTTTCCACTGCCGCCGGCCTCGCCAAGGTTGACCCGGCCTGGTTCAAGGTGGCACGCAACCTGGGCGCCACGCCGGTGCAGATGCTCACCCAGATCATCCTGCCGGCGATCAGCTTCGACATCTTCACCGGCATCCGGCTAGCGCTGGGCATTGCCTGGGTGGTCCTGGTTCCGGCCGAGTTGCTCGGCGTGACCTCCGGCCTCGGCTACGCCATCAAGGATGCACGCGAAACCCTGTCCTACGATCACCTTACCGCGATGGTGCTCACCATCGGGGTCATCGGCTACGTGCTCGACACCTGCTGCGCTCTGCTGGTCAAGCGCTACAGCTGGCATCGCGGAGATGCCTGATCCCATGTGCCCAAGGATTTGCGTTCAATGACTGCCAACACCGCCGCCGCCGCCGCTATTCCGACCGGAACCCGGTCGTCGCGCGCCCTCAAGGCATCGGGCACCGGCTTGTTCAATTTCTTCGCCGGACTGGTGATCCTGTTCGCGCTCTGGTGGCTGGCAATTTTCGTGGCGACGCTGGATCCCAAGGCTTCTCATTGGGCTGCATTCGGTCCGATTCCCGCATTCAAGGCCATGATCAAGATGTGGCAGAGCGGCCTGATTCCGAAGGCCTTGTGGACCAGCGGCTATCGGCTCGGCGCGGGCCTCGCCATCGCCATCCTGATCGGCGTGCCGGTCGGCATCATGATCGGCCGCAGCAAGCGCTTCCGCGAACTGAGCAATTCGCCCTTCCAGTTGATGCGCATGATCAGCCCGCTGTCCTGGGAACCGATCGCCGTCATCGTGTTTGCCGGCTGGGACCAGGCCATCATCTTCCTGATTGCCGTTGCCTCCGTGTGGCCGGTGATGTTCTCCACCGCCGCCGGATTGTCCAAGGTCGACCCGGCGTGGTTCAAGGTAGCACGCAATCTCGGCGCCAAGCCCTGGCACGTGGTGACCCAGATCATCCTGCCGGCGATCACTTTCGACGTCCTCACCGGCATCCGGCTTGCCGTCGGCGTGGCCTGGGTGGTGCTGGTTCCGGCCGAGTTCCTCGGCGTCACCTCGGGCTTCGGCTACACCATCGAGGACGCCCGCGAGTCGCTGGAATATGACCACCTGATGGCCATGATCCTGGTCATCGGCGCCGTCGGCTACATCCTCGACGCAACCCTGCTGATGCTGATCAAGCGCTTCAGTTGGCACCGGGGCTGACCATGGCGCCAACTGCACTTCCGCAATTCGGATTCAGCCCCGCATGTAGTCGCCACAACGCAGGCTGTGCGCCCGGACCATGAAAAGGCCACCGCCCGACGCAACACCGGCCGAGGCCGACTACGGCAACGAAAGTCCCGGACCGGACCCGGAGCGGGACGCGCGGAAGGCGGTGGAGGAGCGCTACCTGAGGCAACTGGAAGAAGAGAATCGGCGCCTGAAGATGGCCGTCGCCGACCTGACCCTGCGCAACCAGGCGTTGAAGCTCGTGGTGGGAAAGAAGTGGTAACTCCGGCCATTTGCCGCGGAGTGTGACGGATTCGAAGATTCATGCCGCGTCGCAGACGCGGCCCTGATGGAGAAGCGTAAATAATGTCCAGAAAGATTTTTGTATTGTGCGTGTCGGATTCCCGCGAAAAGCTGCAAATGGCGGCCATGGTGGCTTCGGTTGCCGCCGCGACGGGTGACGAGGTCACCGTGTTCTTTTCGATGAACGCCATGTTGCACTTCGTCAAGGGTCGCGCCACCGAGGCCCCGGCGGAAGGCGAGTTCGGACGGCTCATGGCCGCTGACAAGGGCGTACCTTCGTTCAAGCAGTTGTTCGCCTACGCGGCCGATCTTGGCGACGCCAAGCTGCTGCCCTGCTCGATGGCCGTGGACCTGCTCAAGGCATCGGAGGACGACCTCGATCCCATACTCGGCCCGCCGACCGGACTGACGCGCTTTCTGAGCGATGCCGAAGGCGCGCAAATTTTTACATTCTGAGCGGATCGCCGCACGGACCCCGAATCAAATGGAGGACACAGGCAATGAGTGAAATGAGGATCATAGACGCGCGCGACACATTCTGTCCCGGGCCGCTGATGGAACTGATCAGCTACATGAAACGCGCCAGCGTCGGCGACGAGTTCGAACTGCTTTCCACCGACAAGGGCTCGGTCAACGATATCCCCGAGTGGATCAAGAAAGTCGGGCATGAAATGCTGAGCAGCGAGCAGGTCGAAGGGGTCTGGCACATCAAGGTACGCAAGGCCAAATAGTCGAAACGGATGTCGGCCGGGCGGTGCAAGCCTGGCCGGTCGGGAATAGGCCCCGGATACGCGGGGATTCTGGATAGGAGAATGCAATGAGAATCTTGATAGTCGGCGGTGGCACGGCCGGAACCATCGTGGCCAACAACCTTGCGCGCCGGCTTACCGCCGAAACCCGAGCCGGCAAGGTGCGCATCACGCTGCTGTCCGCTTCAGACCGCCACATGTACCAGCCCGGACTGCTCTACGTCGCCTTCGGGCACATGACCCCGGACCAGTTGTATCGGGACGAGGCCAGCCTGCTCGAACCGAACATCGATTTCCACGTCGATCCAGTCACGAAGTTCAACCTCGACAAGAACCAGGTGCTGACCGCGGGCGGCAAGACCCATGATTTCGACATCCTGGTGATCGCCACCGGATCGCGCATGGTGCCGGAGGAAACCCCGGGCCTCAACGAAGGCGCCGAGTTCTTTTACACCGAGGCATCGGCGGTCAAGATGTTCAAGCGCCTGCGCGAATTCCAGGGCGGCAAGGTGGTGGTCGCCGTCGGCGTGCCGCACAAATGCCCGATCGCGCCGGTCGAGGTCATGTTCATGCTGAACGACTACTTCAAGGCGCGCGGCATCCGCGACAAGGTCCAGCTCAGTTACCACTATCCGATCGGCCGCATCCATACCATCGAGAACGTAGCCATCTGGGCCAAGCCGGAATTCGAACGCATCGGCGTCGCGACCGAGACCCTGTTCAACATCAAGGAAGTGGACGTCAAGAACAAGCTGCTGAAGAGCGAGGAGGACACCGAGGTGCCCTACGACCTGCTCATCGTCATTCCGGCGCATCGCGGCATGGAAGTGCTCGAAACCGAGAACCTGGGCGAGGGCGGCTGGATCCCGACCGACCGCTTCAGCCTGGCCATGAAGGGGCGTGACAACGTCTATGTGGTGGGCGACACCACCAACCTGCCGGTCAGCAAGACGGGATCGGCGGCGCACTTCCAGGCCGAGACGCTGGCCGAGAACATCGCCTCCATCATCAAGATCGGGGCCCCGGTGCGCGATTACGACGGTAAAGTGTACTGCTTCATCGAGGCAGGCCACGACCGCGCGACCTACGCCATGTTCAACTACCAGAATCCACCCGACCTGAAGCCGCCGTCAAAACCCATGCACTGGTTCAAGCTTTCCTACAACCAGATGTACTGGACCAGCGTTCGCGGACTACTCTGAAGAGATCACACCATGAGCACCCAGACCGAAACAACTTCCGCACCGTCGATCAACGAGGGCGACCTGCAGCGACTGGTCGAGTTCGCCCAGCTCGTCACCTCGGCGCAGGATGCGCTGTCCGATGACATGGTCAACCGGCTGGCGTCGGCCCTGTCCGAAGGCATCACGCTGCTCGATCGCCTGACGCGCAACGAGGGCTTCACCCACCTGTTGCGGGAACTCGACCGCGCCGAGAACCAGCGCTTCCTGATCTGTATGTCGAATGCCTTCACCGCGGCGAGTCGTGAACTGGCGGCTGCGCCGCCGTCCACCGGCGGCATTGGCGGCCTGATCAAGCTGATGAGCGATCCCGGCACGCAGGAAGGCCTGCGCCTGCTGGCCTTTGTCGGCGCCCGCATGAGCAAGAGCCTGCGCGAGGTGCATCGGCGCGGTCTCTGATCCGCGGCGGGAAAAACGAGACATGACGGCACCGCGCGCGCCGCGTCCACGGGCGCGGCGTTGGTGCCGGGCAGCAGCCATCTGCAAGGAGGACGCGAGATGATCAGGGAAGCCGCATTCGACGCGGACAGCCTCTCGGAGCAGGCCCGCTTCTTCCACGGCGCGCTGGAGGACTGGCTGCGCGAACCCGACATCACCGTGGCCTGCGGGCGCTGGGCCGACGGCGCGATCGGCGAGCTGATTCCCCAGGGGCGCGGCTACCTGTTGCCGGGAATCTACGAAGGCTGCTTTGCCGGCGTGCGCGAGCTGCGCCTGGAAGACTCCCCCCACCACCTGCATATTGATTTCGGCCGCGTGCATCGCATCCGCTATGTCGTCGCGCCCAGCGTGTGCCTCGACTTCAAGCCCTCGTTCGAAGCCCGCCTGCTGGTCATCGGGCCCGGCGGCGCGCCGAGCGACCACTGGGTGGTGTCGCTGATGCTGTCTTGTCCCTACGATCGCGGCGTGCTCGATTCCGCGCGCGTGCTGCGCTTCCTCGACCTGGCCAGCGAGCAGGCCGCGAGGCGTCCCGACCTTGTCGAGTTCGAAGTCGAACCCTCGGTTCGCGAAACGTCCGAAGGCCAGCAACTGCTGCAATTGCTCCGCGCTCGTAGCGCCATGCCCGGCGGACAGTGGACCGAATTGGTCGCCTCGCTCTGCCCGACGGCCGCCGCCGCGAGCGTGCCGGAACTCGATCCGCCCTGCATCGCGCTGCTGGAAAAGGCGCTGCGCCTGCGCGATGCCTCGCTGGTGCTCTTTCGCGACCGCACCCTGGTCGAATTCAAGACCGAAAAGCTCGACGGCCTGCACCGCTACGTCGAGCACGGCCATGTGTCGTGGCAGACCGGCGCCTTCGACGACCACCACTGCCACCTGTCGCTGGGCGCGGTGGCGCGAGTGCTGTTCTCCGCCGAGCCGGTTTCCTGCCAGGGCGGCGGCATTAACTACACGGTCTGGTTCCTTAGCGCCGGACCCTGTGGCAACCCCTATCGGCGCGACGGTTATTTCTCGATCGTCCTCAATCGTCCCTACCAGGGCAACCAGCCACGCCTTGAGGTCATCGAACCGATGCTCGCGCTCTATCGCGAGTTCAGCGACATCGAATGGGTGCAGGCCGACCCGATGTTCCTTGAGATACTGGCCAAGGGCCCACCCTTGCGCCGTGCCGCCAGCGCCGACTTTTCGAGGGATCCTAGTGCGGAGTTGCAGGCAAAGAACGACTTATAAACCATGTTTCGTCGTTCCCGCGAAAGCGGGAACCCAGTGCTTTTGTTCACGAACGCCGCTGGATTCCCGCTTCCGCGGGAATGACGGATGCCCATTTCAGTGTTCCGTCAAGAATGCAACGCTACACTAGTTCGCCGTCGCAGCCATGCGCAGCGGCAGCCGCAGGTCTATGGTGCCGGGGTCTGCGCCGCTCTTCAGTTCGAAGCCGAGGTCGCGCGCCAGACGCTGCATGCGCAGGTTGCCGGCCATGGTTTCCCCGCGCAGTTCGCCGGTGCCGCGGCTGCGACAGTAATCGATGACGTTTTGCAGCAGCAGGCGACCCAGCCCCAGGCCCTTGACCTGCGAGCTGACGACGATGGCGAACTCGGCAAAGGCGTTGTCCGGATCGGCCATCGCGCGCACTTCGCCCAGTGAGCGTTCGATGCCATCCGCATCGCGTTCGATGGCTACCAGCGCCATTTCGCGGTCGTAGTCGATCTGCGTGAAGCGCGCCAGCTTGGAACGCGGCAGGCGGCGCATGGTGCCAAAGAAGCGCATCCGCGAATCCTCCGGGTCGAGCGAGGCGATCAGGTCGCCCAGGGTCGCCTCGTCCTCGGGCCGGATCGGCCGGATCAGCAACTGGCGACCCTGCCACTCCACCTGCTGCTCCAGTTCGCGCGGGTAGGGGCGGATCGCGAAGCGGCGAAAGCCTAGCTTGCGCCCGCGCTTCTCGATGCGGATGCGTGCTTCGTAGGCCACCACCCCGGTCGCTTCCACGTGCAGCGGATCGAGTTCGATGCCGGCGATTTCGTCGATGTCGGTGAGCATCTGCGACAGGCGCACCAGCGCAGTGCCCATTGCGGCCTCCAGCGCGCCCCGGTCACCGTCGGCGGCCTCCCGCGCGAAGCCGCAGCGTGCCATCAGGTCCTGCGCCAGGGCGCGGTTGAGCGGCGGCAGCGCCACGGCATATTCGCCGTCGTGGCCGTTTTCGCCCGTGGCTGGGGCGATGAAGATCACCGGCCCGAACACCGGGTCGCTGCCGACGCCGAGGCGCAGGGCCGCGATGCCGCTGCGCGCAGCGCCGGGCCGCAGCCGGTAGCCGCTGACACGGCTGCGCGGATGCTGATTGCGTACGCTGTCACGCAAGCCGCGCACCGCCAGTCGAATTTCGGCGGGCGAGCGCAACGCGCGTGCCATCGGCCGGTAATCGGGCGCATTGGCCAGCACCAGGCCGAGATCCACCGGGTAGCCGATTTCGTCGGCGGCGCGGATCGCCTCGTCGATGCTGCCCGCCAGCGGGCGTTCAGCGGCATCGATGCCGTAGGCCTGCAGCAACTGGCGCGCCAGGCGCGATGTAAGCATTTCGACCCCGGCGGAGATCGCCTCAGCCACGGCGTTGCGGGCGCGTTCCGGGTCCGGGCTGAAATCCTCGGCCAGCGAGGGTGGCATTTCCACCAGCAGTTTCCGGTTGCGTTCGTAATTGACGATGCCGACGAAAATCGCGATGGCCTTTTCCGGCGAATCCTGGCTCAGCACGCCATGCGCCGCGGCGATCCGCTGCGCCTCCTGCATTGCGCTGCCGCCGACCCAGCAGGTAAATACGTTGCGGGTGGCATTCTGCGCGACCTCGCAGATCGCCTCGGCCACGGCATTGCCCGGTGCGAACGGCGAGGGCGAGCAGACCGTCAGCACCGCGTCCGTGTTGCGGTCGGCGAGCACCACCGCCAGAGCGTCAGCCCAGGCCGCCGGCGAAATATTGGCCGGCAGTGCCAGTGGATTGCTGGTCACGTCGATCCGCAGCAATTCACCGAGCCGCTTCAGCGTGCCTGCCTCAAGAATCGCCAGCCGCCCGCCCGCCGCCAGCAGCGCATCGGCCGCGATGTGGCAGAGGCCATGGCCGTTGCCGAGGATGCACAGTCGTGCGCCCGCCATCGGGCGTACCCTCGCCATCGCCTCGGCGGCGTCGAACATGTTTTCCAGCGTGCCGATGCGAACCCAGCCGGCGCGGCGCAGCGCGGCGGCATACACGTCGTCGGTGTTGAACGGCACCATTGCCGACGAACGCGCGGCGTTCCGGTTGCCGCGAATTACCACGATCGGCCGGTTGCGCGCCGCCGCCCGCGCCGCCGACATGAACTTGCGCCCCGCCGTGATGGTCTCGAACTGAACCAGGATGGCCTCCGTATCCGGGTCGTTCGCCAGCCAGTCGATCGCATCGGCCAGATCGACGTCGATGCCGGCGCCCAGATGCAGCGCCGTGGAAAAGCCAATGCCCTTGCTGTGCGCGCGATCGAGTACCGCCGCCGCCACGGCGGCCGACTGCGTGATCAGGCCGATCTTGCCCGCCGCCGAACCGACCGGTGCCACGCTGGCATCGAGTCCCAGCGCCGGCACCGCGATGCCGCCGCTGCCCGGCCCCAGCACCCGCATCAGGTAGGGCCGCGCCGCGTCGAGGATGGCCTTGTGCGCCTCCTGCACCTGGATTGGCGTCATCCGTTCGTGCAATGACGGCCCGATGATTGCCGCCCTCGTGCCGCGCGCGCCTAGCTGGGCCACGATCTGCGCCACGTCGCACAAAGGGGCGCAGACGATCGCCAGGTCGGGCACGGGGTCGAGCTCGTCGATGTGCATGCGGGCGCCGATACCGAACAGCGAACGTTTCTTCGCCGTCGCCGCAAGGATCGGCCCCGTGAATCCACCGGCCGTCAGGTTGCGCAACACCACGTCGGCATAGCAGCCCTGTTCGGCGGTCTCCGCGACGACGGCCACCGAACGCGGGTGAAAGAGGAACTCCAGGTTGCGGACAGTCATTTTTTTATAAGGTTCGCGGCAGGCGGTGGTACTGCCGCCTCCGCGTCAGTGGGTTCCTACCGCGTCCAATACATTAGTGCGACGAAGGCGATGATCGCGAACGCGACGTAGGTTTTCCACGGCTGCTCCTTTTCCGCGTAGGGATCGGTCAGCGCTCGTTGCGCGCCTTCGGGCAGTTGCGCCATCTGCGTCAGCGAGGTGCCGAAGGGGATGTTGATGCGCGCGCGCGCATTCACCGCCCAGCCGTTGGCGTCGAGCACCGGGCCGAGGTTGCGGCTCCTGAGCTTGAACCAGGCGAGGATCACGGCGGGGCCGGAGATCAGCAGCATCAGGCCGGCCAGCGCGATCGGAATCTGCCACCAGTGCAGGCCGAGCAGGCCGGTGAGCATGGAGGCCACGGCGGTGCCGATGGCGCCGACGGCTAGCCCGATGGCGGCAAAGATGCCGGCGAACTTGCCGACGTCGAAGGCTTGCTGCGCGGGCGCCGGCTTGGGCGGCGCATCGGCCTTCCTCGCCGTGGCGACGGCGGCCTCGGCGAGCTTGCCCTCGACGCCGGCGGCCTTGCTCGCGGCGAGCTTCTGCAACTGTTCGCCGACCATGCGCGCCAGCTTCTTGTAGGGCGACCAGAAGGCCTGGCGCAGGCTGATGGGGTGGTCGACGATCCTGGTGATGGTGGCGTCCCAGTCGCGGCCCTGGCGGTCGTAGAAAACGCCATTGCGCAGCGCCATCAACTGGTCGGAATCCCCGGCGGTGAAGGCGGCGGCGATGGAGAGTTTTTCGCCGTTGCGAACGCAGTCGCAATACACCAGGCAGATGCGCGACAGGCCGGCGAGCGCGGCGTGTTTGCCGGCATCGGCGACCGCGACGCAGAGCTCGGCGGAGCGGCCATCGAGGTAGAGCGTGCCGATCTGGAATGTCGCCTTGCCCTGGCGCGTATAGAAGTCACGGAAGGCGACGAAGTTATTGGCCAGCGGCAGCAGGTCGCGAACATAGCGCGCCAGGCGTTCGAGGTCGCGCACGGCCTCGGCTTCGGGCGGCAACCCGGCGGGCTTGGCGGCCTGCCAGGCGTTGTACACCGCGAGTTGGTCCTGCAGCGCCAGCCAGTCGCTTTCCGAAAGCCCGGGGCGGGCGCCGAGCAGGGGCACCACAACGGCTTCGCGGAAGCTGCCGATGCGCTCGGCCCAGGCCGGGTTGATGCCGGAGTCGATGCCGGCGCCCAGCGGCACCGTGGCGCCAGCGCCGACTCTTGCGAGCGGCAGCGCGGCGATGTCGGCGTGGCTATTGGTGAGCGTCACGCCGCCGAGCGCCTTGAAGCTGTCGTCGGAGGCGTTCATGGCGTCGCCGGCACGTTCGTCGAAGGCGGCGAGGCGGCAGCGCACGAAGAAGTCGTCGAGCTTGTCCTTGACCGCCGCCAGCGCTTCGCAGGCGGCTTCCGTGGCATCGCCCAGCGGTCGCGCCGCGCTGCCGGAGGCTTCCCAGGCGGCCAGCGCACGCGCCGTGTATTCGGCCTCGGCGGCGCTGGCAGCCTCGACGCTGATCATCGCGCCGCCGTCGGGCAGCAGGCCCTTCGCCGCGGCGAGGATGGATTCGTCCATGATCGCGGCCAGCGGCACGCCGTCCAGCTTCTGTTCGAGCACGGTGGTGTCGGCCAGGCGCGCTGCCGCCCAGTCGATCGCGGCCAGCAGTTCCGGCGCGCGGATGTGGCCGTCGGCGTCGCTGTCGAGCAGTTCCAGCGTGCGCGCGTCGAACTCGATGCCCTTGGTCGGGCAGGACAGCGCGACCCAAAGTTTCTGGTCGAGCTCCTTCAGGTTCAACAGGTCGGCGGCGGCGTCGATGCGCACCTGGTCGAAGCCGCCGGCGCGAAAGAACTTCCATTGATGGCTCATTAGGTCTCCCCTTGTTTGAATGCTTCGGTCTATATCAGGCGTTGTCGCCGACGAATGGATTGCTGCGGCGTTCCACGCCAAAGGTGGACATCGGTCCGTGGCCGGATATGAACTGCACGTCATTGCCCAGCGGCCAGAGTTTGTGGCGGATCGAGTCGATCAGCGCCTGGTGGCTGCCGCGCGGGAAATCGGTGCGCCCGATCGAGCCGGCGAACAGCACGTCGCCGACCAGGGCGAGCTTCGACGGAGCGTGGAAGAACACCACGTGGCCCGGCGTGTGGCCGGGGGTGTGGAGCACGGCCAGCGTTTCCTTGCCGACCGTGACGCTGTCGCCGTCATCCAGCCAGCGGTCGGGAGTGAAGGGGCGCGCCGGCGGGAAGCCGAAGCTGCGGCTTTGCGCCGCCAACTGGTCGATCCAGAAGCTCTCCTCGCGCTGCGGCCCCTCGATCGCCACGTCGAGCCGTGCGGCAAGTTCGCCGGCGCCTCCGGCATGGTCGATGTGGCCATGGGTGAGCAGGATCTTCTCGATCGCGACGCCCTGGCGCGACGCGGCATCGGTCAGCCGTTCGAGGTCGCCGCCGGGGTCGACGAAGGCGCCCTGCATGGTTTCCGTGCACCAGATCAGGGTGCAGTTCTGTTCGAAGGGGGTGACGGGGATGACGAGGTACTTCATGGTGACGCTCCTGGGCGCGAGGGCCCGTTTTCGATTGGGACGGAGTGCTCCGGCGACGGAATCGACCTGCGGGCAGCTACGCGGGATTCTATGCCGACCTCGCGGCAATGGCCGTCAGCTCGTCGCGCGCCTGCTCGAATTCCTGCCGCAGCAGTTCCAGGCCGGCCTCGGCGCCGGTGGTCGAGCCGGCGCGGCCGAGGTTTTCCAGCTCCATGCAGTAGGTGCGCATGCGTCGCGCGCCGAGGTTTTCGATGCTGGACAAATAGCGGTGCGCGGCGTTGGCCATGCGCTCGGCGTCGCGGTCGCGGATGGCCTGGGCCAGATGCTCGAAATGGCGCGGCGTGTCGGCAATGAACAGGGCGATCAGGTCGGCGACCATGGTCGGTTGTTCCTTGTCCTGCAGTTCGAGCAACTGGTCGATGCGGCGCCGGTCGATGACCGGCGTGTCGGCATCTTCGGCGCGCCGCGATGTCCCAGTCGGTGCGCCTGGCGCGTTGCGCGCGACGAGGCTCAGCACGGCGCGGATGTGCACCAGTTCCACCGGCTTCGATATGTAGGCATCCATGCCCGCGGCGAGGCATTTTTCGCGGTCGCCGGCCAGCGCGCTGGCGGTCATGGCGACCACGCGCGGGGAGCCGTCGACGCCGAAGCGCGCCTTCAGGCGGCGCGTCGCTTCGAGACCGTCCATATCGGGCATCTGCACGTCCATCAGGATGACGTCGTAAGTCTGCCGTTCCAGCGCGTCGAGCACTTCGATGCCGCTGGCGACCAGGTCCGCGCGATAGCCGAGGTGGGCCAGCAGTTGCTGCACGACTTTCTGGTTGACCGTGTTGTCCTCGGCCACCAGGATCTTGAGCGGCAACACGTCGGCCAGGGCCGCCTCGGGAACGTTGTCCGTGCGCGCCGCGACGCGCGCCGGCGCGACGCGCATCGCGTGCAGCAGGACGTCGAGCAGCGCGGCCGGCTTGATCGGCTTGTTGAGGTAGGCGGCGAAGGCGGCGCGGCTCATCTTGTCGTCCATCGTCCGCTGGTTGAACACCGAGGTCAGCATCACCAGCGGCAGGGCCTGGGCGTCGCGGTGCTTGCGGATTTCCAGGGCGAGGGCGAGGCCGTCCATTTCCGGCATGCTCATGTCGAGGATGCCGACGTCGAAGGCGTGACCGTGGCGGACGAAATCCAGGGCCTCGATGCCGGACGCGGCGGCCGACGGCAGCATGCCCCAGACCAGGCTCTGCTTGACCAGGATGCGCCGATTGGTGCTGTTGTCATCGACGATCAGGACGCGCTTGCCGGCCAGCGCGGCGGAGAATTCCTGCAGGTAGCTGTTGGCCAGTTGCGAGCCGGCGGCTTCGGCGGTGATGGTGAAATGGAAGGTCGAGCCGGCGCCGACCTCGCTGTCGACCCACATGCGGCCACCCATCATTTCCGCCAGCCGCCGGCTGATCGCCAGGCCCAGACCGGTGCCGCCGTATTTGCGCGTGGTCGAGGCATCGACCTGGGTGAAGGACTGGAACAGGGCCGCCAGCTTGTCGGCGGGGATGCCGATGCCGGTGTCGCGCACCGAAAAGCTGAGCTCGTGGTTCTGGCCTTCCTGCGGCACGCCGGAGACGGTGATCAGGACCTCGCCGCGATGGGTGAACTTGATCGCGTTGGACAGCAGGTTCACCAGGATCTGGCGCAGGCGCGTGACGTCGCTGACCAGTGACGCGGGGACGCTGTCGTCGATGAAGTAGGCGAGATTGATGTTCTTTTCGCCGGCGTCGGCGCTGATCAGGTCCATTGCCTCTTCCAGGCAGCGGCGCAGGTCGAAGGGATAGCGCTCGATCTCGAGCTTGCCGATCTCGATCTTCGAGAAATCGAGGATGTCATTGATGATGGTCAGCAGGGCTTCGCTGCTGGCGCGCACGGTTTCGGCGTAGTCGCGCTGTTCGTCATCGATGCGGGTGTTGAGCAGCAGGCTGGTCATGCCGATCACGGCGTTGAGCGGGGTGCGGATCTCGTGGCTCATGTTGGCCAGGAACATGCTCTTGGCCTGCATCGCCGCTTCGGCGCTTTCCTTTGCGGTTTCGAGTTCGCGCTCGCGCTCGACGCGCGCGGTGATGTCGCGCAGGATCACCGTAAAAACCACGGCGCCCTCGGTTTCCAGGCGGGATATCGAGGCTTCGGCCGGGAACTCGGTGCCATCCTTGCGCGCGGCGCTGATCGCGCGGCGGTCGCCCATGCGTCGCGCGATGTCGCCGGAGGCGCGGAAACCTTCGACCAGCTTGCCGTGTCCGGCGCGGTGGCGCGGCGGCAGCAGCATGTCGATGCCCTGGCCGAGGGCTTCCGTCGCCTGCCAGCCGAAGATGCGTTCGGCGCCGTGGTTGAAGAGGACGATGCGCATGGCGCCGTCGAAGCAGACGATCGCGTCATCGGCGATGCTCAGCAGTCCCTGCAACTGGGCGGCGGTGAGGTCGTCGGTGGGCTTTGCGTCGGACATCGTGCTGGGTTCCTCAGTTGGCCAGGCCGCGGCGGTAATGCACCGCTTCGGCAACGTGGGCGGCGGACAGCGGCATGCCCTCGGCGAGCTCGGCCAGGTCCGCGATGGTGCGCGCAACCTTGAGGATGCGATGATAAGCCCGCGCGGTCAAGCCGAGTTGTTGCATGGCGCGCTTGAGCAGGGCGGCGCCGTCGCGGTCGGGCAGGCAGTGCATGTCGATTTCGTCCGGCGCCAGCAGCGCGTTGGGCTTGCCCTGGCGTCGTTGCTGGCGCTCCCGCGCGGCGCCCACGCGAGCGCGCACGGTGGCCGAGGATTCGCCGTCGCCGCGCGCGGCGAGGTCGGCTTCGGCTACTGCCGGCACGTCGAGCATCAGGTCGATGCGGTCGAGCAGCGGTCCCGACAGCTTGCCGCGATAGCGCGCGACCTGGTCCGGCGTGCAGCGACATTTGCCGGAGGCATGGCCCAGCCAGCCGCAGGGGCAGGGATTCATCGCCGCGACCAACTGGAAGCGTGCCGGAAATTCGGCGCGGCGCGCGGCGCGCGCGATGTGGATCTGCCCGCTTTCCAGCGGTTCGCGCAGGGCTTCCAGCACGCCGCGCTGGAACTCCGGCAACTCGTCGAGGAACAGCGTGCCGTTATGTGCCAGGGATATTTCGCCCGGCCGCGGCGTGCCACCGCCACCGACCAGCGCCGCGCTCGATGCCGAATGATGCGGGGCGCGAAATGGCCGCTGCTTCCACTGCGCGAGGCTGAAGCTGCCGGCCAGAGAGTGCACCGCCGCCGATTCCAGCGCCTCGGCATCGGTCATCGGCGGCATCAGTCCGGGCAGGCGTTGCGCCAGCATCGACTTGCCGGCGCCGGGTGGACCGCTCATGAGCAGGCTGTGGCCACCGGCGGCCGCCACTTCCAGCGCGCGTTTGGCCTGCGCCTGGCCCTTGACCTCGGCCAGATCCGGATACCACGCAAGAGTCGGCGCTGGCGACACGGCATAAGGCGCGAGCATTTCGCGGCCGGCAAGGTGGGCGCAGACCTGCAGCAGGGTGCGCGCCGGCAGGATGTTCATGCCGTCGATCAGGGCCGCCTCCGGCGCGCTTTCCAGAGGCAGGACGAAGGCGCGCGCACCGCCGCCGCCGGCCTGGCGATGGATCGCGGCGCACATCGCCAGCGTGCCGCGCACCGCGCGCAAGTCACCCGATAGCGCCAGTTCGCCCGCGAACTCGTGGTCATCGAGGTTCGCCGCCTTGACCTGACCCGAGGCGACCAGGATGCCCAGCGCGATCGGCAGGTCGAAGCGGCCGGATTCCTTGGGCAGGTCGGCGGGTGCCAGGTTGACGGTGATGCGGCGCTGCGGGAACTCGAAGCCGCAGTTCTGGATCGCGGCACGCACGCGGTCGCGCGCTTCCTTGACTTCGGTGTCGGGCAGACCGACCAGGGTGAATGACGGCAGGCCGGCGGCGAGATGGACTTCGACCGTGACTTCCGGGGCCGCAAGGCCCGCCAGCGCTCGCGAGCGGAGGACGGCGAGCGACATCGAGGCTTTAGCTTGACGCAGCCTGTCGGTTGGCTTCCAGTTCGGCGACCCGGGCTTCGAGCGCTTCGAGCTTGGCCCGGGTACGCATCAGCACTTCGCGCTGCACGTCGAATTCTTCGCGGGTCACCAGGTCGAGCTTGGCGAACAGGCCGGCCAGCGCCGCGCGCAGGTTCTTTTCGACGTCGCCGGCAGGAGTTGCGGCCAGCAGCGAGGAGACACGGGCAGACATTTCATCGAGCAGTTTTGGATTGAGCATGGGCGGGTTCGCAATGACGGGCAGTACCGGTTTTCGAGGTGGAAGATGCCGGCGCCAAGTCCGAAGATGTCTCTTTCCTGCGGTCGAGACCTCCCTCCGGAATGGATCAGCCTGACGCGAAGCGATCACGGCAAAAGTCTAGCACAGCGCCAAAGTCGGCCATCTGCTGCGGTTATCAGGCACCACCATGGTGCGGACGGTCGGCGTTTGCTACCCGGCTTGGTGCGGTGTGTCGGAGGTGCGGCGCAGCAATGTTTGTATCCATTTGAAAGAAAACATCTAATTCAGTTGGCACGGTCTCTGCATTGATGGGTCTGTAATTTTTCAATTCTCTCAAGGAGCCAACCATGCGCAAAACCCTGATCGCCGTCGCCGTCGCCGGCCTGTTTTCCGTCCCCACCGCCGTCATGGCACAAGCTGCCGCCGCCGCGCCGGCCAGTCCGCACACCTTCACCGGCAACGTAGGTTTTGCCACCGAGTACCTTTACCGCGGCATTGCTCAAACCCGCGGCAAGCCGGCCCTCCAAGGCGGCTTTGACTACTCCCATGCCAGCGGCCTTTACGCCGGCGTCTGGGGCTCGAATATTTCGTGGATCAGCGATGCAGTTGCCGGCGCGAGTTCCAGCCTTGAGATCGACCTGTATGGCGGTTACAAGGGCACGATCGCTGGAGATTGGGGTTACGACATTGGTGTGCTGACCTACAACTACCCGGGCACCGGCAAGACGGTCCCCGGCTTCCAGCAACTCAAGCAGGACACTACAGAAGTTTATGGCGCCGTTTCCTGGAAGTGGGTGACCCTCAAGTACTCGCACTCCATCACCCCGCTGTTCGGCTGGGCCAAAACAAGTGGTGGCGTGACCCCGAACCTGAGCGACGGTACCAAGGGTAGCGGCTACCTCGAAGTCAACGCTGCTTACGATCTGGGCAATGGCTGGGGATTAAGCGGCCATATTGGTCACCAGAAGGTCAAGGGCTATTCAGACGCTTCCTACACCGACTACAAGGTCGGCGCGACCAAGGATGTCGGTTTCGGTGTCCTTGGCTTGGCGTACTCCACCACCAACGCCAAGGATAGTTGCTCTTCCGCTGCGCTTGCGGTCGGTGTGGGCGACGCGGTCAACCCCTATTGCTTTGTCAAGGGTGCAGGTGCATCGGCGGACGCCTACCAAGCTGGCAAGGGCAAGATTGTCGCCACCTTCAACAAGACGTTCTGACAGGTTTGAATGAAAGTTCCGCCGGCGACCCGGCCGGCGTCGGCGGAACGCACAGCAAAGCCCAATACCTCCAATTCATTAAAGGAAACAACCATGAAACTCGTAACCGCCATCATCAAGCCGTTCAAGCTTGACGAGGTACGCGAGGCCCTCGCCGCCGTTGGTGTGCAGGGCATCACCGTTACCGAGGTCAAGGGATTCGGCCGGCAGAAGGGTCATACCGAGCTCTATCGCGGCGCCGAATACGTCGTCGATTTTCTGCCCAAGGTCAAGGTCGAAGCCGCCATCCGCGACGACCTGCTCGACCAGGTCATCGAAACCATCGAGAAATCCGCCAGCACCGGCAAGATCGGCGACGGCAAGATTTTCGTCTTCGACGTCGAACAAGTCATCCGCATCCGCACCGGTGAAACCGGTGAGGAAGCCCTGTAAGGGAGAGCTGAAATGAAAAAATATCTCGCGATACTGCTGACGGCCATGGTCGTCGGCATCGGTGGCGGCGCATCGAGCGCCTGGGCCGCCGACGACAAGCCCGCCGCGGCGGAAACCGCTGCTCCGGCAGCGGCCGCTCCTGCTGCAGCGACCGCTGCAGCCGTTGCAGCCGCACCCGCGGCCACTGCGGCACCGGCACCTACGGTCAACAAGGGCGATACCGCCTGGATGTTGATGGCGACCGCGATGGTCACGCTGATGACCATCCCCGGTCTGGCGCTGTTCTACGGCGGCCTGGTACGCACCAAGAACATGTTGTCGGTGCTGATGCAGGTGTTCGTCATCTTCTCGCTGTTGGGCGTGTTGTGGGTCGTGTATGGCTACTCGATCGCCTTCACCGAGGGGAACGCCTTCTTCGGCAGTCTCGACAAGATGTTCCTCAAGGGCGTCACCGTGGATAGCGTGGCCGCGACCTTCAGCAAGGGTGTAGCGATTCCCGAGCTGGTCTATGTCATCTTCCAGCTCACCTTTGCCGCCATCACTCCGGCGCTGATCATCGGTGCCTTCGCCGAGCGCATCAAGTTCTCCGCCGTGTTGCTGTTCATGGTGCTGTGGTTCACCTTCAGCTACCTGCCGATGGCGCACATGGTCTGGTACTGGGCGGGTCCGGATGGCTACGTCTCGGCCGAAGCCGCAGAAAAGCTGGGCGCTACCGCAGGCTTCGTGTTCCAGAAGGGCGCACTTGATTTCGCCGGCGGTACCGTGGTGCATATCAACGCCGCCATGGCCGGTATTGTCGGTGCCTTCATGATCGGCAAGCGCATCGGTTACGGCAAGGAAGCCATGGCGCCTCACTCGCTGACCATGACCATGATCGGTGCCTCGATGCTGTGGTTCGGCTGGTTCGGTTTCAACGCCGGCTCCAACCTTGAAGCCAACGGTCTGACGGCTCTTGTGATGCTCAACACCATGATTGCTGCCGGTGCTGCGACCGTGGCCTGGACCTTCGCTGAATGGGTGATCAAGGGCAAGCCCTCGATGCTCGGCGCCGCTTCCGGTGCTGTGGCTGGTCTGGTGGCGATTACCCCGGCCTGCGGTTTCGTCGGTCCGGTGGGCGCCATCGCGATCGGCCTGCTGGCCGGTGTGATCTGCCTCTGGGGTGTCAATGGCCTCAAGAAGATGCTCGGTGCAGATGACTCGCTCGACGTCTTCGGTGTCCACGGCGTGGGCGGCATCCTCGGCGCCATCCTGACCGGCGTGTTTGTTTCGCCGAGCCTGGGCGGTACCGGTGTCTATGACTACGTGGCCAACAAGGTCGGCGACTTCGACATGATGACCCAGGTCACCAGTCAGGTGTGGGGTGTCGGCATGGCGGTGGTGTGGTCCGGTGTTGCGTCCTTCATCTGCTTCAAGATCGTCGATATCTTCATCGGTCTGCGTGTGCCGGAAGACGAAGAGCGCGAAGGCCTCGACGTCACGTCCCACGGCGAATCGGCTTACCACTCGTAATCCAATACAAGTCCTCCGCCCCCGGGCGGAGGCAGGCAAACTCCTCCACAAAGGCATGTCCACTGTGGTTCGGGCGCACCCAAAGGGTAGCGCCCGTTTTTTTGGCTCGCAGCCCGGCAGTGATTCCCGAGATTCTGCCGCGCTTGCCTCCGCCGCGGACGGAATCCGTGTCTTACAGCATCAGGCGCCGTGCGCCGAGGCGGGTGCTTTGCCAACCAAGATGCTCATAGAATTCGAGTGCCGGCGCGTTGTCCAGGTCTGCCAGCAACTGGGCCCGTGTCGCGCCCTGCGACCGTGCCCATTGCAGCACGTAAGCGAGCAGCGCGCGGCCAAGGCCCTTGCCGCGCCAGTCGGCTTCGATCACGACATCTTCAATCCAGGCCGAGGGCGCGCCTTCTGCAGTCGAGATCACCAATTGCGCCGTGGCCAGGCCGATGGCGCGACCCTGTGCGTCGCGAGCGATGGCAATTTGTCCGAAGGGCGAGGCCAGCAGGCCGGTCAACCCACGCCTCTGCTTCTCCACGTCGGGCGTGAAGTCCTGCTCGATCGCGAACAGAATGCCCAGCAGGTCGATCAGCTCCGGTATATCCGCCGCGGTGGCGGTGGTGATGAGCGGCTTCATGCGTTGTCGACGGGGGTGGGATAGACAATGGTGGCCAGAAAACGGATCGGGCATTCGATCAGCTTTTCCGGCCCATGCGGCACCTCGCCGCGAAAGGTGAGCGAGTCACCGGGCGTCAACAGGTAGGTGTGCTGTCCATGGCGGTATTCCATGCGGCCTTCGAGCATGTAAAGGAACTCGGTCCCCGGATGTTCGAATACCGGAAAGGTCGCCGATTCCGAGTCGATGGTAATCAGGAAGGGCTCGAACAGCTTGGTCGGTCCCTGATCGTAGGCCAGCAGATGGTAGGTGTGACCGCGCCTGGTGCCGCGGCGCACGACCTCCATGCCTTCGCCATTCTTGACCAGTTGCGCGCTGCCATCCGGCACGTCGTAATTGCGGAACAGGGTCGATAGCGACACGCCAAGCGCCCGGGCCAGCCGGGTCAGGGTATCGAGGCTGGTCGCGGTCTGGGCGTTTTCGATCTTCGACAGCATGCCGCGGCTGATGGCGGCGCGTTCGGCCACATCGGCAATGGTCAGGCCGTGACGCTGGCGCAGATCGCGCACGGCATTGCCCAGATAGCGTTCAAGGGCACCCGCGGCATCGGGTAATTCCTGAGTGTCGTCCATGGCCAATTATGTCACGAAGAAAGTTGCATAAAAGTCAATAAAGTTACCCATGGCGGCGACAAGTGGGTGCATAATATTCACAATTGTTTCTTGTAGAGAATAAATTCAATGCCGTCAAGCCGCCGCTTTACGCTGTCCCTGTCTTGCCCCGATCGGGGCGGTATCGTGGCGGCCGTCAGCGGTTTCGTGGCCGGACACAAGGGCTGGATTCTTGAGGCGAACCACCACGCCGACGAACTCGCGCAGCGCTTTTTCATGCGCCAGGAAATTCAGGCCGACTCGCTGCCCTTCGACCTGGCCGGCTTCCGCGCTGCGTTTTCACCGATCGCCGACGAGTTCGGCATGGACTGGCGCATCAGTGATTCCGGTGTGAAAAAGCGCGTTGTCATCCTCGTCAGCAAGCGGGAACACTGCCTCTACGATCTGCTGGCACGCTGGCAGTCGAAGGAACTCGACATCGAGATTCCCTGCGTGATCTCCAATCACGATACCTTCCGCGGCTTCGTCGAATGGCACGGCATCCCGTTTCATCATGTGCCGGTCCAGGCCGACAACAAGCCGGCCGCCTACGCCGAGGTGCAGCGCCTGTTTGACGAATCGTACGGCGACACCATGGTGCTGGCGCGCTACATGCAGATCCTGTCGCCCGAACTGTGCCGCGACTATCCGGGCCGGATCATCAACATCCACCACAGCTTCCTGCCCAGTTTCGTCGGCGCCAGGCCCTACCATCAGGCCTATGAGCGCGGCGTCAAACTGATCGGCGCCACCTGCCACTACGTCACCGAAGAACTCGACCAGGGTCCCATCATCGAACAGGACGTGATCCGCATCGATCACTCCGACGCCCCGGAAGACATGGTGCGCTATGGCAAGGACATCGAAAAGACGGTGCTGGCGCGCGGCCTGCGCTACCACCTGGAAGATCGTGTGTTGGCTCACGGCAACAAAACCGTGGTCTTCCGTTAGGAGCACCCGATGCCCTGGCGACTGCTCCGCTTCGCGCTGGCACAGAAGCATCCGGAACCCCGGATGTTCACGACGCATGACACGCTGAAACCATCCTACGATGTGGTGATCATCGGTGCCGGCGGCCATGGGCTGGCCGCCGCTTACTATCTGGCGCGCGACCACGGCATCACTAATGTCTGCGTGCTGGAAAAAGGCTATATCGGCGGCGGCAACACCGGGCGCAATACCACCATCATCCGCTCGAATTACCTGACGCCCGAAGGCGTCAAGTTCTACGACGAGTCGGTGCGCCTCTGGCGGGACCTGGCGCAGGATTTCGACCTCAACCTGTTCTATTCCAATCGCGGCCACTTCACGCTGGCGCACACGGACGCCGCGATGCGCACCAGCCGCTGGCGCGCCGAAGTGAACAAGCATTACGGCGTCGATTCGGAAGTGGTCGACGCCGCCTTCGTCAAGAAGGCGGTGCCGATGATCGATTTGTCTTGCGGCGGCCATGCGCCGATTCTGGGCGGGCTGTATCACGCGCCGGGATCGGTCGCCCGCCACGATGCGGTGGCCTGGGGCTATGGGCGCGGGGCCGACATGCGTGGCGTCGAAATTCATCAGCGCACCGAAGTACTTGGCATCGACGTGGTCGGCGGCAAGGTCACCGGCGTGCAGACATCGCGCGGCCGGATCGCCACCAATAAGGTGCTGTGCGCCGTCGCGGGATCCACGCCACGCATCCTGAAGATGATCGATGTGCGCACTCCCATTTACATCCATCCGCTGCAGGCCATGGTCAGCGAGCCGATCAAGCCCTGGCTGGATCCAATCCTGGTGTCGGGCAGCCTGCATATCTACATATCCCAATCCTCACGCGGCGAACTGGTGATGGGGGCCTCGCTCGATCCCTACGAAGTGCACAGCACGCGCTCGACACTCGACTTTGTCGAAGGGCTCTCCGCGCACATGCAGGACATGTTCCCTTTCCTGTCCAACGTCAAGGTGATGCGCCAGTGGGCCGGCATGGCCGACATGACGCCGGACTTCGCGCCGATCATGGGCAAGACGCCGGTGGAAGGTTTCTACCTCGATGCCGGCTGGGGCACCTGGGGTTTCAAGGCCACACCGGTTTGCGGCAAGACCATGTCCTATACGGTCGCGAATGACTGCAACCACGAACTGATTACCGGCTTCACCCTCGACCGCTTCCGCGACTTTGCGCTGACTGGCGAAAAGGGTGCCGCCTCGGTGGGACATTAGCCATGAAGATCATGACCTGCCCCATCAACGGCCCGCGCGTGATTTCCGAATTCGCCTATGGCGGCGAGATTCGTCCCATGCCCGATCCGGCGGCGGCCACCGACGACCAGTGGGCTGACTACGTCTTCAACCGCAACGGCGCGCCGGGCGTGAAGAAGGAATGGTGGTGCCACACGCCATCGAACACCTGGTTTGTCGCCGAGCGCGACACCGAGCGCGACATGATCCTGCGCACCTACCTGTATCCGGGGGAAGCGTGATGCGTCTCCCCGAGCAAGGCGGCGAATGGATCACGCGCGGCAAGACGCTGCGCTTCCGCTTCGAAGGCCGTGACTACGAGGGCCTCGAAGGCGACACGATCGCCAGCGCCTTGTGGGCCAATGGCGTCAAGGTGCTCGGTCGCTCCTTCAAGTATCACCGTCCGCGCGGCATCCTTTCCGCCGCCAATCACGACGTCAATGCCATGATGCAGTCCGGCAGCACGCCGAATGTGCGCGCCGACGCGACGCTGCTGGTGGCCGGCATGGAATTGACGGCGGTGAATACCTTCAGCTCGCTGGACAAGGACGCCGCCAGCATCCTCGGCCGCTTCGCGCGCTTCCTGCCGGTGGGCTTCTACTACAAGGCCTTCCATTCGAAACGCTTGTTCCCGCTGTGGGAAAAGTTGTTCCGCTTCACCACCGGTCTGGGCAAGGTCGATGTCACCGCGCCGCGCCGGCGCACGCCCAAGCGTTACGGCTTCTGCGATGTGCTGGTGGTGGGCGGCGGCCTCTCCGGAATGAGTGCCGCGCTGGCGGCAGCGGAGCAGGGCGCGGACGTCGTGCTGGTCGATGAGAACGCCCGGCTGGACGGCAGCACACACGGGGAAAGCGATCTGGTTGCCCGCGTTCAGGCGCAGCCCAAAATACGCGTGTTCACCAACACCTGCGCCGCCGGCTATTACGCCGACCACTGGGTGCCGCTGGTGGAAGCGGATCGCATCACCAAGATGCGCGCCCGTGCGGTGATCGTCGCCGCCGGTGCTTACGAACAGCCCGCCGTGTTCCGCAACAATGACCTGCCCGGCATCATGCTGGCCTCGGCGGCGCAACGCCTGATCCATCGCTGGGCGGTGAAGCCGGCGCAGCGGGTGGTAGTGCTGGCGGCCAATGCCGATGCGTATCTGGCTGTCGAAGAACTCTGCGATGCAGGGATCGAGGTCGCGGCCGTGATCGATTTGCGCACCGATATCCCCGAGGCCGAAAAGTCGGCGCTGGCGATACGGCGAATTCCTTTACACGCCGGCAGCAGCATCACCGAGGCGATCCCTTCGGCGGATGGAAGGGCTGTCGTCGGCGTGCGTACGCAATCTGACAAACTCGCCGGCGAAATTGCCTGCGACGGTGTGTTGATGAGCGTCGGCTGGGCACCGGCGGCACCGTTGCTGTATCAGGCCGGCACCAAAATGCGCTACGACGATGCGGTGCATCAGTTCGTACCGGCGCAATTGCCGCCGGGCGTATTCGCCTGTGGCCGGGTCAATGGGGTGCACACGGCCCGTGCGAATGATGGCGAGCGCGCGGGCAGCGCTGCCGCAGCGCATTGCGGGTTTGGCGTGGCCAAAGTCGTCAGCGTTCCTGCCGAAGCCGCATCGCCCACCCATCCGTGGCCGATGGTGGCGCATCCGGACGGCAAGAACTTCATCGACTTCGACGAAGACCTGCAGCTCAAGGACCTGGAAAACGCGATTCAGGAAGGCTTCGACAACATCGAACTGATGAAGCGCTTCTCCACCGTGGGCATGGGCCCGAGTCAGGGCAAGCACTCGAACATGAACGCCCTGCGCGTGCTGGCGCGCTGCACGGGTTCGACGCCGGGCGAAGTCGGCACCACCACGGCGCGGCCCTTCTTCCATCCGGTACCGATGTCGCATCTCGGAGGGCGCGGTTTCGAGCCGGAGCGCCGCACGCCGATGCACACGCGGCACGAGGCCGCCGGTGCGGTGTGGATGGCCGCCGGTGTCTGGCAGCGTCCCGAGTATTACGCGGTCGCCGGCCAATCACGCATCGACTGCATTCGTGGCGAGGCGATGGCAGTGCGCAACGGCGTCGGAATCATCGACGTCGGCACCCTGGGCAAGCTGGAAATCCGCGGGCCGCAGGCCGCGGAGTTTCTGGAGCGCGTGTATATCTCGAAATACGCCGGGCTCAAGGCCGGCATGACGCGCTACGCCGTGATGTGCGACGAATCCGGCGTGGTGATCGACGACGGCGTGGTGGCGAGACTCGCCGACGATCATTTCTACTTCACCACCACCACCTCGGGCGCCGCGCTGATCTATCGCGAGCTGTCGCGCTGGAACACGCTGTGGAAAATGGATTGCGGCATCGTCAATCTGACCGGTGCCATGGCCGCAATGAATCTGGCCGGACCGAAGGCCAAAGCGGTACTCACCGGGCTGACCGACGTCGATCTTTCCCTGCCTTATCTGGCGGTGCGTGAAGGCAAAGTGTGCGGCGTCACGGCAAGACTGATGCGCGTCGGCTTCGTCGGCGAATGGGGCGTGGAAATCCATGTGCCGGCCGAACATGGCGCGGCGGTGTGGGATGCGCTGGTGGCAGCAGGCAAGCCCCACGGCATCCGCCCCTTCGGCGTCGAAGCCCAGCGCTTGCTGCGACTGGAAAAGGGCCACATCATCATCGGCCAGGACACCGACGGCCTGACCACTCCCGGCGAGGCCGCGCTGGACTGGGCGGTGAAAATGGACAAGCCCTTCTTCGTCGGGCAGCGCAGCCTGCAGGTCATCGCCGGCAAAACGCGCCGCCAGCAACTGGTCGGCTTCATGCTCGCCGCCGGCCATACCGCCGAGACGCCGAAGGAATGCCATCTGGTGATCGAGGACGGCGACATCGCCGGACGCGTGACCAGTGTGGCCTGGTCGCCGGCCTTGCAGCGCTTCATCGGTCTGGCCTACGTGCGGCCGGACATGACTGAAGAAAATCGCAAGTTCCAGATCCGTCTGACCGGTGGTGCCCTGGTCACCGCCCGCGTCGCCAAGACGCCCTTCTACGACCCAGAGAACCTGCGCCAGAAGGAGCCGGCATGATTGCCTTCGACAATGTCTCGCGCACCCCGCGTGCCGGCGTCAAGGGTCCGGGTGCGGCGGCTTGGCTGGCGGATCTCGGGCTGCCTGTGCCCGACGCTCCCAACCAATGGTTGCCGCTGGAAGGCGGCCTCATCGCCCGGCTCGGTGTCACCGAGTTTCTGGTCGAAGGCCCGGCCTCGGCAAAGCTCGATGCTCCGCTCAGTCATGGCGTTTATCCGGTCTTGCGCCAGGACCTGGCGCTGGTGCTCAAGGGAGCCAGACTCAACGACCTGCTGCTGGAAACCTGCAGCGTGAATTTCCTTGCGCTTGATTTGAATACGCGCCCGGTGGTGCTGACCTCGATAGTCGGCGTCGGCGCTACGGTGATTCCCGGCGAGGACGCGGGAATCCCCTGCTACCGCCTGTGGTGCGACAGCACCTATGGCGACTGGTTTCTGCAAACCTTGACCGGCGTTGCCGGCGAACTGACCTGACACTCTGTCCTGACACTTTCTGCACTCTCTGGGAGCTCACGATGAATCTCGCCGAAGCCAAGAAATTCCTCGCCAAGAACAACGTCAAATCGGTACTGGCGCAGTTCGTCGACATCCATGGCGCCGCCAAGGCCAAGTCGGTGCCGGCGGCGCACTTCGAGGACATCCTTAACGCCGGTGCCGGTTTCGCCGGTTTCGCCGTGTGGGGCCTCGGCATCGAGCCGCACGGCCCCGACTACATGGCGGTCGGCGACCTATCCACGCTGTCGCTGGTGCCTTGGCAGCCCGGCTATGCGCGCATCGTTTGCGACGGCCATGTCAAAGGAAAACCTTGGGATTACGACGCACGCGTTACGCTGAAGAAGCAGATCGCGCGGCTTGAAAAGCTCGGCATGACGTTCATGACGGGTCTGGAGCCAGAGTTCTCGCTGCTCAAGCGCAGCGTCACCGGCAAGATCGTTCCCTGCGAAGACAGCGATACGCTGGCCAAGCCCTGCTACGACTACAAGGGTTTGTCGCGTTCGCGTGCCTTTCTCGACAAGCTGGTCGAGAGTCTGGTCGCCGTCGGCATCGACGTCTATCAGGTGGATCACGAGGACGCCAACGGACAGTTCGAGATCAACTACACCTTTGGCGACTGCCTCACCTCCTGCGACCACTACATCTTCTTCAAGATGGCGGCGGCCGAGATCGCCAACGAGATGGGCCTGATCTGCTCCTTCATGCCCAAGCCCTTCGCCAACCGACCGGGCAACGGCATGCACATGCACATGAGCCTGTCGGATGGAAAGAAGAACCTGTTCCTCGACAAGAAGGACAAGCGCGGGCTGGATCTGTCGCCGCTGGCCTACCAGTTTGCCGCCGGCCTGTTGAAGCATGGCCCGGCACTGGCGGCCATCTGCGCGCCGACGGTGAATTCCTACAAGCGTCTCGTCGTCGGTCGTTCCCTGACCGGCGCCACCTGGGCGCCGGCCTACATCAGCTACGGCGACAACAACCGCTCGTCCATGGTGCGCATTCCCGGCGGACGTCTGGAATTGCGTCTGCCCGACGGCGCCTGCAATCCCTACCTGGCCACCGCTGCGGTCATCGCCGCCGGCCTCGACGGGATCGAGCACAAGCTCGATCCGGGTGAGCCGCACAACGTCAATTTGTATGAACTCTCTGCCGCCGAGTTGAAGAAGGAAAAGATCGGCATCCTGCCGCAGAACCTGCACGAAGCACTGACCGCGCTGGAAAAAGACAAGGTGATCCGCGATGCGCTGAATCCGGTGGCCGACGAATTCCTCAAGCTCAAGCACATGGAATGGGTCGAGTACATGCGCCATGTCTCCGAGTGGGAAATCGAAAGCTATCTGGAATTCTTCTGAAAGGACGCTGCAATGTGTGGAATTGTCGGACTGCTGGTGAAGAACCCGGCGCTGAAGTCCAGATTGGGTGAGTTGATGGTGCCGATGCTGATCGGCATGACCGAGCGCGGTCCTGATTCGGCCGGACTCGCGGTGTTCACCGAGCCTCTCGGCGAGGGCGAGCGCAAGATCAGTTTGTATTCCGGCCTCACCGAGGACGGTGATGACTTCAACTGGCCGGGCCTTGGCCACGAGCTGAAGCTACACCTCGGGGTTGAGGCAAAGATCGCGCCGCAGGGCAACCATGCGATCCTGACAGTGGGCATCGCGCCGGAACCGGTGAAGCGCTGGATCAAGGAACATCACCCCAAGCTGCACATTCTCTCCACCGGTCGCGCCATCGATCTGTACAAGGACATCGGCACGCCGACCGAGGTGTCCAACCGCTACGACTTCAAGCACCTTACCGGCACGCATCTGGTCGGCCACACGCGCATGGCCACCGAATCGGCGGTGACGCCGGATCGTGCGCACCCCTTCACTGCCGGCGAAGACTTTTGCCTTGTCCATAACGGTTCGCTCTCCAACCCCTACGGCGTGCGCCGCATGCTGGAGCCGCGCGGCATCAAGTTCGAGACCGACAACGACACCGAGGCCGCCTGCCGCTTTCTCGAATGGCGGCTGCGCGAGGGTGACGATCTGGAGACGGCACTGCAAAAAGGTTTCGAGGAACTCGACGGCTTCTACACCTTCCTCATGGGCACGCCCGACAAGCTGGCGCTGATCCGTGACCCCTTCGCCTGCAAGCCGGCCGTGGTGGCCGAGACCGACGACTATGTGGCGATCGCTTCCGAGTTCCGCTCGCTGGCGCACCTGCCCGACATCAAGAACGCCAAGGTGTTTGAACCCGCACCCGAGGAGATGTACGTATGGACGGCCTGAATTTTGACTTGACGGAAATCCCGCTGCGCACCGTCAATCATTTCCTGCACAAGGAAGCGCCGGGACAGGGCGTGAAGAAAGTGACCATCGCCAATCCCGATGGCGCGCACAACATCGCCGTCGGCCTCGACTTTCCGGTAGAGATCGAAGTCGTCGGCCATGCCGGCTACTACGCCGGCGGCATGAACAAGGCGGCCAGCATCACCGTCACCGGCAGCGCCGGTACCGGCGTGGCAGAGAACATGATGTCGGGCCGCGTGCACGTCAAGGGCTTCGCCTCCAACGGTGCCGGCGCCTCGATGCACGGCGGACTGCTGGTGATCGACGGCGATGCCGGCCTGCGCTGCGGGATATCGCTCAAGGGCGGCGACATCGTGGTCGGCGGCTCGGTCGGCAGCTTTTCGGCTTTCATGGCCCAGGCCGGCCGCATGGTGATCTGTGGCGACGCCGGCGATGCGCTGGGCGATTCGCTCTACGAGGCGGTGCTCTACGTCAAGGGCAGGATCAAGTCGCTGGGTGCCGATGCGCAGATCGAGCCGATGAGCGAGGCTGACCTCAAGACCGTCAAGGAACTGCTCGCTGCAGCCGGCCCCGCGTTCGCCGGTCACGACCCGAAAGACTTCAAGCGCGTGGCTTCGGCCCGCAGCCTTTACCACTGGAATGCCGACGCCAACCAGGAATACTGACCATGTCTGAAAAACCGATACAGCGGGAAGAATCCTTCGGCTACGACCGCAAGACCATCGATTACATCCGCAATGCCGCGGCCCACGGCCTCTACGAGATCCGCGGCATGGGCGCCAAGCGCGCGCTGCCGAGCTTCGATGATCTGGTGTTTCTCGGCGCTTCGCTGTCGCGCTACGCGCTGGAGGGTTATCGCGAAAAGTGCAGCACCAAAACCATCCTCGGCACGCGCTTCGCCAAAAAGCCGATCGAACTCGACATCCCGATCACCATCGCCGGCATGAGCTTCGGCTCACTGTCGGCCAACGTCAAGGAAGCCTTGGGACGCGCCGCGACCGAAGTCGGCACCTCGACCACCACCGGCGACGGCGGCATGACGCCGGAAGAACGCCAGTCGTCGAAGACGCTGGTGTATCAGTGCCTGCCTTCCCGCTACGGCTTCAACCCCGACGACGTGCGCCGTGCCGATGCGATCGAAGTGGTGATCGGCCAGGGCGCCAAGCCCGGCGGCGGCGGCATGCTGCTGGGGCAGAAGGTGTCGGCGCGCGTCGCCGGCATGCGTACCCTGCCCGAAGGCATCGACCAGCGCTCGGCCTGCCGGCATCCCGACTGGACCGGCCCCGATGATCTCGCCATCAAGATTCAGGAACTGCGCGAGATGACCGACTGGGAGAAGCCGATCTACGTCAAGGTCGGCGCTACGCGCGTCTTCAACGACGTCAAGCTCGCCGTGCATTCCGGTGCCGACGTGGTGGTGGTGGACGGCATGCAGGGTGGCACGGCGGCGACGCAGACCTGCTTCATCGAGCACATCGGCATTCCCACGCTGGCGGCGGTGCGGCAGGCGGTGCATGCGCTGGAAGATCTCGACATGAAGGGCAAAGTTCAGCTCATCGTCTCCGGCGGCATCCGTACCGGCCCCGACGTGGCCAAGGCGCTCGCCATGGGTGCCGATGCGGTGGCCATCGGCCAGGGCGTGCTGATTGCGCTGGGCTGCAACCACCACAGCTACTTTCAGGACGGCGAACACCGTATCGCCAGCGCCGACTATGCGGCGCTGGGTACCGCGCCGGGCTTCTGCCACCACTGCCACACCGGCAAATGCCCGGTCGGCATCACCACGCAGGACGCGATGCTGGAGCAGCGCCTGACGCCGGAAGTCGGTGCCCGTCATCTGAAGAACTATCTGAAGACGCTGAACATGGAACTCACCACCATCGCCCGCGCCTGCGGCAAGCAGAACGTCCATCACCTCGAGCGCGAGGACCTGGTGGCGCTGACCATCGAGGCCGCGGCGATGGCGCATGTGCCCCTTGCGGGAACAAGCTGGATTCCGGGTGTGACCGGCGGCATGTAAGCGGCATTGGCGCACGTTTGAGGGCCTGCGTCCGGGTCCCTGTAGCGAAGCCGGGAGTGCGGCCTATTTGCGAAACGCCAGGCAAGGATCGGGTCGTTCGGCGCGCGGCGTGAACCAGAGGATGTCGTAGGGCAGCGCGGTGCCGATGCGCTCGGTCTCGTACTGTGCCGGCGCCGTCTTGCCAGCGCCGACTTCCACGAAGCCGATCGAAAGCACGCGCGTGCCCGGCCGCCGGGTGGCGAGATACAGCGGCACGCCGACATCGCGCCGGGCGTGGCCGCGTCCGAGGATGAAGACCACGCCCTGATCGAGTTTGCCCAGTGCCACATCGGCCAGCGTCGCATCGCGCAGGCGCTGCGCGCGCACCAGTCCGTCACGCAATTGCGGCGTGACCATTCCGCAGTGCGAGGCCTCGATCAGGCCGACCATGTACTTCTGCCGGGGTTCATCCCAGACCTGTTCGAGCGCGAGGCGCTGCACTTCGCCGGCAGCGAGCGTCGAATAACCGTCGCGCACGATGGGCCGCGTCGCCGCGCGCGGCAGGTTGGCGGCCACCAGCGGCAGCCGCGCGGTGTCGGCCAGCGCCACCAGTGGCTGGTACTGCGGCCAGTCCCAGCCGCGCATCAGGGGCGCCAGCTCCTTGCCGTCGCGGCGCGCCTCGTCCAGCGCGGACTGCTGGTCGACGTCGAACTGTTCCATCAGCAGGGCCGGCCGGGCACCTGCATCGAGGCGAACCTGCAGCAGCCTGGCCTGCAGTCGATGGTGCTCCGGGTTGTCGTGGATCTCGCCCAGCAGCAGGACGTCGGCGTCGGCGGCACGGCGCAGCAGTTCGGCTTCGTCGATGAAGCGCTGTGTAGAGGCGTCCCATAGCCGTCCGGCCAGCGGATGATCGGTGTCGCGCAGGGTGCCGGGGACGATCGTCGCGCAACTCGCCAGCAGCAACACCGCCAGAACCGCGATCAGGGTGGTGCGCAGGGGGTGAGGCGAAGTGGATTTCATACTGCCATCATAGCAAGCGGCGGGACTTGCCCCGTGCGCAAACCGTCGCGCCGGCAGCCCGTCGCGTTACGGCTTTCCGCCTTGCCGCTCCAGCATGTCGAGGATGCCCTGCGCCGGAACGATGCCGGCCTTGGCCGCAAGATTCAGCCAGCGTCGCGCTTCGGCCAGGTTCTCGGCGGTGCCGCGACCGGCGACGTAGAGCCGGCCGACGTTGAATTGCCCCGGCGGGAATCCCGCTTGCGCAGCCGCCAGGTAGTGTTCGAAGGCGGCCTTTTCGTCCTGGGCGACGCCGCGCCCGCGTTCGTAGAATTCGCCGAGGTTGTTGCGTGCGGATGCTTCGCCCAGTGCGGAGGCTTCCCGGTAGTACTGGGCGGCGCGCACCAGGTCAACCTTGCCGCCGATGCCTTCGGCATGCATCCAGCCGAGCAGCGATCGCGCGCTGGCCCGGCCTTCACGCGCAGCCCGTTCGAGTTGCTCGAAGGCGCAGGTGGCGTCGGGTGGCTCCGCGTCGAGGCAGATCCGCCCCAGGCGCTCGATCGCGGCGACATGCCCGGAACTCGCCGCCTCGCGGAACAGCGTCAGGGCGCGTGCGGGTTCGCCGGCTTCGATACATTGGGCATGGCGGAACCGGGCACCGCCGAAACCCTTGTCGAGCGCTGCGGCAAAACGCGGACAGGCGCGCTCGACGCTGCGTTCGTCGAAGAAACCGTGCAGGTCGAAGGTTCCCAGTGCGAACTCGGCGGCGCCGACGCCGCGTGCCGCCATGGCTTCGAGTCCCGGTCGAGTGTCGGCCAGGCGTGTGCGGATCAATTCCCGGTAGGCGCCGAACAGACTCTCGTCGCCGCGCGAAAGCGCGCGTTCGGCGCCGCGCGCCGCGCGCAGAGCAAGTTCTGAGAGCTTCTGGCGGGATTGGCCGTCATCGGGGCCGGTGCCAAGTGCGTTACGCAGGCCAAGGGCTTCTTCATCGATGAGTTCCATTTCAGCAACCGGATCGAGTTGCGCCGGGACGGCCGCCTTGGGTTTGGAGTGTTTTAGCGTCTTCGCTGCGCGTGATTTCGATGCGGCTGTCTTGGTTTTGGATTTGCTTTTCAACGCCTGTGCCGTGGACTTGCGCGGTTTGGATATCTTGGCTTTCTGCTTGGCGATGGGAGCGGCGACCCTGCCCGGGGCGGTTTGCGAGAACACCTCTCCGCTAGGTGGAATGGCCAGTCCAAGCATCAGCGACAGGCATGCGACAATGCGGTAATATTGCTTGAAATCAAAATATAACGACATTTTAATGAAGTCATTCCTGTCTTGTGACGATGTTATGCGAAAAGCCGTGCTGGCGGGCGTATTCGTTCTTGGCACCTACTCGGCCGCCGTGCAAGCTGTCAATGAAGATGCCGCCGAGGCGCTGGCCAAGGCGGGGAAGTGCTTTCGCTGCCATTCAGTGGACAAGGCCAAGAAGGCTCCCGCTTACAAGAAGATAGCGCAGAAATACAAAGGCAAGGCAGATGGCGAGGCGGCCCTGATCAAGCACCTGTCTGGCAGCCAGCAGGTCAAAGTCGAGGACGGCGGCGATGAACAGCATGAACCTCCGCCGGCCAAAGACGCGGCAGATCTGCTGAATCTGGTGCAGTGGATCCTGTCGCGGTGACGTCGGCCCAGTGGCGGATGCCGGTTTTATTCCGTGGCGCACAAACGTATCAGGCCGCCTATGGGCGGCCTGATTGATTGCCGGATGCCGCGGCTTACCAGCTCTTGACCACCGCCGACACGCCGAAGACGTGGTTGCTGTAGCGCGGCGCCTGCTGACCGGTCAGCAGTATCCCGGCATTGGACTGCGCTCCGACATCGCTGACGGCCCAGTCGTAGGACCGCAGGTTCTCGTAGAGGTAGTTGAAGCGCCAGCTTAGCTGTTTGCTGTAGTCCCACTTGGCGAAGAGCTGCAGGCTGTGCAGTCGGCTCCAGGTGTCGGGCACAGAGCCTCCGGTTCCACTGTTGGCCTGGGCATAACCGGCAGCCGTCGTTACATCGCTGGTGCCACGGCCAAGATTCAGCACATAGGTGCCGCCGAGATCCCACTTTTCCTCCGGCTGCCATTTCAGGCCGAAGCCCGCTGTCTGGTCGGTATAGTCCATTTCGCCGTAAAAGTCGCGGGCGGCGTTGGAGCCGGTACTGGCTGTTGTCTTGTTCCACTGGCGTCCGATCTCCCGGACTCCGGTTTGTGCAAGATTGAGGAAGGCGAAGGTGGTCAGGTTCTCCTCGGGCTGGTACTGCAAGTCTAGGCTAGCGCTGGCACCAGTGGCGGTGTCACGACCGAGGCAGATATCAGGCAGAGCCCCAGTGATCGCCAACTGCTGCAGGCCGTTGGTGAACTGTCCGCAGTCGGGGCCACGCATTTTTTGCTTGTGCGCGTCGATTGAGCCCTGCAGGCTTAGCGTTTCACTTACCGTCCAGTTGCCCGAGGTGCGCAAGCGGTCCTCGTCGAAGTCGGCATAGAGGAAGGAGCGCATGCTCGGATGGTTGGTCAGCCGTCCGGCTGCCGCCGCCTGGAACGTCGGGTTGGTATAGGTGTTGGTGAAGAACACGCTCTTGTCGTAGCCGGGGCTGCGGCGCTGTGTGTGTGTGTAGCCCAAGGCGCCCTGGAACTCGTCCAAAATCGGGCGGCGGACTTCCAGCGACAGCTTGTTGGTCTTGGTGCCGGTAACGTCGGTCAGGGTGTAGGACTTGTCCGTATGCTCGAAGCCCGCTCGCAAGGTGGTTTTCGGCGCAATCTCGTAGTCGGCGTCGACGCTGTAGCGTTTCTCGGTGGTGCTGATCGGTGCGTTGGAGCGGGTGGAGTTCGAGGCGACGGCCGGCACCGCGGTGGTGTCGCGCGAGTAGTAGGTGAATTGCTGAATCGGCGTTCGATTCTTGTCGTCGTGATAGCGATACGCCACCTTGAGGTTCATCTTGTCCATCGGTCGCGCAGTGAGTGCGATGTCGAGCAGGGTCTTGACCACCTCGCCCTCGAGCGAACCTTTCGGCAAGGGCGCTGCCGCACTTGCGACGTTGGCGGAAAACGGCAGGAAGGCGTCGTTCTGCTTGCCGATGCTGCGCGACAGCGTGGCACTTAGACGGGTGTCCTTGCTGAACTTGTAGCCGCCCGTGGCGGTGATCTGGTGCAGATCATTACCCGGGGCCAGCGACAATGCCGCATTCTGGGTCGCCGCGCCGGCGGCGACAAACGGGTTCTGGACGTTGAACGCGTTGAAGTTGTTGGTGAATCTCGAGTAGTGATAGCCGAGCTGGAACTGGGAAATCTTGCTTGTGTAGGACAGCACCATGTCGATCTGGCTGGTCTTGTCGTCGATCGCATAGGGAACGATGATCGAGCGACCGCCCGTAGTCAGCGCGAAGCCGGTCATACGCGCACCGTCCCGGCGATCCTCGCGATAGTTGACCTTGTAGTCCCACTCGTTGCCGAGCAGTCCCTTCAGGCCCAGTCGATAGATGTCACGACCATGGGCGATCTCGAATGGCCGCAGGAGTGCCGTCAGTGTGGGATCCTGGGCAAAGGTCGCCGGTGCGAGCCAACCAGTTGGCATGGTCAGATTGTTCGTGCCCAGTCCGTTGTGGACGAAGCTGGGAGATTCCGTCTGGGATTTTTTCAGGCCGTCGAAGCTGAACGAAACGTCCCATGCGCCCTGAACGCCGCCCTCGGCCTTGAGCTTGCGCGAATCCAGACCGAGGTTGGCGCCGTGGATCTGCCAGTATTGGGCGTCATTCTTTTGGTCGCGCGAGATCCAGTTGAAGCCGGCAATGGGAAAGCCGCCGTTGTCGGTGAGTCCGGAAAACTGGCCGAAGCGCAGCGAGTCGGCGGAGTTGTAGCCGACGCCGAGTTCGACGTAGTTGTCCGCCCAGCGCGACATGTCGGCATCGCGGAACATCACTTCCGAATCCCGGAACAGCTTGATCGTCAGCATCGGATCGGCAAACGCGGGCGCGGCAGCCAATGAGGCGAGGGCGGAGCAGACCGCGAGCGTGAGGATGCGGCGGCGTGGCGGCAAGGAATTATTCTGTTTCATGGCATCACCTGTGGGCAATGTATTTCGGTTCAGCGCTGCAGACGGGCGCCGGACGGATGGTTGCTGCCGTGGACCTTCGAGTGGCAGTTGGCGCAGGAATTCCCGACCATCTGCCGGTGCTGTGTCGGATTGACGGTCGGGTTGAGCGTGGTGTTGGTGAAGGCGAGCGTGTTGTGGTCTGCGAATCCTGCAGTCTGGTGGCACTGCAGGCACAGGTAGGGCTGGCGCACCTTTAGCATCGGGGCAATGTTGGTGCCGTGCGGGTTATGGCAATTGGTGCAATCGTCCTGCGACGGACGGTGCTCCCAGAGGAAGGGACCGCGCAACTGGGCGTGGCAGGTGTAGCAGGTCTCATTGACCGTGTTCTTCTGCAGCGAGGCGCGCTGCGAGGTCGAGCCGTGCGAGGCGTGGCAAGACGAGCAGGAGAAGAAACCGTTTTTGGTCGGGTGGGTGGATACGCGATGCAGTTCGGCGCGACGGTCCTTGTGGCAGTCGAAGCAGACGCTGGCCTGGGTTTCGGCGACCATCACCGGATCCTTCGGCGCATGCACGCGATGGCAGCTGGAGCAGGATTGCTTGGTCTGTTCGTGTTTGCTGCCCTGCCAGTGGGCACGGGCACCACTTTGGTGACAGTTCAGGCAGGCTTCGTTCTGGGGCGCGGCAGGGGATTTCTTGCCAAAGGTGACGGGAACCAGTCCCGGCGTGCGCGGCTTCTTGTTGTGCTCGGTGAGGTCGCCGTGGCAGGTGCCGCACATTGCGTCGGCGGGATCGCCAGTGATCGACTTGCCGGTGGCGGCCGGGGTGCGCGCATCGCCCATGACACCGTGCTTGGTCTTGGCGATGGCATAGAAGCCTTCGTGGCACTCGATGCAGGGCTTGGTCGCACCGGTTTCCGCGCGGGAGCGCACCTGCGGCGCGTCCGGACTGGCCGCAGCCTGGGCAAAAGCATTGCCCGTGAGCAAACCGGCCGTCAGGAGAAGGGCTAGACCGACGGCAACTGAGCGGCATTTCTGGATTGTCTGGTTCATAGTCTGGTTCCGGCGATGCGTTTGCCCGGTTTCCGGGTGGGTTTTGCATCCAAGCTCTGGACGGTTTTGCGCCAATCTTTACAAACAACATTACTAAAGCGCTACTTAGTCTTGATTCAAACAGACTTTTTTGCAGACCGCAAGGTATTTCCTGAATCCCCCCGTTGTTCTACTGACCCAAGCTGTTAGTTTTTTGCAACAAGCAACTCGCTCAGTGGATAGTAATTGCGAACAAGAGATTACCTCGGGTAGTTGATCAATTACGGGAGGTTTGTGTCGAACGGCGAGGCGCACTCCGCCGGAGCCCTGCAGGAAGCGCAGCGGCCGACCGATTTGGTAGTCTGGGAGTCGGGACGCGGGGGCGCCGAAAAGGCGCCCCCGGTCGGGGGATATGCCTACTTGTTGCGCGTGGCGACGTAGTCGGAGACGATTTTGACCTCGTTGGGTTTGAGATCGTCGGTGACGCCTTCTTCCTTGTGCGTCTTGTTCTTGGTCAGGCGCAGGGAGACGCACTCCCAGTCGCCCTTGTACTTTTCCTGGATGTTCTTCATCGGCGGGCCCGTCTTCTTCTGCACGTAGGCGTGGCATTGCGGGCAACCGACGCGTTCGATGATCGCCTTCGCTGCCGCTTCGTCGACCGTTCCCAGCGGCGCGCCGGTGGGCGCCGGGCAGGGTGGCAGGTCAGATCCATCGCGATAGGCGATTTTCTTCTTGCCCCCCGGGGCCACTGCTTCGGTCTTTGGTGCCGCAGGCTCGGCTTTGGCGGGCTCGGCCTTGGCTGCCGGTGCGGGTTCCGGCTTCTTCGCCGCTGCCGCTTCGGCGTCTTTTTTGGCCTTGGCCTCGGCGTCGCGCTTTTGCGCAGCGACGGCTTCGGCCTCCTTCTTCGCCTTGGCCTCGGCTTCCGCGCGAGCCTTTTCCTCGGCCTCGCGTTTTTGGGCGGCCTGAACTTCGGCGTCCTTCCTGGCTTTGGCGTCCGCCGCCGCCTTGGCCGCCGCCTGCGCTTCGGCGTCACGCTTGGCGCGCGCCTCGTTCTCGCGCTTGATCGCGTCCAGCGCCGCCGTGTCCTTGCGCGCCTTGGCATCGGCTTCGCGCTTGGCCATTTCGTCCTTCTCCTGCTTCGCTGCGGCTTCGCGCTTCGCCTGGGCTTCCGCTTCGCGCTGGGCCTGCGCCCTGGCTTCAGATTCCTGCCTGGCCTTGGACTCTGCTTCCTGCTTGCCCTGCGCCTTGGATTCTGCGGCCGCCTTGGCCTTGGCTTCGGCCTCCTTCTTCGCCTGGACCTTGGCTTCCGTTGCCGCCTTGGCCTTGGCTTCAGCATCCTTCTTGGCCTGCGCCTTGGCCTCCGCCGTTACCTTGGCCTTTGCTGCGGCCTCCTCCTTCGCCTTGGCTGCTGCCAGCCGCTTGGCTTCGGGGCTGCCGGGCTTGGGTGCCGCCGCTTGTGCCGCTGCCTGTTCGTCGAAGGTGGTTTCGGCCAGCCATTCCGACATTGCCCGGATGTCCGCTGCCGTTACCGAGCCAAGTTCATTGGCATGGCCGGGGGCCGCCGAGATCGCTGCCGCGGTCCTGGCCGGATCGCCTTTCAATCCGGCTTTCATTTTCTTCACCGAGGGCGCGATGCTGCGCGCCTCGTAGAAATGACAAAGGGCGCAATTCTTCTGCTTGAACAGGGCGCGGCCCTGGGTGTTGGTCTGGGCTTGCGCGGGTAGCGCCAAGGCAAGCGCGACGAATGCGATGGATAGATTCAGCGGTGCAGGCATCAGCTTCATCGGATCGGTCTCAACTGCCTTGTTTGTTGAAGAATTCCATGGCCTTGACCAGGCTGCGGCGCATGCGGTTGAAGGCGGAACTGAGTTGCGATACCTCGTCGTTGCCCTTCTCGTTGAACTCGCCCATTTCAAAATTGCCTTTGCTGATCTCGTCGGCGATCGCCGCCATTTCACCGAGCCGGCTGGTAATCAGTGCCGTCAGCATCAGGTTGAGCAGGATGAATACCGCCACGAAGACGCCCGTGAGCGTTGTCATGAAGGTGGTGAACATGCGTTCGGCATTGGCGACGGGAACGGAAAGCGGCACATTGACGATCTGCGCGCCGACGATTTCCTTGAGCTTCCAGCCGTAGCCGTTGTCGCCGTAGATCTTCACCATCTTGGGCGGTGCTTTCTCGGGCGTGGTGTGACAGCCGAGGCAGCCGGACTGCTTGATCTGGATGGGGCGGGCAAGGTAAAGATAGGGCCCCTTGGAGGTCTGGCGGATTCCCCACTCTTCCTGTTTGGTGGCGTCGCTGCGGAAGGAGTTGATGATCTTCGCTTCCCAGTCGGCGGGGCGGTGCTTGACGTTGGTGGGATTGAGTGCGACTTCGCGATAGCTGTATTCGGGGTAGCGCTTCTGCACCGACTCGAAGACCTTGTTGGCGGCGTAGGCAGGTATGCCCATCATGAGCATGTCCTCGTCTTCCTCTGTCTCCCGCAGGTTGGGGCCGACCTCATTGACGGCCCAGGTGCGCGCCGAAAGTATGGTTTCCATCAGAACGCCCGCGTTCGACAGGACTTCGTCACGCGCGTTGCTGTTGAGTTGCTGGTAGGAAAAGTAACCGGAGGCCCCGAGCGCCATGCCGAACACGACTACCAGCATTGAATTGAATTTTCCCCTCAGCTTCATGCGTTTTCTCCGCGAAAATCTTCAGGGTCAAAGCATAACATGAGCACTTTGCCTGCCTTTACCTGCCATTGCCGGATGCGCCATCGGGGCGCGACATCGGCTAAAGTTTGGCGTGCTGCATCGCCCGCTGCGCCGAGGTATATGGCAAAGGGCATATTTTAGGAATAAACTAACAAAAACAGGCATTAGCAAGCCTGAATGTTGCCGAAATGCCGTTCGGGTTTCGGTTTTGATTCGATTGGAGGATGTTCACCCTTGGCTTCGCAAGTCAGCGCCCCGGTATCGACCACGGTCATTGCCTGCGATATTTCCGGCGCCGAATCGTTCGAGGCCCGAGTCCTTGAAAGCTTTGCCAAGGTGCTCGCCGCGGCCCGCGGGTTGGGTTTCGTCACGCAGGAGCCGGGCAAGCCCAACCTGTGCCTGACGCTGGCCCCCGAACTGGCCGTAGGCGAGGTGTTGGGGCAGTTCGCCAAGACCGCGGCCACCTTCGACGCCGACGTGGCGCCTTTGCGCCTTCGTTGCGTGGTTCATTTCGGTGTCGTGTTTCGCACCGAGTCAGTGGGCGACGTCAGCTACGTCGGTTCGGCGATCCGTTCGACGCAAAGCGCACTGCGCAGGGCGCCGGCGGCAGGTGGCCTGATCGCGACCCAGGATTTCGTGGCCTATTCGGCCAAGCTGCTCAATCCGCCATTCCGGGTTCAGGCGATGGGCGACGGGCTGGCATTCCAGGGCATGAGCCAGATCGTCTTTGGGGGTCGCAGCGTGGCGCCGCAGCGTGGCGGCGGCGATCTGCCCGCTAGCGCCGATCCGGCATTCGTGGAATTCGTCAAACGACGCCTCGCCGAGGATGTCGGTCCGTTCGCCAGTGCGTTGGTGGATCGCGCGATCCGCGCCACGGCCGCCACCGACCAGTTGGTGGCGGCGCTGGGGCGCGACATCGACAATGCTTCGGCGCGCGCGCGCTTCGAGGCCGACGTGCAGAAGTTCATAAATTCCAGGTCAGGCGCTCGATAGAATTCGGATCTGCCTGCCGCCACCACGCCTAAGGCCGATAAAATCGGGAACGGTCTGTTTCGAACCGCCGATCTCCAGGGAAGGACACGATGGGTTTTTTCAGCAAACTGATGCATCAATCGCAGCCGGCGGCCTGCATGCTGCCGGAAACGCACGCCGTGATTCGCCAGATCGTCACCGTGCTCGGGTTCGACGTGGTCAGCCTGCCGGAATATGCGTCCCGCCTGGCGCCCGCGATTAACTCCGCCGTGGCCTATTTCGATCAGCAAATTGCCGCGATCCCGGGGCCCCTGGATATTTCCGCCGCGCACTACATGCACCACCCCGTGGTCCATGCCATGTTTCCGGCACGCAACGAAATCGCCCACGCCATCGGCCGCAGCCTCGAAGTCAAGCAGCCGCTGGCCTTCCTTGCCGGCGCCGAACAGCACGAAGCGTTCGCGTTGCTGGGCGTGCGGCGCAAGCTCAACGAGCCGCCGGGCGCTCCCCCGGTATTCATCGACCACACCTTGCGTTCGCTGGCCGCGACCGAATCCGGAGCCCGCCAGGGGTTGCGCACTGCGGCCATGATGCGCCTGGTGACCGCGTTCGGCGAGCATCTGGCCCATTTGCGCAAGAACGACAAGCTGACCCGCCAGGAATGGAACATCGAGAACATCGCGGATCCCAAGCTCGCCGACGCGGACAAGGGAAAGCTGCTGGTTGCGGCGCAGGAACTGAGTCCGGACAAATTGCTTGGCGGATTGATCGCATGGCTGCAACGGCCGTCCGAGTACCTGCAGATCGGTGCCGGCGCCGCCGTCCAGGAAGCGGAACTCAAGGTCGATGCCCTGCCCCTGCTGGTGTGCCGCGATCGGCGTCGCTGGCTGGTATGCCTGGTCCGGTTTCCGACCGCCGAGGGCGTCGCGGCGATCCACGGCGAGCCGCGCCAGCACCGCTACATCACCATCTGATCGGCATGGCCAGGCGTGCCGGTGGCGCGTCAGGCGTCAGGTAGCGGCCAGCGCGGCTTCCGGCGTGAGGATGCGAAACAGGCCGCGCAAGCGGTCGCGCCGCGCCAGGCGCAGCAAATCCTTGTCTGCCGTCACGAGAAAGTCGGCGCCGGCATCACGGGCCAGTTCGAGGAATTTCTGGTCGTCGCGGTCCCGGCAGCGCGGCAGGCTGGCGAGCGGCTCCAGGCGCGGTCCGGCAAGCGGCGTGACGCTCGCTTTATAGGCAGCGCTGGCCGCCTGCTGCCGATCTTCGTCCAGCGCGAATAGCGGATATCCCAATACCCGGTGAAATTCGGCGAGGCAGGCATCGTCGGTGTATGCCTGCCATTCGCCGCACTCCATCCTTGCGCGCAGCGGAGCGAAACGGCTGTCGGCGAATACGTAGAGCGAGACCAGCACGTTGGTATCGAACACCACCTTGCGCCGCAGACCCTGAAAGCAAACGGGCTCGGGATCGAACGATCCCAAGCCCGTGTTGCAATCCGGAGGAACGTCCCGCGACGGGACGTCCTGCGGCTTCATGCTCACTTCTTCTTCGGTGCGTCGAGGCGGAACTTGACGAAGGAGCCGGGCGCATCTTCCAGCGCCTTGAACTTGCCCTTGGCCGGGTCGCGCGCCGGCACCTTGTCGTCGTTGAGCTTGGTGATCCACTTCTGCCAGTCGGTCCACCAGGAGCCTTCGTGCTGCTTGGCGCCGGCGAACCACTCGTCCGGGGTCTCGGGACGCTCGTCGTTGGTCCAGAAGCCGTACTTGTTGGCCGACGGCGGATTGACGATGCCGGCGATGTGGCCGGAGCCGCCGAGGACGAAGCGCACCGGGCCGCCGAGCACCGTGGAGCCGAGATAGACACTGCGCCACGGCGCGATGTGGTCCTCGATGGTGGAGATGAAATAGGACGGCGTCTTGACCTTGGTGATGTCGATCGGGGTTTCCAGCAACGTGATGCCGCCGGGTTCGCGCAGCTTGTTGTTCAGGTACATGTTGCGCAGGTAGTAGCTGTGCATCTTGTAGGGCATGCGCGTGGAATCGGAATTCCAGTACAGCAGGTCGAAGGGGAAGGGTTCCTTGCCCATCAGGTAGTTGTTGACCACGAAGGTCCAGATCAGGTCGTTGGAGCGCAGCATGTTGAAGGTCGTGCCCATCTCCGAGCCTTCCAGGTAGCCGCGTTCCTCCATCTTCTTTTCGAGGCTGGCGACCTGGCCTTCGTCGATGAAGACGCCCAGTTCGCCGGGGATCGAAAAGTCGAGCAGGGCGACGAAGAAGGTGGCGGAGGCGATGCGCTTGTCCTTCTTGGCCGTCATGTAGCCCATGGTCGAACCGAGCAGGGTGCCGCCGAGGCAGTAGCCGATCAGGTTGATTTCCTTCTCGCCGGTCTGCTGGCAGACCACGTCGATGGCGGTCAGCGCGCCTTCGGTCATGTAGTCGTCGAAGCCCTTCTTCGCCAGCTTGGCGTCGGGGTTCACCCAGGAAATGACGAACACGGTGTGGCCCTGGTCAGTGCACCACTTGATCCAGGAATTGCTCTCGCGCAGGTCGAGGATGTAGTACTTGTTGATCCAGGGCGGGATGATCAGCAGCGGGCGCTTCCACTGTTCCTTGGTGGTCGGGCTGAACTGGATCAGCTGGATCATCTCGTTCTGGAAGATCACCTTGCCCGGCGAAGAGGCTACGTTCTTGCCCATTTCGAAAGCCGATGGATCGGTCATCTTGACGCGCAACTGGCCGTCGCCTTCCTCGATGTCGCGCAGCAGGTTGTTGAAGCCCTTGAGCAGGTTCTGGCCGTTGGTCCTGACGGTTTCGCGCAGCACTTCCGGATTGGTCATGGCGAAGTTCGACGGTGCCAGAGCATCGATGAACTGGCGGGTGAAGAAGTTGACCTTCTTCTTCGAAATGTCGTCGAGGTCCTCGACGTTGCCGACCGAGTCATGGATGTGGCGGGCGGTGATGAGGTAGGACTGCTTGACGAAGTCGAACAGGAAATGCTCTTCCCATTCGGCGTCGGCGAAACGCTTGTCGCCCTTCTTGGGCATCGCTACCGGTGCGCCATGCATGCCCATCATGCGCATGGTCGAATGCTGCCATAGCGCGAAGTAGTCCCACACCAGGTTCATCTGCGCCTGGGCCAGCTTGTAGGGATTGGCCAGCATCTTGGCCATCATGTCCATGAAGGCCTGCGCGATGCCGAGGTCGTCGGAGGGAACCGAAACGCCTTTTTTCATCTGGCGCTTCATGTGGTCGGTGATCAGCTTCGAGGCGCGTTCGGCAACCTCGGCATAGGTCTTGGCGATTTCCTTCGGATCGGGCAAGGCGTTGGCTTCTTTGGCGGACATGGAGGCTCCTGGGGTTAACGTGAAAGAACAGGATGGGCCGCTGGTGATATCGAGCGCAGCGAGCCAACAAGTAGCCTCCCCCGCGAGGGGGAGGATGAGAGGGGGCGGGCCAGGAAAGCGGCCAACGCGACGTTCATTTGACGAGGATGCTTGATTGCAGGCATTAGCGTTGACTGACGAAACGGATGGACCCGTTTTCTTCGATGCGCTGCAATTTTCCTGCGTGTTCCAGGTAGTTCAGGTGGGCGATGGATTCGCCCATGGCAAACATGGTTTGGTGCGGATCGGGGATCTCGCGGTCGAACAGCACCGGGATCAGTTCTGCGGCCGACTTGGGCGTGCCACGGCAGGCTTCCAGCAACAAGGCGCAGCGCTGCGCGTGGTGCGCATGCAGTTGCTCGACGCGGGCGTGTATGCCGCGAAACGGTCGTCCGTGCGAGGGCAGCACCAGCGTATCCGCGGGGAGGCTGAGAAATTCGTCGATCGAGGCCAGGAACAATCCCAGCGGGTCTGCCAACGGCGTGCTGGCCATCACCGATATATTGGTGGAAATGCGCGGCAGCAGCATGTCGCCGGAAATCAGCACGCCGAGCTCCGCGCAGTAAAGGCTCATGTGTTCCGGCGCGTGGCCATGGCCGACGATGGTGCGCCATTCATGGTCGCCTATCGCCAGGCGCTGGTCGTGGAACAGGCGCCGGTAGGTGGCGGGAATCTCAGGCACGCCGCGCTTGTAGCCGTTGCCGCGCTGGACCAGGCCGTCGATCCGCGCCGGGTCGAGGCCGTGCTGGCGGAAGAACTCGACCATCGCGCTGATGCGATAGCCGGCGACCTGCTCCACCATCATGTGCGCCGCGAGGTATTCGCCCTGGGCGATCCAGAGTCCGGCGCCGGTTTCCTGCTCCAGCCATGCGGCCAGGCCCAGGTGGTCGGGATGACAGTGGGTGACGATGACGCGCGTCAATCGCCGTTCCGTCAGCGCCGACTTCCAGGCGTCCTTGATCGGGTCTTGCGCAAAACCGGTATCGACCGCCGCGTAGCCATCGCCATCGGCCAGCAGCCACAGGTTGATGTGGTTCAGCGCGAACGGCAGCGGCATGCACAGCCATTCCACACCGGGCACGAGCGTCACCGCCACGCCGGGAGCCGGCGAGGTCTCGTGGGGATAGGCGATGGGAGCGTTCAAGCCGCGGTTCTTTGCATCGTGGTGGGAAATCTGCTTAACTTGTCGGCAGTCAATCCGACATTTTATCCAATTTTCAGGGCGTTATGTGCGGTGCAGCATTTCGCCGCCGCCGGCCCGTCGCCATGAACGATACCCAAACCATCACTGAACTGGCTCGCGATTTTGGCGTCACCACGCGGGCGATCCGTTATTGGGAATCCCACGGCCTGATTTCGCCGGCGCGCGAAGGCGGCAATCGCATCTACTGCAAGCGCGACCAGACGCGCCTCAAGCTGGCCCTGCGCGGCAAGCGCCTCGGCCTCAGCCTGGCCGAGATCAAGGATTTGATCGACATGTACGACACGGCCGAGGACGAGTCCACCCAGCTCCTGTCCTTCCTCGGCGCGCTGGAACAGCGCCGCGCCGCGCTGGAACAGCAGCGCGACGACATCGAGGCGGTGCTCAAGGAAATCACCCGATTCGAAAGGCAGTGCCGCGACATGCTCAAGGCCGACCAAGCCGCCGCCAGGGCGCCCCGCAAGAAAGCCCGTGGTAGTTGACGTTGACGTCAACGTCAACTACCATTCGCCACCTGCTTCCCCGGCCGGAGAAAACATGCCCCACACCGCACGTCCTGCCCAGAAACGCTTCGAGCCGCGCAATCCCGACTGGGAAGCAACGGTGCGCGGCAGCTTCGCCCGGCAGGCGGTGATGACCCTGATCGGCGCCGAAATGGGCGCCCTGGCCCCCGGGCACTGCGAGATCCGCCTGCCCTTCCGCGCCGACCTCACCCAGCAGAACGGCTTCTTCCACGCCGGCATCACCAGCACCATCGTCGACAGCGCCGGCGGTTACGCCGGCCTGACGCTGATGCCTGCCGGATCCGACGTGCTGACCGTGGAATTCAAGCTCAACCTGCTGGCGCCGGCCGACGGCGACTATCTCGTCGCCGAGGGGCAGGTGCTCAAGACCGGGCGCAACCTCGTGATTGCCCGCGGCGAGGTCTATGCGATCAGGAACGGCGAGGCCACCCATTGCGCGACCATGCAACAAACCCTAATGACGATGCATGCCAAGGAGAAGAAATAATGCTCGGAATCAACTTTGACCTCGGTGAGGACGTCGATATGCTGCGCGACGCTGTCTGGGCCTTCGCGCAGAAGGAAATCCTGCCGCGCGCCGCGGAGATCGACCGCGACAACCTGTTCCCCGCCGACCTTTGGAAGAAGTTCGGCGACATGGGCCTGCTGGGCATGACCGCCGAGGAGGAATACGGCGGTACCAAGATGGGCTACCTCGCCCACATCGTCGCGATGGAGGAGATCTCCCGCGCCTCGGCCTCGGTCGGCCTGTCCTACGGCGCGCATTCCAACCTGTGCGTGAACCAGATCCGCCGCAACGGCAGCGAGGCGCAGAAGCATAAATACCTGCCCAAGCTCATCTCCGGCGAACACGTCGGCGCATTGGCCATGTCCGAGCCGGGGGCCGGTTCCGACGTGGTGTCGATGAAGCTGCGCGCCGATATGAAAGGCGACCGCTACGTATTGAACGGCTCCAAGATGTGGATCACCAACGGCGGCGACGCCGACACGCTGGTGGTCTATGCCAAGACCAACCCAGACGCCGGCGCCAAGGGTATGACCGCATTCATCGTCGAGAAGGGCTTCAAGGGCTTCTCGAAAGGCCAGCACCTCGACAAGCTCGGCATGCGTGGCTCCAACACCTATCCGCTTTTCTTCGATGACTGCGAAGTGCCGGTGGAAAACGTGATGGGCGGCGAAGGCTACGGCACGCGCGTGTTGATGTCGGGCCTCGACTACGAACGCGCCGTACTTTGTGGCGGCCCGCTGGGCATCATGGCCGCGTGCATGGACGTGGTGCTGCCCTTCATCCACGAGCGCAAGCAGTTCGGCCAGAGCATCGGCGAATTCCAGTTGATGCAGGGCAAGCTGGCCGACATGTATTCGACCTGGCAGGCGACGCGCGCCTACGTCTATGCGCTGGGCAAGGCCTGCGATCGCGGCGACCACACGCGCACGCTGCGCAAGGACGCCGCCGGCGCCATTCTCTACTCGGCGGAAAAAGCCACCTGGATGGCCGGCGAGACGATACAGGCACTGGGCGGTGTCGGCTACACCAACGAATACCCCGCCGGCCGCCTCTGGCGCGATTCCAAGCTGTACGAGATCGGCGCCGGCACCAGCGAGATCCGCCGCATGCTGATCGGCCGCGAACTCTACAACGAGACCATGTGAGCGCGATGAGTGCGAACGCTCAAGACTGGCTGGCGCAGGAAGCCACCGTGCGCGCCAGTGCCGGCAGCGTCGGCACGCTGGCGCTGGAAACCCTGCGCGAGTATTCCGGTCTGGAAATCTTCCGCAAGATGATCGCCGGCGAGCTGCCCTATCCGCCGATCGCCGATACGCTGGGCTTCATGCTGATCAGCGCCGACAAGGGACACGTGGTGTTCCAGGGCACGCCCGAGCATCGCCACTACAACCCGATCGGCTCGGTGCATGGCGGCTTCCACGCCACGCTGCTCGACTCCTGCGTCGGCTGCGCGGTGCACACCACGCTCGAAGCCGGGCAGGGCTACACCACGCTGGAACTCAAGGTGAACTACGTGCGCGCCCTGACCGACCGCGTCGGCCCGGTGCGGGCCGAAGGCAAGGTGATTCACGCCGGCCGCCAGGTGGCAACCGCCGAGGGCCGCATCGTCGACGTGCAGGGCCGCCTCTACGCCCACGCCTCAACCACCTGCCTGGTCTTCCCGCTCTAGGCCCGCCATGCCCCTGCTCGACACCTATCGCGGCACCGTGTATCCGTGGCACTGCGACCACATGCACCACATGAACGTGATGTATTACGTCGGCAAGTTCGACGAGGCAACCTGGAACCTCATGTCGCACATCGGCATGAGTGCGGCCTTCCTGCGCAAGCACCATCGCGGCATGGCGGCGGTGGACCAGCGCATCAGTTACCAGCGCGAGCTACATGCCGGCAACACGGTGGCCATCCGTACCGGCATCGTTTCCGTTGGCGAAAAGAAGATCATCTTCTTCCACGAAATGCGCGATGCCGACAAGGACGAGGTCTCGGCCATCACGCTGCTGACGGGCGTGCATCTCGACACCCAGACCCGCAAATCCTGCCCCTTGCCCGAGGACGTGCGCGACCGGGCGCGCGAACTCATGGTGGACTACGTCCTGCCATGGTCCTGACTCTGCGCCCGGCTTGAGCGAAGGAAGCCCATGAGTGCACAAACCATGAAAGTCGGCGCCCCACAGGGACTTCCTTCGGTCGCCGGCCGGACGGTGATCCAGGTCCTCGGCAGCGACCATGTCGCCGAAATCGAGCAGGTGCGCCAGTTCTTCCGCAACTATGCGGGCTGGCTCGGCGTCGACCTGTCCTTCCAGAACTTCGACGAGGAGATGGCGACCCTGCCCGGTCGCTACACGGCCCCGGACGGACGACTTTTCTACGCAACGGTCAATGGCCAAGGTGCCGGTTGCGTCGGCATCCGGCCACTGGCCGAGGGCGTCTGCGAGCTAAAGCGCCTGTATGTCGATCCCGCATTCCGCGGCCTGGGCGTCGGCCGCGACCTGGCGCTGGAGGCCATCCGTGCCGCACGCCAGATCGGCTATCGCAAGATCCTGCTCGACACCCTGCCGGCCATGCGCATCGCCGTCAAGCTCTACCGCGAACTGGGTTTCGACGAGGCTCCGGCCTATTACCAGACCGCGGTGGAAGGCACGCAGTTCCTTGCGCTGGACCTCGAGAACTGGTCCGAAGACGCGCTCAACAACCGGACCCTGCACCACCTGTTCGACTTCAATCGCGCCTGGTCGAACAAGATGCGCGAGGTCGATCCGGGCTACTTCGAGAAGCTCTCCCACCTGCAGACGCCAGAACTGCTGTGGATCGGCTGCTCGGATTCGCGGGTGCCGGCCAACGAAATCGTCGGCCTGCTGCCGGGCGAGGTTTTCGTCCATCGCAATGTCGCCAACGTCGTGGTGCATACTGACCTCAACTGTTTGTCGGTGATCCAGTTCGCCGTCGACGTGCTCAAGGTCAAGCACATCATGGTCGTCGGCCACTACGGCTGCGGTGGCGTAAAGGCCGCGCTCGACGGCGCGCGCGTTGGGTTGGTCGACATCTGGCTGCGCCATGTGCGCGACGTGCGCGCCAAACACCTGCTCAAAATCGACAGCCTGCCGACGGAGGCACGGCACGACAGGTTGTGCGAACTCAACGTGCTGGAACAGGTTGCCAACGTCTGCCAGACCTACGTCGTGCAGGACGCCTGGCAGCGCGGCCAGCCGCTGACCATCCACGGCTGGATCTACGGTCTCAAGGACGGCCTGATGCGCGATCTCGACATCACCGTCAACGCCGCCGACCAGCTTCCCGGCCGCTACACCGTTGCGCTTTCAACCTTGCTCTGAAGGAATCGTCATGTCCGACCCCATCGTCATCGTCTCCGCCGCCCGCACTCCCATGGGCGGCTTCATGGGCGACTTCGCTTCGCTGACCTGCGCCCAGTTGGGCAGCGTCGCCATCAAGGCCGCCGTCGAACGCGCCGGCTTGAAGCCCGCGCAGGTCGATGAAGTCATCATGGGCTGCGTGCTGCCCGCCGGCCAGGGCCAGGCCCCGGCGCGCCAGGCATCGCTCGGCGCCGGACTACCGCTGGCGGCCGGCTGCACCACGGTGAACAAAATGTGCGGCTCCGGCATGCGCGCGGCGATGTACGCCCACGACATGCTGCTGGCCGGCAGCGTCGAGGTCATGGTCGCCGGCGGCATGGAATCGATGAGCAACGCGCCCTATCTCCTGCCCAAGGCGCGCGGCGGCTTCCGTCTCGGCCACGGTGAAGTCAAGGACCACATGTTCCTCGATGGCCTCGAAGACGCCTACGACAAAGGGCGCCTGATGGGCACCTTTGCCGAGGACTGCGCCGGCAGCTATAAATTCACCCGTGAGGCGCAGGATGCCTACGCCATAGCGTCGACCACCCGCGCCAAGCAGGCGAATACGGACGGCAGCTTCGCCTGGGAAATCGCGCCGGTCACCGTTTCTGGCAGGAAGGGCGACACGGTTATCGACAAGGACGAACAGCCCTTCAAGGCCCAGCTCGAAAAGATCCCCGGCCTCAAGCCGGCCTTCCGCAAGGACGGCACGGTCACCGCCGCCAACTCCTCGTCGATCTCCGACGGTGCCGCGGCGCTCGTGATGATGCGCGCCTCGACCGCCGCGAAGCTCGGCCTCAAACCCGTTGCCACGATGATCGGCCACAGCACCTTCGCCCAGGAACCGGGCCTGTTCGCCACCGCCCCGGTCGGCGCCATGAAGAAGCTGCTGGCGAAGAACGGCTGGACCACGGAGAGCGTCGACCTCTGGGAAATCAACGAAGCCTTCGCCGTCGTCACCATGGCGGCGATGCACGACCTCAAGCTGCCGCATGACAGGGTCAACGTGCATGGCGGCGCCTGCGCCCTGGGTCACCCGATCGGCGCCTCCGGCGCTCGCGTCATTGTGACCCTGATCGGCGCACTGAAGCAGCAAGGCAAGAAGCGCGGCGTCGCCAGCCTCTGC
>JBIKLV010000017.1:0-56573 GCA_044359585.1 Sulfuritalea sp. | reverse complement strand
GCACTGGCTGTTGCGCATTCGCTTACTTGAACGGCCACGGCGCGGTCGGATCCCACACCGGCAGGCCCATGAAGGCGTACCACGGCGCCATGATGCAAATGCCATAGGCGATGCCGATCAGCACCGAGACCCAGCCCACCTTGGCGTAGTCGGCGGTGGTGAAGGTGCCGCTGCTGTAGGCGATCACCGCCGCCGTGATCTGCGTCGGCAGGATGTAGGCGAAGGTGTCGGTATCGGACACCAGCATGGTGAAGGCCACCGGGTGCAGGCCAAGCTTGGGCGCCAGGGCGAGCAGGATGGGCGCCAGCATGGTAATCGCCGCCACGTTGGACAGCATGCCAAGGCGGATGACGTGGGTACCCAGCATCAGGATCAGCAGGATCATCCACCAGGCATGGCCCTCGGCCAGCGGATGCACGATGTCCGCCAGCCACTGCGCCAGCCCGGTGCTGCCCATCGCCGCCGACATCGACAGGGCGCCGGCCAGCAGCAGGAAGGTGCCCCAGATGGTGCGGTCCTGCAGTTCCTTCCACTTGAAGCCGAACAGACCGGGAATGAACAGCAGCGCCAGCCCGATTAGCGCGGCATTGTGCGACTTGACGCCATGGCCCTTCCAGCTGGCGATGCCGTTTTCCGTCACCCACAGGAAAGCAATGAAACCGAACACGGCAAGAATCAGCCATTCGGTCTGGCTCATTTTTGGCTGCTCGGCGTGTTGCTTCTGCACCGCCTCGTAGCCGCCATGAATGCCCACGCCGCGGGTCTTGAAAAAATACTGCACCCACCATTGCGTGACGATGAACATGCCCAGGTAAGGCCACTGCAGCTTGAACCAGTCGAAGTAGGACAGGTTCAGCGCCAGCTCGGTTTCGAACAGGCCCACCAGCACCAGGTTGGGCAGGTGCGCGGTCATGATGCACATGCCGCTGATCATCGACCCATAGACCAGAGTCTGGATGACAATGGCTTTCTTGCCGGCGCGTTCCTCTGGGGTATCACCGAACATCTCGGTGATGCCATTCACCACCGGCAGCAAGGTCGCGGCGCGCGCGTTGGCGGCCGGGATGATCAGCGAGAGCACCAGGTTGGCGGCGAACATCGCCCAGATCACGCCATTCACCGTCTTCACTTTGAGCTTATGCAGAAGCCCCAGCGCGATGCGCCGGTCAAGCCCGGCTGCCTGCATAACCGCCGCGAAAATAAAGGCGGCGAGGCAGAGGAACACCACCGGCGTGCCGAAGCCGCTGGCTGCCTTGGGAAAGGGATTGACCGCCCCGGTCATCGCCAGCAGCATCGGGATCAGCATCCCGGAAATGCCCACCGGAATGGCCTCGGTGATCCACATGGTGCAGGCCCAGACCATCACCGCCAGTGTCGCCCTGCCGTTCTCGGTGAGGCCCGCCGGCGTCGGAATCACCCACAGAATCAGGAAAAAGGCGGCCCAGGCAGTGATGAAGCCGGCAAAGCACTTGCCCGGCGAGCGTCCGGAATCGCGGATGTTGGCCGCCCAGTTCGCGACGAATCCGCCGTCGGCATGCGGCAAGGCTTGGCTCATGGACGGCCCCTTACTGGAGGTTGGCTGCGGTCAGGGAAACCAGGAGGACGCCGATCACCGTGCCGCCGTCCTTGACCGGCGCGGAGATCTGCACCGTATCGATATTGGTGCTCGGGTCCGGTTTCGATTCGCCCTGCTGCCAGACCTTGCCGTCGTTCATCGAGGTGTCGAAGTTCGGTCGGCCCTTGCCCAGGTAGATCGCCGGCATCGACGTAAAGGCCACGCGATGGCTCTTGTCGCCGGAGAGCACGACCTTGTTGATGCCTTTGGCATCGGCATTCATCCATTTGGTCAGCAGCTGGCCGGTAGGACTGTCGACCAGGCCCTTGACGGCGGGGTCACCCTCCTTCAGGTCGCGCCACTTCGCGTTGCCCATTCCGGCGAGCGGACCGGCCGTGTTGGCGTCCTTCACCGCTTTCACGATCAGCGGATCGGCGGCCCAAGTCACCGCCTGCTTCTTGTAGGCATCGATCTTCGGCTGCATCTTTGCCGTCACGTCGCCGGCGAGGGCGGCACCGCTGCCGGCCAGCGCCAGGCAGCAAACAGCAAATTGAACCATCGTCCGCGAAATGGACTGAAGCAACGTAGCGTGCATGATGACCTCCTCCGGTTGTCCAACTTAATTGTCCGACGGAAAAGCGCGCTGCCGGCCCCGTCGTCCCGTAGCCAGGAGCTCTGCCTTGCGCTCCTTGAACCACGTGACTAGTATTCGCCCCTGAGAACACCCTGTCTGTCGGCCAGCCGACATTCGGCAATTTAATCGACTGGTTTGGTGCATTGATATGGGAGGCGGCGTGGAGTCCAAGCAAGCACAAGCGGCTCCCCAATCCGGGCCGGTGGACTTCCTGTCGCGCCTGAGCGCCGCGGACGCGGACGATCTGGTGCGGGCCAGCCAGCGCAAGCTGTTTGCGAAGAACGAGTTCATCTTCAAGGCCGGCGACGCCGGGCGCCACGTCTATTTCCTGCAACGCGGGCGGGTCAAGATCTACCAACCGGCGCCGGAAGGCAAGGACGTCATCCTCTGGTTCTGCTTCCCCGGCGACATGTTCGGCATGGCCGAAGTCGCCCGCGGCGGCGGACGCGTGGTCCACGCCCAGGCCTGCGAAGCCAGCGAAGTGCTGGTCCTGTCGCAGACCGAACTCACCGAGTACCTGCAGACGCACTCGGCCACCGCGCTGCTGATCATGCAGGTGCTATCAAATCGCCTGCGCGCACTGGGCGACGTTGTGGTCAACCTGATCAACGACGACGCCCAGACCCGCATCATCAAGCTCATCCTGCGGCTGGCGACCCGCTATGGAGTCCGGGTGGACCAGGACATCCACCTCAGCATCCAGCTCACGCACCAGGAGATCGCCGACATGGTCGGCGCCACGCGCCAGACGGTCACCAGCGTGCTCAGCCTGCTGCAGCGGCAGGGCCTGGTGAGGCTGGAAAACCGGCGCATCCGCATCGACAGCCTGGAATTGCTGGACGGAATGACCAGCCCCGGCTGATCTCCCCGCACGCCGTATCACCGGCGCCGACTTTCACTTTCTGCAAACATGCAGCAACGGCCATGCGGTTTCCACAGGGCTATGCTCGTCCGGATTCAGTCGTGCCGCCCGTCGCGACGATGCGAGGAGCCTCGATCGTGGTCATCGCCATGTCGCGAGCGTCTGTCATAATCGCGCTGCCGATGCGTGCGCGCGATCCAGTGCGGCGGTTCCAGAAGCCAGCGACCGCCGCGTTGCTCCCAGTGCCCGGCGACATGACTGTAGCCCGGCCGCACCCTCGTCCAGGCTCCCGGTTTCCAGACGTGGCGATGGCCGTTCGCGGCCCAGTAGCCGGGCGCCCAGACATGACCCGGAATGGCGACCGGGACGTACTCGACCACGGGCGGCGGCGGACCGATGTCGACACCGATCGAAACATCCCCGATCCGGAAGCGAACGTCCGCGCTGTCGGCGAAGGATGGCGTCGAAAGCAGCGCGACCAGCACGACGCCGATGGACGAAACATGTTGGACGGTTCCCATATCATTCTCCTTGTCAATCGCGCGCCGCGAACGGGCGACACGCCGATGAACAAGTTAACGCAGCAACGCGCCGGGCGTCACCCGCAAAACTGTAAGGCGGGTAGGCCGTTTGTAAGTGGATGTGGGAGTCCAAGCAAAGTCGGCGCGGTTCCGGTCGGAATGAATGTCGCGTTCCCTGACGGCGGCAGGGATGGCGACTTGGGATGGTGCTTATGCTACGACTGCTTGGGCCGCAGTGAGGCATAGACATAACAATCTTCGACGGCCGCAATGGCCGAACAGCAGAACCACAGCCTCCCATCGCCGTGCCACCAGCGCCGACTTTCAAAATCGGACGATACCCGGCAATTGACGCATCCACCCAGCCTCAGGCACACTCCGCGGGTTCAGGTTGTATTCCCCATCATTGACCAGGTACCCGCGGCAAATGAAGCAAGCGGCTGAAGGCGGTTTCGAAAAGTACGGAATTATCCGGGAGCTGGGCCAGGGGGCGACGAGCATCGTCTACCTTGCCCGGGACACCTTCAACGACCGCGAGGTGGCGATCAAGGTCTTCAAGCCCGAGATCCTGTCCGACACCGAGCACGGCGACACCTACCGCAAGCTGATCGCCAACGAGGTGGCGCTGGCGGGCCGCCTCAACCACCCGCACATCGTCGGCATCTACGACGCGATGCTGGGGCGCGACGATGGCTACATCGTCATGGAGTACGTGCAGGGCGAAACGCTCGAAAAATACGGCCAGGTCGACAGCCTGCTGCCGGTGGACAAGGTGATCGAGATCGCCTTCAAGTGCGCGCTGGCGCTGGATTTCGCCAGCCGCAACGGCATCATCCACCGCGACATCAAGCCGGCCAACATCATGCTCTGCTCCGATGGCGTGGTGAAGATCGCCGACTTCGGCGCCGCGATCGTGGCCAAGAACGACGAGACCCAGTTGACCGGGGTCGGTTCGCCCTCCTACATGTCGCCGGAGCAGATGCGCAACGACACCCTCAGTTGCCAGACCGACATCTATTCCCTGGGCGTGGTGATGTACAAGCTGCTCACCGGCCGCCTGCCCTTCGAGGCCGAAAGCAATTACGCGCTGACCTTCAAGATCCTGAACGAAGACGCGCCCGACATCCGCGTGCATCGCCCCGCGCTCTCGGCGCGCCTGGCCGACATCGTGACCAAGGCGCTGCGCCGCAACGGGCCGGAGCGGCATGCCAACTGGCGCGAGTTCATCGCCGACCTGTCCACCATCGCCGAGCTCGACCTGCCGCAGCAGGTCGATTCCGAGACCCAGCGCTTCAATATGCTGAGGGCCCTGCCCTTCTTCCGGGACTTCAGCGAAATCGAACTCTGGGAGGTGCTGCGCATCAGCATGTGGGGGCGCGTGCCCTCCGGCACCCTTCTGGTCGAGGAGGGCTCCCAGGGCAATTTCTTCTTCGTCATCGCCGACGGCAACGTGGGCGTGGTCAAGGGCAGCAAGAAGCTCGCCACACTGGGCAAGGGGCACTGCTTCGGCGAGATGTGCTACATCCGCCTCGGTGCGATGATGCGCACCGCCACCATCGTTGCCGAAACGCCCGTCACCCTGTTCAAGATCAAGGCCGACTCGCTGCACAAGGCCTCGGAAAACTGCCAGTTGCGCTTCAACCGCTCGTTCATGAGCATCCTGGTCGACCGGCTGGCCAAAGCGACCACCGAACTGGCGCACGTGTACTAATGCGGCGCCCGGCCGCCGGCCAGGAAAACGCTGAACAAGTCGGACCGTTAGGGCTGAGCCTGTCGAAGCCCTTGAATTGACTGGTTTGCGTTTCGACAGGGCTCTCCTGAGCAATGTCGAAGGGCTCAACGCGAACGGACTGAATCAGTGTTTCTTTAGCGGCCGATCCTGGCGTCGAGGAAGGCCTTGATCTTGGCGAACTTCTCTTCCTCGCGCTTGACGAACTCGACGGTGCAGTCGTCCAGGCCGGCGAGCTTGAAGCCCTCCTTGGACTCCGGCAGGACAACGGTGATATAGCCCGCCAGCAGGGTGCTGGCCGGCTTGAGCTGGATCGAGGCGATGCGGTCGATGGGGATGTACTTGTCGCCCTTGATGCCTTCCAGCAGGTCGCCCTTGAGGCTCCGCAGCAGCACCTTGACGCCCATCTTGCGCTTGATCACGACCTCCTTGTCATACACCTCGAGGCGGTCACCGGTTTTCGACTCGGCGCTCATCAGCGCGCCCGGCTTCGTGGCGTAGCCCATCTTGCACGACGGGCACCTGTCCGCCGGCGCCTTGTTGTCCTTGGCTTGTCGCGCGTAGCCACAGTGCGGGCATTCTCCGCCCGCCACGGGGGCGGGAGCCGTCGGCGCCGCGCTGCGCTTGGCCTGGGGCGCCTGTGCGGGCGTGCCGGCCTCCGCAGCCGGCGCCTTGACCTTGGCCGCCGGGGCGGCGGCAGCCTTGGCGTCTTCCTCAACGAAGCGCAGCTGGCAGTTGCCTATGGAAATCACGTCCCCGTCGCTCAGCAGCAGCCTGGTGATCTGCCTTTCGTTCACGAAGGTGCCGGTGGCGCTGCCAAGGTCTTCGATGACGTAAAGCTCGCCGCAACGGATGATGACCGCATGCTCGTTGTCGGCATTGAGATTGGCGAGCGGGACTTCATTGGCGGCCTTGCTGCCGATGACCGTCCTGTCCTTGCTGACCGCAAACTCCCCTCGCGCTCGACCATTCGTGCAATCAATAAGCCTCGCCATGCCGCTTCCCTGTAGCTTGAACCTTCAATGGCCCAAGCATACCGCAAGGACCGGCGTTGCGCAGGTCCGGGGATGCTCAGTCGATGCACAGCAGGACAATGCGGTGGTTGCAGGTATCGATCAGCCGAGCATGGGGGGCGCGGGCCGGCACCGCCTCGGGCATGCAGAAAGCGGCGGCGCGGCGAAACCTGCCATTGGCCATGACCGCATCATCAGGCCGGAAGGTCCATTGCGGCCCGATTGTCCTTCAAGCTGAACGGCTCATGATGGCGGGCACCCTACTTAACCAAACCACCACCATATTCCCGTTACCAAAAAAAACGCCACGGCATGCCGTGGCGCTTTTGCCGATGCAAGTTTGGTGAGATCAGCTCTTCAGCGCCACCAGCACCTCGTCTAGCATCTTCTTCGCATCGCCGAACAGCATGCGGTTGTTCTCCTTGTAGAAGAGCGGATTGTCGACGCCGGCGTAGCCTGAAGCCATGCTGCGCTTCATCACGATCGAGGTCTTGGCCTTCCAGACTTCCAGCACCGGCATGCCGGCGATCGGGCTGCTCGGGTCGTCCTGTGCCGCCGGATTCACGATGTCGTTGGCGCCGATCACCATGGCCACATCCGTGGTCGGGAAGTCGTCGTTCAACTCGTCCATTTCCATCACGATGTCGTAGGGCACCTTGGCTTCGGCCAGCAGCACGTTCATGTGGCCGGGCATGCGCCCCGCCACCGGATGGATGCCGAAACGGACATTGACGCCCTTCTCGCGCAGGTGCTTGGTGATCTCATACACCGTGTGCTGGGCCTGCGCCACCGCCATGCCGTAGCCGGGAACGATGATGACGCTCTTGGCATCCTTCAGCAGTTCGGCAGTCTCGGTCGCGCTGATCGGCACCACTTCACCGGCCGGCTGCGCAGCGTCACCCTTGGGTGCCGGCGTACCGCCGCCGGTACCGAAGCCACCGGCAATCACGCTGATGAAGTTGCGGTTCATGGCCCGGCACATGATGTAGGACAGGATCGCGCCGGAGGAACCCACCAGCGCGCCGACCACGATCAGCAGGTCATTCGACAACATGAAGCCGGTCGCCGCCGCGGCCCAGCCGGAGTAGCTGTTTAGCATCGAGACCACCACCGGCATGTCGGCGCCGCCGATCGCCATCACCATGTGGATGCCGAACAAGAGCGCGATCACCGTCATCACGATCAGCGGCGTCATGCCCTCGCTGATCGAATGGGACTTGATGAACTCGCCGCCGAACCAGATCACCACCAACAGGCCCGCCAGGTTCATCCAGTGGCGCCCCGGCAGCAGCATGGGCGAACCGCCGATCTTGCCGTTGAGCTTGCCGAAGGCAATCAGCGAACCGGAGAAGGTCACCGCACCGATCAGGATGCCGATGTAGATTTCCAGCTCATGGATGGTCTTCTCGGCGCCGGTCAGTGGCGCCGAGGTGTCGATGTAGCTGGCGAAGCCGACCAGGCAGGCGGCGAGGCCGACCAGACTGTGCATCAGCGCGACCAGTTCGGGCATCTGCGTCATTTTTACGACTTTCGCCGCATACAAACCGACGCCGCCGCCGACCACCATGGCGCCGATGATCCACGGGATGCCGGCCGCCGTTACGCGCGGACCGAATACCGTGGCCAGCACGGCGATGGTCATGCCGATCATGCCGTAGAGGTTGCCGCGCCGCGAGGTCTCCGGATTCGAAAGGCCACCGAGGCTGAGGATGAAGAGGATGGTTGCTCCGATGTAGGAGACGGTTGCCAGATTTCCAGACATGTCGTGTCTCCTGGGTTATTTGCGGAACATGTCCAGCATGCGCTGGGTCACGGCGAAACCGCCGAACATGTTGACGGCGGTAAGGGCGATGCCGCCCACGGCCAGCCAGCGTATCCACGGCTCCGGCGGCAGGCCGCCGGCCAGCGGCGGCGCGATCTGCACCAGGGCGCCGATGCAGATGATGCTGGAGATGGCGTTGGTCACGCTCATCAGCGGCGTGTGCAGGGCCGGTGTCACGTTCCACACCACCATGTAGCCGACGAAGCAGGCCAGCACGAAGACCGTGAAGTGGGCGAGGAAAGCGGCCGGGGCATTGGCGCCGACGAACCAGAACAGCACGGCGGCGATGGCGAACATGACGGCCAGCTTGCCGCCCGCCATGGGTTCGCTGGCGGCGCCGTGGCCGTGGCCCTTCTTGGCCTGTACCACGGGTGCCGCCGCAGGCTTGGCCGGCGGCGCGGCGGACGCTTTGGGCGGCGGGGGCGGCCAGGTGATGCTGCCATCCTTGATGACCGTCAGGCCGCGGATGGCTTCGTCGTCCATGTTGACGTCGATGATGCCGTCCTTGGTTTTGCACAGCTCCTCGGTGAGGCGGAACAGGTTGCTTGCATAGAGCGTCGACGACTGCTTGGCCAGGCGCGAGGTCAGGTCGGTGTAACCGACGATGGTCACGCCATGCTTCACCACGGCCTTGCCGGGTTCGGTCAGCTCGCAGTTGCCGCCGCGTTCGGCGGCCATGTCGACGATCACGCTGCCCGGCTTCATGCTTTGCACCATCTCGGCGGTGATCAGCCGGGGCGCCGGCTTGCCGGGGATCAGCGCGGTGGTGATGATGATGTCCACTTCCCGCGCCTGCTTGGCATACATCTCGCGCTGGGCCTGCTGGAAGCCCTCGCTCATGACTTTGGCGTAGCCGCCGCCACCGGAACCTTCTTCCTCGTAATCGACCTTGACGAATTCACCGCCCAGCGACACCACCTGGTCGGCCACTTCGGCGCGGGTGTCGTTGGCGCGCACGATGGCGCCGAGGCTGGCCGCCGTGCCGATCGCCGCGAGACCCGCGACGCCGGCGCCGGCGATGAAGACCTTGGCCGGCGGCACCTTGCCCGCGGCGGTGATCTGGCCGTTGAAGAAGCGGCCGAAAGCGTTGGCGGCCTCAATTACGGCGCGGTAGCCGGCGACGCCGGCCTGGGAGGTGAGCGCGTCCATCTTCTGGGCGCGGGAGAGCGTGCGTGGCAAGGAGTCGATGGCCAGCACGGTGGCCTTCTTGGCAGCAAGTTGCTGCATCAGTTCCGGATTCTGCGCGGGCCAGATGAAGCCGATCAGGGTGCCGCCTTCGCGCAGGTGTCCCACGTCCTCGGTCGTCGGCACACCGACCTTGAACACGATGTCGGACGCCGCAAAGAGCGCGGGCGCGCCGGCGATCACTTCGGCGCCGACGGCGCGATAGCTGTCGTCACTGCAATTCGCCGCATCTCCGGCGCCGGATTCGATGGCGACCTTGAAACCCAGCTTGACGAGTTTTTCAACGACTTCGGGTACGGTGGCCACACGCTTTTCGCCCGCCAGCGTTTCCCGGGGAATTCCAATTGTCAGCGCCATGATTCTCCCATTCTGTTTTTCATCGATGCTCGCCAAATACGAACGCGCATTCTTGTCATTGATTTCGGTCGCCACGTTCCGCATCGATGCAACCGGGATAGGCCCGCACCGAAACCACGCTTCTCGCCTGCAACCGACGTACGCCTTGTCCACGCAAATGTTGCGCCGCCGTATGATACGCCTTTCGTCCCAGTATGAGCCGCCCGCCATGACGAGTTCAAAGCCGAATCGAAGCCGCAATCGCGCCGCGAAACGCCTCTCGCAGGCTGCCAAGGTCGGCCTCGCACCCGGTGCGCTGATCCACCTCGGCGAGCGTAAAACCGATCAGGCGGCAATTTCCCTGATTGAATACGGCGAAACGCAACTGGTCGAGCACCAGTTCACGTCGCTGGAAGCGTCGAGAGACTACGCGCCCAGCCTGCCGGTGCTGTGGCTCAACGTCCACGGGCTGCACGAACCCGACGTCATGGCCGAGATCGGCCGCCGCTTCAACCTGCACCCGCTGGTGCTGGAGGACATCCTCAATACCAACCAGCGACCCAAGATCGACGACTATGGCGATTACCTTTTCATCGTCGCGCGTTTTTTCGAGATCGACGCGGAGAACCGGCAGATCGGCTCGGACCAGGTCAGCCTGGTTCTCGGCCCGAGTTTTGTCCTGAGCTTCCAGGAACGGCCCAGCGGCCGCTTCGACCCGATACGCGAACGCCTGCGCCAGAATCGCGGCCAGATCCGCAAGCTAGGCGCCGACTACCTCGCCTATTCACTACTGGACGCGATTGTCGACCGCTATTTCACGATCCTGGAAGACATCGGCGAACGCACCGAGGAACTTGAAGACATCATGCTGGAGCGGCCCAAGCCGGGCTCGCTGCAGACCGTGCATCAACTCAAGCGCGAAACGCTCAGCCTGCGCCGCTCGATCTGGCCACTGCGCGAGGTGATCAACAGCCTGACGCGCGCCGATGACCGCTTCTTCCACGCCGACACCCGACCCTACCTGCGTGACATCTACGACCACACGGTGCACGCCATCGAATCGCTGGAGGCCAACCGCGACGTGATCGCCGGCATGCTCGACATCTACCTGTCCGCGGTCAGCAACCGGGTCAACCAGGAAGTGCGGGCATTGACCGTGGTCGCCATCATCTTCATGCCGGCGACACTGATCTCGGGTATTTTCGGCATGAACTTCAAGGTCATGCCGCCACTCGACTGGCCCAACGGATTCCTGATCGCCCTCGGCATGATGGCGACCGTGGCGACCACGCTGTCGGTCATCTTCTGGCGCAGGCGCTGGCTGGAATGAAGCGAAACCCACCTTGCCGATTCGGCATCTGTCCATAGACTCCGGAGGAATCATGCGCACACTCGCCCTGCTCCTGACCACGACCCTGGCCATCGGTAATGCCGGTGCCCAGACCATCGTGCCTCGCCTCGACGAACCGGGCACCAAGGGCGACATCGCCAGGAAGATGAAGGAACAATCCGCAGCCCGGTTCGACGCGGCAGACACCAACAAGGACGCCCGGCTGAGCAAGGAAGAGGTCTCGAAAGTCTCCGAATCCTACGCCAACAACTTCGAGAAGCACGACAAGGACAAGGACGGCTTTCTCAGCTGGGAAGAATTCGTCGGCCACAATCGCTGGCCGAAGTAAGCGGCGACGATTCTCGCCGCCGCCTCAACCGGCCCGCCCGCGCAGCAACCTGCGCTGCACCTTGCCGGTGGTGGTCATCGGCAGGGCGTCGATGAACTCGATGATTTTGGGATATTCGTAGGGCGCGAGAAACCTGCGCACGTGCTGCTGCAGCGAGGCTTCGAGCTCTGCCGACGGCGTTTCGCCGGCGGTGAGGACGATGAAGGCCTTGACCACCGTGCCGCGCGTTTCGTCCGGTACGCCGATGACCGCGGCATTAGCCACTGCAGCATGCTTGACCAGGCAGTTCTCGATCTCGCCCGGCCCGATGCGGTAACCGGCGCTCTTGAACATGTCGTCGCTGCGCCCCTGGTACCAGAGCACACCGTCCTCGTCCAGCTTCGCCAGGTCGCCGGTGCGGCCCCAGGCCATGGGGTCATCGATGCCGCCGCCGAAGAACTTCTCGGCCGTCGCCTCGGGATTTTTCCAGTAGCCGAGCATGAACACCGGGTCCATCTCGCCGTTGCAGCTGCGCTGGACGCAGACTTCGCCCATCTCGCCGGGCGCCACCGGATTGCCATCGTCATCGAGCACGCCAAGCCGGTGACCCGGATAGCCCCGACCCATGGCGCCAAATTTCGGCGGCACCACCGCGGCGCAGTTGCCGACGATGTAGTTGATCTCGGTCTGGCCGTACATCTCGTTCACCGTCACGCCGAGCGCTTCCCTGGCCCAGCCGCACACCGCTTCACCGACGGTTTCGCCGGCGCTCATGATCGAACGCAGGACCAGATCGTATTTTTCGCGGGGCCGCGGCACCGCCTTCATCATCATTTTCAGCGCCGTTGGAAACAGGAAGCTGTTCCGCACGCCGTATTTTTCCATCAGCCAGAAGGCCTTGTCCGGATCGAAGCGGCCGCGGTAGCCGAGAATGGGCTGGCCGAAGTTCCAGCTTGGCAGCAACGCGTCGAACAGGCCGCCGGTCCAGGCCCAGTCGGCCGGCGACCAGAACATGTCGCCGCGCTGCGGATAGAAATCGTGCGAACAGACGAAGCCCGACAGGTTGCCGATCAGGCTGCGCTGTGCGATCAGCGCGCCCTTCGGGTTGCCGGTGGTGCCGCTGGTGTAGATGATCATGGCCGGATCGTCCGCGCCGGTGTCGCGCGGCACATAGCGCGGCGAAGCCAGCGGCAGCAGGGTCGCCCACTCGCGCACCCAGGACTCGCGCGCGCCGCCGACGCCGATCACGTGCTTCAGCAGGGGCAGCTTGTCGCGCACCGCGCCGAGCTTTTCCAGCCCGCCATCGTCGATGATGGCAACGCGAACCTCGGCGTGCGAGAGGCGGAACTCCAGCGCATCGGCGCCGAACAGGTGCGAAATTGGCACCGCGATGGCGCCCATCTGGTAGCAGGCCATGTGCGCGATGCCGGTTTCCGGGCGTTGCGGCAGGATGATGGCGACGCAGTCGCCGGCCATCACGCCCATCGCCCCCAGCACGTTCGACAGGCGGTTGGCCGCCTGCTGGATGTCCCAGAAACTCCAGGCTTCGGCGTGACCGGCCTCGTCCTCGTAGTACAACGCAAAGCGGGTCCTGTCCTCGGCCCAACGGCCGCAGCAGGCGCGGGCGATGTTGTAGCGCGGCGGGACGTTCCAGCGGAACGTCGAATGCAGACTGTCCCAATCGCGCGCCGTGGCGTCGAGATGCATCCCGTCCATCTCAGCCCGACAGCCGCGCGTCGATCAGTTCGATCCAGTGCCGCACGGGTATCTCGGCAACGCTGCCGAGATGGCCGATGCAGCCGACATTGGCGCTGGCGATCGCCGCCGGGCGCCCCGCCGTAAGTGCATGCAGCTTGTTGGCCTGCAGGAGTTGCGAGATTTCCGGCTGCAGCACCGAGTAGGTGCCGGCCGAGCCGCAACAGAGGTGCGAATCGGGCACCGGCGTCAACGTGTAGCCGGCCGCGACCAGCAGGGCCTCCACGGTGCCACGGATCTTGAGCCCGTGCTGCAGGCTGCAGGGGCTGTGGAAGGCCAGCGGGCGTTCGCTTTCCGGAAGTGGCGGACATGCCGCGAGCAGGGCTTTCAGGGCGTCGGCCTCGGCGAGGATGACTTCGCTGACATCCCGCGTCGCCAGCACCACGCGCGCCGACTTGATCGCGTAGTCGGGATCCTCCTGCAGCAGGTGGGCATAGTCGACCACCTGCGTGCCACAGCCCGACGCCGTGGTCACCACATGCTCGGCGCCGGCTTCCAGCAGGGGCCACCAGGCATCGATGTTGCGCCGCGCGTCGTCGCGAGCGCCTTCGGCGTCATTGAGGTGCAGGCGCACGGCACCACAGCAGCCGGCGCCGCGGGCCTCGATCATCTCGATGCCCAGCTTGTCGAGCACGCGCCGCGTCGCGCCATTGATGTTGGGATACATCGAAGGTTGCACGCAGCCGGCCAGCGCAATCATTTTCCGCGCGTGCGTTCGGTGCGGCGCCGGCCCGGCCGAGGAAAGCGGCGGCACCTTGGCACGCAACGCGCCGGGCAGCATCAGGCGCACCGACTGGCCCAGCTTCATTGCCGTGCCGAACAGGGTGGGACGTGGCAGCAGGGTCTTCAGCGCCCCCCGCATTATCGCGTCGCTGCCGCTGCGCGGCACCTTGTGTTCGACGATCTCGCGACCGATGTCGAGCAGGCGCGAGTAGTGCACGCCCGAGGGGCAGGTGCTCTCGCAGGAACGGCAGGTCAGGCAGCGATCTAGGTGCAGCCGAGTCTTTTCCGTCGGCTCGGCGCCTTCCAGCACCTGCTTGATCAGATAGATGCGGCCGCGCGGTCCGTCGAGCTCGTCGCCGAGCAACTGGTAGGTCGGACAAGTGGCGGTGCAAAAGCCGCAATGCACGCAGCGGCGCAGGATTTCCTCGGCTTCGCGGCCGGCGGTGGTGTGTCGGATGAAATCGGCGAGGTGGGTTTCCATGCTCAGAACTCGGAATACATGCGGCCGGGATTGAACACCCCGTAAGGGTCGAAGCTCTGCTTGAGCCGACGATGCACTTCCATCAAGGCGGGCGGCAGCGACGTGAATACTCCGCTTGTCTTGTCTCCACCACGGAACAACGTGGCATGCCCGCCGGCTCGCGCCGCAAGCTCGCGGATGCGAACTCGATCGACATCGCCGCGCAGCCAGCGTTGCGCCCCGCCCCATTCGATCAGCGTCGTTCCGGGCAAGTCGAGCGGCGGCGCCACCGACGGAATCGAGAGCCGCCACAGCGCGGCATCGCCGGCGAAAAACTCCGCGCCCTGCTCGCGCAGTCCCTGCCAGAAGGCAAGTGCTTCAAGCTCCTCGATGGCCTCGCCGCCAATGCTGGCGCAAGCCGCGGACACCGCCGCCTGCGCCCCGCAAAGCCGCAGAGTCAGTACGCCGTCCTGCCAGCAACTGGCTACCAGCGGCAAGGGCTGCCCGGCCCAGCGGTTGAGCGCCTCCAGCGCCCTTTCCTGGGGCATCTCGAAGCGCAGGCTGGCGTCGCCCGGCGGCACCGGCAGCACCTTGAGCGAGACCTCCAGGATCAGGCCTAGCGTACCCAGGCTGCCCGCAATCAGGCGCGAGACATCGAAGCCGGCAACGTTCTTCATCACCTCGCCGCCGAAACGATGCACCCGGCCTTCGCCGTCCATCAGCTTGACGCCGAGGACGAAGTCGCGCATGCCGCCGACCGCGGCCCGGCGCGGACCGGCCAATCCGGCGGCCACCGCGCCGCCCACCGTCGCGGCGCCAAAGTGCGGCGGCTCGCAGGCGAGGCATTGGCGCCGTGTCGCCAGCGCCGACTCCAGTTCCGCCAGCGGCGTACCACAACGCGCGGTGATCACCAGTTCGGTTGGCTCGTAGCTGACGATGCCGGCATGGCCGGCGGTATCGAGCACGTCGCCATTGATCGGGCCACCGTAGAAATCCTTACTGCCACCGCCACGCAGGCGCAATGGTTTGCGCTCCAGGATGCGGGCGCGAAAGACCTCGAGCCTGTCTTCACTCATTACAGGCGCTCCAGTTCCGGAAATTTCAGGTTGCCGCCGTGCACGTGCATGCGGCCGAACTCGGCGCAACGATGCAGCGTGGGAATGCCCTTTTCCGGGTTCAACAGGCCTTCCGGATCGAAGGCGCGCTTGATCGCATGGAACATGCGCAGTTCGTCGGAGCCGAACTGGTCGCACATCGAGTTGATCTTTTCGTAGCCGACGCCATGCTCGCCGGTGATGGTGCCGCCGAGGTCGACCGAAAGCTTGAGGATTTCCGCACCGAAGGCTTCGGTGCGTTCCAGCTCACCGGGCACGTTGGCGTCATACAGGATCAGCGGATGCAGGTTGCCGTCGCCGGCGTGGAAGACGTTGATGCAGCGCAGGCGATATTTCTTTTCCATGGCGTGGATCGCGGTCAGCATCTCGCCCAGGCGCTTGCGCGGGATGGTGCCGTCCATGCAGTAGTAATCCGGCGAAATGCGCCCGGCGGCGGGAAAGGCCGCCTTGCGCCCGGCCCAGAAACGCAGGCGTTCGGCTTCCGACTGGGATACGCGAAGATCGGTCGCGCCGCTGGTTTCCAGCACGGCTTTCATGCGCCCGATTTCCTCCGCCACTTCCTCCGCCGTGCCATCGGATTCGCACAGCAGGATCGCCTCGGCGTTGAGGTCGTAACCGGCCTTGACATAGGGCTCGACGGCGGCCGTCGCCGGCTTGTCCATCATTTCCAGCCCGGCCGGGATGATGCCGGCGGCGATCACCGCGGCGACCGCATCGCCGGCCTTCATGATGTCGTCGAAACTGGCCATGATGACCTGCGCGAGTTCCGGTTTGGGCACCAGCTTGACGGTGACTTCGGTCACCACGGCGAGCATGCCTTCGGAACCGATGGCCAGCGCCAGCAGGTCATAGCCGGGAGCATCCAGCGCATGGTTGCCGAACTCGACGATGTCGCCGGCGACCGTCACCGCGCGCACCCGCAGCACGTTGTGCACCGTCAGGCCGTACTTGAGGCAATGCACGCCGCCGGAATTCTCGGCCACGTTGCCACCGATGGAGCAGGCGATCTGCGAACTCGGATCGGGCGCGTAGTAAAGACCGAGCGGCGCGGCGGCTTCCGAGATGGCCAGGTTGCGCACGCCGGGTTGCACCACGGCGACGCGGGCGACCGGGTCCACATGGAGGATCTTCCGCATCTTGGCCAGCGACAGCACGACGCCCTGCGGATGTGGCAAGGCGCCCGCCGAAAGGCCGGTGCCGGCGCCGCGCGCGACAATGGGGGCGCCGGCAGCACGGCAGGCCTTGATCGCCGCGACCACCTGGTCCTCGGTTTCCGGCAGGGCGACGGCGATCGGCACTTGCCGATAGGCCGAGAGGCCATCGCATTCATAGGGCTTCAGGTCTTCCTCGGCGGACAGCAGTCCACTTGCCGGCAGGCAGCGCGCGAGTTCCGCAATCAGCGCCGCGCGATCTATGCCGGCGAAATCCTGGGCGGTATCGGCAGAGTGTTCTCGCTGGGTCATGGCAGGCCTTGTGCGGGTTGGATCAGGATCGCCCTGAAGTCGTTCACGTTGGTACGCGTCGGTCCGGTGACGACCAAGTCGCCAAGCGCGGCGAATGCACCGAACGCGTCATTGTCGACCAGGCGCGCGCGCAAATCAATTCCTGCCGCAGCGGCGCGCGCCGGCGTGTCGGGCAACAGCAGCGCGCCGGCATTTTCCTCGGAGCCGTCGATGCCGTCGGTGTCGGCGGCGATGGCGTGGATATCGGCGTGGCCGTTCAGCGTCAGCGCCAGCCCGAGCAGGAATTCCGCATTGCGCCCGCCGCGCCCCGTGCCACGCATGGTGACGGTGGTCTCGCCGCCGGACAGCAGCACGCAGGGGCCTTGCAGCGGCTGTCCATGTTCCGCGCAGGAGAGCGCGATGCCGCCCAGAACGCGGGCCACTTCGCGCGCTTCGCCTTCGATCGCGTCGCCCAGCACCAGCGGCGTGATGCCCTGGCGGCGCGCCAGTTCGGCCGCCGCCGCGAGCGAGCCCTGCGCCGTGGCGATGATGTGGGCATCGCCACCGGCAAAGCCTGCATCGCCCGGCTTGGGTGTCTCGGCGCTTCCCGCAACCAGCGCCGCGCGCGCATTGGCGGGCAGTGCGATGCGGTAGCGATCGACGATTTCCAGCGCATCGGCGCAGGTAGTCGGATCGGGCACCGTGGGCCCGGATGCGATGGTGGACAGGTCGTCACCGGGCACGTCCGAGATGGCCAGGGTCAGCACCCGCGCCGGCGCGGCGGCGAGCGCCAGGCGTCCGCCCTTGATGGCCGAGAGGTGCTTGCGCACGCAGTTGATCTCGGCGATGTTGGCGCCGCAGGCGAGCAGCGCTTTCGTCACGGCGCGCTTCTCGTCGAGCGTGATGCCGTCCATCGGCGCCGCCAGCAGGGCCGAGCCGCCGCCGGAAAGCAGCACCAGCACCAGGTCGTCCGCGCCGAGGCCCTGCACCGCCTGCAACAGGCGCTGCGCCGCCTGCTGTCCGGCAGCGTCTGGCGTCGGATGCGCGGCCTCGACCACCTCGATGCGCTGCGTCGGCATGCCATGCCCATAGCGCGTGACGACGATGCCGGAAAGCTGCGCGACGTCGCCACGCCAATGGGTTTCGACCGCACGCGCCATGGCCGCCGCCGCCTTGCCGGCGCCGACCACCACGGTGCGCCCGCGCGGCGGCTCCGGCAGCCAGCCCGAAAGGCAGTGCGCAGGGTCGGCCGCGGCGACCGCAGTGTCGAACAGGTCGCGCAGCAGTGCGCGCTGGTGCAGGTAGCTCATCGGACGGACCGCCCCCCAGCCCCCTCCCCATGGTAGGGGGTGACTGTGGTTCGCGAGCTGCGCGCGCTCCAGATGGCTGGCTGCGCCGCCCGTGGGACGGCCCTGCGGATGGCGCTCATCGCCGCGCCCCCATCCAGCCGAAGCTGTCTTCGGTCGCCGCACTGGGCCTGTATTCGCAGCCGACCCATCCGGCATAGCCGATGCGATCGAGATGGTCGAGCAGGAAGGGAAAATTGATTTCGCCGGTGCCGGGCTGGTGGCGGCCGGGATTGTCGGCCAGCTGCACGTGCCCGATGCGCGGCAGATGCTCCTGCAGCCGTCGCGCCAGATCGCCTTCCATGACCTGGGCATGATAGATGTCGAACTGGAGGCGCAGGTTTTCGTGGCCGACGTCGGCGATCACGGCCAGGCCGGCGTCCGTGCTGCCGATCAGGAAACCCGGGGTGTCGCGCGTGTTGAGCGGTTCCAGCAGCAGTTCGATCCCGGCGCGGCGAGTCACCGCTGCAGCGAAGCGCAGGTTCTCGACCAGAGTCTCACGAGCCCTGTCCGGGGCTACCTCTGGCGGAGGAATTCCGGCCAGGCAGTTCAGTCGCGAGCAACCCAGCAGGCGCGCGTAGTCGATAGCCAGGCCGACACCGTCCTGGAACTCGGCGATGCGTCGCGGATGGCAGGCGATGCCTCGGTCGCCGCCGGCCCAGTCGCCGGCCGGCAGATTGAACAGCACCACCTCGACGCCGGAGGTCAGCACCACCTCGGCCAGTGCGGCGCGGTCGAACTCGTAGGGGAAATGGAACTCGACGGCGCTGAAGCCCGCCGCCCGTGCCGCCGCAAAACGCTCGAAGAACGGGCGTTCCGTGAACAGGAATGACAGGTTCGCTGCAAAACGGGGCATCTGGCGATTATATGTCCCCGATGCCTATCATCGGGGACGGTATCCCCTTGTGGGATATGTCCCCGATGCTTGCCATAGGGAACGGTATTCCCGCCCGTCGTCACCGAGTCGAAGTGCCCCTGATCATTACATGGCTATGAAAGTTCCCAGCCAAACCTGGAACATTGTTGCTAATCCGGCAGCAATCAATTGAAGCTTCGCCTATTTTCAGGTCATCCCCGGCCGAGTAAAGTGCGGACCTCTCACTTGCCATTGTCCTCGTCGGCACCCATGAATTCTGCAATCCACCAACCGCAAACCGGCTACACGCATACCGCCATCGGCCTTCACTGGCTGATCGCCATCGCGATCATCGGCACCTTCTCGCTCGGCCTCTACATGCACGAACTGCCCCTGTCGCCGCAGAAGCTAAAGCTCTATTCCTGGCACAAGTGGGCCGGCGTGACGATCTTCCTGTTCGCCCTGCTGCGCCTGACCTGGCGTCTTTCACACCAGCCCCCCGCGTTGCCCGCCGGGATGCCCGGCTGGCAACGCAGCGTCGCTGCAGCGACGCACGTGCTGCTCTACCTGCTGATGTTCGCCGTGCCGCTGTCGGGCTGGCTGATGAGTTCGGCCAAGGGTTTCCAGACCGTCTGGTTCGGCGTGCTGCCGCTGCCCGATCTGCTGCAGAAGGACGCCGATCTTGGCGACCTGCTGACACAGTTGCACATGCTGCTCAACTTCACCATGGCGGCGCTGGTAGGCGCCCATGCCGGCGCGGCGCTCAAGCACCATTTCCTCGACCGCGACGAGATCCTCGCGCGCATGCTGCCTTTCCTCGGCAAATCCAAGAACGGAGAACGCAAATGAAGTACCGCCTGCCCGGCTTAGCCCTCGCCGCGATCCTGATCACCGCCCCGGCGGCTCAGGCCGTCGAGTTCACCCAGTACCAGCACGGCAAGAGTTCGCTGGCCTTCGTGTACAAGCAGATGAACGTGCCGGTCGATGGCCAGTTCAAGAGCTTCCGCGCCAAGCTTGCCTTCGATCCGGCCAAGCCGGCCGCCGCCAAAGCCGAATTCGAAATCGACCTGGCGAGCATCGATGCCGGCTCGAAGGATGCCAACGACGAAGTGGCCGGCAAGGCATGGTTCGACACCAAGGCGTTTCCGGTGGCCCGCTTCGTTGCTACCTCGGTCAAGCCGCTGGGCAACAATCGTTTTGAAGTCGCCGGCAAGATGAGCATCAAGGGCAAGACCCAGGACCTCAGCACGCCGGTCACCGTTACCCAGCAGGGCAGCAGCGCGACCTTCGACGGCAGCCTGGTCCTCAAGCGCGCCGACTACGGGATCGGCGACGGCGTCTGGGCCGACTTCGGCACCGTCGCCAACGAAATCCAGATCAAGTTCCGACTGGTGGCCAGCGCAGCGGCCACCAAATAAGCAACCCCACCCTCAGGAGCATACCCATGAACAAACTCGTCATCGTCGCCGCAGCATCCGCACTCAGCGCCTTTTCGGCCGGCGCCTTCGCCGCACCCGAGACCTTCAACGTCGAACCGACGCATACCTATCCGCGCTTCGAGTACAGCCACTTCGGCTACTCGAACCAGCAGCAGCGCTTCGACAAGACCAGCGGCAAGATCGTGCTCGACCGCGCCGCCCAGACCGGCTCGGTGGATGTGACGATCGACGCCACGTCGGTCAACACAGGCTACGCCCTGTTCAACCAGCACATCCAGGCCGAGGACTATTTCGACACGGCCAAGTTTCCGACCATCACCTTCAAGTCCACCAAGGTCAAGTTTGAAGGCGGCAAGCCGGTCGCCGTCGATGGCAACCTGACCATCAAGGGCGTCACCAAGCCGGTGACGCTGACCGTGACGTCCTTCCATGCCATGCCGCACCCGATGGTGAAGAAGGATGCCATCGGCGCCAACGCGACCACCAAGGTCAAGCGCTCGGACTTCAACATGGGCAAGAACGTGCCCTACGTCAGCGACGAAGTCAGCCTGACCATCGCCGTCGAAGCCATCAAGGAATAAGCGCCGACCGGCACGCGGCGGCTACAGCGCGATCGTGCCTGTTTCGTGGGAGAGCGCCTCGATGGCGCTCTCGTCCATTTTTAGCAGGCGCTGGCAGAGCGTGGCGAAATGCGCTTGCCCTGAAGTGATGGCCGCGCGCAACGACGCCGTGTCACCAGCGCCGACTCTTGCGCCATAGGCGGTGACCAGCCGCGGAAACATCTCGCGGCGCAATCCGTCGAAGGTCGAGAACCAGAAGTGCAGCGAATCGGCCGAGTCGCGCCGCAGCAGCGCCGGCAGGGTTACGACGCAATCGGCCAGGTTGTCCTTAACGGCACGGGCAAAGATTTCGGCGCGCTTGCCGCGCAACCCCGCCAGCATTTCCGGCCACGAATCGCCCAGCATCCGACCGGCTGCGAGTTCGCCCTCCTCGTGCAGCACCAGCGTCTCGATCTCGCCCTCGGTCATGCGCTCGATCGCGGCCAGCGGGTCGACATCGAAACCATAGGCCAGCAGCGCCGATTTCAGCGCACCGTCCTGCTGCTTGACGTTCCAGCCTTCGGCTTTTTCCCACAACCACTGGCGCAACGCCTCGCGCCTGACGATCAGCGTCTCTCCCTGCGAGGCGGCCGGTATCGCCGCCACGTCGCGAGCGTATTCGCAACCGCAAACCAGCAGGCGCGCTGCGCCGCGCTGCTCGTCGCGATCAAGCCGGCCGAGGAAGAAGTGCGGTTTGTGGAAGCGGCCGATGCCGGCGCCATAGACCAGGCCGCTGCCGGCCAGCACCGCATTGACCTGTGGCGCATCGAAGGGATCGTAGTCGCAGCCGCCCAGCGGCAAGCGGACGAAGTCTTCGTCGGCAAGGCTTTCCCAGCGTGCCTCGCGTTCCGAAATCCAGCGTCCCACCTCGTCGCGCGGGGGTGCTACGCCATGGGGCAGGTCGTGCTCCCAGCGATAGAACTCGCGCATGCCAAGCAGGTAGGTGCACAAGCTGACGTCGCGCGCGTGGCGTGCGTCGGCGATGTCGCAATTGGTCTGCACCGCGCTGACGAGTTCGGCCATCCCGGCGATCATGGCGCATCCCCCGGGCGGCGCCGGCGCGGCTTCCAGGCGGCGATGCCCTTGACCACCTCGGAGAACGGCAACTCGTCCAGGTCGTCGTACTGCTCGCGCGCCAGGCGGACCAGGCGCCGCACGTTCGGCGCTATGGCGTTCGCATCGAGCAGTGCCTTGAGGCCGTCGAGTCCGCCACACTGGATCTTCATCACCATCGCGTGCGGCAGGATGCGCTGGGTGGCCTTGAGGCCGAGCGCAAAAGTCGATTTCTCGCGCAGCAGTTCGGAAACCCGGCCGCAGGCCAGGTGCGCCGCAGGCTGGGTGCAAGCCACGCTCTCGCGCTCGGCGATCTGCAGGCTGATCGCCAGTTCGCACACCGCGTGCCGCGCCAGCAAGGCGCGCTCGAACACGCAAGGCAGGCGATTGATATCGCCCTTCAGATGGCGGAAGGCGATCTCGTCCACGGTTCGGGGCGGGTCATCGAGGCCATGGGCGTTTTCACGAAACGCACCGCCGGGCGCGCATGGCAATCATCGAGCGAAGCGAGCCAGACAGTAAGCCCCCCGCGAGGGGGGATGGGGGGGCGGGCCTTCAATTCGCCTTTAGCGTGTTTCATCTTCGGCGGATCGCTCTCGGTACCATGAGCCTTAGTAGTCCTCTCCGGTCATCGGTTCCTCGCCGCGCGGTTCGTTGAGGAGTTCTTCAGCCTGCAGCTCGTTCTCGGCAAAAATGGTCTTGATCAGTTCGCCGGGAGCGAGGCCGGTCTCGCGGCGCAGGCGCTTGGCCTCGTTCGACGCTTCCTTGAAGACCTCGAACTGGCTGATTTTCACCAGTTGGCGAACCGGACCGAGGGGCGTGACGCGATAGATGTAATAGGGCATGGAGCGATGCTTTCATTCAACGTAGCGTTTGCTGGCCCGACGGCTGCCGGGTTTCGATTTCTGGATGATGACGCCTTTGACCGCGCCGAGGTCGGGAATATCTGCCGCCGGGTACGCCGGGTTCAGCGCCTGCAGACGCCAGCCGGCAGGCTGCCGCGCCAGTTGGCGGAAGATCCATTCGCCGTTCAGCTGCGCGAGGACGAAGGAGCCGTCGGTGGCGAGGCCTTCCGGTTCGATCAGAATCACTTCGCCCTCGAGGAACTCCGGCGCCATGCTGTCTCCCAGCACCATCAGCGCGAAGGGTTCGGCCGACGAGCAGGTGTCGAGTTCGGCATCGGCAGCCTGCGGCAGGATCGGTATCGTGCGACGCGGCGTCTGGGTCATGTCCGTTCGCTCATGGCATCAAAGGGGCTCGACGTGCAGTTGCGCGGGCGGCACGCCGGCGGCCAGCAGCGCCTCGGCAATCGGCCCGAGGCTTTGCGCCGCGCCGGCCAGGTAGACGTCGCTGGCGGCCAAGGCCGTGTTCGCGCCCACGACCGCGGGCAATTCATCGACACCCAGTGCGCAGTAGCTGAACTCGTCCAATGCTTCGGCCCAGGCGCGGCACTGGTTGGGCAGGTACTGGCCACCAGCCTGTGCGCTGGCCCAGTAGAGCGTGATCGACTCGGCGGCATCGACCGCGATGGCATGCTCGATCAGGCTGTTGATCGGCGCGAAACCTTCCTCGAGGGCGATGAATACCAGCGGCCGCGGCGAGCTGTTCTCCAACACGAAAGTGCCCCACGGTCCCCACACCGAAACGTCGTCGGCAAGCCTGATGCGGCCGTCGAACAGGCAGGCTGAAAAGTCGGCGCTGGCAGCACGGCGGTCATTGCGGGAAAGATGAAAAATCAGGTTGCGGTCGTCGCAGGGGCAACTCGCCACGGAGAATTCGCCATGCACGTCGCTGCCGTCGCGGATGCCGGCGCGAATGCCGAGGGTAACCCGCTGCCCGGCGAGGAAGCGCAGGCGGTTGCTGCGCGGGGTCTGCAGGTGCAGCCGCATCACGTCGGCGTTCAGTGCATCGATGCGGCGTACCTTGGCGACCACGCGCTGCTCGGGGATGTCTTCCGGCGCACCGGCTTCCAGCACTTCCAGCGTCAGGTCGGAGCTCAGTGCCGTGCAGCTGCACATCAGAACGTGGTTCTGCGCCTTTTCAGCTTCGGAAAACCTGTAGTCGGAGGGCGAAATCGCACGCGTCTCGCCGGCCACCACGCGCGCCTTGCACAGCCCGCAGTTGCCGTTGCCGCAGCCGTAGTTGGGCGCGAGCCCGGCGCGCAAGGCCGCCTTGAGGAGCGTTTCCGATCCCTCGACGAAAAATTCGCGACCCGATGGCTTGACCGTGACGTGCGCCGACATGACGCGCAGCATAGCATCGAGCGCGCCGACGTCCTGCGGCGGCGGCGGCGCCGACAGGGCCCGCGCCAGGCCGTCGTCGAGCAGTGCCGCGAGTTCCGCAGCAGCCGGCGCCTGCGGCTGATCGAGGCGCGCACGCAGCGCCTCGATCAGCGCGTGGTAGCGCGTCAGGGTGCGCTGCAACTCCGCCAGTTCCTGGCCCTGGGCGAAGATGCGTTGCGCCAGCGTTTCCTGTGTCGGCAGCACGCGCTCGCGCAAACGGCGGGCAAAGGCATCCTCGCGGATCGCGCGGGTCTTTTCGAAACTCCCCGAGTCGTCGAGGTCAAGCTGCGGCCAGGCGCGTTGCAGGTCTCCGGCATCGACCATGCCGTCGAAGGACGTCAGTTCGCCATCGCGGATGCGCTTTTGCAGCGCGATGCGGGAAATGCCAAGCAGGTGCGCGGCGCGGGACAGGGTGAGCCATTGGGACATGACCGCAAGCATAGCCAATCCGGCTACTCGCGCGATTTGAATATTTTTATGTCCGCACCAATGGGGCGGACGGTATCCCCTTGTGGGGTATGTCCGCACCAATGGGGCGGACGGTATCCCCTTGTGGGGTATGTCCGCAGCAACGGTGCAGCGGGCATCCTCGCCGGCCGCGCCCACTCGGCACGCAGTGCGGCTACTGCGTTGGTGCGTCCAGCAGCAAGCCGGTACGCGGCGCCTTGCCCGGTTCGAAAACGACCTCGACCAACAACTGGCTCTTGACGGGAAACCCGGAAATCAAGCCCGGCGCGTAGCGCTCATTGACAAAGGACTTCAGCACCTCCTCGTCGAACGTGCCACGCGGCGTCGATTCGAGAATCCGGTGCGAATCGACGCCGCCCTGCTTGTTGATGAACATCAGCAGCACCACGCGCCCCGACAGGGTGTTGGTAAAGGGAGGATAGTCCGGCCGGATCGGCTTGAGTGGCGTTGGCCGGCGATGCAGGTAACGCGCCGAGTAATACCACGCGCCTGAGACGATGCCGCCGCGGCCGGGACGCAGCCGCTCCGCGGCAAGTTCGCCGGGCGGTTTGATACCGGTCGCCGCCAGGTCCACCTCGACCGGTGATGGTGATACTGCTCCCTTTTTCGCGAAGGTTACTTGTTGGTCCAAAGTCTCCGGTACGGGTGGGGGCGCAGGTTTAGCCGTTGGACTTGGTACCGTCGGTCCCGCCAAAGCTGCCGACACGACAGCCAGCTCGGCCGCGACAATCTGGTTGGGTTGTTCCACGACCTCGGGGGCTGCGGGCACCGCCTGACGGATGCTGACCGCCAGAGCCTGCGGCCGATCTCCGCCACCGCCACCACGGGAGCCAATCCCCGTTCCGCCGAAGGACGTCAACAGCAGGACATGCAGGGCCAGCGACAAAGCCAGACAACCGGCAAACCGGCGCTCCGTGCCCGTGGGCAATCGGCGCGCCAGTACCTCCCGCCAATTACCCAGCACCAGAACTCACTGCACTATTTCGCGCCAACTCACCCGCTTGCCAGTGGGCGGAGCCACATCGAACGGCGCCTCGACGACCAATTGCTGCGCCGAAGATGTCGTCGCGAGGACTACCGTCTTGCCGCTTGGCAGTCGCACGATGTTGAGGCCCACTGCCAGCGACTCCGACCCACCTGCACCGACCAAACGTCGTCCGACGGCGCGATCCGCACTGTTGGCGACAGCCAGGCCGCTGGCGTTGTTGAAGGTGTTTATCCAAGCGTAGCCGCCGACGTTGCACGCATTGCTCTGAGGCACGTTGGATGCAACGACCAGCGAACCCAGTTGCAATTTCATGTCGATGTTCACCCTCTCCCCCGAATCCGGCAAGTCGGCATACCAGCCGTCAGCCGAACTGCAGTTCGCAGTGCAACCTATGGTGCGGAACTGGCTGGTGCCCGTTCCCTGGTTGGTGATCACCAGCTTGCGCAGATTGGAGCGCAGATCTGCCAACCCCGTTGCACCAAGCGTGTCGCGCAGGGCCAGAACCGAATTGGTCTGGAGATTGGAAAGGTCGCTTGTTCCTAGATAGCGGCCAGTGGCGACGTAGACATAGGCGTCGCCACCGACTTCCGCCAGCTCGGGGCGAATGGTGATCGGCTGCCCGACATTGCTTGGGTCGACCGCGGTCCCCAGCAGCGTTGCCTCGCGGCCGGCGGCGTTCATCGAGTCATTGACATCGAAGCGCCAGATGTTGCCCTTCAGATCGCCGCCGTAGATTCGTTCGGCGGTGTTGTTGCGCAACGGATTGGTTGACCATGCGCTGATATGGTTGAGCCCGCTCGGGTCGGCTGCGGATCCCACGCCGGTGCTGATCTTGTAGAGCAACTTTCCGGTAAAGGCATCGAGCACGTAGAGGTAACCCATGCCATCGCCTGCCGTCGGCGGCGAATTGACGTTGTTGTAGCCAGAGGTGACGAACACCACCCAGCGCCCGTCCGGCGCCCGCAACTTGCTGATGATCGGATTATTGAAGGTATACCCGATGTGGCAATCCGTAGACTCTTCGGTGGCGGGAGCCTTGGTCGTCGCATCCACGGTGACACAGTTGCTGGCGTCATGCTTGAACTCCCACAAGGCGACCGGAGCCAGGGGATCGGTTATGTCCAGTGCGTAATACCCCTTGCCTCCCTTGTTCAATCCACTAACGAGGATGGTTCTCCAGGTTGACGTGTCAGGGTTGTACACGTCGCCGACTACTGGCGTCCCGTCCACCGAATAAGTGTGCTCAGACGCGTAGTTTTCGCTTGCCAGTTTGTAGAGTTTGGGCAGCACCATGGTCGGAATGAAGGCCCACATTTCACTTCCGCCAGCAACGTCAGTGATCGACGTGCCGGCCCACAGGGCGTGCAACATGCCGTCGTTGGCAGCCGCGTACACCATGGGATATCGCAAGTGATTGACTGACTTGAAGGTGGCGTAGCCCGTGTCATCGTACTCGGCGAACGGTGCCTTGACGAAAACCGGTTGCGCGCTGACGATGTCGCCCAGCACATGCTCCCGCGTCCGGTACAGCTTGTTAAGGTTGGTATTGGTCAGCGGATTCGACGTAAAACCTTCCTTGCCGCGCTGGCCGCGCAAATAATTGACCAGGTTGGCGCCGGCCGCTGGCGTGCGCTGGTCGACGGTGACACCCACGCCTGTGCCATAGTTGGGAAACTGGCTGAGCAAGGAAACGTTGGCCGCGCCGAAATGCGCCTGCTCGCTGAGGTTGAGCGTCGTCACCGGCAATCCCGTGGCTGCCCCGGTCATGTCGCAAGCCAGGGTGTTCCACTTGAAGTCGACCATATTGTCAGTGGCGCCGGCGCGGAACAGCTTGATGTTGCGAGTGTCGCAATCCGTTTTTGGCACCAGGTTCAGCTTGGTCTGCGCCGACCAGATCGGCGACCCGATCGTGTCGCCGGTATTGAGGTCGATCTCGAACGCTTCGACGTCGCCGGTCCAGGCTTGGGTCTTGTACTTCGCGGTGTAGGCGAAGTTGTCGCCGGCCACTGGCTCCAGGCTGGAAGTTGCCGCCGCCGCCGCTGCCGCGACGCGCGCACTGATCCCTGCCAGTGCCTCGGAAAGGCTGCTGACCACGCTATCCGGATCGCTCGCGCTGAAATACTGGCCGCGACCGTTTACCGCCGCATGCCACAGGTCGTCGAGTGCCGTCGGACTGTCGGCCACTGGAACCGGCCAGTTGATGGTGCCCTCGCGCAGGCGCACGAAATCGGGACAGAAAGTGGCAGTCCCCGTGCCAAACAAACCAACTCCCGGATTGGTCGTCAGGGCATAGCGGAAAGTCGTGGCGCTGGGCACTTGGGTGATCCTTGCCTGCCCCCGGTAGGCCGAATTGGCGCCGCCGGATACCGTGACGAACTGGTTGAGCAGGAAACCGTGGGCTGTCGACGTCGTGACAGTAACCACATTGGCGGCCCACGTCGCACTCGAAACAGACTTGGCAACGCACTGATCACTACGGTAGGTCGGCGATGAACTCAAGGTCCCGTCCAGCCCCAGACCCATGGTAAAGGTGGTCATGTGCTGCCAGTTGGCGCGATCGTCCTCGTTTCCGGAACCGGTAGAGGGCACATTGTCCTCGCAGATCGGCGTACCCAACGAACCCGTGCAGTTTGCAATCGACGCATTGCGCAAGTCGGTCTTGTAGTAATACTGGGCAACGTCGGCCAGTGTGTTGCTGCTGCCCGCAAACAGCGACGCCGTGCCGCCGGTATGGGCAGTCGCGCCCGGATTGTCAGCCATCAGTACCTTGAAGCGCCTGAGGTCCGGCACGCCAGGCGAAAGCTCCGGTATTTCGACGATCTGGAAATTGCCGCGGAAAAAGCTGTTGGTACCACCCGCGATGGTGACCGAGTGGCCCTCCACGAAGTTATGGTCCGCCACCGTGGTAAAGGTTGCAAAGGACGGGTCTGCCACAGGATCGTCACCTGGCGGCGTCCAAACCGCTCCCTGAACATTCGAGCTCACTCCGCCCACACCGGAACTGTAGGTTTCGCAGGGCCAGACCTGCAAGCCGCTGGTACATCCCTCGGGCGGCGTCGGGGGGCCGGCACCGATCACGTTGGCGGTCGCCGGGACAGCCGGCGCGGCGGCAAAGCAGGTGCCGGGTACCGCATCGGACCAAATCAGATCAGTATTTACCGTCGCTGCCCCGAGCGGGATGCCACCCTGATTCGGACCGGAGTAGATCTGCGACGTCACTCGACCTTTTTGTTCCAGTTTGAAGCCGGTGGCGCCGGTGGTCCGACAATCGGTCGTCTGCCCGGTTGCATCCGGTGTCGCAACAACGACGCAGTTGTTCGCAGCCACCCATCCGGTCGTGTCGATACGCCGGCAATCGGTGCTCGCATTGATGACGCAACTGGCGGTGTTGGCCCAGGCCATCGGATCGCGGAACTGACACTCGGTGGTGAAGCCAGTGACGTCATGTATCGGATCCGGCGTACAGGCGTAGGCCACATCGACATAAGGCGCGGTGACGACCGTTTCACAGTAGTTGGCGGCGGCATTGCCGGTGTAGGTATAGGAGCCTGGGCTGCCGCTGCGGGTCTGGGCATTGCAGGGCGCAGAGCTCACGTCCAGTGGCACCGTCGGCTCGACCCCGACGGTAACTGCGCTTAGGCCACCGACGCGGCATTCGAGGTTGGCGCTTTCGGTGCAGGTCGCGGTGGCGACCCATGCGCTGAAGCCGGCCGCCGTGCTGCAATCAGTGGCAATGCCGCCGCTGCTGGTCCAGGTAGCGCCGGATACCGTGCTGGTGCAGGTTGGCGAGCCTTGCGGAACGTAGCTGAAGGCAGCCGCGGTGGATCCGCCGACAGCACAGAATATGTCGGAACTCGGCGTACATGTGGCCGTTGGCGTAAATACGCCGTCAAGCGCGCCGGTGTTGTTGCATTCCACCGCGCTTGCGCCCCCCGTCCAATTGGTGCCACTCAAGGTCGTGGTGCAGGAATCCGCCTTGACGAAGCCGGCATTGACACGACACTGGACACTCGGCGTCGCGGTGTCGCAGGTCGCGCGATTGGTCCAGCCGGCCGGATTAAACCCAAGCGTCCGGCATTCCGTCGCATTGCCGCCGCTGCTGGTCCAGGTCGCCCCGGATATCGTGCTGGTACAGGTCGGCGCGTAGGCCGTGACGTAGGTCCAGGCCGGTGTCGGGTTGATGCGGCAGAACACGTCGGAACTCGGCGTGCAGGAGGCGATCGGATCCCAGGTACCATCGAGAGCGCCGGTGTTGTTGCATTCGACCGCGCTGGCACCACCGCTCCAGTTGGTGCCGCTCAGGGCCGTGGTGCAGGAATGTGCCTTGACGAAACTCGCATTGACCCGGCACTGCACGTTGGGTGTGGCGGTGTCACAGGTCGCCCGCGCGGTCCAGCCGGCAGGATTGAAGGCAACCGTCCGGCATTCCGTAGCGTTGCCCAAACCGTTGGCAGTCCAGGTCGCTCCCGATACCGTGCTGGTGCAGGTCGGTGCGTAAGCGGTGACGTAGGTCCAGGCCGGAGCGGGGTCGACTTGGCAGGATACGTTTCCGCTCGGGGTGCAGGACGAAATTGGCGACCATACGCCGTCGAGCACGCCGGTGTTGTTGCATTCGACCGCGGCAGCGTCACCTGTCCAGTTGGTACCACTCAGAGTGGTGGTGCAGGAATGCGCCTTGACGAAGCTTGCATTGATGCGGCACTGGGCGTTGGGTGTCGTGGTATCGCAAGTGGCTCGATTGGTCCAGATCGGGTTGAAGGCAATGGTCCGGCAATCCGCGGCGTTTGAATCCCCGGTCCAGGTCGCTCCCGATACCGTGCTGATGCAGGTGCCTCCATAGGGACGATAAAGCCAGGACGCATTGATCTGGCAATCAACGTCCGAGCTGGGCGTACAGGTGCTGATATTGGTCCAGGCACCATCGAGCGCGCCGGTATTGTTGCATTCGACCGCACTGGCGCCGCCGCTCCAGACAGTACCGCTCAGCGTCGTGGTGCAGGAATGGGCCTTGACGAAACTCGCATTGACGCGGCACTGGACATCCGGCAGCGCTGCATCACAAGTCGCCGTGTTGGTCCACGTCGGGTTGTGGGCGCCAGCAATCTGACAATCGGTGGCATTGCCGCCGCTACTGGTCCAGGTTGCCCCCGATACCGTGCTGGTGCAACTCGGCGCATAACTGGTGACATAGTTGAAGGTAGCCGCACTGTCGATCTGGCACACCACGGTCGCACTGGGCGTACAGGATGCGATGGGCGTCCAAGTGCCGTCGAACACGGGATTGGTAGCACATTGGACCGCGGCAGCGCCACCGGTCCAATTCGTCCCATCGAAGGTGTCGGTACAGGAATGAACCTTGACGAACCCTCCCGTGACTCGACAGTTGGTAGAAAAGCTTGGGGTACATGTCGCTACGGGTGTCCAGACGCCCGGGAAAAAGATGTTCTCCTGCTCCAGTTGCCCGGTCCTGCTCACGTTCCTGCTCTGGTACTGCAACTGACCGACCTTGCTTTGCAGCCGGGTCGTGAATTGCAACTGCCCGGTTTTGCTCTGGATCTTGCTCTGGTACTGCAACTGACCTCTCTTGCGCTCAAGGTTCGTACTGTATTGCAGTTGCCCGGTCTTGCTCTGGATCATGCTCTGGTACTGCAGGGCGCCGATTCTGCTCTGAAGGTTGGTGGTGTACTCCAGTTGTCCGGTCTTGCTCTGCACCTTGCTCTGGTATTCGAGTGCGCCGGTCCGGCTTTCCAGGTTGGTGGTGTATTGCAACTGCCCGGTCTTGCTCTGGATCTTGCTCTGATACTCCAGAGGGCCGGTCTTGATCTGCAGGTTGGTGCGGTACTGCACCTGCCCGGTGGTCTTGCGCAACTGGCTGGTTTGCTGCTGCCATTGTCCGAGGCGGCCCTGTTCCTGGGCCAGTTTCTTCTCCTGCATGGGGCAGGAATTGTTCAACTGATAGAGCAGTTCGGCCGTGTTCCAGGTGAAGGTGGTACTGGCACCGTCGTAGATCGGCCGCGGCGACATCTGGTACTTCGATCCGGCGGTACGATAGGCATCGAGTTCCTCCAGAAGTCCATCCTGGTTGGTCATGGTCGCGACACCGTCGAGCCGCACTCCACCGCTGCCGTTCCAGTAACCGTCCGTGGTCAGGATGTTGAAGTTCTGCTGGCAGGAATACTGCACAGGATCGCCGTCCATGCTGGTGTTGATGCCGTCGGTCTTCCCCGCAAAATAGCGCCCGCCACGCGACAACGCCTCCCGCAGTGGCGTGCTGCCGTTGGTAGACTGCGAATAAAGCAGATTGAACCAGGCCGCCTTTTGCGTTACATCAAAATCTCGAATGGTCTGAAACTTGGTATCGGTTACCGGATTGTTCGGGTTGATGGTGACGAAACCGATCCGCTTGGAATCCGACATGCCGACAAACGCGCGTCCGGCGGCAGACTTCATCATCTTCATGCGGTTGTTGTAGTAGCTGTACCAGTTGGCAAAGTTCGTGCGTTCATCCGCATCGCCGGCATTGACGCCGCCGTCATTGTTGATGTCGATGATCGCCGGCCCGGAGGTTGCTGTAACGGGTACCTTGCGCCACAGGGCGGTCTTGCCGCCAGCCGCACAGGTTGTAGTAGTCGTAGTGTTGTCCGTGCAGTACTCGGTGATGGTACGGTAATAGGTTGCGTTCCACGCCATGCTGGTACCACGGACGCGACAATCCACGGCGCCGGCGTTCCCTGTCCAGGCGTGAGCGCCTTGCGGGCCGGTGTAGGTCGGGGTGCACGAATTCACATAACTCGTCGTGGTCCCGGATACCTGGCATTCGGTCCGGTTGACGCCGGTCGAGACTTCGGTGCAGGTTGATACATCGGCGTAGATAGTCCAGGTAGATCCGGAATTGACCGATGTTCTGCGCTGCAACTGGGCGACGCGTCGATAATTGCCGGGATTTGTCGCGAGGGCGACGGTGAAAGACCGTGCGGTAGGTACAGTCAACACTGTATACAAACCACTATAGCCGTCGGGGTCGGTCTTGATCCCGACCTGTTGCCCCACCAGAAAGTTGTGGTCAGCCGACGTCTCGTAGGTACCGATACCTGCGGCGTAGGTGGCGCGGGAAACGGTGAAGGTCGGCGTGAGAACCTTTTCGCAATCGCCCTGGGTTGGCTTGAGCGCGGTCGAGCCGAGATATGTCCAGTAATAGGCCGGTTGCTCGGTGTCGAACTTGTTGGTAGCAGCGTTGCTCTCGATCGAATCGTTGACGAAGGCCCGAAATACGGTGCTCAAGTTCCGCGTGGGGCCGGCACTGGCAACCTCGGCGACTCGACACTGGCGCCGTGACGGGCCGCTGTTATCTTCGGTACAACTCCCAGCCGCGGTCCACGCCGTCCAGGTCACTCCGGAATCGGCAGAGGTCCGGGTTTCCCGCCCGGCATATGAGGCAAAGCCGTTCTCATAAGCGGCGGTAAAGGCGGTCGGCGTCGCCGCATTGATATCAAGGCCGGTGCTGGTCTTGGGAATCACGTAGCGACTGTTCGGGTTGTAATACACCGTGTTGCAGGAACTGTTGCGAAAGCCGATCTTGTCTTCTCGGGACGACATGGCATCAGGCATGAAGCGCCAGTTCATGGAGCCCGAATCGTCCAAGGTAAACAGAATATTTGGCTTGACTTCCTCAGTGGTCTCACTGGAAAGGGGGCTGTCGCTGATATCGGTCTCGGCTGCCTGCGTCGGGACACCGAAAAACAGGGACAGGGCAATCAGAAGCGGCAAGGACCGCAAAGGGTGTGTTTTCGACTGGAACATGGCGATTCTCCTGGTCAGTACAGGACTACCTGGGTATAGACCACCGTGTTGGTGGGACCCAGCACGCGCGAGGTCACGCGGAAATAAGGTTGCGAGGTGTTCGACAGCGGCTGGGTGCCATAGCTCACGGCGCTCCTGGATGCGCCTGCAGCGGCTGATCCGATGGTGACGCATTGCTGGTTGGCGGCGTTGATCCCGCCCGGCGTTTCGCACAGGCGATGGATCACATAGCGTATTTCGTTGCCACCCCCGTCGTTGGCGCTTGCCACCACCGCGTTGGCCCAGTTGAAGGTAAGCGGATCGAACTCGGAGGGCGCCGGGATCGTGCCGCAGTCGTCGGGGGTGCCGTCCGTGTTGGCATCGGGTACGCCGAGGCCGTTGAGGCTGGTATTGCACCAGCCCGGGAAGTAGCCGTTGGCTGCGCTGCCCTGCTCCAGGCTGCCCGAGGTCTGTGCCGTGAGCCAGGTGCGCGCGGTTTCGATGCCGCGGTCGGAGGCCACGGCGGCGGTGCGTTTGAAGCTCAGGTTGCGGGCGACGATCAGGCCGCTGCCGATCTGGCGGTAGAGCGCGATGCCGGCCAGGGTCATGGCGATCAGCATGATCAGGGCGAGCAACAGCACGACACCGCGCTGGCTCGCGGATATTCCCCGCGGATTGTTGATGTAGGTTTTCAATTCGTTATCCCCCACACCACATTGCGCAGCGGAATCACCGTTTCGTAGACGCGATAGCGATAGCGTCGCCAATCGTTCGCATTGCCGGGCGTGCTGTCGGCCGTTCCATCGAGATTGGTCATCGCGAAAGCACCACCCGCCCAAGCAGGAGCAACCGCCGTCACATTGATTTGCTCGAACTGCTGGCTGCGAGCCAGCAGGCCGATGCGGATCGCGCGCAGCTGGCCCCATGCCGCCGTCGTCGCCGGCGTGGTCGAGGTCCACTCGGCGGCGGCGAGGGTGCCGTCGTTGTTGGCGTCGATGCCGTATTCCGCCTGCAGGTCGATCACGCCTTCGGCAACCTCGGTGGCGGTCGTTTGATTAATAAGGGTGTTGGTAAAGGTCAGGAAACGCCGATTGGTGATCCGGTAAACGTTGAGCTGGGGCGAGGTTCCCACGTTAAGTACAGCGCCGGTGCCGGTTACGCCCTGGATCGTGCCATTGTTGAAACGCGCCGTGCCGGAATTGTTGATGAATTTCGACTGCAAGGCAGCCAGTTGAGCCGGCGTCAGGGCCGCCGCAGCCACCGACGTCGCGACGTTGGCGTTGTTGGTGTAATTGGTATAGGCGGTCGCATTGGCGAAATCGATGCTCAGGCCATCGGCATTGGCGTTGCCCGTGGCCTCGAACATCCCGCACACCGCATTGCCGGCATCGGCGGCGATCAGCAGGTCGCCGCTGCGCACGCCGGTGCGGGTATTCATGCGCAGCGACGCGCCGGTGATGCTGTTGTAGGTCTGGCTGGAGGACATGGTGGGTCCGCTGCCGTAGAGCACCGCGATCGTGTCCGGCAGGGTGCTGCCCACCGAGCCGTCACCATTGGTGATCAGCACCGGCGCCATCGGAAAGCTGAATAGCCCGGGCGCTGTCCGCGTGCTGTCATAGGCATTGACCGTGCAGCCCATGGCCGCCGCGTTGCCGAAGCCGTAGCCGGCGAGCTTGAGGTCGCGCTCCAGGGTGAACATGCCGATGCTGCCCGTCACCTGGGCATCGCTGCCGGAGGCCGTGGTGCGCTTGCGCGCTTCCCATACACTCATGGCCTGGAACATCATCACCATGCCGATCATGGCGATCGCCATGCCGACCAGGATCTCGACCAGGGTGAAACCGGCGCCGCGCGAGGGGAGGGTCTGGTTTGCCATGGTCAATTCACGTAGCCGATGACGCGGTGGAAGCGCGGGCGGGCATCCTTCGGCCCCTGCCAGCACACGGTGACGATGACCTGGTTGGCCGTACCCGCATTGACGACGATCTGCTGCCGTGTCGAATCGGACGCCGGGAGCCGCGTCGCCGCATCGGTGGACACCGCGGCAACCCAGTTCGTGACCAACGGATTGATGGATGTCACGCCGCCACCGAAGTTGCAGCAATCGGTATTGGCGTTCGCATCCGTTGCCAACAAGCGGCAAGTCGTGGTGCCGCCCGCCGGATTGTGGGCAAAACCTGTGAGGGTACCGGCAATCACGGCACCGTTCGGGTCGCGCGCGCCGAGGTTGATCTCGCCCAGGATCTGATCCACCAGGTTGCTGGCCTCGTTGCGGTACTGGGCGTCCGACTGGATCGCGATCGAACTGGCCTGCAGGGCGATCATGGCGAGAACGCCCATGAAAAAAATCACGATTCCGATCAGGGCTTCGATCATGAAGGAGCCCTGTTGGCGACTTCTGGACATCAGCATCCCCTCGAATCCCCGGCCGCGACGGCCACCGCACTTACGGCGGGATCGCAAAGCCGTGCGATGCCGCCGACCGAGACGACCACGCGTAGGCAGCGCACGGTGCCGCCGGCGGTGACGCAGCGCGCGCCGCCGTCCGGATCGTTGAACTTGAATATGGCCGGTGCGGCAAGGGTGGTCCGGCCCAGGCCGTTGAAGACGATGTTCGCCACCGGTGCCACAGGAGGCGGATCGGGATCCGTGTCGGCCGGCGGCGCGGTATCGTTGATGCGCACCGAGATGTCGGCGGTGGTGGCACGGCCGGAACCCTCCAGCCCAAACTTGCCGTCGATGAAAGTGACCGTGTCCGCGGTTCGCACCATCCAGTTCCTGCCAGCAGTGGATGCGGCGGCAGTGCCGACGTTGGCTGCCAGCGGATCGGCAGTGGTCATCAGGAACTCGACGGTGGTGTTCATGCGCAAGGCTTCGGAGCGGGCCAGATGGATGCCGGTCAGGAAATTTTCTGCGGCGGCGCGCAGCTTCACATTGCGCAGATAGCCGGTAAAACTCGGAAGTGCGAGGGACAGCAGTATCCCCATGATCGCCACCGCGACTATCAGTTCGACCAGCGAGAAGCCGCGCCCCGCCGCCTTCATGATCTCAGCACGCTCCACTCTTGTTGGTGACCCAGCAGTTGGCGTTGGCCGCGGGCCAAGCCGAGTTGGCGTCGATGGTGGTCGCACGCGCGTTGGTCTGGGTAATGGTGTAGTGAAAGCCTGTCATGTTGCTCAAGCCATTGGCCGTCCATGTATAGGTCTGGCCGTTGTTACCGGCGACGCAAACAAACTGGAAGTTGGTGGTGTTCGCCAAAGTCACGGTGGCAGCGCAACCAGTTCCGGCGCCGCCATCAGTGTTATAGAAGCGGTTGTCCTGAAAAAACTGTTCCATGCGCACCCTCGCATCGGACAGGCTGGCGACCGCCTCGGTGATCCTGCCGCGCGTGATGTAGTCGTTGTAATTGGGCATGGCGACCGCTGCCAGGATGCCGATGATCGCCAGTACGATCATCAGTTCGATCAGGGAAAAGCCGCTGTTGTCGCGTGTTTGCATGGGGCACCGCCTATGGGCTGTTGGGTGGAGCAATCGATGGCAACCGGCCCTGACGAACACATCCGGACCCGTAGTCTCGTCTTGATTCTAGGCAGGCCTTGCCGGCCTGACCATAGGGGTAGCCTGATTTTGCAGACGGTTATCCCGATGTGACCCCGGATTCGATCGGCGTTCCGGCCGACGTTGTATCATCGCACTCGCTGCATTTCCGGATGCAAAGGGGGCCAGAATGAATCTGGCAGGGTTGAGTCCATGAACGAGAGGTAGGCAGCAATGTTTGGTTTTCTCAAATCGGCGTTCCAGAAAGAAAAGAGTCCCGACGACATGTCCGTGGCCGAATTGGAACAGCAGATCGCGGCCCACGCGCCACGCCAGAAGGAACTGCACGACCTGCTGGCGCGTGCGGGCGCCGACGAGGCGGCGCGCAACAAGTCCGTACTCTGGCACCAGCAGATGGCCAAGCGGGTGGAAGAGGCGAATGGGAAGCAGGATTACCCGCTCGCCACCAAGCTCGAAGCGGAAATCGCCGAGGCACGCAAGCGGGCGAAGAAGATCCAGGATGGCGCACAGGTCATGATCGACGAGCTCAATTCGATCGAGGACGACATCGAACTGATGACACGCGCCATCGATCAGAAAAAGCGCTGAGATCCCGCAAGTCGGCTGCCACCGGGCCGCGACGCCGCCGGTCGTGCCGTGTTACCAGCGACCAAAGGAAGTCCCTGTGGGGCGCCGACTTTCATGGCCGACAGGGGAGCGCCCCTGCCTATCCCGCGGGATACCGTCTCCGGTGCTGACGCACGGAGACATATAATCGCCGCTGGTCCTGCTGACGGAGGTTCGCTGAGTGTCGATCGCCCATGCCGCCGAGGATATCGCCGTCGCCTCCACGCGACAGCTGACCCTGTCGGCCATGGTCCTGATCGCCGTCACGCTGGCGGCGACCATGGCCTTCGCGCTCTGGTCGTGGCAGCGCCGCCAGGGTCTGGCGGCACGGCGGCGCCAGGCCGAGCTGGCGTTGCGCGCATCGGAAGGCCGCCTGCGGCAGATATCCAGCCAGTTGCCGGTGGCATTGTTCGAGTACGTCGCGGCCCCCGCACCGGCGTTCCGCTCGATGAGCGACGGCGTGGCGCGCCTGTTGCCGGGCACGGCGGCGGCGATGCTGGCCGATCCGGAGGTTTTTTTTGCCGGCATCCACCCCGACGACCGGTCCGGACTGGTGTGGCGCAACCCGACGACCGCGGCCGCGCGCGAGTTCGAGTGGGTGGGCCGCAGCCTGCCTGCGGTCGACGCCCCGCGCTGGCTGCAGATCCGCGCCACGACGGAAATCACGCCCGAGGGTGAACGCGCGGTGCATGGCGTGATCCTCGACGTCACCGCGCTGAAGCAGGCGCAGCAGGACCTGGAGCGATCGCGCGCGGAACTGCGCCGGCTGGCCAGCCATCGCGAAGCAAGGGTGGAGCAGGAGCGTGCGCGCCTGGCGCGCGAATTCCACGATGAACTGGGACAGGTGCTGACCTCCGCCCGCATGCAGCTGCAACTGCTGGAGCGCGCCCTGCCCGCCGAAGCGGCCACCGCGCGCGAAGCCGCGCACAACATCGGCACCATGATCGGCGAGGCCCACCTGAGCGTCAAGACGATCGCCTCCGACCTGCGTCCGGCGGCGCTCAACCTGGGCCTTACCGCCGCCGTGGAATGGGTCGCGGCCCGGGTGCTGGGCCCGGCCGGCCTCCGCTACCACATAGCCTTCACCCAGGCCGCCGACAGGCTGGACGGCGACTATCCGATCGCCCTGTTTCGCATCGTCCAGGAATCGCTGTCCAACATCGTGCGCCACGCCGCGGCCCATGAGGTGCACATCACCTTGAGCCAGGATGGCGACGGCATGTGCCTGCTGGTCGAGGACGACGGCCGCGGCTTCGACGCCGCCGCCGTGGACCATGCGACGCACTTCGGCCTGCTGGGAATGTCCGAGCGCGTCACCTCGCTCGGCGGCACCTTGGAAATCGACAGCCGCCCGGGCGACGGCACGCGACTTGCCGTCACGCTCCCGCTGGTACCGGCGGGTGCGGCTGAAAGCAGCGAAAGGGCCGATTCGCCATGATCCGGATCATCATCGCCGATGACCACACGCTGTTCCGCGTCGGGCTGCGGCAGATGCTGCACTCCTTCGCCGGCCTGGAAGTGGTGAGCGAAGTCACCAATGCCGCCGAGGCATTGGCGGCGGCCAGGGCCGGCGGCGCGGATCTGATCATCCTCGACCTGTCCATGCCCGGCGCCACCGGCACCAGCCTGATCGAGCAGACCCGCAAGGCCCGGCCCGACCTGCCGATCCTGGTGCTGAGCATGCACGACGAACCGGGCACGGTACGTCGCGCCTTGCAGGCCGGCGCGTCCGGCTACATCACCAAGGGATCGAGCCCGGACACGCTGTTCACCGCAGTCAGCCGTGTCGGCGCCGGCGAGCACTACATCGATCCCGCGATCGCCGAAGCGCTGGCCTTTGATGCCGCCGGCAGCGGCAATGGCGACCCCCACCGCGGCCTCAGCCCGCGCGAGTGGGAGGTCCTGCGGCTGATCGCGCAGGGCGTGATGCTGAGCCAGATCGCCGAGCAGTTGCACCTCAGCCCGAAGACGGTGACCACGCACAAGGCGCACCTGATGGAAAAGCTCGGCATCGCCAACAACGCCGACCTGATCCGCTACTCGATCGAGAACAAGCTGTTCGACTGAGCGACGGTGGAAAGGAACCCCATGAATACGGACACCCAAGGCCTCGGCCTCGCCCCGGCCAGCGCCGGCGACTACCGCGAACTGGCGCGGCGCAAGCTGCCGCGCCCACTGTTCGACTACCTCGACGGCGCGGCCTATGACGAAGTGACCGCGGACCAGAACCGGCAGGCCCTGCTGCGCCTGCAACTGCGCCAGCGCGTGATGCGCGACGTCTCGCAACTGACGTTATCCACCCGTGTGCTTGGCCAGGAAATGGCTCTGCCGCTGGTGCTGGCGCCGCTCGGACTGGCCGGCGTCATGGCGCGCCGCGCCGAGGTGCAGGCGGCGCGCGCGGCCGAAGGGGCCGGCGTGCCCTTTTGCGAATCGACGGTGTCGATCTGCTCGATCGAGGAAGTCCGCGCCGCCACCCGGGCGCCGTTCTGGTACCAGCTCTACGTCATGCGCGACCGCGGCTACGCGCAGGACCTGATGGCGCGGGCGCAGGCCGCCGGTTGTCCGGTGCTGGTGCTGACCGTGGACCTGCCGGTGATGGGCGCACGCTACCGCGACGTGCGCAACGGCATGGCCGGCGCCGCCACTCTGAGTGGAAAGCTGACCAAGGCCTGGGACCTGCTGACGCATGCGGGCTGGCTGCTCGACGTCGGCATCCGCGGCAAGCCGCTGATGTTCGGCAACCTGACCATGGCCGTGCCCGACGCGCACAGCCTGCCCGCCTTCAAGGCCTGGGTGGACAGCCAGTTCGATCCGCGCGTGACCTGGGCCGACCTGGCCTGGGTGCGCGAACACTGGCCGGGCAAGATCCTGGTCAAGGGCGTCCTCGACATCGAGGACGCGCGGCTGGCCGCAGACGCGGGCGCCGACGGCATCGTGGTATCCAATCATGGCGGACGCCAGCTCGACGGCGTCGCGGCGAGCGCCGACGCGCTGCCGCGCATCGTCGACGCGGTCGGTGACCGGCTCGAAGTCCTGATGGACGGCGGCGTCAGGAGCGGCCTCGACGTGGTCAAGGCGCTGGCGCTCGGTGCCAAAGCCTGCATGCTCGGCCGTGCCTGGGGCTATGCCGTCGCCGCGCGCGGCGAGGCCGGCGTGGCGCACATGCTCTCGGTGATGAAAAGCGAAATGGCCGTGGCGCTGGCGCTGACCGGCGTCACCGATGTGGCGAAACTGGATCGCACTGCCCTGCTCGACGCGGGCGCCGTGGCGCCGACTTCCGTATGACTTGAACCTCTAGGCGGACCGGATCCGCTGAGGATGTATCAAACGCCAGCCTGGCTGACGAGCGGAAATCGCTCGGGATGCCTGATGGACTCTACCGCCAGGTCGACGTCCAAATCGGGCCAATAGAGGTGGTTGGGCGACGGCAGCTCGATGTGAAGAATCTTGCCGACTGCAACGTCGCGAAACCAAGGGAATTCCGAAAATGACAGGAAGAGCTCTTCGTCATTCAGCAGAATCCAGAAGCCATGCCCGGAGATGTTCGTGACCTAAACCGGGGAAATGTTTGCGCCAAGCGCTGCTGATGTCATGTTCGTGCTCCTGGACGAGGCGAAGAGCCTCACTGATTTCGCGCCTTGAAAGGCCCGTATGTTGGGCCAATTCGATGTCCGGTTCAAGCCAGAACTTGGCCTCGCCATTTTATCCCTGAACGTGAACGTGCATTCTCGGCTCTTCCCGAGAAAAGAAATAGAAGCGAAAACCACCTTCGCGAAAAATCGTTGGACTCATGACGGAAATGATACGCGCTGAGAGTATCTCAAGCCAATTCGATCTCGAAACGCCGCGTGGTTCCCTGCCGCCCCTCACTCCATCCGGAAATGCCGCAGCACCTCGCCCAGCGTGTGCGCTTCCGGGGCGTAGGCGTGAAGGGCATAGCCGACAAGTGCCAGCCCGATCGCGGTCACCGCGAAGGGCACGGCGGTGCGATGTAGCGCGCTTGCCAGCCAGTGACGGGTCTGCAGGCCGCGCATGCGGCGGTAGAGGCTGGCGGAAAGCGCGCCATCGACCAGTAGCTCGGCGAACAACGCGGGAGCGAGATAGATGATGTAAAAGGTGGCGAACAGCAGCACCGCCACCAGCGCCGCGATGAGCAGCGCAACGGCCAGCGGAATCGCTCCTTCGTCGGCACTACCGACCACCTCGCCGACGGCTTCCCCCAGTGAATTCCCGCCACTACTGTCGCCGATGGACAGCGAAGGCGCAGGCAGGGGATCATCGATGACGAAGTTGCCCGAAGCCCCGCCACCGCCAAACTCGCCACCACCTCCACTGATATCCGGCAAGTGATCGACACGCGGCGAACCCATTCCGGACAGGTCGGGGATGTCGATCGAGCCGTCCAGATAGTCGTCGGCCTTGCTGTGCAACCACAGCCAGAGCAGGAACAGGAAAACCAGGTAGGCGCAGCCGACCGCGAGCGGATAGCGGAAATGCATGGCCTCGACGCCGGCCGAGTGAAGCAGCAGAAAGGAAGCCAGCAGGCCGGCGCCGCCGGTAAGCGCGACCAGCAGCGACATCTGCAAACGCGGATAGCTGTCCTTGTTCAGCCTGCCCATGAGCCGGGCGATCTCGCCAGAGCGGGTGAACCGGCCTGGGCGCCTGTCGGACGGCTGGTTTATGGCGGGCTTGGCAGGCATGTGGAATTGATCGGCTGCAATGCAATGAAGTACGCCGCCTTGCGCGATTCGGGCGCCGTGGCGCCAGCGCCGACTCTTGCGGGCGGCCGGGAAGAGCCTATTTCTGGCGCGCCACGGCGGTGAGGATGCCGCGCAGCAGGTCGAGCGGCGTCGGCGGACAGCCGGGCACGACGACATCGACCGGGATCACGTTCGACACCTTGCCGCAACTCGCGTAGCTTTCGCCGAAGACGCCGCCCGTGCAGCCGCAATCACCGATTGCGACAACCAGCTTGGGGTCGGGCGTGCACTCCCAGGCGCGCAGCAGCGCGTTTTCCATGTTCTTCGTCACCGGGCCGGACACCAGCAGCATGTCGGCGTGGCGCGGGCTGGCGACGAATTTGATGCCGCGGCCTTCCAGGTTGTAGTAGGGGTTGTTCAGCGCATGCACTTCGAGTTCGCAGCCGTTGCAGGAGCCGGCGTCCACTTCGCGGATGGTCAGCGCGCGGCCGAGGACATGCAGGATTTGGCCTTGCAGCCGGTCCATCTCGCGTTGCGCGCCGGCCTCGATATCCGGAGTCGGCTCGGTCAGGATGCCGGTGCGGAAGATGTGCCTGAGCAGGGGAATCATAGATCCACTCCTGAATAGGACAGGTTGAAGGACTTGTTGATCAGCGGGAAGTCGGGGACGATGTCGCGCAGCACCGCATGTTCCAGCGCCAGCCAGGCCTGCCACGACGGATCGTGCGGATGCACCCGGCCCAGCCTGCCCTCGGCATCGAACTCGACGCCGACCACCACTTCGCCGCGCCAGCCTTCGATCACGCCCAGACCGCTGCCGCCGGGAACCGGCGCCAGTTCGGCGCGGATCGCGCCGGCCGGCAGGCTTACCGCGATCTGGCGCAACAGGCGCAGCGCCTCGTTGATCTCGTCGAAGCGCACGGCGACCCGCGCCGCGACGTCGCCGCGCTCGTCCGTTGCGGGGCGCACGCCCAGCGCCGCATAGGGCGGCGGCGGCGTGTAGCCCTGGCGGTGGGCGCGACCGTCGAGCAGGATGCCGGTCGCGCGGGCGGCCATGCCGGACAGCGACAACTCGCGCGCCAGGTCGCTGTCGATGATGCCGGTGGTGGCGAAGCGATCCTGCAGGCCCGAATGTTCGTCGTAGAGATTGCGCAACTTCGCCAGTTCGACGCCGATCGTCGCGCATTGCTCGACGATGGCCGCCAGTCCATCCGCGTCGATATCGCCGGCGACGCCGCCAGGAACGATGCGGTCCATCAGGAAGCGATGGCCGAACAAGGCCTGGTTCACTCGCACCCACTTTTCCTTGAGCGCAAAAAACTGGGTCAGGCCGAAGGCAAAGGCGGCGTCGTTACCCAGCGCGCCAAGGTCACCAAGGTGGTTGGCAACGCGTTCGCGCTCCAGCATCAGCGCGCGCAAGGCCAGGGCACGCGGCGGCGGTTCGACACCGCAGGCGGACTCGACGGCATCGGCATAGGCCCAGGCATAGGCGCAGGTCGAGTCGCCGGAAATGCGGCCGACCAGTTTCGCGCCACGCGCGATGTCGGCGCCGATGAACAGCTTCTCGACGCCCTTGTGCTGATAACCGAGTCGCTGTTCGAGGCGCAGCACGCGCTCGCCCACCACCGAAAAACGGAAATGCCCCGGTTCGATGATGCCGGCGTGGATGGGGCCGACCGGAATCTCGTGGGCGCCCTCGCCGCCGACTTTGACGAAGTCGTAATCGGTCGGTTCGTTGGCGAACTCGGGCGGCGTCCCTGCGTCGTGCCGCAGCGGATACCAGTCGGCCGGCCAGCCGCCGTGGCGCAACCAGGGCCGCTGGTCGCCCCCCTCGATCGCGATGCCGACCATGTCGCGCGTGGCGCGCTGCATGCGGTTGGCGGCGGTGAATATGTCTGCCAGGTCAGGAAAGCTCGGTGCATCGGCGGGCAGGTCGAGGCTCAGCCAGACGTGTCCGGCTTCGACACCGAACACGCAATGCAGGCGGAATCCACCACCCTGCTGGCGCAGGTCGCTGCCCCAGATCGCGCTGATGCGGGCCCCGCTGCGGCGGGCCGAATCGGCAAAGCTGCGCAGCTGCGCGCCGCTGTCGGCACGGCCGCGCCAGACCGGGGCGCCAAGGCCCGGCTGGCGGGTGAATTCGATGGAAATGTCGTCGCAGAAATACATGGCTACCCCAGCATGCGCGCCGCTTCATGGAACCAGCGCGTCAGGTAAGGCGGTATGTAGAGGCCCAGCATCAGCACGATGGCCAGATGCAGGAACACCGGCGTGATGGCCGGGGCGTGGGGCAGGCGCTTGGCGGTGGTCTCGCCGAACACCATGGGCTGCACCTTGCCGAAGATCGAGGCAAAGGCCACGCCCAGCGCCAGCAGCAGGATGGGCGTCGCCCAGGGGAAATGCTTCATGGCGTGAGTGAGGATCATGAATTCGCTGGCGAAAACGCCGAAGGGCGGCATGCCGAGGATGGCCAGGGTGCCCAGCATCAGGCCCCAGCCGATCAGCGGGTTGATGCGGATCAGGCCGCTGATGTTATCCATGAGCTGAGTGCCGGTCTTCTGCGTGGCATGGCCGACGGCGAAGAAGATCGCCGACTTGGTCAGCGAATGCATGGTCATGTGCAGCAGGCCGGCAAAGTTGGCCACCGGGCCACCCATGCCGAAGGCAAAGGTGATGAGGCCCATGTGCTCGATCGACGAGTAGGCGAACATGCGCTTGACGTCCTTCTGCCGCGACAGGAAGAAGGCCGCCACCAGCAGCGTGAACAGGCCGAAGCCGATCATCAGGTTGCCGGCGAAGCCCGCAGGCAGCGCGCCGTCGGCCAGCACCTTGCAGCGCAGGATGGCGTAGAGCGCGACGTTCAGGAGCAGCCCGGAAAGCACCGCCGAGACCGGCGTCGGGCCTTCGGCGTGGGCATCGGGCAGCCAGTTGTGCAGGGGCGCCAGGCCCACCTTGGTGCCGTAGCCGACCAGCAGGAAGATGAAGGACAGCGCCATGATGGTCGGTTCGAGCTGGCTCTTGACATCGACCAGGTGGGTCCACAACAGCGCATTGCCGGTGGCACCCAGCACGCGCTCGGCGGCGAAGTAGAGCAGGATGGTACCGAACAGCGCCTGCGCGATGCCGACACCGCACAGGATGAAATACTTCCACGCGGCTTCCAGGCTGGCCGGCGTGCGATAGAGCGAAACGAGCAGCACCGTGGTCAGCGTCGCCGCCTCCATCGCCACCCAGAGCAGCCCGAGGTTGTTGGTGGTCAGCGCCGCCAGCATGGTGAACATGAAGAGCTGGTACATGCTCTTGTAGAGGCGCAGACGCGGCTTGGTCAGACGCCCGTGTTCGCGCTCGTTCCTCATGTAGGGGCCGGAAAAGATGCTGGTGGTCAGGCCGACAAAGGCGGTCAGCGCAACGAAGAACACGTTCAGCGAATCGATGAAGAACTGTTCGCCGAAAGCGAAACGCGGCCCGCTGGCAACGATCTCGACCGTCAGGCCGACGGCGGCGAGGAAAGTACCGAGGCTGGCGACGATGTTGAGATTGGGTGCCCAGTCGTGTTCCCCCACCACCGTCAGCAGCGCACCGCTGACGAGGGGAATGGCGAGCATTAGGATGAAGAAGTCCATGGGGTTAACGTAAAACACCGGTTGCGGAGTCCTCGGAGACTAACGAGCGTAGCGAGCCGATAAGTAGCCCCCCGTGAGGGGGGATGGGGGGGCGGGCCTTCAATTCGCCTTTTGCGTTTTTCATCTTCAGGGCTGCAGTCGATACGGCATGAGCATCAGTTGTCTTTCAGCTTTTCCATGTGCCGGATGTCCAGGCTGTCGAACTGGTCGCGGATCTGGAAGAAGAACACGCCCAGGATGATGACGCCGATCAGCACGTCGAGCGCGATGCCGAGTTCCACCACCATGGGCATGCCGTACGTGGCGCTGGTCGCGGCGAGGAACAGGCCGTTCTCCATCGAGAGGAAGCCCACCACCTGGCTGATGGCCTTCTGCCGCGTGATCATCATCAGGAAGGCCAGCATCACCACCGCCAGCGCGATGCCCAGCGTGCCGCGCGTGATGGTATGCGACAGCTCGGAAATCGGCAGCGCGACGTTGAAGGCGATCATCACCAGCACGATGCCGACCAGCATGGTGGTCGGGACCTTGATCAGCGCCTCGACCTCGCCCCTGACGTTGAGCTTGCGCACCAGGCGGTGCAGGATCCAGGGCAACACCAAGACCTTCAGCGCCAGCGTCAGTCCGGCCGAGTAATACAGGTGCACCTGGCCGGTAGTGATGGCCGCGACCAGCGTCGCCAGGAACAGGCAGAAGCCTTGCAGGGCGAACAGGTTGATCAGGGACAGCATGCGCCGTTGCGCCAGCATGGCGAAGGCCAGCAGCAGGATCACCGCGGCGAACAGGTTGATGAGCTGCGCCGAAAACGGAATCACGGTATTCACACTCTCGTCTCCAGCAGCAGGCGGACCAGCAGGCCCAGCACCGCAAGCATGAAGGCGATGCCGAGGAATTCGGGCGCGCGGAAGATGCGCATCTTGGCATTGACCGTTTCGATGCCGGCAAGGATGACGCCGCCGATGGCGAGCTTCAGCAACAGCAGCGGGATCGCTGCCAGCAACGCGAGGAAGCTGTCGCCGGCAGCGATCCCCCAGGGAAAGAACAGGGCCAGGCCGAGGCAGGAATAGGCGTAGAGCTTGAGGCTCGCCGCCCATTCGATCAGCGCCAGGTGGCGCCCCGAATATTCGAGGATCATCGCCTCGTGGATCATGGTCAGCTCGAGGTGGGTGGCCGGATTGTCCACCGGCACGCGGGCGTTCTCGGCCAGCGACACGATGGTGAAGGCGACCCCGGCGAAGGCCAGGCTGGGGTAGATCACCATGTCGCGATGCGCCAGCGTCTCGACGATGGTCGCCAGCGACGTGGATTGCGCGATCATCGCCAGGGTGAAGATCACCATCAGCAGCGCCGGCTCGGCGAGGAAACCGACCAGCATTTCGCGACGGCCGCCGAGCGTGCCGAAGGAGGTGCCGATGTCCATGCCCGCCAGCGAGATGAACACACGCGCCAGGCCGAACACGCCGACCAGGGCCAGCGCATCGGCCGCCGGGGCGAAGGGAAGGTCGGTCGACAAGGTCGGCACGATGGCGCAGGCCAGCACCATGCAGCCGAAGATGACGAAGGGCGCCGCGCGGAACAGCGACGAGGCGTTGTGCGCCAGCACCACGTCCTTCTTGAACAGCTTCTGCAACATGTAATACGGCAGCAGCAGCGGCGGCGCGCGGCGGCTCTGGAACCATGCGCGGCACTGCCCCACCCAACCCGACAGCAGCGGCGCCAGCACCAGCGCCAGCAGGATGGCGAAGGCCTGGCCGAGGAGCCCGGAGATGCTTATCATGGCCGCGCCACCAGAAGCAGGACGAGGAGCGTGATGAAGCTGTACATCAGGTACACGGCGATACGCCCGCCCTGCAAAGTGACGATGAGGGTCGATATCCAGTTCGCCAGCCGCGCGATGGGCAGGTAGCACCAGTACCAGAAATGATCCTCGACCTTGACGCTGTAAAAGGGCTTCGTATCGCGTGCAGCCGGAAAATGGCGCTCCATGCGGAACATCGGCTCAAAGATGCGGCGGATCGGCTGGCTGAAGCCTTCGGCGGTGTCCTGCGCGCGCGGCCCTTCGAAATGGTAGCCGCAGTCCCAGGCCGAGCTGCGGCGCACGCGGCCATGGTAAAGGTGGCGTACCAGCCAGCGCCCGAGCAGCAGCGCGGCGGCGATGGTCACCAGTACCAGCAGCGGCTCGTAGCTGGCACGCTCGGGCGAGATCGGCGCCAGCATCCACCAGCCGTTTTCATGCAGCTTGTCGGCCAGCCCGCTGCCGAGCAACTGGCGCGTGGCGGCGTCGATGCGCAGGATCACGGTCGACGGCATGACGCCGAGGAACAGCGTGATCAGCGCCAGCCAGACCAGCCCGAGCTTTTCCCAGGGACCGGCATCGTGCGCATCCTTCAGCGCCGGTTCGCGCATCTGGCCGAGGAAGATGATGCCGTAGAACTTGACCATGGCGAACCCGGCCAGCGCTGCCACCAGCACCACCAGCGCCGCCGCCACCGGCACCACCATGTTGAGCCACGGATGCGGCAGGCCGGGCGAAAAGAGGAAGCTTTGCAGCAGCAGCCACTCGGAAACAAAACCCGACAGCGGCGGCAGGCCGGTACTGGCGATCACCCCGGCCAGCGCCAGCCACGCCACCCAGGGCATGGGATGGATCAGGCCGCCGAGCTTGCCCAGGCTGCGCTCCTTGGTCGCGTGCAGCACCGAGCCGGTGCACAGGAAGAGCAGGCTCTTGAAGCCGGCATGCGCCAGGCAGTGGTAAAGCACCGCCGTCATCGCGAGCGCCGCCAGGCCTTCCATGCGATAGGCGTGGAAGATCAGGGTCAGGCCGATGCCGACGGCGATCAGGCCGATGTTCTCGATCGACGAATAGGCCAGCAGCCGCTTCATGTCGTTTTGCACCGTGGCGTAGAGCACGCCGAACAGCGCGGTAACGAGGCCCACCACTAGAGCCACCACGCCCCACCACCAGATCGTCGTATGCAGCAGGTCGAAGCTCACCCGCAGCAGGCCGTAGATGGCCGTCTTCAGCATGACGCCGCTCATCATCGCCGACACCGGCGAAGGCGCCGCAGGATGCGCCTCGGGCAGCCAGACGTGAAGCGGCACCAGGCCGGCCTTGGCGCCGAATCCGGCCAGTGCCAGAAGGAAGGCCGCCGAGCTCCAGAACGGCGCCAGTTCCTGGGTGCGCATCGCCGCGAAGCTGTAGTCGCCGACACCGCCGGTCATGACGCCGAAGGACAGCAGGATGCCGATGGCGCCGATGTGCGCGATCAGCAGGTAGAGGAAGCCGGCTCGGCGGATCTCCTCGTGCTTGTGGTCGGTGGTAACGAGGAAGAAGGATGACAGGGCCATGGTCTCCCACGCCACCATGAAGGCATAGGCATCGTCGGCCAGCAGCACCATCAGCATGCTGGCGAGGAACAGGTGGTATTCGAGGCAGAGCACACCGGGCGCGGTGCCCTCACCGTGCCGGAAATAGCCGGCGGCATAGATCGAAATGCCGGCCGAAGCGAAACCCAGCAGCAAGGCGAACACCGCCGACAGGTTATCCAGCCGCAGATGGAAGGGCAGGTCGGGCAGGCCGATCACCAGCACCGCGGTTTGCGCCTCGCCGCCGAGAGAATTCAGCGCCGCAACGCCCATCCCGATGCCGACCGCAGCGCCCAGCGGAAACAGCAGCCTGCTGATGAAGGCCGTGTTGCGTGGCGCGACGAGCCCGCACAGGCCGATCGCCAGCCAGGCAGCGACGGCGATCAGCAAGACATCGATGGACAGCAGGCTACCGGACACTCAGCGGTCTCCGCGACGGGCGTGCGGAGACGGCCGGGAAAGAATGGATTTTGGAAAGGCACTGCATATCGTAAGGATTTTACTTTGCATTCGTCCTTGGGCGGTACCGGCATCGCGTCCCAAATCAACCAAAGCGCCTTGCGACAACAGGCCGCAACGGGCTTGCCGCGTCGTCCTGTCCTCGCGCCGCGGCTTCGGCATGGATGGCCTCCAGCGCCGCGTCGGCGGTGGCGAAAAGCCTTTGCTCGCCGATGAAGTCAAGCAGTCCGGTGGCGCGCATGACGTCGATCACCTGCTTCTTCAGGCCGGAAAACGACACTTCGATGCCTGCATCGCGCAGGTGCTGGACCACGTGGTGCATCACTTCCTCGCCCGAGGCATCGAGCTCGTTGATGCCGTTGCCGACCACCAGCAGTGCGCGCGCCTCGGGGTTTGCCGCCACCGCATCGAGGATCGCGTCCTCGAAGTAGGACACGTTGGCGAAATACAGGCGGCCGTCGAAGCGCACCGCGGTGACGACTTTCGACGGCGGCAATTGGTGCACCGCTGCGTCTCGCAGCGAGCCGTCCGGATGGCGGCCGAGAATCGCCACGCGCGGCGTCATCGTGCGATAGAGATAAAGGCCGATGGCCAGGCCGGCGCCGATCATGATGCCTGAATCGAGGTGCGGCGCGAACGCCAGCGTGGCGACGAAGGTGACGATCGAAGCGATGCCGTCATGGCGGTTGGCCTGCCAGGCATGCTTGATCGCATCGAAGTTGATCAGGCCGATCACCGCCATGATGATCACGGCGGCCAGCACCGCCTGCGGCAGGTGGTAGAGCAGCGGCGTCAGGAACAACAGCGTCAGCAGCACGAAAACCGCCGTGATCACCGAAGACATGCCGGTCTTCGCCCCGGCGTTGATGTTGACCGCGGAGCGGGAGAAGGAACCCGAAACCGGAAACGACTGGGTCATCGCCCCGACCAGGTTGGCCAGGCCCTGCCCGATCAGCTCCTGGTTGGGATCGATCTTCTGCTTGGTCTTGGCGGCGATGGCCTTGGCGATCGAGATCGCCTCCATGAAGCCGACCAGCGAGATGACGATGGCGGCGGTGATCAGGCTGCCGATCATGTCCCAGGAAAACTTCGGCAAGCCCACCGAAGGCAGGCCTTGCGGCACCGTGCCGACCACTTCGCCGCCCCCCGACAGCTTGAGGCTGCCGCTCGCGGCACGGGCGATGCGCCAGTGCGTACCGTCGGACTGGACGCCCGCCGGCAGCTTGCCCAGCGCATGGAACCTGGCCGGCTCGCCTGCCGCACCGGGAACCTGCTCGAAGACGAAACTGCGCACGGCGCGGTTTCGTTTACGATTCTCTTCCTCGCGGTCCTTCAGTTGCAGTTTCGCCAGTTCGATTTCGTAGTGGAGGGTGGCCACCGCGTGGGCCTGGTCACCGCCCGCCTTCTGCAACGTCTTGATGTCCCCGCTCTTGGCCACGAGTTGCTCGTTGATCTCGCGTATGCGCGCCTCGGTGCGGACGAATTCGGTCAGCAGCGCGTGCGCCTCGGTATCGGCAATCTGTTCCAGCGTCGCTGTCGCGTTGCGCTCGAAGCCGATCTGCCAGGAAACCACGGTGGTCAGAGCCACGGCGATCAGCACCCCCGGCAGCCTGGGCGCCTTCTTGCGGATCGCCCACATGATCGCGATGGCTGTCGCGCCCATTGCCAGCGTCGGCAGATGGGTATCGCCGACCAGTCCGGCCACGCCCCAGATGTCCCGCATGAAGGATTCCGATCGTCCCATCGGCACGCCGATCAGCTTGTTGACCTGCGACAGCGCGATGATGATTGCGGCCGCATTGGTAAAACCGACGATGACCGGATGCGAAAGGAAGTTCACCACCACGCCGAGCTTGAAGGCGCCCAGGGTGAGCTGTATCACGCCAACCAGCAGCGCCAGCATGATCGCCAGCGCGATGAAGGTTTCCGAACCGGGCGCCGCAAGCGGCGTCAGGGACGAGGCGGTCAGCAGCGAGGCGACGGCCACCGGACCGGTGCCGAGTTGCCTGGACGAGCCCCACAGCGCGGCCACCGCCACCGGCAGGAAGGCGGCATACAGGCCGTAATAGGGCGGCAGGCCGGCCAGTTGCGCATAGGCCATCGACTGCGGCACCAGCACCAGCGCCACGGTGAGGCCGGCGATGAAGTCGGCGCGCAACGAAGTTCCGGAATAGGGAAACCAGCGCAGGAAGGGCAGCAGCGATCCGGGAGACAGCTTCATGGAGTGTTGTGGTGGAGTGGCCGCGCCGGCTATTTCTTCGGCGGCGCAGCGGTGACGAGGGGGCAGGCCAGGCGGGCCCATGGATCGGTCGAGCGGTCGGCGGCGACGACTTCCCAGCCTTCGAGGGAATCGATGACGACGGTGGAAATGCACTCGTGGCTGTTGGCGTACTGCACGATGTCGCGACGGCGCAGTTCGGGTTTCTGCGTCAGGCTGTAGGCGACGCCATCCGCACGCAAGCCGCCAATGAAATCCGCCAGATCGGGCGGCAGTGCGCTGCCGGCGACGCGGACGAGAATGTCCAGTTCGGCATCCATGCGCTGGCAAAGGCTGCGCGCCGAGGCAAGCAGACGCGGGTCGACAAATCCCTCGCGCACGGCGAGCAATACCTTTCGATCCGGTTTGCGGGTTTCCATGGCCGCCTCATCAGCAGCATCCGTGCCACCGTCCCCAGATTCGGCCTTGACCCCTGGCCTGCCGGCGATCCGGCCTGAGCCGGCAGCGCCCGCAACGCTATCCGACAATTTCAACATGCAACATGCGCGGCGCAGATGGCTTGTCCACTCCGTAGCCATGGGGATTCCGGCATGTTGCAGGAATCAAATGGTGCATTGCATAATGCAACTTATGGATCGCCTTCGTCTGTCACTCGGGTCGCTGCGCCACAAGATCGTCTTCGGCTACGGGGTCGTTGCGATCCTGGTCGTCGCGCTGTCGGCCTTTTCGCTGATCGAAATGCGCCTGCTGGCCGAACAGATAACCGCCGGCGCACGGATACACCAGTTCCTCGGCATCGCGCTGGAAATCCGCCGCTTCGAGAAGAACTACTTCCTCTATGGCCAGCGCACCGACCTTGATGAAAGTCGCGCCTATGTGACGGAAGCGCGGCGCATGCTAGCCGAGCATGGTGCCCGGTTCGCGGCGGTCGCCGATGCCCAACGCATCGGCGCCCTGATCATCGCGCTGGAAGACTACGACAGCCTGATGAGCACCCGGAGTCCGGGCAACGACGATGAGCCGGGAGAGGCCCGCATCCGCCAGCTCGGCAAGGAGATCACCACCGCCGCCGAACAATGGTCGAGTGCGGAGCGGGGGATACTGCAGGGACAGCTCGACCGCCATCGTCTTTGGCTGCTCGGCGCCATTGGCGGCGTCGTGCTGATTGTCGTCGTCATCGGCCAGATGCTGGCATGGCGCGTAGCGCGTCCGCTGCGCGAACTGGAACACAACATGACTGCGGTGGCCGACGGCAAGATGGCGAAGCTCGACCTCGCCGTCGAGGACCGCGAGATCGCCTCGCTGACCCGCGCCTTCAATCACGTACTGGAGCAGCTCGAAACGCGCCAGGGCCAGTTGGTCCGCTCCGAAAAGCTGGCCGCGCTGGGCACCCTGCTCTCGGGCGTGGCCCACGAACTCAACAACCCGCTGTCGAACATTTCGACCTCCTGTGAAATCCTCGCCGAAGAAGTTGCGGCGACAAAAGTCGGCGCTGGCGACACGGCGTTCGAACGCGAACTGATCGGCCAGATCGACGCCGAGACCTGGCGCGCGCGGCGCATCGTGCGCTCGCTGCTCGACTATGCGCGCGACCGGCCCTTCCGCCGCGAAGCCGTGCCGCTCGCGCCGCTGGTCGAAGATAGCCTGCGCCTGGTGCGCGGCCAGATCCCGGCCCAGGTCAGCCTCGATGTGGCTGTACCGGCGGATCTCTGCCTGTCCGGCGACAAGCAGCGTCTGCAGCAGGCGATCTTCAATCTGGTCGGCAATGCGCTCGATGCGCTCGAGGGTGCCGGCGAGTTGCGCGTCGGGGCACGGCCGGCGCGCGGCCCCTATCCGCCCGGCACCCTGGTCTTCGGCCAGGTGGATGACAAGCGGCCGCAGGTCGAGATCGAAGTCGGCGACAACGGTCATGGCATCGCCGCCGACATCCTGCCGCGCATCTTCGATCCGTTTTTCACCACCAAGGAAGTCGGTCGCGGCCTCGGCCTCGGCCTCTTCATCGTTTTCGAAATCGTCGAGGAACATGGCGGCAGCATCGCCGTGAAGAGCGCGCCCGGCCAGGGCACGACCTTTCTCATCCGACTCCCCGCACAGGACGCCCCAGCATGAGCACATCTTCGCCCGGCAGGCTACTCATCGTCGATGACGAAAAGGTCGCCCTGCGCAACCTCGAGCACGTGATGAAGAAGGAAGGCTACGAGGTGGTCGCGACCCAAAGCGGCGGCAACGCGCTGGCCCATCTCGACAAGCAGGAATTCGACGTGGTGCTGACCGACCTGCGCATGGAAAAGGTCGACGGCATGCAGATCCTGCAGAAGTGCCGCGCCAGCCACCCCGACACCGAGGTGATCCTGATCACCGGCTACGCCACCCTCGAATCGGCGGTCGAGGCGATGAAGCACGGCGCCTTTTACTACATCGCCAAACCCTATCGGCTCGATGAAGTACGCAAGGTGGTGGCCGAGGCCCTTACCAAGGTCCGCCTGCGTCGCGAAAACCAGGCGCTGCGCGAGCAGGTCGAGAGCTTTCAGGGCAAGGTGCGCATCATCACGCAAAACGCCGAGATGCAGCGCCTGCTCGACATGGCCCGGCAGATCGCGCCGACCGACTGCAACGTATTGATCACGGGCGAATCGGGCACCGGCAAGGAACTCTTCGCGCGCTACCTGCACCACCACAGCAAGCGCGGTCAGGAAACCGGCGGCGGACCGTTTCTGGCGGTCAACTGCGGCGCTTTCAACGAAGAACTGCTGGCCAACGAGTTGTTCGGCCATGTCCGTGGCGCCTTTACCGGCGCGCACGGCGACAAGCAGGGCCTGATCGCCGCGGCCCACGGCGGCACGCTGTTCCTCGACGAGATCACCGAGATGGCGCCGGTGATGCAGGTCAAGCTGCTGCGCGTGTTGCAGGAGCGCGAAGTGCTGCCGCTGGGCGCCACCAAGGCGCAGGCGGTCGACGTGCGCGTGGTTGCCGCCACCAACCGCAACGTGATCGAAATGGTCAAGGACGGCAGCTTCCGCCAGGATCTGTATTTCCGCCTCAACGTGGTGAACCTGCTGATCCCGCCGCTGTCGCGACGCAAGGAGGACGTGGCCCTGCTGGCCTACCATTTCCTGCGCAAATGCGCGGCGCGCATGGGCAAACCGGTGGACACGATCACCGGCGAGGCACTCGACCTGCTCAAGGCCTACGACTTCCCCGGCAATGTGCGCGAACTGGAAAACATCATCGAACGCGGCGTCGCCATCGCTACCGGCAATGTCATCGACAGCGCCAACCTGCCCGACGATCTGCGCGAACTGGCGATCCGCACCTTTCGCAAAAAGGAAGGCCGCCTGCCCTCGCTGGAGGAGCAGGAGCGCGACTACATCCGCTGGGTGCTCGCCGAGGCCGGCGGCAACCAGACGCTCGCGGCACAGACCCTGGGCATCGATCGCGTCTCGCTGTGGCGCAAGCTGAAGCGCTACCAGATGGAATAGTCGGGGAGTAGCTTCCCCGCCTCAGTTCCCTGATAGACAAGCGTGATGCGCATATAACGCATCTCTCGGCCACCGTCGCCACCGCGTGGATAAAATGTTGCGTTCTGCAATGTAAGCGGTGTGATTTGCATCACAATGGGCGCTGCCGCAGGTCGCGCGCCCGGCCACGGCCCGAGGAATCCCATGTTCGCCAACAAGTTGCTGCTGCGCCTGTTCCCGTTTATTGCCTGGTTCCCGGTCAACTCGGTCATCCTGCGCGGCGACCTGATTGCCGGCATCACCGGCGGCCTGGTGCTGGTGCCGAAGGCCATGGCCTACGCCCAGCTCTCCGGCCTGCCGGTGTATTACGGCCTCTACGTGGCGCTGGTGCCGGCCGTGCTCGGCGCGTTATGGGGCTCGTCGCGCCAGTTGGCGACCGGCCCGGTCGCCATCGTTTCGCTGATGACGGCCGCCGCGATCGCTCCGCTGGCGGTGCCCTTCAGCGATGAGTTCGTCGGCCTCGCCCTGCTGTTGGCGCTGATGGTCGGCATCATCCAGTTCGCGCTTGGCGCCCTCAAGCTCGGCACCATCGTCAATTTCGTTTCCCACCCGGTGATCCTCGGCTTCATGAACGCCGCCGCGATCATCATCGCGCTGTCGCAACTGGACATGCTGCTGGGCATTCCCAAGGGCCGCTCGGATTCCTTCGTCAAGGACATCTGGGAAATGCTGTCCTACCTGCCGCAGACCCATCTGCCAACGCTGGCCATGTCGGCCTTTGCGCTGGCGCTGATGCTGGTCCTGAAAAAGATCAAGCCGCTGTCCAAGCCCAGCGTGCTGGTCGCCGTGGTGATCACCACACTGGTCAGCTATTACGCAGGATTCGCCCACAACAGCAAGGCCAGGGTGGACGACTTCGCCAATGCCGAGGTGGCCGCGGCCATCAACGGCTACATCAACGTCGC
>JBIKLV010000163.1:0-4960 GCA_044359585.1 Sulfuritalea sp. | reverse complement strand
TGACCGTGGTGCGCTACCACTCGCTGGCGATCCGTCGCGAGACCCTGCCCGCCTGCCTCGAAGTCACGGCCTGGACCGAGGATGGCGAAATCATGGGCGTGCGCCACAGGGAATTCGCACTCGAGGGCGTGCAGTTCCATCCCGAATCGATCGCCACCGAGAGCGGTCATGAACTTCTTAGAAATTTCCTGAAAGGCACGAAATGATCACCCCCCAGGAAGCGCTCCAGCGCACCATCGAACACCGCGAAATCTTCCACGACGAGATGCTGCACCTGATGCGGCAAATCATGAAAGGCGAGATCTCGCCGCTGATGGTGGCCGCCATCCTCACCGGCCTGCGCGTGAAGAAGGAAACCATCGGCGAGATCTCGGCCGCCGCGATGGTGATGCGCGAGTTGTCGACCAAGGTCGACACGCCGCACAATCCACATTTCGTGGACATCGTCGGCACCGGCGGCGACGGCGCGCACACCTTCAACATATCCACCGCCTCGATGTTCGTCGCCGCGGCGGCCGGCGCCACGGTGGCCAAGCACGGCAACCGCAGCGTGTCGTCGAAGTCGGGCGCGGCCGATGTGCTCGAAGCACTAGGCGCCAACATCATGCTCACGCCGGCGCAGGTCGGCGAATGCATCGAAGCCATCGGCTGCGGCTTCATGTTCGCCCCCAACCACCATCCGGCGATGAAGAACGTCGCGCCGGTAAGGCGCGAGATGGGCGTGCGCACCATCTTCAACATCCTCGGCCCCCTGACCAACCCGGCCGGCGCGCCGAACACGCTGATGGGCGTGTTCCACCCCGACCTGGTCGGCATCCAGGTGCGCGTCATGCAGCAGCTCGGCGCCGACCACGTCATGGTGGTCTGGGGCAAGGACGGCATGGACGAAATCTCGCTGGGTGCCGCCACCTTGGTCGGCGAACTCAAGGACGGCAAGATCACCGAGTACGAAATCCATCCCGAGGACTACGGCCTTTCCATGGTCTCCAACCGCGGCCTGCGCGTCGCCGATTCGGCGGAATCGAAAGCCATGATGTTCGAGGCGCTGGACAACAAGCCCGGCACGCCGCGCGAGATCGTAACGCTGAATGCCGGTGCCGCGCTCTACACGGCCAACCTGGCGGACTCGGTCGGGGATGGCATCGCCAAGGCGCGCGAAGCCATCGCCAGCGGCGCCGCGCGCAAGAAGCTCGACGACTTCATCGCCTTCACCAAGAAGTTCGGCTGATGGCGGCGGACATCCTCGAAAGAATTCTTGCGGTAAAACGCGAGGAAGTTGCCGCAGCGTCTGCAGCGAAGCCGCTGGCGGCGATCCGCGCCGAGGCGGAGGCGCAGACGCCGGGACGAGATTTCGCCGGATCGATCCGTTCAAGAGTCGGCGCTGGCGGTACGGCGGTGATCGCCGAAATCAAGAAGGCCAGCCCCTCCAAGGGCGTGATCCGGGCGGACTTCCGCCCGGCGGAGATCGCCGCCGATTACGAAAAACACGGCGCGGCCTGCCTGTCGGTGCTGACCGACCAGCCCTTCTTTCAGGGCTCGGCCGATTACCTGCGCGAAGCGCGCGCCGCCTGCGCGCTGCCGGTGCTGCGCAAGGACTTCCTGGTCGATCCCTGGCAGGTGTATGAAGCGCGCGCCATGGGTGCCGATGCCATCCTGCTGATCGTCGATGCGCTCTCGCTGACGCAGATGCAAGAGATGGAGGCGATCGCCTTTGCCCTGGGCATGTCGGTGCTGGTGGAATGCCACGATGCTGCCGAACTGGACGTCGCGTTGCAACTCAAGACACCGCTGGTTGGCATCAACAACCGCAACCTGCGGACTTTCGAGGTTAGCCTCGACACCACGCTGGGGCAACTCGGCCGCATCCCGGCCGATCGCATCGTGGTCACCGAATCCGGCATCCTCGCCCCGGCCGACGTGGCGACCATGACATCGCAGGGCGTGCGCGCCTTCCTCGTCGGCGAAGCCTTCATGCGCGCGCCCTCGCCGGGCGCGGAACTGGCACGTCTGTTCGCCTGAGCCTCGATCGGGATAAACTTCGGTATCCATCTCGCCGATAAGCGAATCAGTCATGGGTACGCTCGACACACTGCACGACAGGAGAAACGAAATTCTCGCCGCCGCCAACCGGCATGGCGCGGGAAACGTGCGGGTGTTCGGTTCGGTCGCGCGCCGCAGTGACACGGCCGAAAGCGATATCGATCTGCTGGTCGATTTCGGGCCTGAGCGGTCACTTTACGACCTAGTCGGGCTACAGCTCGATATCGAATCCATGCTTGGCCGCCGTGCCGATGTCGTCACCGAAGCGAGCCTGAGTATCCACTTGCGAGAACGTGTTCTCGCCGAAGCCCGCCCCTTATGAAAGACCGACAGGTCTATCTACGGCATCTCGCGGATTGTTTGCAACGTATCCGCGAATACACGGCGGATGGGCGCCAACAATTCATGAATGACCGCAAGACGCAGGATGCGGTGATCCGTAATCTCGAAATTGTCGGGCAGATCGTCCGCGATCTCGGCCCCGATAGCCTCGCCGAGAAACGACCTGAGGTTCCGTGGGCCAGAATTGCCGGCACTCGCAACATCCTGGCGCACCAGTATCTCGGCGTCGATCTTTCGCTGATCTGGAACATTATCGAGCGGGAGTTGACACCGTTGGAGCAGGCAGTCCAGCGTTTCCTCGACGCGTAAGCCCGCAAGTAGCACGCCCGGAAAGTTATGCCCCGTGCGAAGCATGGGGCGGTATCCCTTGCGGACGGCGGCAGCGCTACGGCGAATTGGGGCTCAGGCGCAGCTGTTGCCGGTCGTTTCCGGCACGCCCAGCTTCTTCAGGATCATGTCCAGCGGGCAGAACTTGGTGAAGCCGCTCTGGAACAGGTTGGCGCCGACGAAGGCGGTGAACCACAGCCAGGACAGCTTGCTCATGTCCACCTGGCCCATGACGTGGGCGAGGACCAGCGAAGTCATGATGAAGAATCCGGCGACGATGCGAACGATCTGATTGACGGTCATGTGAAGCTCCTTATTGAGGTTTGACAATGCGGCCTTGCATCGCCGCGTAATACAGAACCGGGATCACCACCAGCGTCAGCATGGTGGAGACGAAAATGCCGAAGATCAGGGACAGCGCGAGGCCGGCGAAGATCGGGTCATCGACGATGAACAAGGCACCGAGCATGGCAGCAAGGCCCGTCAGCACGATGGGCTTGGCGCGCACCGCGGCGGCCTGGATCACGGCCTCGGCGAAATCCATGCCGCCGGCGACCTGCTCGTTGATGAAGTCCACCAGCAGGATGGAATTGCGCACGATGATGCCCGCCAGCGCGATCATGCCTATCATCGAGGTCGCCGTGTATTGCGCGCCGAACAGGGCGTGGCCGGGCATGACGCCGATGATGGTGAGCGGAATCGGGGCCATGATGATCAGCGGCACCAGGTAGCTCTTGAACTGCGCCACCACCAGAAGGTAGATCAGGATCAGGCCCACCGCATAGGCGGCGCCCATGTCGCGGAAGGTCTCGAAGGTGACCTGCCATTCGCCGTCCCACTTGATCGAGTACTGGGCGTAAGGATCTTTCGGCTGCTTGAAGAAGTACTCGCCGAGCGTGCCACCCTGCGGCAGTTTCAGGTCAGCCAGCTTGTTGCGGATGTCGAACATGCCGTAGAGCGGCGAATCGAGCTTGCCGCCCATGTCGCCGGTGACGAAGACCACCGGCAGCAGATCCTTGTGGTAGATCAGCTTCTCGCGCAGCATGCGCTTGATCTCGACCACCTCAGACACCGGCACCAGCGCGCCATCGCGGCCGCGCACCTTGAGCTTGAGCAACTGGTCGATGCTGTTCTGGCGCTCGGCGGGCAGCACGATGCGCACCGGGATTTCGTACTTGGCGTCGCCGTCGTGCACCGGGGTCACATCCTCGCCGGACAGCCCCATGCGCACCACCTCGACGATGTCCTTCTGCGCCACACCGAGCAGGGCGGCCTTGGCCTGATTGACGCGCAGCACGAGCTTTTCAGCATCCTCATCGATGGTGTCATCGACGCCGATGATGTCGGTCGTACTTTCGAAGGCGGCACGCACCTGCTTGGCAACGGCGATCTGTCCGGCGTAGTCGGGGCCATAGACCTCGGCGACGATGGGCGACATCACTGGCGGGCCAGGTGGCACTTCGACAACCTTGGCGTTGCCGCCATGCTTCTTGGCCACCGCCACCACGCGGTCGCGCACCGAGACGGCGATCTCGTGGCTCTGGCGGTCGCGATGCTTGGCGCCGACCAGGTTGACCTGGATGTCGCCCATTTCCGACGCGCTGCGCAGGTAGTACTGGCGCACCAGGCCGTTGAAGTTGATCGGCGCTGCGGTGCCGGCGTAGGCCTGGTAGTCGGCGACTTCCGGCACCTGGGCGATCTCGGCGGAGATCTCGCGCAGCACTTTCGCGGTTTCCTCGAGCGGGGTACCGACCGGCATGTCGAGCACGATCTGGAATTCGCTCTTGTTGTCGAAGGGCAGCATCTTCAGCACCACCAGCTTGAAGAAGCCGAGGCTGACCGAAGCCAGAATCGCCACCAGGATGCCGATCCACAGCTTGCGCCGCGCCGCCGCGCCGGTCCGCGGATCGAGCAGCGGCGACATGATGCGGCGGAACAGGCGATCGAGCCTGGCCGTGGTCGGGTCGACCGCGTGCGCTGCGGCGCCGTGGGCGACCGGCTTCATCATCTTCAGGGCCAGCCAGGGCGTGATGACAAAGGCGATGGCCAGCGAGATGAACATGCCCATCGAGGCATTGATCGGGATCGGGCTCATGTAGGGGCCCATCAGGCCGGTGACGAAAGCCATCGGCAGCAGCGCCGCGATCACGGTGAAGGTGGCGAGTATCGTCGGCCCGCCGACTTCATCCACGGCCGGCGGAATGATCTCCCACATCGGCTTGTCCGGATGCAGCAGGCTCCAGCGGTGGAT